>NZ_JAIQDF010000068.1:0-1296 GCF_020037055.1 Myxococcus sp. AS-1-15 | reverse complement strand
GGCCTGGGCCTCGAAGAGGGAGTGGAGGGTGGCGTCCTCGGGGTAGCGGACGTGCTCGCCCTGGAAGTCGGAGAGCAGGGTCTGCGTCTCGGTGGCCGAGAGGAGCTTCAGGCTGTGCAGCGGCTGGTCGACGTGTGTGGTCGCCTCGGTGAGCAGGCTCGTGAAGTGGCGAGCCATGCGCTCCACGGTGGAGGCGTCGAACAGGTCTGAGTTGTAGTCCAGCGCGCCCTGCAGCTTGCCTCCAACCTCGCTCATGCCGAGGAAGAGGTCGAACTTGGCGGAGTGCAGTTCGGAGGTGAGGACGTCGAGCTCGAGGCCAGGGAGGTCGAGGTCTTCGTCGGGAGTGTTCTGGTAGACGAAGGACACCTGGAACAGCGGCGAGCGGCTGAGGTCGCGCTGCGGCTGGAGTTCCTCGACGAGCTTCTCGAAGGGGATGTCCTGGTGCTCGAACGCGGCGAGCGTGGACGCACGCGTGTGGGTGAGCAGCTCCCGGAAGGAGTGCTCGGGGTTGATGCGCGCGCGGTGGACCAGCGTGTTGACGAAGAAGCCGATGAGGCCCTCCGTCTCGGCGCGGTTGCGGTTGGCGATGGGCGAGCCCACCGAGATGTCGTCCTGCCGTGAGTAGCGCGACAGGAGGACCTGCCAGCCAGCGAGCAGCACCATGAACGGCGTCGCGTTCTCACGCTGCGCGAGCGCCTTCACCGCCTGCGTCAGCTCCGTCGAGAGCGTGAACGGAAGGACCGCGCCGTTGTAGGTCTGGACGGCGGGACGAGGCCTGTCGGTGGGCAGCTCGATGGCGGCGGGAGCCCCCGCGAGCTGATTGCGCCACCAGCCGAGCTCCTTCTCGAGCACGTCACCGTGCAGCCACTGGCGTTGCCAGACGGAGAAGTCGGCGTACTGGATGGGAAGCGGCGCGAGCTGCGTGGGCTCGTTGCCGGAGAACTGGCGATAGAAGGCCGCCAGCTCGCGGACCATGACGGAGATGGACCAGCCGTCGGACGCGATGTGGTGGATCGTGACGAGCAGCCTGTGCTCCCGCGCATCCAGACGGACGAGTGAGGCACGGACCACGGGGCCCCGAGCCAGGTCGAACGGACGCACGGCCTCCTGGGAGGCCAACCGCTGGGCCTCGGCCTCACGCTCCTGTGCGGGCAGGGCGGACAGGTCGATGACCGGCATCTCCAGCACGAAGTCCGGCTGGATGACCTGGACGGGCTGGCCGTCGTGGACCGCGAAGTGAGTGCGGAGCACCTCGTGGCGCGCGAGGAGCGCGTTGAGCGACTGATGCAGCGCGCT
>NZ_JAIQDF010000067.1:0-1355 GCF_020037055.1 Myxococcus sp. AS-1-15 | reverse complement strand
TCCCAGGACCGCGTCGCCCAGGTCTCCAACGCCTCCTTCGACGCCGCCACCTTTGAAATCTGGGGCGCCCTCCTCAACGGCGCGCTCCTCGTCGGCGTCCCTCGCGACGTCTCCCTCTCTCCGCCTCTCTTCGTCCAGCACCTGCGCGGTGAGAAGGTCTCCACCCTCTTCCTCACCACCGCCCTCTTCAACCAGCTCGCCCACCACGCGCCCGACGCCTTCTCCTCCCTCTCCACCGTCCTCTTCGGCGGTGAGTTGGTCGACCCTGACGTCGTCCGCGCCGTCCTCCTCCACGGCCCTCCCTCCCGCCTGCTCCACGTCTACGGGCCCACCGAGAACACCACCTTCAGCACCTGGCACCTCATCTCTCAGGCGCCCGCGCCGGGCCACACCGTCCCCATCGGCAGGCCTCTCGCCAACTCCACCGCCTTCGTCCTCGACGGTGCCCTGCAGCCTGTCCCCGTCGGTGTCCCCGGCGAGCTCTACGTCGGCGGTGACGGCCTCGCCCGCGGCTACCTCCACCAGCCCGGACTCACCGCTGAGCGCTTCGTCGCTCACCCCTTCAAGCCCCAGGCTCGCCTCTACAAAACCGGAGACCTCGTCCGCCTCCTCCACGACGGCTCCATCGAGTTCCTCGGCCGCTCCGACTTCCAGGTGAAGATTCGCGGCTTCCGCATCGAGCTGGGCGAAATCGAAGCCGCCCTGCTTCGCCACCCCTCCCTCAACGACTGCGTCGTCCTCGCCCGTGAGGACTCTCCCGGCAACCGTCGCCTCGTCGCCTACTTCTCCTCCTCCTCTCCTCCCTCCTCCGCCGAGCTGCGCGACTTCCTCAAGCGCTCCCTCCCGGAGTACATGCTCCCCTCCGTCTTCGTCTCCCTCCCCTCCCTGCCCCTCTCTCCCAACGGCAAGGTCGACAGGAAGGCGCTTCCTTCTCCCGACGGAGTGGCCGACGCCTCCGACTCCTACGTCGCGCCTCGCTCCCCTCTCGAAGAGCTCCTCGCCAACCTCTGGGCCCAGCTCCTCTCGCTCCCCCACGTCGGCGTCGACGACAACTTCTTCGACCTGGGCGGCCACTCCCTCCTCGCCACCCAGCTCGTCTCTCGCGTCCGCGAAACCCTCCGCCTCGAGCTTCCTCTCCGCGACCTCTTCGCCAACCCCACCGTCGCCTCCCTCGCCCGCGTCCTCTCCGCCTCTCTCTCCGGCGCCCAGTCCCCCATCCTCCCTTCCCCCAGGGACGCTCGCCTCCCCCTCTCCTTCGCCCAGCAGCGCCTCTGGCTCATCGACCAGCTCCAGCCTGGCAGCGCCGCCTACAACGTCCCTCTCGCCATCCACCTCTCCGGCGAGCTCTCCCTCCC
>NZ_JAIQDF010000066.1:0-1383 GCF_020037055.1 Myxococcus sp. AS-1-15 | reverse complement strand
TGACGTACGGGCAGCTCAACGAGAGAGCGAACCAGCTGGCGCACCACTTGAGGAGCGTGGGAGTGGGCCCCGAGGTGAGGGTGGGGCTGAGCGTGGAGCGCTCGTTGGAGTGGGTGGTGGCGGTGCTGGGGGTGGTGAAGGCGGGAGGAGCGTACGTGCCGCTGGAGGGGAGCAACCCGGCGGAGCGATTGAGGTGGATGAAGAGGGAGGCGGGGGTGGCGGTGGTGGTGGGCCGCGAGGAGTTGGTGGAGGAGGTGGCGGAGAGCGCGGACGTGGTGGTGAGCCTCGACGCGGACGCGGCGTTGATTGGACGTCAGCCGAAGAGCAACCCGCCGCTCCGAGGAGATGGAAGAAGCCTGGCGTACGTCATGTACACGTCGGGAAGCACGGGGACGCCGAAGGGCGTGGGGGTGCCGCAGAAGGCAGTGGCGAGACTGGTGAAGGGAGCCACGTACGCGAGATTCAGCGCGGAGGAGGTGTGGTTGCAGTTGGCGCCGGTGGGCTTCGACGCGTCGACGCTGGAGGTATGGGGCGCGCTGCTGAACGGAGCGAAGCTGGTGGTGTACCCGGCGAAGGAGCTTGCGCTGGAGGAAGTGGCGGCGACGCTGAAGGCGCACCAGGTGACGTCGCTGTGGCTGACAGCGGCGCTCTTCGAGCAGATGCAGGCGTACCAGCCGGAGGCACTGGCGGGAGTGAAGCAGGTGCTGGCGGGAGGAGACGTGCTGCCGGTGCAGCGGGTGAAGGAGCGGCTGCGCGCGGGAGGCACGCTCATCAACGGGTACGGCCCGACGGAGAACACGACGTTCACGACGACGTGGAGGATGCAGAAGGAGTCGGACGTCGGAGAGAGAGGAGCGCCGATTGGGCGTCCGGTGGAAGGCACGGAAGTGTACGTGCTGGACGAGGGACTGCGTCCTGTGGCGGTGGGAGTGCCGGGAGAGCTGTACGCGGGGGGCGAGGGGCTTGCGCGGGGGTACGTGGGGAAGCCGGAGTTGACGGCGGAGCGCTTCGTGCCGAGTCCGTTTGGAGAGGGCGAGAGGCTGTACCGGACAGGGGACGTGGTCCGCTGGAGGGACGACGGAGCGCTGGAGTTCCTGGGGCGGCGTGACGGGCAGGTGAAGGTGAGGGGCTACCGGATTGAGTTGGGGGAGGTGGAGGAGGGGCTGAAGCAGCAGGCAGGAGTGAAGGAAGCAGTGGCGGTGGTGAGGCAGGAGAGAGGGGACAAGAGGCTGGTGGGGTACGTGGTGGGAGAGGTGGAGGGGACGGCGGTGAAGGAGGGGATGAGGAGGAGGCTGCCGGAGTACCTGGTGCCGACGGTGGTGGTGGTGCTGGAGGCGCTGCCGCTGACGGCGAACGGGAAGGTGGACCGCAGGGAGCTGCCGG
>NZ_JAIQDF010000065.1:0-1435 GCF_020037055.1 Myxococcus sp. AS-1-15 | reverse complement strand
GCCTGCAACATCTCTTCCCGGCAACCAACGCGCTCGTCGCGACCGCGCTCTCCATCAACCACTTCGCTCAGCAACAGCTGCCCTCCTCCGGGCTGCTGCTGCGCGAGCACACCCGGACGCCTCGCGGCCACCACCGCACGCGCGAGGAGGACAGGCCCTCGCACGCGCCGCGCACCACGTTGCAACTGCTCGAGCGCGCCGCACGGGCCGGACGCAGCGTCGCCACGCTCTGCACCGAGGTGCACCACCGGGAAGGCGAGACGGGCACCCGGCGCATCCTCGGCGTGCTGTCCCTGGCCAGGAAGTACGGCACCGCGGCCCTGGACGACGCCTGCGAGGTGGCGCTCGAGGTGGACGTCCCCACCTACCGCTTCGTGCGTCGCTACCTTGAAAGGCGCACTCCCACTCCCGTCACCCTGCGCCAGGTGGACCCGCTCATCCGCGAGCTCACCCACTACCGCGACGTCATTGCCCGCCTCACCCAGCCCACCCCTCCCCCAGGAGACACCGAGACATGAATCTCGTCGAAATCACCCGTGCCCTCACCACCTTGCGCCTGTCTGGCATGGCCCAGGCCGTCGAGGCGCGCCTGCTCCAGGCCCAGGCCGAGAAGCTCGCTCCGCTCGACTTCCTCTCCGCACTCGTCAACGACGAGCTGACACGTCGCAGCGACAGCTTCATCCAACGCCGCCTGAAGCAGGGCGCCTTCCGCGACGCGGGCAAGACGCTCGACGGCTTCGACTTCGACTTCAACAAGAAGATGAATCGCCGCCTCGTCTTCGAGCTGGCCACCGGCGGCTTCGTGGAGCGGCGCGAGGACGCGCTCTTCCTCGGCCCTCCGGGCACCGGCAAGAGTCACATCGCCCAGGCCATCGGCCGCGCCGTCATCCAGTCTCAGGGCCACCGCGTCCTCTACCGCGAGGCCCACCACCTGCTCGAGGAGTTGGCCGAGTCCAGCCTTGAGGGCACCCGACGACAGAAGCTCGATGCGCTCACCAGCGCCCCGCTGCTCGTCATCGATGACCTCGGAATGCGCAAGCTGCCCGCCACCGCCGCAGAGGACCTGCTCGAGCTCATCATGCGCCGCTACGAGAAGGCCTCCACCCTCATCACCTCCAACAGGCCCGTGGAGGATTGGGGGAAGCTACTGGGCGACAACGCCGCCGTGGCCGCCATGCTCGACCGGCTTCTGCACCATGCCCACGTCGTCCAATTCGGCCCTCGAAGCTGGCGCACCAAGGGGGCCATGGAGTTGCGGTCCGCCGAGTCCGCAGGGTAGGAGTCCTCCTGTCTCGGCCCTCTCTCTTTGGCCGGTTTTGACGGGACCCTCTTTGGCCGGTTTTCACCTGACCATTGAGGTCCCCGCCTGGATGCTGGAGCGGGCGGCTTGCGCGACGCTGACTTTCGGCATTCCGCGGGTTTCGTTGGAGGCACT
>NZ_JAIQDF010000064.1:0-1445 GCF_020037055.1 Myxococcus sp. AS-1-15 | reverse complement strand
CCCACCTCGTCTCCAGGCCCCGGCACCACCGGCAGCCCGTGGGCGCCCACCAGCAGCTTGCGGCGCGCGGCGCGCACAGCGGTGCCCTCCTGCAGCGAGTCGCCCTCCTTGTCCTGCCCGGAATCCGACTGCACCAGCACCTTCACCGGGTAGCTGGAGGAGGAGGTGGTGGTGCGCGTGGACGTGGCCACGTCGTACTCCCCCGCCGTCCGTCGGGTGAGGGAGGCCGCCTGGCCGAAGCGCTTCAGCAGCGCGAGGGCCTTGCGCGCCAGCCTGTCCGACTGGGCGCTCACCCGCGCACCACCTGGAAGCTGCCCAGGCCCGCCAGCCGGGGCACCACCAACGGAGACACCAGCGCCGCCACCTCCGCCGGAATGGCCACGTGCGTCTCCTTCGATGTCTTCAACGGCCCCACCTGGACGCCCGCATCCACCACGGGGCCCAGGCCAGCCGTCCAGTCCTCCTGGAGAAGCCGAAAGGCGAACTCGGCCACCGCCCACCGCAACTGCGACGGAATGGCAGTGGAAGACACCCTGGCCCCGTCGAAGACGACGCCACGGCGCGGCCACGCCAGCGCCTGGTCCGCAGACGCCCGCGCGCCCAGGTAGCGGTAGTGGGTGTCGAGGACGCGTGTCGCCCACTTCAGCGTGCGCTCCCGCTCCTCTACCGAGGCCGCCGCCCACTCCGCGTTGTGGCCGCGCGCGGAGTGGTAGGCGTCCGCCTCCACCAGGGTGCAGTACGAGTCGGAGGACGGGCCTCCGGGAGTCGCTTCAATGGGCATGGGCGGGAGTTCCTCGGGCGCGGGCTACTCCTTGCCCTTGCCCTTCCCCTTCGCCTTGGTGTCCGCCGCCGGCGTCTCCTCGGCCGGGGCCTTCGCCAGCTCCGTCGTCGACTGGGCCCTCACGGGCTCCACGGGCCAGTCCTTCGCCTCGCGCAGTTCCGCCCGGAGGCGCTCCAGCTCGAAGTCCTTCGCGTTGATGAGCGCGCGCGCGTCCTCCAGCGCGACCGCCAGCTTCGGGTCCACAGAGCCGGTGGACTCCGCGCTCGCCTTCTCCTTCGCCCACTTCGCCTGGGCCTCCTCGTACTCGCGCGAGTCCACCTGGAAGGCGTTGTGGTACTTGCCAAGAATGTGGAGGGCCGTCGCCGCGTGTCTCGGCACCTCCGCCACACCGGCATTGAAGTCGAAACCCGCGAGGCTGCACGTCTCCCCCGCGCGCGGCCCCACCAGCGCCACTTCCACCGTCAGTCGATTTCCAGCCATCTGTTGCTCCACAGGGAATGCACCCAGCACGTGCTGGGTGCGAGGTTGAGGGCTGGGCCCGCCCGGGCAGGAAGTCCCCGCGGGCAGGCCCAGCCGAGAAGCGCGCCGCTCAGTTCGTCACGCCCTGGAGCACCGCCAGCCCCAGGTCGCTGAACACGGCCAGGCCGCAGTAGAACTTCACGCG
>NZ_JAIQDF010000063.1:0-1526 GCF_020037055.1 Myxococcus sp. AS-1-15 | reverse complement strand
TGCGCCGGGGCTTCGATGGATTGAGCGCGCTCGTCGAGCAGCAGTTGGGACAACAGTTGCTCAAGGGCGACGTCTTCCACTTCGTCGGTCGGTGTCGGCGTCGAGCCAAGGTGCTGCACTTCGACGGCACGGGCCTGGTGCTGCTCACCAAGAGGCTCTTCCGGGGACGCTTCGCCAGGCCCTGGAGCGAGGAGGGCGCGCAGGCGGTGGAACTGACGGTGAGTGAGCTGTCCCTCTTCCTGGAAGGCTGCGAGCTGGCGGGGCGGTGGAAGCTGTCGCCTCCGGCCGTGGACGACAAAGTCCTTGCGATAGGGGGTGTGGATCTGATCCTGAGCAGCGAGTGAGCAGACAAGCAGGGGGACCGCCGGGTGACTGATGGTCGATGGGAGGGGAGGTTGCTGGCGGGTTGAGCCACAGGAGGACATCCGACGATGCCGAAGGTGACCATCGAAGTGCCGGAAGGATTCGAGGACAGCGTCAAGGCGCTGGAGGAGACGTTGGAACGCGCGCAAAAGGGCGTGGTGGGTGCAAGCACTGGAGACCTGGCTGCGTTCGACACCGCGTGGCAGGCGGTCAATGCGGGCGTGGAGGAGACTGAGCGGCAATTGAAGCGGAGGTTGCTTCGAGGGCTCGACGTCGATGCCGCCCGAATCCTCATCGAAGGCGAGCCCTACGCGCGCGTCGGCCGGTATGCGGCGAGGTATGGGCTTGATCCGCATCAGTGGACACCAAGGAAGAGGCAGGTACGGTGTCCGACATGACGGAAGTGAAGAAGCCGCGACGTCCCCGGCGTAGCTACACGGAGGAAGTCAAGGCTGGGGCGGTGAGGCTGGTACTGGAGGAGGGCAAGACGACGTCCCAGGTGGCAAGGGACCTGGACTTGACGCTGTCGGCCTTGAGGATGTGGGTGGACCAGGCGCGGGCCGACAAAGGCCAGGGTAAGCCTGGAGCACTGACGAGTGCGGAGCGGCAGGAGCTCACGAAGCTGCGCAAGCAGGTGCGCGAGCTGGAAATGGAGCGGGCGCTCCTAAAAAAACTACACCGGCAAATATGGCCTGAGCCCCAGGTGTTGTCCTTCTGAAGGGGGGATACCACCATGGCTCGAACGACTGCTCACCCTGTTGCCACCCGTGAGGTGAGGGTCGACAGCGAGCGGCGGCGCTGCGAGGCGTGCGGCGCGCGGACGCGTGCGGACTGGCGCTCCCGCCGCTGCGTGACGACGCTCACCGGCTGCGTGGGATTGTCGGTGCAGGTGCGGGTGTGCCACCGAGAGGGGTGCCTGCTGGAGGGCGTGTCGTTGCGGGCCGAGGGGGAGGGGCGCTGGGTGCTGCCCGAGCACGAGTTCGGCCTGGACGTGCTGGCCTTCATCGGGGCGCAGCGCTACCGGGAGCACCGCAGCGTGCCGGAAATCCACGCCCTGTTACGGCACAAGGGCGTCGCCGTCTCCGCGGGTCAAGTCCCGAATCGTGTGTAGTTGTTCGGAGGGGGGTTCGGGGGAGGAATGCTCCTTGGCGGGGTCAAGCAGC
>NZ_JAIQDF010000062.1:0-1605 GCF_020037055.1 Myxococcus sp. AS-1-15 | reverse complement strand
CCCTCGAACTCGTCATTGGCACCGGTGCCGTTGACGAGCAGGTTGGCGTACTTGCGGCCCACCGCCTTGGCCTTGCCGGCAACCTGGAGGGCCTTCTGGTCGGTGGTGTCCGAGTGCGTCGCCTCGATGAAGTTGTCCACCTCGGCGTCGCCGATGATGCGCTTCAGCGCGCTCGTCACCTGGACGAAGGTGGTGGGCGACTTCGCGGTGATGGTGCCGCCGACGCCCAGCATCTGCACGTCGCCCAGCGAGGACTCGCGGTTGTAGACAATGGCCGGGCCTTCCACGGCTTCCCAGCGGAGGCGCTGGTAGAAGGCGTCGACGGTGACGATGTTGTCGATGATGCCGCCGACGAGGTCGTCCTGGCTGAGCTTGGCGGCTTCGACAAGGGTGATTGAAGGCATAGGAGTGCGCTCCTCCTCGGAGCGAGGGAATGCGAGACAGGCAGAAGGCGCGCCAAGGGCGGAGCTGCTGAAAGCCCTCTGTCATTCATGGACTGACGAAAGAGTGACTGCCTCCGGGAATCCCTCCCGGTTTGTCGTGGGCCGCATCCCGCGCACCCACGACGGGTGCTACTTCCTGCCCAACCCGCGCTGAATACGCTCCAGCGCGGTCATCTTGCCGCCCCCGGGAATCCCTCCCGGAGGCGCCCCCGGGGGCATCCCGCCGCCCGAGGAGCCCGTGCCCTTGAAGGCGCGGGTGAAGCGCGAGTCCTTCTTCAGCTCCACGACGTACTCGTCAACCGTCATGGGGCTGCCCGACTTGTTCTCACGAGGGTTCCCCTCGTCATCCACAACCCGGACCAGGAACTTCCCGGCCTCCTCCACCAGCACCACGTGAGGAGTCATGATGGGTAGCATCAACTCGATGGCTCCCTCATTTTTCGTGAGGGACTCGCGGACAGCGCCCTCGGCGAGTTGCTTGTGCAGCACGGACGTCAGGCGCTTCACCTCGGCGTCCTTGTCGCCCAGCGCCTTGGAGTGCTTCTCCTCCAGCGAGGTGCGCTCCTTCGCCCACGCCTCCGCGCCCTTGACGCCCTTCTGCGCGTCGGCGAGCTGGGTGCCCAGCTCCGCGAGGCGCTGCTCCACCTCCTCCGGCGTCTTCAGCCCCAGCTTCTCGAAGCCCGCCAGCTGGCCCTTCAGCGCCTTGTTGCTGTCGCGCTCCTTCCTCAGCGACCCGGTGAGGGCGGAGGTGTCCAGGCGCTTCGCCAAGTCGGCGTCGAGGACGTACTTCTCGGGCGCACCCTCCGTCGCATCCACCTTCGTGTAGAGCGCGCGGAGCTTCTCCGGCACCTCGTCCACCTTCTCCAGCTCCGGCTGCCACTCGAACGGCATGTGCTTCCTCTCCCTTCGTCAGCGCGGGCCGGCTACAACTTCGCCCGCTTGAAAGCTGCGGCATCCACCGCGTGCAACTGCTCCAACGTCAGCGTCTTCCCGCTGGCGTCGGTGAAGCGGCCCAGCGGAAGGCCTCCCTCACGCCAGAGCTGCGCGCGCGTCGGCCCGAGGACCTCGTCCTGGAAGGCCCGGGCCTGCTTGCGCAGCCAGTCCTCGTAGGAGAGTCCCTTCGGCACCTGGCCGACGTTCTCCCGCGTCCACTTCTGGCGCT
>NZ_JAIQDF010000061.1:0-1687 GCF_020037055.1 Myxococcus sp. AS-1-15 | reverse complement strand
GCCACTCCCTCCTCGCCACCCAGGTCGTCTCCCGCATCCGCAAGGCCTTCCAGGTCGAGCTGCCCCTGCGTGCGCTCTTCGAGGCGCCCACGGTGGCATCGCTCGCGGCGCGCATCGAGGTCGAGAAGCAGTCAGGGCTTGCGAACGAGAAGCCGGCGCTCGTGGTGGTGCCTCGCACGGGACCGCTGCCGCTGTCCTTCGCGCAGCAGCGACTGTGGTTCCTGGATCGACTCCAGCCGGGTAGCCCCTTCTACAACATCCCCTCGGCCATCCAGCTCCACGGCGGAGTGAACCTCGATGCGCTGGAGCGTGCGCTGCGCACGCTCGTCCAGCGACACGAGGCCCTGCGCACCTCCTTCCACGTCCAGGCGGATGGCGAGGCCGTGCAGCACATCCACACGGATGTGACGCTGTCCGTCCCCGTCGTGGACCTGCGGCACGTGCCCGAGTCCCAGCGGGAAGCCGAGGCCCTGCGACAGGCCCAGGCCGAGGCGCAGAAACCGTTCGACCTGGCCCACGCGCCGCTGCTCCGAGCCTCCGTGCTCCAGCTGTCCGAGCAGCGCCACATCCTGCTCGTCACCGTCCACCACATCGTCTCGGATGGTTGGTCCAACGGCATCCTCACGCGCGAGGTCGGAGCGCTCTACGGCGCGTTCGCGCAGGGCCTGCCGTCACCGCTCGCTCCGCTGGAGTTGCAGTACGCGGACTACGCCGCATGGCAGCGTGGCTGGCTGAAGGACGAGGCGCTGTCCCAGCAGGTCGGTTGGTGGAGACAGCAGCTCTCCGGCGCACCGCACGCGCTGGAGCTGCCCACGGACAGGCCCAGGCCGCCGGTCCAGACGTCCAATGGGTCCACGCTTCCCATCGCGCTGGGAGCCCAGCTCTCGGCCGAGCTGCGTGCCCTGTGCCTGCGAGAGGGCGTCACGCCGTTCATGGCGCTGCTGTCCGCGTTCCAGGTGTTGCTCGCGCGCTACTCGGGACAGGACGACATCGTCGTCGGCTCGCCCATCGCCAACCGGCAGCAGGCGGAGATCGAAGGCATCGTCGGGTTCTTCGTCAACACGCTCGCCCTGCGTGCGCGGCTGTCCGTCGGGATGACCTTCCGCGAGCTGCTGAGCCAGGTGAAGGAGACGACGCTCGGTGCCTACGCGCACCAGGACGTGCCGTTCGAGAAGCTCGTCGACGAGCTGAAGCCCGAACGTGACCTGAGTCGCTCGCCGCTGTTCCAGGTGATGTTCGCCCTGCAGAACACGCAGCGGACAACTGGACCGAAGGACGGTGAGGACGCGGGCGCCATCCAGCCGATGCATGTGGACAGCGGCACCGCCAAGTTCGACCTGTCCCTGCTCTGCGGCGACTTCGGCGACGACATCGGCGGCCTGCTCGAGTTCAACACGGACCTGTTCGACCGGAGCACCGCGGAGCGACTCGGCGCGCATCTGCTGAACCTCTTGCGCGCAGCCGTGAGCGAGCCGGGCCAGTCCATCTGGAAGCTCCCGCTCCTCGGCATCGAGGAGCGCCAGCGCACGCTGGTCGCCTGGAACGACACCTCACGCCACGACCACGCGGCCACGACGATGCATGGGCCGGTGGAGGCCCAGGTGCGTCGCACGCCTGACGCCATCGCGCTCTCCGACGGTACGCGCTCGCTCTCCTACGCCGCGCTCGACGCTCGCTCCAATCAGCT
>NZ_JAIQDF010000060.1:0-1705 GCF_020037055.1 Myxococcus sp. AS-1-15 | reverse complement strand
GTCCCCGCCTGGATGCTGGAGCGGGCGGCTTGCGCGACGCTGACTTTCGGCATTCCGCGGGTTTCGTTGGAGGCACTTCGCGATTTGCGCCGGTTGCTCGACGCGCAGGCATCCGAGCACGCGTCGGCAACCACCTCAGGCTTGAGGGTGGAGGTCGCGCATGGCCAACCACCAGGAAAGGAAGCCGAAACAGCTCTCGCTCCCGCTCGGAAGGGCGCCGAGTCCCCGGGTCACCGAAGAGCAGCACCACCAAGTGGTACTGCTGCTCGCGCAGCTCCTGCTGAGCACGGTGCCTCCGCCAAGCCGCGGCGACGGCGCCGCGACGGAGGCCGGCGATGAACCGTACTGAGTTGCCGGAGACGGTCTTGCAGCGGCGCGCCATCGTCTACGTCCGTCAATCCACCGTCGCGCAGGTTCAGGACAACATGGAGAGTCAGCGCCGCCAGTATGCGCTCGCTGACCTGGCGCGCGCCTACGGATTCCGCGACGTCGTCACCATCGATGAAGACCTTGGCCGCTCGGCCAGCGGGACGATCGCCCGTCCGGGCTTCGAGGCGCTGGTAGCACAACTTTGCCAGGGCCGCGTCGGAGCCGTCTTCTGCCTGGAGGCTTCCCGGCTGGCGCGCAACGGTCGTGAGTGGCACCACCTCCTGGAGTTGTGTGGCCTTGTGGATGCTCGCGTTGTCGACGGCGACGGTGCCTATGACCCGAGCGTGCCGAATGACCGGCTACTCCTCGGGCTGAAGGGGACCATCAGTGAATTCGAGCTGACCCTGATGCGCCGCCGGCTCATCGACGGATCGCAGGCCAAGGCACGGCGCGGGGAACTCCATATTCCCGTGCCGGTCGGTTACCTGTGGGCCCAGGGGCCTGCCTTGGAAATAGACCCGGACCGGCGCGTGCAGGAAGCCATCCGTACGGTATTCCGACTCTTCGCGCGCCTGGAGAGCGCACGGCAGGTGCATCTGTCCATGTGCCGTGAGCGCCACCTGTTCCCACGGCCGAGCGATGGCAAGCGGTGGGGGGCACCCAGGTGCTGGACGCCACCGACCTACCGCAACATCATCAGCGTGTTACAGAATCCTGTCTACGCAGGCGTGTATGCGTATGGGAAGTCGACCCAGCGCACCCAGCTTGTCGAGGGGCGCCTTACGAAGAGCTACGGGCACCCCCGTCCCATGCACCTATGGACGGTGCTGCTGAGAGACCATCATGCAGGCTACATTTGCTGGGAAGAGTTCGAGCGCAACCAGGAACGCCTGCGGCGCAACGCGCACCGCCGCCCTGCTGGCAGCGCGAAGTCGGCAAGAGGCGGAGGAGCCCTGCTCTCGGGCCTGCTGCGTTGCCGCCGCTGTGGGCGCATGCTCCTCGTGGCGTACACCGGGCGTCCGCCGCGCCGCGCGCGCTACCTCTGTCACCGGGGCCGGGAGGCCCACGGCACCGCGCCCTGCATCTCCTTCGGCTCCTCTCGGCCGGACGACCTCGTTGCGGCCGAGGTGCTGCGAGCCGTCGCTCCCGTCGCCGTGGAAGCAGCAATAGCCGCCATGGACCTTGCCCAGCAGCAACACGCCGAGCGGCGGCGCGCCCTCGAACTCGAGAAGGAGCAGGCGAACTACGAGGTGCGTCTCGCACAGCGTCGCTACGAAGCCGTTGACCCGGACAATCGACTCGTCGCCGCCGAGTTGGAAGCGCGATGGAATGCGGC
>NZ_JAIQDF010000005.1:0-558889 GCF_020037055.1 Myxococcus sp. AS-1-15 | reverse complement strand
GACACGAAGCTGCTGGTGCTGGATGAGAAGGGGAGGCTGTGTCCGGTGGGGGTGGCCGGAGAGCTGCACATTGGAGGGGCGCAGCTGGCGCAGGGGTACCACGAGAGGGCGGAGCTGACGGCGAAGCGCTTCGTGCCGGACGGGTACGCGAGGGAGGTGGGGGCGAGGCTGTACCGGACGGGAGACAGGGCGAGGTGGAGGAGCGACGGGGTGGTGGAGTTCCTGGGGCGGCTGGACGCGCAGGTGAAAGTGCGCGGCTACCGGATTGAGTTGGCGGAGGTGGAGGCGGCGCTGAGGGAGTTGGAGGGGGTGAAGGACGCGGCGGTGGGGGTGCACGAGGAGACACCGGGGGACAGGAGGCTGGTGGGGTACGTGGTACCGAGGGCGGGGGCGGCGTGGGAGCCGGAGGGGCTGAAGGAGGCGCTGGGGCGCAAGCTGCCGGAGTACATGGTGCCGCCGGCGCTGGTGAGACTGGAGGCGCTGCCGCTGACGCCGAGCGGGAAGGTGGCGAGGGCGAAGCTGCCGGCGCCGGACCTGGCGAGCCTGAGGGGCGTGGCGCCCTTCGTGGCGCCGAGGGACACGCTGGAGACGCAGCTGGCGGAGGCCTTCGCGTCGGTGCTGAAGCTGCCGAGGGTCAGCGTCACCGACAGCTTCTTCAGCCTCGGCGGTCACTCGCTGCTGGCGACACAGGTGGTGGCGCGCATCCGCAATCGGCTCAAGGCGGACATCCACCTGACGACGCTCTTCGAGGCACCGTCCGTGGCCGCGCTGGCCCGACGCATCGAGGCCGCGCCGCGCGCGCCGCTGGCGACCCTGCCCCCCATCGTCCCCGCATCACGCGACAAGTCGGTGCCGCTGTCCTATTCGCAGGAGCGCCTGTGGAAGCTGTTCAAGGCCAACCCCCAGTCCACGGCCTACAACCAGCCCGCGGCGTACCGCTTCAAGGGCGCGCTGAATCCGGATGCGCTCCGGGCCGCGGTCCAGGCCCTGGTGGACCGACACGAGTCCCTGCGCACCACCTTCACCGAGGAAGCCGGTCAGCCCGTCCAGAAGGTCGCCGCGACGTTGCGAATCGACCTGCCGCTGGAGGACTTCCGGGCCCGCGAGGACCGGGAAGAAGAAGTCCTCCGTCGCATCGCCGAGGACGCGCGCAAGCCCTTCGACCTCACGCAGGGGCCCCTGGTGCGCGGCGGTCTGATCCGCCTGGCGGACGACGAGTACCTGTTCATCTTCAGCAAGCACCACATCCTCTCGGATGGCTGGTCCGAGAGCGTCATCACCCGCGAGGTGGTCCACCTCTACACCGCCTTCGCGCGCGGCTCGGCGCCGTCGCTGCCTCCGCTGGTGATTCAATACCCCGACTACGCGGCCTGGCAGCGCCGCTGGCTGTCCGGTGTCGAGCTGGAGTCCCGGCTGTCCTACTGGCGCAACGCCCTGGCGAAGGCGCCGAAGCTGCTGGAGCTGCCTCTCGACAAGCCCCGTCCTCCCACGCGCACGTTCAACGGCACCTGGATTCCCGTGTCGCTGGGGCGCGCGCGCAGTGACGCGCTCAACCTGCTGTGCCAGCGCGAGCGCGTGACGCCGTTCATGGCGCTGCTGTCCCTGTTCGGCACCTTGCTCTGCCGCCGGGCTCGACAGGAGGAGCTGGTCATCGGCTCTCCCATCGCGAACCGCGCGCTCCCGGAGGTGGAGTCCCTCATCGGCCTGTTCGTCAACACCGTCGCGCTGAACGTGGATGTGCGCGGCAATCCCTCCTTCCGGCAGCTGTTGGCCCGGGTGCGCGACGTCACCCTCGGCGCCTACGCGCACCAGGAGGTGCCGATCGACCAGGTGGTGGACACCCTCGTCCCCCAGCGACAGCAGAACCGGGCGCCGCTCTTCCAGGTGATGTTCGTGCTCCAGAACACTCCCGCAGAATCGCTGGAACTGCCGGAGCTGACCTTGATGCCGATGCCGTCGGATCGCGGTGCCTCCATCTACGAGCTGACGCTCTCGCTCCAGGAGCAGGAGGACGGGTTCTCCGGGCTGCTGGAGTTCAACACCGACCTGTTCGAGCCCGACACCGCACGACGACTGTGTGACGCCTTCTCCGCGCTCCTCGACGCGGCGCTGGCGACGCCGGACATGCGGGTCGGAATCGACGCGGTCATCCCAGGATTCGAAGGGCAGGAGTGAGCCGTCATGGAACTCAAGAATCGCTATCGCAACACGGAGTCGATGATCGGCCACGGCAACCCGTCGTTCACGTCGGCGAAGGAAGCGGGGCTGCTGGACCTGTCCGTGCACAACACCGGACGCGGCACGCTGGCACTGCCGGATGGCCGTGAGTTCATCAACATGTGCTCGTGCTCGTACCTGGGGCTGGACTCGCACCCGGACGTGCTCCAGGGCGCCATCGACGTGCTCCAGCGCGAGCGCACCCTGTGCATGTCCATCTCCCGGCTGCGAATCCGGCTGGCGGACCTGGACGCGCTCGAGGAGGAATTGACCCACCGCTGGCGCGCGAAGACCATCGTCACCAACTCCGCCAGCTCCGCCAGCGCGGGCCTCCTGCCCCTCATCGCGTCCGGCCACCTGCTGCCCGACGGGCACAAGCCCATCCTGGTCTTCGACAAGTCCGCGCACTTCTCGATGAACCTCATCAAGCCCATCTGCGCGGATGAGACGCACGTCATCACCGCGCCGCACAACGACCTGGACTTCCTGGAGGACCTCTGCCGCAAGCACGCGCGCGTCGCGTACGTGGCGGACGGCTTCTACTCCATGGGCGGCGTGGCCATCGTGAAGGACCTGTTCCACCTGCAGGACAAGTACGGGCTGTTCCTCTACTTCGACGACTCGCACTCGCTCTCCATCTACGGCGCGTCGGGCGAGGGCTACGTGCGCGCGACGATGGGCGGCGAGGTCAACTCGCGCACCATCATCATCGGCTCGCTGGGCAAGGGCTTCGGCACGGCGGGCGGCGCCGTCATGCTGGGGCCCCAGCAGCACGCGGACCTGGTGGGCCGCTTCGCGGGTCCGCTGGGCTGGTCCCAGAGCCTGTCGATTCCGGCCATCGGCGCGAGCCTGGCCTCGGCGCGGCTGCACGGGGGCGCCGACCTGGCCGAGCGACAGCGCGCCCTCCGGGCCAACGTGCGCTACTTCGACGAGCGCGTGCCCACGCGGACCGCGGGCGAGGACTTCCCCATCAAGATCATCGACGTGGGGCCCGAGCCCCTGGCGGTGGAGCGCTCGCGGCGGTTGATGGCCGCGGGCTTCTACTCCTCCGCCGTGTTCTTCCCCATCGTCCCCAAGGGGCGTGCGGGGCTTCGCATCATGCTGCGCTCCAACCTGTCCACCGAGGACCTCCAGCGGCTGTGTGACGCCGTGCTGGAGCTGGCGGCGCCCGGGACCTCGGAGCCACTCGCATCATGACCATGCCCTTGCAGTGCAGGTCCTTCCTGGTGACGCCCGCCATCGACCCCTCCCGCTTCGACAAGGCGGTGGAGGTGGGCGCGGACATGGGACTGCTCGACCTGGAGGACGGTGTCCCCCACGCCCTGAAGTCGGAGGCTCGCCGGCTGGCGCTGTCCTATCTGTCCTCCTCCCGCCCACGCGGGCCGCTGTGCCTGCGCATCAACAGCCTGCGCACGGAGGCGGGCCTGCGCGACGTGCTCGCGCTGCTGGACTCCAACGCGCGACTGGATGCCCTGCTGCTGCCCAAGGTGGAGTCGCCCGCCGAAATCCAGCAGCTGGACGCGCTCCTGGGAGACCGCTTCCCGGAGCTGTCGCTCCTGGCCATCATCGAGACGGCGCGCGGTGTGGAGGCCGTGGACGCCATCGCCCTGTCCGCGCCCCGCCTGCGCGGCCTCATCTTCGGCGCCGCGGACCTCTCCGCGCAGATGGGCGTGTCCCTGTCCTGGGAGCCCATGCTCTATGCGCGCTCGCGCATCGCCATGGCGGCGGCCATCGCGGGGCTCAACGCCATCGACTCGCCGTACTTCGGCCTGGGAGACCTGTCGGGGCTGGAGGAGGAGACGCGCAAGGTGGGGGCGCTGGGCTACACCGGGAAGATCGTCATCCACCCGGACCAGGTGGGCGTGGTGCACGCGGCGCTGCGGCCCACGCCGCAGATGGTGGCCCACGCGCGCCGGGTGCTCGCGCAGGCGGGTGACGGAAAGGGCGGCATCCACGTGGTCGGAGGGAGCATGATTGGCCCCCCGCTCGTGACGGTGGCGCGGCGGGTGCTGGCGAGCGTCCAGCATGACGAGGCCATGGCGCCCGTCCACCTTCGCGCGGGCTCCGGGAGCGGGGACTCATGAAGAAGATGGTGGCCGCCCACAAGAAGGTGGGCAAGCAGCGCTACCGCGAGACACACGGGCTGTTCTACGAGGACTTCGAGGTGGGCGATGTCTTCGAGCACCGCCCCGGCCGCACCCTCACCGACGTGGACAACATGTGGCAGTCGCTGCTCAGCCTCAACACCCACCCGCTCCACATCGACGCCGTCTACGCCAGCAAGACCGAGTGGAAGCGGCCGCTGATGTCCAGCCTCGTCACCCTGGCCATCGTCGGGGGGATGAGTCTGAACAGCACCAGCGCCAAGGGCGTGGCGAACCTCGGGTGGGACCGCATCCGGTTGACGGCCCCCGTCTTCGTGGGGGACACCCTGTACGCGGAGAGCCGGGTGCTGGCCAAGAGGAGGTCCCGCTCTCGCGCGAAACAGGGAGTGGTCACCGTGGAGACCAAGGGCCTCAAGGCGGACGGCACCGTCGTGATGACCTTCGAGCGCTCCTTCCTCGTGCCCTTGCGGCGCCATGGCGTGGACGTGGATGCGAACTACTGAGGTGATGACCGCGGTCGTCGTGCGGACTCCAGGCGGTCCGGAGCAGCTCCACCTGGAGACCCGACCCCGGCCCGTCCCCGGCCCCCGTCAGCTCCTCGTGCGCGTGCGCGCCTCCGCCCTCAACCGCGGAGACACCAGCCAGCGCGCCGGCGGCTACACGCTGCCTCCCGGCGTCACCAGTCCCTTGCTCGGCATCGAGGTCGCGGGCGAGGTGGAGGCCGTGGGCCACGAGGTGCGCGCCTTCCAGCCCGGCGCGCGCGTCTTCGGGCTGGTGGACGGCGGCGGCTACGCGGAGGCGTGCCTGATGGAGGAGGGGATGGCCCTCCCGATTCCGGAGGGCTGGTCCTTCGTCGAGGCCGCGGCCGCGCCCGAGGCGTACTGCACCGCGCACGAGTCGCTCGTCGAGCTGGGCGGACTGGGGCCCGGTCAGTCCGTGCTCATCCACGCCGCGGGCAGCGGCATCGGCACCGCGTGCATCCAGGTGGCGCGCGAGGTGGGTGCCACCGTCTTCGTCACCGTGGGCAGCGACGAGAAGCTGCGCCGGTGTCTGGCGCTGGGCGCCTCGGCGGGCGTGGTGCGCACGCGCGAGAACTTCGCGGACGCGGTGCCCGAGTGGACGAAGGGACGCGGCCTGGACGTGGTGGAGGACTTCGTCGGAGGCGCGGCGCTGGGCCGCAACCTGCGCGCGCTGCGCTTCGGCGGCACGCTGATGCTCGTGGGGCTGATGGACGGAATCCGCGGCGACCTGGACCTGAAGCAGGTGGTGCTGCGCCGCCTCCAGCTCAAGGGCATGGCGCTGCGTCCGTTGCCCCTGGCCGCCAAGGTCGCCGTCGTCCAGCGCTTCCGCGAGCGTTGGCTGCCCCGGCTCGTCGACGGCCGCGTGCGCGCGGTCATCGACACCACCTTCCCGCTGGCGCGCGTGGCGGACGCGCACCGGTACATGGAATCCAACGCGAGCTTCGGGAAGATCCTCCTGGAGCTCTGAGGCGGTGGCTTCAGCTCCCCGTGGCGCGGCGCAGGTTGCCGCGGGCCGCGGCCCCCGGCTCGTGCAGGAGCGAGTACGGGTCCAGCGCGTCGCCGCCCACCGTCTCCAGCCCCACCGACGTGCCCAGCCCCAGCCGCTCCGCGTGACGCAGGAACAGCGCGGTGACGACCTGGTCCTCCAGCGCGTACCCGGTGGAGTCGAACACGGTGGCCTTCTGGCGCCAGGACTCGTAGCGGTCCGGGTTCTTCACCAGCGTGACGAGGTCCGGGCCCACCTGCTCGGGCTTCAACTGCTGGCACTCGCCCTCCACCAGCGCCTGCACGGTGAAGTCCGGGCACACCAGGCTCTTCTCCAGGAGCGCGCGCGGCAGCTCCGTCTTGCCCGGCAGGTCCGAGCCCACGGCGTTGACGTGCACGTGCGGCTTGAGCGCCTTGCCGGAGATGACGGGGCCGGCGCCCACGGCGATGGAGGTCGCGGTGCAGATGATGTCCGAGCGCTCCTCCAGCTCCGAAAGCGACACCTGCTTCACGTCCAGCCCGAGGAACGCCGTGCGACGCGCGAGCGACGCCTGCGCCTCCGGGTTCGTGTCGTACGCGAGCACCTCCGTGAGCGGGAACACGCGGCTGATGGCGTGCAGCTGCGTCACCGCCTGCGCGCCGCAGCCCACCAGGCCCAGCACGCGGCTGTCCGGCGAGGCCAGGCAGCGTGTGGCCACCGCGGAGGCCGCGCCCGTGCGCAGCGCCGTGGCGAACACGCCGTCCATCAGCGCGACCAGGTGGCCCGTCCTGGAGTCATACAGGCTGTTGGTCGCGATGATGGTGGGCAGCCCCTGCTCCTCGGGGTTGAACGGGCTGTAGCTCACCATCTTCACGGTGACGGCGCCGCCCTTCTGCATCACCGGCATCCACTCGAGACACCCGGGCTGGCGCGGATGCTCCGTCAGGAAGCCATCCCGCTTGCGCACCTCGGTGAGCTCTCCGTCGAACGTGCGCAGCGCGTCGGTGAGCGCGCGGATGAGCTCGTCCATCAGCGCGTCCGCACCCACTGCCTCCACGATGCAGCGCAGGTCCGCCCGAGTCACCAACAGTGTCCGTGTCGCGTCGCTCTTCACTCGAGTGTCCCCTGGGCCAATCCGCTGTTTCAGTCGCTGACTCGCGAAACAGGATCTGCTGATAACACAGCTCTGTAATGGGAGCGCAAACTAGCAGGGCTTTCGTGTTCACGACAGGGGGGGCCCAACCCAGCGGAACCCGGTCGTTTTTTCCGGGCGGAACGTTGGCGTCTCACGCGTCCGAGACATGGACGACACATCGGAATCCGATGTGCGAGGTTCCGCTGTCGATGGACTGCGGCGAGCGCGCGGCGGGGCGGTAGCGCAGGCAGTAGTTGGACGCGCAAAGGTGGCTGCCGCCCTTGAGGACGCGGCGGGGGATGCTCACGTGCGGAAGGCTCGGGTCCAGGCTCTTGCCGCTGGAGGCGGGGCCGCGCGGGTTGACGGGGATGCAGCACGCCTTGCCGCCGTTGCCCTGGTGGCGCTCCTGATACCAGTCGCAGGTCCACTCCCACACGTTGCCCGCCATGTCGAAGAGCCCATACCCGTTGGGTGGGAAGCTCCCGACTGGCGAGGTCCCCTCGAACCCATCGGTGTTCAGGTTCTGCCAGGGGAACTCTCCTTGCCAGATGTTGGCCATCTGCTGGCCTCCCGGAGAGAACTCGTCGCCCCAGACGTACACCTTGCGGTCCAGGCCGCCGCGGGCCGCGCGCTCCCACTCGGCCTCGGTGGGCAGGTCCTTGCCGGCCCAGGTGGCGTAGGCCTCCGCGTCCTCATAGGCGACGTGGACCACCGGGTGGCGCTCGCGGCCGAGCCACGTGCTGCCGGGCCCTTCCGGGGCCTTCCAGCAGGCGCCGGGGGTATAGGCCCACCACTGCGTCAGGTCCTTCAGGCTCACGCGCCGGGCCGTCTTGCGGAAGACGAGTGAGCCGGGCACGAGCAGCTCCGGCGTGGCGCCGGGGAAGTCGTCCGGATTCAGCGGACGCTCGGCGACGGTGACGTAGCCGGTGGCCTCGACGAAGCGCGCGAAGTCGGCGTTGGTCACCGTGTGGCGGTCCATCCAGAAGCCGCTGACCGTCACCTGGTGCGCGGGCTTCTCCTCGGGATAGTGATGGTCGGAGCCCATCCAGTAGGTGCCGCCCGGAATCCACACCAGGTCCATGGCGGGTGCGTCCTTCTCCGCCACCTCGTTGCGCGAGACGGGGGACTGCAGGCCCTGGGTTTCACCGACGACATCCACGCTCATCCGCCGCCTCGCTCTTCGTCTGTCCACACCGGTGGAGGGGCACGCTCGTGGCCCCAGGCGGCAAGCTGGGTGGCTTCGTCGCGCGGGACAACCGGGCCCCGCGGGGCGGGGCGACCGAGGGGCCCCGGGCGCTCGGAGGCACCCGGACCTGCGAGCGCCCGCGGCGTGTCCGCCTTCGGATTGGCGGCGTGTGCACGCGTGGACAACGTCCTGTCGCCAACGTGCAGGAGGGGCTCATGGAGACGAGGACCGAGACGGAGACGCGCGTGAGGGAGCAGACGGACACCACCACGCCCCGCGAGCTCCACAAGCTCAGCCCCTTCGAGCTGAAGGACACGCTCATCGAGATGGCGGACGAGTCCGCGAAGACGCGCGCGGCGGTGATGCTCAACGCGGGGCGGGGCAACCCCAACTGGATTGCCACCACGCCGCGCGAGGCGTTCTTCCTGATGGGGCAGTTCGCGCTGAGCGAGAGCCGCCGCACCTGGAACGAGCCCGAGGTGGGGCTGGCGGGCATGCCGAAGTCACCGGGCATCGCCCGGCGGCTGCGCGACTTCCTGGACGCACAGGAGGACAGCGCGGCCGTGAGGCTCCTGCGCGACTCGCTGGAGCACGGCGTGCGCGAGCTGGGCTTCGACGAGGACGCGTTCGTCTGGGAGCTCACCGACGCGGCCATCGGCGACAACTATCCGGTGCCGGACCGGATGCTCGTCCACGCGGAGCGAATCGTTCAGTCCTATCTGGCGAAGGAGATGTGTGATGGCCGTCCGCCGCCGGGGCGCTTCGACCTGTTCGCCGTCGAGGGCGGCACCGCGGCGATGACGTACATCTTCCGCTCGCTGATGGTGAACGGCCTGCTCCAGAAGGGGGACACCATCGCCCTGGGCACGCCCATCTTCACGCCCTACCTGGAGATTCCGCGCCTGGAGGAGTTCGACCTGCGCACGGTGGACATCCGGCAGAGCGAGATGACCGAGGAGGGGCGGCACTCATGGCAGTATCCGGAGTCGGAGCTGCGCAAGCTGGAGGACCCTCGCATCAAGGCCTTCTTCGTGGTCCACCCAGGCAACCCGGGCGCGACGGCGATGCGGCGTGAGTCGCTGGACCTGCTGGTGGACATCGTCCGGAAGAAGCGGCCGGACCTGCTGCTGCTGACGGATGACGTGTACGGCACGTTCGTGGAGGGCTTCCGCTCGCTCGCGGCGGAGCTGCCCCACAACACGCTGCTCGTCTACTCGTACTCGAAGCACTTCGGGTGCACCGGCTGGCGCCTGGGCGTGGTCGCGCTCCACGAGGACAACATCCTCGACGACATGATCGCGCGCCTTCCGGCCGCCCAGCGCGAGATGCTCGAGGAGCGCTACGGCTCCATCACCCTCGAGCCCGAGCGGCTGAAGTTCATCGACCGGATGGTGGCGGACAGCCGCGCGGTGGCGTTGAACCACACCGCGGGCCTGTCCCTGCCGCAGCAGCTCCAGATGTCGCTGTTCTCGCTGTTCGCGCTCCTGGACAAGGACGACGCGTACAAGAAGCGCTGCCGGCGCATCTGCCGCGAGCGGCTGGCCGCGCTGTACCAGGGCCTGGGCGTGGACCTGCCGGAGGACCCGCTGCGCTCGGCGTACTACCAGACGCTCGACCTGGAGGCGTGGGGGCGCAAGCACGTGGGGAAGGACTTCGTGGAGTACGAGGAGGCGCGGCATGACCCGCTCGACATCGTGCTCGCGCTGGCGCGCAGGCATGGCGTGGTGCTGCTCAACGGCAGCGGCTTCGAGGGGCCGGAGTGGTCGGCCCGCGTGTCGCTGGCGAACCTGGACGACGAGGCCTACCCGCGCATCGGCCAGGGCCTGAAGGACATCGTCATCCGCGCCATCCAGGAGTGGAAGGGGCGCGAGCTGGACTCGTGAGCGCGCGAAGATGCCCACCTTCGACGGAGGCCCATCATGAATGGCTCGAAGAACTCGATGCGAGGACTGTTGTGCGCGGTCGGCCTGCTGCTGACGGGCGCGGGCATCGCCGCGCAGGAGGGCTCGGCGCGGCCCACGTCCCCAGGCGCGGAGGCGTCGTCGACCCGCGGGGCCCCGGCGGACACGAAGGCGAAGGACGGCAAGGACGCGGCGCCGCTGCAGTCGGTGCGCATCCTGGCGACGGGCGGCACCATCGCCGGCTCGCAGGGCAACCCCCAGGGGTATGGCTACAAGGCGGGGGCCTTCAAGGTGGCGGACCTCATCAAGAGCGTGCCGAACCTGGACAAGCTGGCGCGGCTATCCGGTGAGCAGGTGGTGAACATCGGCAGCCAGGACATGAACGACGCGGTGTGGCTGAAGCTGGCGAAGCGGACCAACGAGCTGCTGGCCTCGCCGGACGTGGACGCCGTCGTCGTCACGCACGGCACGGACACGCTGGAGGAGACGGCGTACTTCCTGGACCTGGTGGTCAAGAGCGACAAGCCGGTGGTCCTGGTGGGCTCCATGCGGCCCGCCACCGCCACCAGCGCGGACGGGCCGGGCAACCTCTACAACGCGGTGGCCGTGGCGGCGTCGCCGGAGGCGAAGGGGCGGGGCGTGCTCATCGTCATCAACGACGAAATCCACGCGGCCCGGAACGTGACGAAGACGAACACCACCAACGTGGAGACCTTCCGCAGCCTGAACCGCGGGCCCGCGGGCGTGGTCAACACGGGTGACATCCACTGGTTCGAGAAGATGGACAAGCGGCACACGGTGGACTCCGAGTTCTCCATCGCGGGCGAGAGCGCGCTGCCGCGCGTGGACATCCTCTACGCGCACGCGAACATGAGCCCGGACCTCATCGACTCGGCGGTGAAGAACGGCGCCAAGGGGCTGGTCATCGCGGGGGTGGGGGATGGGAACATGACCCAGCCCGCGCTCGACACGCTGGCGAAGCACGTGAAGAAGGGCGTGGTGGTGGTGCGCAGCACGCGCCTGCCGAGCGGCCTGGTGCTGCGCAACAATGAAATCGACGACGACCAGAAGGGCTTCGTGGCCTCCGGGGAGCTGAACCCCGCGAAGTCGCGCGTGCTGCTCCAGCTGGCGCTGCTGGAGACGAAGGACCCCACGCGCGTCCAGCGGATGTTCGAGGAGTACTGAGGCCCTCCGCCTCGCGGTGCTCCCATGGTGGGCTCGGAGACGCTGTCGGACTTCTCGCTGGTGAGGGGCGGTCCATTCCAGACGCTGGGACGGCGGCTGCGCGGTGTCGAGCCGCGCCGCTCCGGCCTCTTCGCGCTCGTGCTCGCGTTGGGGTGCTGGGGGCCGCTCGTCCTGATGACGTGGATGCAGGGGGGCGACGCCCCGCGCCTGCTGCTTCGGGATCTCCAGGTCCATGGCGAGCTGCTGCTGTCGCTGCCGGTGCTCGTGGCGTCGGGGCCCTACATCGACAGCCGCCTGGGCGCGGCGGCGCGTCAGTTCCTCCGGGCGGACCTGGTGGGCGAGCGGGGACGGGGCGCGCTGGAGGCGCTGGCCCGGAGGTGCACGCGGTGGTGTGACTCGGCGGGCGTGGAGCTGCTGCTGCTGGGGCTGGTCATCGCGTTCGCGTGGCTCACCTCGCCGGACCCGTCGCGGGCGTGGCAGGTGTCGTCCTGGGGCCAGCCGTCGCTCGCGGGCGGCTGGTACCTCTGCGTGGCCCAGCCGCTGGTGCGCTTCCTGGTGCTGCGGTGGCTGTGGCGCGGAATCGTGTGGGCGGTCTTCCTGCTGCGCGTCTCGCGGCTTCCGCTTCGCCTGGCCTTCACGCACCCGGACCAGTCGGGCGGCCTGGGGTTCCTGGCCGTCTGTCAGGCCAGCTTCGCGCCGGTGGTGTTCGCGGTGTCCGTGCCGGTGGCGTCATACTCGTTCCGGACGAACGCCGCCGCCATCACCGAGTCCCCGCTGGTCTACATCATGCCCCAGGTCCTCTACGCCGTGCTGGCCTGCCTGGCCGTCTTCGCGCCACTGGCGTGCTTCTTCCGGCCGCTGGTGGCGGCGAAGCGGCGAGGGGACCCGTGGTTCTCCGCCGTCGCGGCGCACCACTCGCGCGAGTTCGAGGACCGATGGTTCCAGAAGAAGCCCGAGCTCCCCACGCTCGGCGCGCCGGACTTCTCGTCGCTGGCGGACCTGGGCTCGTCCTTCATGGTGGCTCGCAAGATGAAGCTGTTCCCGTGGGACCAGCGCGGGCTGCTGGCGGTGGGAGGGGCCGGGCTGGCGCCGCTCGTCATCCTGCTGATGGTGGACCGGCAGTTCCTGGCGGTGGTGAACCAGCTGCGCCAGAGCATGAGCTGAGCGGCGGCCTGCGCTCGGGTGCCTGTCCGCCGAGGACTGTCGGCAGGGGGCGGACGTGAGGATATCCAACGACGGCGGCCGGTGTGCATGCCGCTTGGAAGGAGGCGAGCATGCTCAGGACCCTGGCCGTGTTCGTGCTGGGCAACATCGTCACCCTGTTCATGTTCACCCAGGGCCTGGAGCGAAGGCCCGGTGACATCCGGCACGTCCTGGAGCGCCCGGCGTTGTATGCGCGCTCGCTGCTGGTGGTGCTCCTGCTGGTGCCGTTGGTGGCCATCGCGTTGGTCCATGTCTTCCGGCTGCCGACGGTGGTGGCCAGCGCCGTCCTGCTCATGGCCGTCTGTCCGGGCGCGCCGCTCCAGGTGAACCAGGCCCGCTCCCTGGGCGCCAGCAGCACCACGTCCCTCAACCTGTTGTTGCTGCTCAGCCTCTGCGCGCTGGTGACGGTGCCGCTCTGGGTGCGGGGCGTGGACCGGCTCCTGGGCGTCGAGTTCAGGGCGGCGCCGAGCCTGGTCTTCCGGCTGCTGCTGGTGAAGATCGTCCCTCCGCTCATGGTGGGAGTCGCGGTGGGGCACTACTTCCCGAGCCTGGCCCGGACGCTCGCGCGCTGGTGTGGTCGGGTGTTCAACGTGCTGCTCATCGCCGTGTCGGTGGGCGTGCTCTTCATCGTCGGTCCGAAGCTCATCCACACCGCGTGGCTCGCGGTGGTGGCGTTGGTGTTGCTGGTGACGATCTCGGCCGTGCTGGGACACTGGGCGGGGGCGCCGCGAATGGAGGACCGCAAGGCGGTGGTGCTGGCCGCGGCCTTCGCGCACCCGGTGTTGTCGATGACCATCATCACCCAGAGCTATCCGAACTACCGGGCGCTCGAGGTGGCGGGCGTGGTGGGCGCGTACGTCGTCATCCGCGTCCTGGCGTTGACCCCGTACAAGCTGTGGGTGAAGCGCCATGGAGAGTCCGAGGGCTCGAAGCGGGTTCCTCCGGGTGGCGTGCCGGCGTAGCGGGCTCACCTCCTGTCGTCCGGCGACGGTGTTGCCCGGGTGGAAGTGGCGGCTCAGCTTGCGGGCATGAGCCGGGCTTCGGACCCGGCACCCACGCCATCGAGGTGAGTCATGTTGGAGCAATCGACCACGGGGCTGTCGCCCCAGGAGGCGCGAGACATCGCGCGTGAGGCGTATGTCTTCGGCCTGCCCCTGGTGGAGCACTACCGGCTGTTCGCGCTGAACTTCCGTCCGGAGTCGCCACAGCTCCGGCCCGCCAACCAGTTCCTGCACTTCTCCCGGCTGTTCACCTCCGAGGACCGGGAGGTCGTCTCCCCGAACAACGACACGCTCTACTCGGTGGCGGTGTTGGACCTGCGAGGCGGGCCCGTGGTGGTGGAGACGCCGGAGCTGAACGGGCGCTACTTCTGCATCCAGCTGGTCGACATCACGACGAACAACCTGCCGTACATCGGCACGCGGGCCACGGGCACGGCCCCCGGGCGGTTCGTCGTCTCGGGGCCTGACTGGACGGGGCCGCTGCCCGAGCCGCTGAAGGACGCGAGCATCATCCGCTCCGACTCCTGGTTCGTGGCGGCGCTGCTGCGCGTCGGCGTGGACGGTCCGAAGGACCTGGCGGCCGCGGTCCCGCTGCAGCGGGAGTTCAAGGCGACGCCGCTCCACGTGTTCTCCGGGCAGTCGGCGCCGAAGCTCCCCGAGGTGTCGTGGCCTCCGTACTTCGATGACAAGGCGGACGCGTCGCTGAAGGCGTTCGAGTACATCAACTTCATGATGCGGTGGCACCGCTTCTCCGATGCGGAGCGACCGCTGCTGGCAAGGCTCGCGCGCGTCGGGGTGCGCCCCGGGGAGTCCTTCGACGCGAAGTCGCTGCCACCGGACCTCCGTGACGCGATGCTGGCGGGAGTCCGCGAGGCCCGCGAGTCCATCCAGCAGCGGCCGATGCTGCATCAGGGGTGGGAGCTGCCGGACCCGAAGGTGGGTGACTTCGGCGACGACTACGCGCTGCGCGCCCGCGTGGCGTGGAACTACCTCTACGCGAACTCAGCGGCCGAGGCCGTCTATCCCATCACCCACCTGGATGGCGCCGGCCGTCCGCTCGATGGGGCGCGTGCCCGCTACGTGCTGCGCTTCCCGAAGGAGGCGATTCCTCCGGTGCGCTTCTTCTGGTCCCTCACCGCGTACGACGCGAAGAGCCACATGCTGGTGGAGAACGACATCCACCGGTACTCGCTGGGAGATCGCTCGCGCACGTTGAGGCGGTCCGAGGATGGCTCCATCTCGTTCTTCCTCCAGAGCACGCCCCCGGAGGCCGCGCGTCAGTCCAACTGGCTGCCGGTGCCCACAGGGCCGTTCTATCTCCTGCTGCGGCTCTATGGTCCCACCGAGGCCGCGCTCCGGGGGCGTTATGTGCCTCCAGCCGTCGAGGCGCTGAACGACTGAGCCCCGGCTCCGCGGGACGACGCGAGTGTCGTCCGTTGACGCTCGCGCCGTCCCTGGCGGCCGGGATGTCCGCCCCGCGGGGTGGGGCGGATTGTCGGCCCTCGTATCCGTCCGGTCAGCGACGGGGCGTGATGTGACGTTGGCAACCAGCACAGGTGCGAAGGCCCATGGACCGAGGCTACCCGTGAGCCGTGGTGGTTGACCTCGAGCCGCCGACGTCAGGCGCGAACGACGCGGCCTCGGTACACGCCCAGCATGCTCAAGTCGTCGGGGGCGCGCGGCGGGCGGTCCTCGAACGTCCATGCGTTGTCGAGCAAGAGGCCGTCCACGCTGGATGCGACGGTGCTCGTGTCTTTCAGCGGGCCGCCGATGGCCCGCGAGGCCACCGCGAGCGCCTCCGGCTCCCAATCTTCTGCTCCTGAGAATCCCCACACCCACCGATTGGCGTCGACCTGAACATAGAGGTTCCAGAATGGGCGCATCGCCGCGCCGAGGGTGCACACGACGATGGCGTCGCCGATCCCCAGCGCCCCCACATGGACCGCGCTCTCCCTGCTCCACCCGCCGATCCGCATCAGCGCCCCCTGCTCTCGAACGGGCTTGCTCTCCCAGGTACGCAGTGCGCTGGCCACGAGTGCCGCGAGCGAGGGCGCCCAAATGGGGCGCGAGGCGTCGTCGTGTCGGTACTCGACCAGCTGGCCGGCCTCGGTTCCCGACAGCACATACGCGACGTGGTCGCCGTTGCCCTTCGTGAGCACGGGAACCCAATGTTCGGAGAACCGCGCACCGTCACTGTCGAACCCGAGGAGAAACCGACGAGTCGAGATCGCCTCGACGCAGCCCATCATCGAGTAAACGCTCGAGCCATCGAACGACACCAGCGCGGTCCCATCGTGCCAGCTGA
The DNA here is from genome assembly GCF_020037055.1 of Myxococcus sp. AS-1-15. Taxonomy (NCBI): domain Bacteria; kingdom Pseudomonadati; phylum Myxococcota; class Myxococcia; order Myxococcales; family Myxococcaceae; genus Myxococcus; species Myxococcus sp. AS-1-15. The sequence continues at coordinate 543,166 of NZ_JAIQDF010000005.1, read as the reverse complement.
ACAGGGCGCGAAGGTCGCCTGGCAGTGCCGTCCCGAGCTCGGCCTCGAGCCCGGCCAGCTGCTCGGGCGCAGCCGGCGGTAGGAACGAGGCGTGCCCCCCGGGGTCGGCGCGGCGGATGGCCACATCGAGACGTTCGAGAGCGCGGACGAGCTCCTTGGGAGGCTGCGGCATCGAACGACATCACCACCGGAGGGATGCTGCGTCAAAGATCTCCGCGAATCAGACGCGAGAGCCCGCGGCGACCTCTCGATCACCGCGGGCCGTCGGGTGTGCAGGCGGCTCAGCGCTCGGGGTCGGTAACCGACCGATGGGAGACGTCCGACGGATGCACTCGTCCACTCGCACCGCCTGGAAGCCGCGCGTGGAGGTCAGGGGCGCCGATGCTTGCCTGACTTCAGGAGGAGTCCGGCGCGAAGGAGGAGGACGGCTGCCAGCGGTGCGGCAGCAACTCGTCCAGCGAAGTCCAGCAGCGCCTGTCGGGTGGCGCCGTCGTTCCACGAGGGAAGGGGCTTGCTCATGGCGTCCTCACTCAGCCCATCAGGGCGAACAGGTAGCAGATGAGGGTCAGCAGCAGGTTGGAGATGGCGAACGTCACCGGGTAGCCGATGGCGGGGACGATGCTCTTCGACGCCTCCTGCGCCGCCCGCATGCCGGCGCTGTTGCACCGGGCTCCCGCGATGGCGCCCATCAGCACCGCGCTGTTCATCTTGAAGATGTACTGGCCCACCACCCAACCGATGATGGGCGGGATGAAGGCGGCGATGGAGCCGATGATGAGCGTGGGCCCCAGGAGGCCGCCCTCGATGGCGTGCGCCACGCCCGCGCCGGAGTTCAGTCCGAGGATGGCGATGAAGACATTCAGCCCCACATCCTCGAGCAGCTGACGCGCGGACTCCGGGAACGGGCCGCCGAGCGCGGGGTTGTGCGTGCGCAGGATGCTCAGGCCGATGCTGACGATGAGCAGGCCCACCGCCGAGCCCAGGCTGAACTTGATGCCGTAGAGCGGAACCGTGATCGCGCCGAGCAGCGCGCCCGCCGCGAGCCCCAGGCCCAGGGTGATGATGTCCGTGGAGAGGCTCGGCTTCACGGGCGGACCGAGCACCTTGCGCAGGTCCGCCACCCGCTTGGGGCTGCCGGTGATGCGCAACACGTCGCCCTTGTTCACCACCTGCTCACGGCTGACCGGCAGCTGGTCACCCGCGCGGAACAGGGCGTTGAGGTAGATGCCGTGGCCCATGCGCAGCGCGAGCTCTCCCAGCGTCTTTCCGACGACCTGCTTGTCGTGGACGATGAACTCCACCGTGTCGAACTTCACGTTGCGCAGCTTGGAGTCGTCCACCTCCGGGCCGATGTGCGGCCCACCCGCCAGCAGCAGCGACACGGGGCCGAGCATCGCCACCTCGTCGCCCCGGCTCAGCACCAGGTCCGGCGGCGGGTTGTAGACGCGGCCGTCGTGGTAGACGCGCTCGATGGCCACGCGAGGGTGCGCATGGTCCAGGTCCGCCACGGTGCGACCCTCGAGCGCGGGGTTCTCCACGCGGAACACCCGCAGGTCCAACGGCATGTAGCCCCGGATGAACGAGTCCGCCGTGCCCGGCAGCGGCGCGGAGTCCTCGCCCGCCAGCTCCTTCTCCATCTTCTTGCCGTCCGCCACCGCGTCGCGGCCGAACATCTTCGGCATCACCGACATCATCACGGTGAAGAGCACCATGCTGATGCAGTAGAGGAACGCGTAGGACGTCGTCAGGTTCCCGGGCGCCTGCCGCGCGGCGTCCCCCGTCAGCGCCGCCGAGCCGCTCGCCAGCGCCGCCTGCGCCGCGCCGAAGCCTGGCGTCGCCGTGTTCGCGCCGGAGAGGATGCCCGCGAGCAGACCGGGCGCCAGGTGCGTGAAGTACCGCGAGGCGTAGACCAGCGCGGCCGACAGCAGCGGCACCAGCAGGGACAGGAGGATGAGGTGCTTGCCCTCGCGATGGATGCCGCCGAGGAACTGGGGACCCACCTTCATGCCGATGGCGAAGATGAAGAGGTTGAAGAACACCGTGCTGGTGAACTCCGGCAGGGCGTATTCGATCTGGTAGGCGTCGAAGGCCCAGAAGCTGACGATGAGGGCCAGCAGCAGCGTGGCCGCCGTGGAGCCCATGCCCACGCCCTTCACCTTCAGCTCGCCGAGCGCGTAGCCGACGGCCACCACGAGGAAGAGCAGGATGAAGGGCTGCCGGCGCATGTAGTCCAGCACCACGCCGAAGACGCCGTGGGGGTGGGGTTGCACGGCGGGCGCCGGCTGACCCTGTGCGAAGGCGATGACCGCGAGGCCCACGACGGCGGCGCCCGCGAGCAGGGCGGTATGGCGCATCTGGCTTCTCATGCGTGCATCCCTCCAGCGTTTCCGGTCAGGGTAGGGCGCCAGGCTCCTCGCCGGACGTGCCCCACGGGGAGAGGCGGCCGACGCGCCGGCCCGTCGTCAGAAGCGCAGCCCCAGGTTGATGGGCAGGTACTGGCCGTTCGCTCGGCGCGCGCCCGTGGCCGTCTGGTACTCGGGGCCGAAGATGTGGTGGTAGCGCGCCTCCAGATACACGCGCACCGTGCCGTAGAGCCGGTACGTGAGGCCCACGCCGCCATTCACGCCGATGTCCGTGGAGCTGCGCGAGTCGAGGATGACGTCCACCGGGACGACCTCCGTGTAGCAGGTGAAGAAATAGGGATCACACACGGGGACGAGCCCCGTGCCGGCGAACTGGGTGAGCTCCACCTTGCGGTAGTAGAGGCCCGGTCCCGCCGTCACGTAGAGCCCGAGACGCCTGCCCGACAGCAGGCCGAGGAAGAGGTTGAGGTCTCCGTACTGCATGATGTGATCGCCGGAGACGCGCTCGTCGGGCAGGACGTCGCTCTTCAGGTTGTAGTCGCTGTACTGGTATTCGGCGCGGAGGCCGAAGTGCTCGGTGAAGTGGTAGCCGCCGCCGAGCAGGAAGCCCCAGCCCGCCTTGAAGCGACTGTGTGATTCGCCGACGGGGAAGACGAGGCCGACCCCCAGGTTGAAGGTGAAGCGCCCGGCCATCGGCGGCGAGTCCTCCACGAAGCCCGCGGCGGGGTCCTCCGCGACTTGTCTCAGCGGACCTCCTCGCGCGACCCAGGGGACGAGCAGCGAGGACAACAGCACGAGCCTGGCGATGCACCGAGGCATGCGACCTCCTCACGACATGGCTCGCTGAAGCTGGGGACGTGGTGCCCTGGGGGCCGCGCGCGGCGCGGGCTCGTGGCTCCCTCTCGCGCCGGGTCGTCGTGGCGTGTTGGACAGCGTCGCCCGGCTGCCCCTCCCCCGGGGCCCGTGCCGCGGCGGGCCCGAGGACACATCGTCGAGGCGTGACGAGGCTCACGGCGACAGCAGGCTGGCGACGGGCCCGACGGTACGTGCCGGGGCTGGGGTGGATGTCCACCTACTCGCGGGCCTGGCTGCGCCCGGACCTGCTCTCCGCGCTGACGATTGGCGCGATGCTGGTGCCGCAGGGACTGGCGTACGCGCAGATTGTCGGCGTGCGCCCGGTCACCGGCCTGTACGCGGGCGTGGCGGCCATGCTGGCCTACGCGCTCTTCGGTCCCTCGCGGCACCTGATGCTCGGGCCGGAGGCGGGCGCGGCCATCATCGCCGCGAGCGCCCTGGGCGGCGTCGTGCCGGGAGACGACCCCGCGCGGTATGCGTCGCTCGCGGCGCTGCTGGCGCTGATGGTGGGGCTGTTGAGCCTGGCGGCGGGCCTGCTCAAGACGGGAGCGCTGGCGGACTTCCTCTCCAAGCCCATCCTCATCGGCTATACGAACGGGGCCGCGCTCATCATCATCGGCAGCCAGCTGGCGCGGATGTTCGGCCTGGAGCGGCGGGCGGAGGGCTTTCCGGGACAGGTGCTGGAGGTCGGACGCAACCTGCACGGCATGCACCTGCCCACGGTGCTGTTGGGGGTGGGCATCATCGGGTGTCTGGTCCTGCTGAGGCAGTGGCTCCCGAGGCTGCCCGGGCCGCTCATCCTGGTGGTGCTCACCACCGTGGCGGCGAGCGTGTTCCAGCTCCACCACGCGGGGGTGAAGGTGGTGGGGCCCATCGCCTCGGCGCCGCCGTCGTTCGGGTTGCCCCGGGTGGGCTTCTCGGATGTGCGGGCCTTGCTGCCCGCGGCGCTCAGCCTGGCGCTGGTGAACTACGCGGGCTCGGTGCTCGCGGGGCGGCTGTATGCCGACAAGCACCACTACCGGCTGGACGGGAACCAGGAGCTGCTCGGGCAGGCCGCGGCGAACGTGGCGTGTGCCTTCACGCAAGGGTTCCCGGTGACGGGAAGTGACTCGCGCACGGCGGTCAACGACGCGATGGGCGGGAGGTCGCAGCTGGTGGGCGTGGTGGCCGCGGTGCTGGTCGCCGTGTTCGCGCTCTTCTTCACGCCGCTGCTCCAGAGCCTGCCGCTGGTGACGCTGGGGGCCATCGTCATCGTCGCGGCGGTGTACCTTGTGGACGTGTCCTCGCTCGTGGCCCTGTGGCGGATGCGGCGCGTGGAGGCGGTGCTGGCGGTGGTGACGACGGTGGCGGTGCTGGTGCTCGGCATCCTCCAGGGCATCCTCGTCGCCGTCGCGCTCGCGCTGGGGGACCTCATCCGACGTGCCGCGCATCCCCACGACGCGGTGCTCGGCGAGCGCGAGGGCGTGTCCGGGTGGCACGACGTGACACGGCACGAGGGCACGCGCACCGTTCCGGGGCTCCTGGTGTATCGCTTCGATGCGCCGATGTTCTTCGCCAACGCGCGGCACCTGCGCGAGCAGGTGCGCGTCCTGGTGGCCCGGGCGTCCCCTCCCGTGCGCGAGGTGGTGCTGGACGCGAGCGCCGTTTTCGACCTGGACGTCACGGCGGCGGAGGGGCTGGAGAAGCTGCGCCAGGAGCTGGAGGACGAGGGCATCGTCCTGGTCATCGCGGACGCGAACGCGCCGCTGCGAGGCATGCTGCGGCGCACGGGGATGATGGAGCGACTGGGGGAACAGAACGTCTACCTCACCGTGGAGGCCGCCGTGGCGCGGTTCCAGGCCTTGCATTGACGTGGGGCCCCGGCCGGCCGCCCGCCTGGGGAATGAAGGGGGATTCGAGGACGTTGAAGACAGAGGGGCGAGGCGCTATAGACCTCGCCGTCCGTCGTTCCCAGGGTGGGTTCGGCGGGCCCGGACGAGGTGCGCCGTACCCGGTCACGACAAGACGACGCTCATCTCTGGAGTCGTACGTCATGGCGTGGATCATTCTCGTCATCGCGGGTCTGCTCGAGGTGTGCTGGGCCATCGGCCTCAAGTACACCGAGGGCTTCACCCGTCTTGTTCCCAGCATCCTCACGGGCACGGCCATCGTGGCCAGCATGTTCCTGCTGTCCACGGCGGCGAAGACGCTGCCCATCGGCACGGCCTACGCGGTGTGGGTGGGCATCGGGGCGCTCGGCGCCGCGGTGCTGGGCGTGGTGCTCTTCCATGAGCCGCTCACCCCGATGCGCATCGTGTTCCTGTCGATGCTGCTGGTCGCCATCATCGGTCTGAAGGCGACGAGCGGCGCGGACCCCTGACGGGGCTCACCAGACGTAGCGCAGGATGAGCTGTCCATAGGACAGCGTCGGGTCTCCGGAGCTCTGCTGCGAGCCCTCGTCGCCGTAGCCCCGCTGGGGCTCGCCATTCAGCATCACCACCGCGCCCAGGCCGAGCTGGAGGTTGGCTCGGCCCGAGTAGTAGACGCCGAGCCCCAGCGAGCTGTTCTTCAACGTCCGGTCCGAGCGCCCGAGCTCCTCCTGGCGGCCGGTGCGGAACAGGTATTCGCCCATCACCGCCACCGGCACCGACGTGGTGGGGTAGAGGTCCAGGGCCGCCGCGAGCGAGAAGAAGAAGCGCACCGCGTGGGTCTTCTGCTCCAGGCGGTCCCCGAGGATGCGGTCGAACGGCCTGCGCTTCTGCCAGGCGTACTCCGCCAGCGCCGAGCCCTGCAGCGAGAACATCCGCCCCAGCGTCTGCGCCGCGTAGACGCCGCCGTTCGCCGTCGTCTCCTCGCTGGGGACGAACAGGAACTGTCCCAGGCTGCCGTTGATGATCTGCTCCACCGTGACCTGGGGCGTCTCGACGATGGCGTTGATGAGGGGCAGCAGGGTGATTTCGCGCCCCTTGTCATAGCCGAAGTTCGCCCGGACGGAGACCTGCGTCCCGCTGTGCTCGCTGCGAAACAGCCGCACCACGCCGCCCACCTGGCCCAGCAGGTCCACCGTGGCGCCGGAGGACAGCAGGCCGTCCGCGTTGGTGCCGGTGATGATGGTGGCCCGGCCGAAGCCCGCGATGCCCAGCCAGTCGGTGATGCTCAGGCTCAAGTCCAGCGTCTGCTGGACACCGGTGAGCGTCACGTCCAGGGGCTGCAGGTCATTCACCGGCACATCGGGGATGTCATAGAGCGCCAGGCCCTCGCGGATGCCGACGTGCGAGGTGACGAACGCGCTCTGCTGGAGGATGGGGAACACGTAGGTGTGTCCCGCGAGTTGGCGGGTGCGCGCGCCGCAGGGCTCCTGGCAGGACTCCGCGCCCGAGGGCGCACCCGCCGCGACTCCCGCACCGAGCAACAGGCCCACGCCGAGGCTTCGAAGAAGGGTCTTCATCTCGGGCAACGTGGGGAACGTGGCCACTGCGGACCATTGCCCCGCGCGCGCGGTCAGCGTCGCGACGAAGACAGCCCACGGGTGGGCGACGCGAGGGCCGTCGTTCCACGGACATTGATGGGAGCGGAGTTCGTGCTCGGCGCTCTGCGTGCGCCCGGGGAGGGGCATCTTGCGCGCGTTTCTCGGGGAGGAGACGTGGAATGGAAGTGACGGAGACCTTGCAACGCACCGAGCCCGCGCATGCCTGGCGGCCTCATCTGACGACGGCGCACGAGCAGCTCGCGCCCAGGTTGGAGGCGTTCTATCGGGACCTGCATGAGCACCCGGAGTTGTCCATGCAGGAGCATCGGACGGCCGCGAAGGTGGCGAAGTGGTTGGAGGACATCGGCTACGAGGTGACCTCGGGCGTGGGGCGTACCGGCGTCGTCGGCATCTTGCGCAACGGGCCGGGGCCCACGGTGCTCCTGCGCGCGGACATGGATGGGCTCCCCGTGGAGGAGAAGACGGGACGGCCCGACGCGAGCCATGTCACGGTGAAGGACGCACAGGGGCACACGGTGCCGGTGATGCATGCCTGCGGGCATGACGTGCACCTGACGTGTCTGGTGGGCGTGGCGGAGCTGCTCGCGTCGTCTCGCAACCACTGGCGGGGCACGCTGATGATGGTGGCCCAGCCCGCGGAGGAGACGCTCCAGGGCGCTCGGGCGATGATGGACGACGGGCTGTATGCGCGCTTCGGCACGCCGACCGTGGCGCTCGCGCAGCACGTGGGGCCGATGCCCGTGGGACTGGTGGGGTACCACCAGGGCGCTTCGATGATGGCGTCCGCGAGCGTGCGGGTGCGCATCCACGGCAAGGGTGGGCATGCCTCGCGGCCGCAGTCCACGGTGGACCCGGTGGTCATCGCGGCCTACCTGGTGACGCGGCTGCAGACCATCGTCTCGCGCGAGCTGGACCTCACCCAGGGCGGCGCGGTGATCTCGGTGGGGAGCCTGCACGCGGGCAGTCGCGCGAACGTCATCCCGGACGAGGCGGTGCTGGAGATGTCGGTGCGCACGCCGACCGACGCGCTCCAGGACCAGCTCATCGAGGCCATCTCCCGGATGGCCCGCGCGGAGTGCGAGGCGGGGCGCACGCCCCGGCCTCCGGACATCGAGGTGATAAGCCGCACGCCGGTGATGGTGAACGACGACTCGTACTCCCGCCGGGTGCGCGCCGCGCACGCCGCGTGGTTCGGCGAGGACCACCTGGTCGACACGGGCATGGTGAGCGGCAGCGAGGACTTCCCGTACTTCGACGGGCGCACGTCCAACGACGCGTCGAAGGCGAAGGTCCCGCTCGTCTACTGGTACTTCGGCGGCACGTCCCACGACGTGTGGAAGCGTGCTCCAGGCAAGACGCTCTGGGAGAAGCTGCAGAGCCTGCCGTCGAACCACTCACCGTACTTCAACCCGTCACCGGAATGTCTGCGCTTCGGCTGCGAGTCGATGCTGATGGCCGCGCTGGCGTGTCTGGATGAGGAGCCCAAGGCGGAGCAGGCGCCGGAGGCAGGCAAGCGGCTGCACTGAAAAGCGTCGGCAGCCGGCGCTGACATTTCTACAGGGATTCAAGCGGTCCGTGCGCCAACCGTCCGATTTTCTTCAAAGGGCGGATGGCACGCGGACTGCTTTGTGCAGCGACCGTCATGAAGTCACCCAGGAACACGCACCGCCCGTACACCGTCGAGATTTCGGCGGGAGCCTGGAGCCAGGTCGCCCGGCTCTCCCAGGAGCGCTATCGCGCCATCCAGGCCCACCTGGAGCGCGTGGCCTCGCTCGGCGCGCAGACGGAGGCCTCGGCGACGTTCCAGGTGGACGAGCTGCACGTCCACTACGCGGTGGATGCGCGGCGCCGGCTGGTGACGCTGGTGGACATCACCCGGGACACGGCGGGGGTGATGAAGGCGGCGGGGCGGTCCACGGCGCCCAAGGCCCCGGGCCTCTGAGTCGGGGCGGTGTGCTACGCCCGGGGGCATGACACGGGTGGTGGACGGGGCATGAGCCAGGACGACAAGCGGGAGCCTCGGCGGCTGGCGGACCTGCTGCGTCGGGGCATGTCCCAGGCGAAGCAGCAGCCCTCGGCGGGCCTGGCCCAGCTGGAGGCGGACTGGAAGCAGCGGGAGCTGGAGCGGCAGCGGGCCGCGGAGGAGGCGAAGGCCCGGCATGCGTCCGCCCAGGTGCACGCGTGGCCCTTGCACCTGGAGCAGTGCGGCGCGCCGGCCGAGGCCGTGGCGGGCCTTCGAGGAGAGACGCCGCTCGAGACGGCGGCGCTCCGCGCGGCTCGGCATGTCCTGAGGGAGCGGCTGCGCAGCCTGCTGTTGTCGGGAGGCCCTGGCACGGGGAAGACGACGGGGGCGTGCTACCTCTTCCGGGCCGCCGTGCGCGGCGACCGGGGGCTGTCGGCGTGGGATTCGTCGGCGGGGCTCTTCATCGACTGGGCGCGTCTGTCGCGCGAGGAGGACTCCGAGGCGCGGCGGCGGTTGCTCCAGCGGGCGGCCCAGGTGCGGGTCCTGGTGCTGGACGATATCGGCGGGGAGGCGTCGGGCCCGCGGCAGCGGGAGCTGTTGGAGTCGCTCGTGGAGCAGCGGGACAGGCCGGACCTGGTGACGGCGTATACGACGCGTCTGTCGGTGCAGCGGCGCGAGGGTGGGCCCTCGCGCTTCGCCGAGTCCGTGGGGGCCCGCGTGGTCCAGCGCATGAGCCGCCAGGGGACGTTCCACCTGGCGGACTGTGGGAACAGGGACCTGCGTCAGGGCGGGAAGCCGTGAGCCCGGGCGAGGCGCTCAGGTGCAGCCGGGGTCGCACGACTGCTGGGAGACGGAGTCGTAGCAGAGGTTGAAGACGACGTTGGAACAGCACTCCTGCACCTCGACGTTGCAGCCGTCCTGACAGGTCCAATAGGTGAAGACGTGGCGGAAGCCGTCGATGCAGACCTCCGCCTTCTGCTCCTGTTCAGCCAACGGTGGTGGCTCCTGGGAGGGCTCCTCCACGCCACCACAGCCCAGCAGCAAGCACGTCGTCAGCGCGACTCCGAGAAGCTCTCGCATGTGACCTCCAGGGGTGAAGACTCGCGAGCGTAGCGCGGCCTTCGTGGCGCATGTCGAGGCCGGGGGACTCACATGCGGCGCCTCCGGGTGCAATTTTCTCCTGGGGATGCGAAAGCCAGACGTCCTCGCTCTCGCAGGGGTGTGCTGGGATTGGGGTGCCGACGGACCCTCGCGAGGATGAGAGGAATCGCTCGGCGGGGTGGGGTTGCGCTATTGGCAGTCACGCGTCCACAATTCGTCGCGTTCGCTCTGCATACCCTCGTGCCCGGATGCGACTCTCCCTCGTCCATAAAATCACCGTGGCGCCCGTGGTCGTGGCGCTGTTCTTCGCCCTGCTGTCCATGGGCTACACCATTCCGCGTCTGCGCCAGGCCTTCGAGGAGCAGGGCCACGAGATGAGCATGGCGGTGCCGACGGCGCTCGCCTCCGCGATGGCGGACCTGCTGCGCAACCGCGAGCAGCAGGAGGTCCAGCCCACGCTGGACGCCGTGGCTCGGGAGGGCGCGCTCGCCTACGTCGCGCTGGTGGACGCGCGGGGCTCGCTGGTCGCCGTGTCCGGGACCCACGCGTCGGTCCTCCGCGAGCACGTGGAGGGGCTGGCCATCTCGAAGGAGGGCACGCCGCTCGAGGCGCAGGGCCTGGAGCTGCTCGACATGGCCGCTCCGGTCCCGGGTGGACTGGGGGCCGTGCACGTGGGCTTCAACCGCACGGAGGCTCGGGGCCGTATCGAGAGCGTCCTCGGCAACATGCAGCTCATCCTGATCGCCGTGCTCGTGGTGTTGATGGGCGCGGCGTGGACGCTGAGCCGCCGGATGGTGGCGCCGCTCGTCTCGCTCACGGGGGCCGTGCGCCGCATCGCCGAGCACGGGGACTTGCGTGAGCCGGTGCACATCTCGACGCAGGACGAGGTGGGGGAGCTGGCGCTCGCGGTGGGCATCCTGGTGGGGAAGCTGAAGGACCTTTTGCACCAGCTCCACTCGTCCACGGAGCTCTTGAGTGACTCCGTGCAGGGGCTCAACGAGTCCGCCAGCGAGCAGAACCAGATGGTCTCCCGGCAGGCCGCCGCCGTGCAGGAGACGCAGGTGACGGCGCAGGAGATCCGCCAGACGGCGCTGCTCGCGTCCAGCTCCGCGCAGTCGGTCATCGAGGTGGCCGAGCGCGCCGAGGCGCTGGGCAGGACGGGGGAGGAGGCGGTGGCCGCCAGCATCGATGGGCTGGTGGACCTGCGCTCCCAGGTGGAGCAGATCACCGAGCGCATCATGTCGCTGGGGGAGAGGACGCAGCAGATTGGTGGAATCACGGAGACGGTGAAGGACCTGGCGGACCAGTCGCATCTGCTCGCGGTGAACGCGGCCATCGAGGCGGCCCGCTCGGGCGAGCACGGCAAGGGGTTCGCGGTGGTGGCGCGGGAGATTCGCGCGCTGGCGGACCAGTCCATCCGCGCGACCAATCAGGTGCGGAAGATCCTCAACGACATCGGCGAGGCGATTGCGGGGACGGTGCAGATCACCGCGGAGGGGACCCAGCGGATGGAGGCGGGGCTCGCGCAGGCCCGCGCGTCCGGGGACACGCTGCGCGAGCTGACGACCATCGTCCAGGACAGCACGGCGTCCGCGCGGCAGATTGCGCAGACGGTGAACCAGCAGGCCACCGGCATCGAGCAGATCTTCACCGCCGTCAACGAGCTGAACGCGCTGATGGGCGACACGGTGAAGCGCATCTCCTCCACGAACGAGTCGGCCGTGTCGTTGAAGATGCTCTCCGAGCGGGTGGCGGAGGTGGTCCGAGCGTATCGGGTTTGAAGTCACGCCACCTCGAACAGCGAATTCCATGATGGGCTTGTTTTCAGCGTGAGCCTCGGGCGAGTCGGCGGGATGTGTGTAGGCATCCGCCGAATGCCCTGTCTCCCGAAGGTTTGTCAGACGTCAATGCCAGCATTTTGCCATGGGCCTTCACATAAGGAAGGCGTCGGGTGACGAATGCGTGCTGGTCTTTGGGTGGTGAGTGTCGCCCTTCTTTTCATGGGCTGCGCTGGAGTGGACTCCGCGACACGCGGGGACATGTTCCAGCAGCGAGCGGCGACACCAGGAGAGCGATGGGATTCTTCGAGCGAGACTCCCGAACGCGAAGTGGATGGCGACGCGGTCGACGCTCCCTCCGGTCAACGGCTCCACCGACGCCATTTGTTCCGGGACTCCGTGTCCCTTGGTACGGGCAGGAGACCTCAGGATTCGTTTGTTGCCCTGCTTCAGAAGGCGGGACTCGAAGATCGCGACGCGCAGCCAGTCGGGGGAAGCGCTCTCACCCCGATTCACGCAGCGAGACTCCTCGAAACGTTGTTGAAGAGGGAGGTCACGCTGGGGCAGTTCCCAGCGCGGGTTGCGGTGGGCTTCTTGCTGCGGGAGATCTTGGTCACGGGCGAAGTGTCGCGGGTCGAGTTGGTGCGCCGGGTCGGGCGCTTCAATCATCTGGCGGTACTCCGACCTGACGGATGCCTTGCGTGGGTGCTCACCGGAAGGACTCAGCAACGGGTGTCGCCCGTTGAATGGAAGGGCGGAGCCTTTCGCGCGCACGGCTTCGAACTGGGCCGCTTCTACGATGGGCGAACGGGCGTCTTCCGACTCCTCAACGATGAGCTGCGGGAGGAAACCGGCTTCCCCCTGGCTGACGTCCATGACGATGCCGATGTCATCAGTCGCACCCTGGACGGGGCCGAAGAGGCGTTCATCGGGCTCGCGCTGGCTGTGGGGAAGTTCTTCTCGACGTCACCAGCAGACAACTTCGCAGCCCTTCGGCAGATGCCTGCCTCCGTTGTGGCGTTGATGGAGTCCTCTCCGGAATACCTGGAACGCTTCCGATACATGCCCCGGGGCGAGCAGGTGCAGGCTGTCTCCAAACTGGTGACGAGTCTCATCGCCACGTGGGGAACAGTATCCGCCGCGACACGCACCTTGGAGGGGACAGCCCTCGCCACTGCGAGAATTCCAGCCCTCACATTGGCCGCAGACGGCACGGTGGCGCTGCGTTTGGTGGCGGCGCCTGTGGGGCGTGCGGCTGCGGTGCTGGGCGGTGGGCGCAGCGAGACTTCGGGCTGAGGGCTGTCGAGAACGTCCGCAAGGGGAGTTGGTGATGGACCTGGAGTCGCTCGTCGCGCAGTTCGCTGAGAATATCGCGGCGCAGACGGATTGCATCCGGAGTGGGGATGCGAAGCGCGGAAACAAGCATGCGGACAAGGCCTATGCCGCGTTCACGAAGTTGCGTTCCCTCGGCGATGCAGGCCGCGATGCCCTCGCATCACTGTTCTCGTCGCCTCGGGTCGACGTGCGAGTCACCACCGCGGCCTTCCTGTTGAGGCACAAACCCAAGGAGGCCAGGGGGGTGCTCGAAGAGGCGGCACGAGGCGAGGGGATCTCCGCGCTCGGGGCTCAGCAGACGCTCAAGAACTGGGAGAACGGCACCTGGGCGTTGGACCCCCTGGAGTAGCCGGCCCCCGCCCATGTCGGCGCTTCAGCTCGGGCGGTGACTCCCGGTGCTCTCCCGCGCCAGCATCCTCGCCGCGTGCGGCCGGGGCATGAGCCGCGACACGAGCGCGCTCACCGACGTCACCGGGTGTGCCCCGGGCTCCGGGAGCCGCGCCGCGAGCAGGGCCGCGCAGAGCCTCGCCACCGACGACAGCACGAACAGCACGTGCAGGTTCACCCAGGGCTGTCCTCCGAGCACGAAGTTCTCCGGCAGCGCGGAGGCGATGGCGCCCCCGAGCGCCGCGGCGAGCGCGTACGCCAATCCACCCGCCGTCGCGAACGCGGCCAGATAGAACGGCCGCCCCTTGCGCGGCGCCACCGTGAGCGGCAGCGCGAAGATGGCCAGGCCGTGCCCGCTCCACAGCGCCCCCGCGAGCACCACGTCGAACAGCAACGGCCAGAGCGTCCCCGCGGAAGGCAGGAGCCACAGCGCCGGGATGACGCCGATTCCCAGTGAGCACGCCATCAACACCGGCTGCGCCCCCACGCGGTCGATCATCTTCCCCCACAGGGGCGCGGTCAGGATGCGCACCCCCGCCACGGCCGCGGCATGCAGCGCCAGGATGACGAACGTCATCTTCAGGTTCTGGATGCTGTGCAGCGCGAAGAACGGCGCGGACACCCCCACCGCCGCGTTCCAGGCCACCTGATACGTGAGCACCCGCCGCGCGAGCGGGTCCTTCAGCGGCCCCAGCGCGCCCTTGAGCTCCAGCCGAGGCGTGGTCCCCGGCGGCGCCGGGTCATGCTGACTGGCCATGAGCAGCGTCGTCACCACGCCCATCACGCAGGCCCCGAGCGCCAGCAGCGGCAGCGCCAGTCCCACCCCGTCCGCCGGACGCAGCCGGTCCAACAACAGCCCCGCCGCCAGCGACGCCAGCGTGCCCGCCAGCGTGGTGAGCGCGGTGCGCCGCCCGAAGAACCGGCCTCGCACCGCGCGCGGCACCAATTCCCCCATCCACGCCACCCACGCGTTGTTGCCCACCACCCCCAACACCGCCGACGCCCCCGCCACCCCCAGCAGCACGTGCTGGCGCGCCGTCAGGTCCAACTCCCACCACGGCAACACCGCCAACGGGAACATCACCAGCCGCGACAGGCAGATGGCCGTCAGCGCGACGCGCCGGTGTCCGAACGTCGACGTCAACCACGCCGCGGGGAACTGGATGAACTGCGCGCAGAACGGCAGCGCCGTCATCACCCCCACCAGCAGCGGGCCCAGCCCCAGCGCCATCGCCCACGCGGTGAGCACCGTGGCCCCGGCGCACGCGGTGAACACCTCCGCGAACATGCCCTCCGCCACGGACAGGCCCAGGGTCGCGCGCAGGCGCCGGGTGGGCGTCAGGTGCGCGTCCGGCCCGTCCACCGGAGGCGCCCCGAGCAGCGGCGCGGACGAGCCGGGCAGCGACGAGCCCGGACGGAAGAGGGGGACGGCGGAGGCGAGCGAGGCGAAGCTGCTCAGGACGTAACGACGGAAGGCGGCGGGGCTCAACGCGGTCCTTGCGACGAGGAAGCGGGGCGTCCCACGTCTGTCTCACGCCCGCGGCAGGGGCCTCAATCCGACCTCCCACCCCCCTCGGCCGCCCGCCTGGAGCCCTGCCTCCCCAGGCCGCCTGCTCCCCCGTCCGGAGGGGGACGCTGGAATCAGGTGCAGTTCAAGCGGTCTTGAACTATATGAACGTTCGAGGAGAACGGCGCACATGGAACTGGCTCGGGAGCTCACGGACTTTCTGGCGGCGGTGGAAGAGCGGCTCAGCGGCATGCTGGTGGATGGCAACGCCGGTCCGGACGTGAAGGGCGACACGCTGATGGAGGCGGCCCGGCACCTGTGCCTGGGGACGGGCGGCAAGCGGGCCCGGCCCATGCTGGTGCGGCTGTTCGGCGGCGCGGTGGGGGTGGCTCCGGAGCGGCTGGTGGACGTGGCGGTGGCGTCGGAGTTCATCCACTCGGCCAGCCTGCTGCACGACGACGTGGTGGACGCGGGCATGTTCCGCCGGGGCCGTCCCACGGTGAACGCGCGCTGGGGCAACATCGTGGCGGTGATGAGCGGAGACCTCATCCTGTCGACGGGCCTGCACCAGCTGGCGCTGCTCGACTCGCGGCTGACGCTGTCGGCGCTGTCGGTGGTCTCCGAGATGACCCGCGCGGCCATCGCGGAGGTGGAGGCGCGCGGAGACCTGGACCTGCCGCTCAACCGGCTGCGCTTCATCGCCGAGGGCAAGACGGGCTCGCTGTTCGGCTGGTGCGGACACGCGGCGGCGACGCTGGCGAACCAGCCCGACGCGGTGGAGCGCTTCGACGGGTTCGGCCGTCACCTGGGCGTGGCGTTCCAGATCGCCGACGACATCCGGGACATCCTGGGCACGGACGCGGGCAAGCCGCGGTACGCGGACGTGCACTCGCGCACCCCGTCGATGCCCATCCTGCTGGCGGTGGCCAAGGATGAGAGCCTGCGCCGCAAGCTGAAGGACGCGTGGGCCTTCTCCACCATCACGCCCGAGCGCACGAAGGAGATTGGCGCGGCCATCGAGGCCACGGGCGCGGTGGATGCGTCCATGGCGCGGATGAACGTGGAGATCGAAGCGGCGCTGGACAAGCTGGGGCACTTCGCGACGGACCCGGCGGGGGCGGAGCTGGTGGGCTGGGCTCGCAAGCTGTCGGCGGGGATCGCCGAGCAAGTGCAAGGACGCGCCGCATGAAAGGCTACCTGTGGACGGGGGGACACGGGAGCGCGGGCGGTGAGCCGCCGGTCGTCGAGGGCCGGCTCGCGCCGTGGGAAGCCATCGCGGTGGACGCGGTGGGCAACGTCATCGAGTTCTGGGGCTTCAAGCGCAACCAGGGCCGGGTGTGGGCGCTCCTGTACCTGCGCGGCGAGCCGCTGACGGCGGGGGAGATCGAGCGCGAGCTGGACCTGTCGAAGGGCGGGGTCTCCATGCTGCTCCGGGACCTGGAGCGCTGGGGCGTCATCCAGCGGGTGCGGCTGCCGCAGGACACCGTCTGGCGCTATGGCGCGGAGACGGACCTGGTGCGGATGGTCCGCCACGTCATCGAGGAGCGCGAGGCGGGCTTCGTGGCGCGCATCCGCGCGGACCTGGCGGAGGCGCGCAGGCTGGCGGAGACGACGGGCGGGGTGCCGCTGGAGCGGCTGGAGCGGCTGGAGAAGATGGCCACGCTGGCCGAGCACGTGGAGCGGGCGCTGCGGCTGTTCATCAAGACGTCGCGCCTGGACGTGTCCGGGGTGCTGGCGGTGTTCCGGGACGGGGCCTCGCGGCGCGGGGACCGGTAGGGGAGGGCTGATGGATTCGCACTACGACATGGTGATGAAGGCGCGCGAGGGCGCGGACCCGAAGGCGACGCGGCTGTACTTCGCGTACTCCACCATCCTGGACCGGGCGGCGTTCGAGGAGTGGCGGCAGCAGCACTCATACGGCTTCTTCGATCTGCCGGAGGGGCGGCTGGCGGAGGCGGTGGACGTGGACCTGGTCTACGACTTCCCGTCGCGCTGGTGGGGTGGACGGGTGGCGGGGCTGGCGGATGCACCGGGGGGCCGCATCTTCGGGCGGCTGTTCGAGATTCGCGGGCAGGACTGGCCCATCGTCCAGCACAAGGAAGGCTTCGTGACGGGGATGTGCGTGGAGCGCGCGGTGAAGGTGCGCGTGGACGGGCAGGAGGTGGAGGCCACCGCGTTCGTCACCAATCCCCGGCGCGCGTCGCAGGACGGCTCGGTGAGCCCTCGCTTCGTGGAGGCCCTGGTGCGAGGCGCCCAGGCGGCGGGCCTGCCGGCCGAGTACGTGGAGCGGCTCAAGCGCGGGGCCTAACGGGCTCGCGGTGGAGGCAACCTTCGGGGGCGCCGTGCGGATGCGCGCGGCGATGCCTAGGTTGCCTCCACGGCCATGTTCCTCTTCTTCTCCAACAAGCTGGGCTGCGCGGGCAGCATCCTCGTCTCGGTGGCGCTGAGCCTGCTGCTGTACTTCCTGTTCATGCGCGCGTGAGCGCGGGGGCTCAGACCTCGATGGCGCGCCCGGCGCTCAAGGTCACCCCCATCAGGCGGACGGAGTCCATTCCCAGCGAGGTGGCGATGGCCATCAGCGCGAACCGGGCGTACCTGTAGGCGTTGAACTTGAACTCGCCGAAGTTCGGGTCGAAGACGTACCAGTCCTGCCAGGTCATCCCATGGGAGCGGTAGACGCCGATGGCGTGCGCCCTGGAGGTCCCCTGCTTGTTGAAGAAGAGCAGGCAGGTGGACTGCTTGGGAACCAGCGCCATGAGGGCGTCGAACGAGGTCTGGAGGCTGTCCATGTTGCCGGGAGCCAGGGCCCAGTGGCCCAGCCCGGCGAGATGGAGGCCGAAGGCGAGGGCGAGCCCTGACTCCGTGGAGGTCAGATAGGCGCCATTGCCGTACTCCTGGCCTCGGGTGAGCCTCCTGATTTCGAGGGTGGTGGGGTCCTGGTCGGGGGGGACCTCCTCGTCATCGATGCGGCGGCTCTGTTGCGCGAAGAGCCGCGTCAACTTCAACTCGTCGATGGTGGCCTGGTCCCGGTCCAGCTGCTCGCCGTACAGCTTGTGTTGTTTTGTAATCTCGGCGAGGTCGAGGAGGATGGCTGTGATGCGTTGATCCGGGGTCTGCTTGAGCGACCAGTTCATCCAGACGGCCGATGCCATGATTTCCCGGGCCCAGCGACACGAGAAGGCAAAACATATCCTGCCGCCTCCGTAGCGGCTTTGGTTCATCAGTCGATGACTGATGGCGTTCTGCTGAATCATGTCCGAGATGGACGGTTCATTTCGCATGGGTTCACGGTCCTGATCCCAGGGGAGATGACGGGTCGCGTGCGCCCCCGCCGCGCAGTGCCTGGCGACACAGGCAGTGAATGGCTGCAAGCGCGTGGCCAGTACGGGGACCCGAAGGCGAACCCAGGGCGGCTCCGAGGCGTGCGTTTCGTCCAGACGCGGCTGCGTCCCCATACCACGCGTGAAGTAGGGCGGCCCTGGATGTGCGTGGGTGTCGGTGTCCCGCGATGGCCGAGCGAGGCGTCGCGGCGGGCGACGACACTGGCGGGTTGATACAGATTTACATGTATTAATGAGAATGCGCAGGCCTTGCGGCTCAATGCCTGCTTCCTCTGAAATACGGTTGCCACATCCACGGGATTTCTCCAGCATGGCCAAGAATGGCCGTCCAGGATGACCCACCCCCCGCCGTGGCTGTATCAGCCCGGGACTCCACCCAGGTCGGGTTGAGACATCGTGTGGGGCGGCCGGGTGTCCTGGCATGTCTGGTGGGCGCGTGGCTCGTGGCCTGTATCGCGGGAATGGGCCTGCTGTGGCGCTACGCGAACGCCGCGGGTGAGCGTTCCCTGCCGCCCGCGAGGCTGCCGGAGTCGCTGGGGCTCGCGCGTGGCCCAGGCGACTGGGCGCTGCTCGTCTTCCTCCACCCGCAGTGCGCGTGCTCGCGCGCGACGCTGACGGAGCTGGGGAAGCTGGTGCACTTCGCGGGGGCGCGGCTGGTGACGCGGGTCTACATCTGGGCGCCCCGCGAGGCGCCCGAGGGCTTCGTCCAGTCGGAGCTGTGGGAGCGCTCGCGGGCCTTGCCGGGCGTGGAGGTGCTGGCGGACGTGGATGGGCAGGTGGCGCGGGAGCTGGGCGCGGTGACCTCCGGCCACGTGGTGCTCTACGCGCCGGATGGCACGGAGCGCTTCAGCGGTGGCATCACCTCCGCGCGCGGACATGAGGGGGACAGTCCTGGGGGACTGGCCCTGCGCGCGTTGGTGTCATCGGGAGAGGCCGAGCGCTCCGAGTCGCCGGTCTTCGGCTGTGCGTTGAGAACACCTTCACAGGTCACGGGGGCTTCGCCACGATGAGGATCCAGGTTTCCGAGGCGGAGCTCGCCACGCTGTCTCAACAGCTCCACGCGAAACAAAGTCTGGCATTGAGCCGCCGCACGGACCGGACGTTCGCGGCGTTGATGGTCTTGCAGTGGCTGGGCAGTATCGTCGCGGCGCTGACCATCTCCCCCAGGGCCTGGGCGGGGCTCGAGAGCTCGGTCCACTTCCATGTCGAGGCCGCCGTCTGGCTGGGCCTGCTCTTCGGCGCACTGCCCGTCACCCTGGCGCTGACGCGGTCGGGGCGGGCCTCCACGCGCCATGTCATCGCGGTGGGACAGGCGTTGATGTCCGGCTTGCTCATCCACCTGATGGGCGGCCGCATCGAGACCCACTTCCACATCTTCGGCTCCCTGGCGCTGCTGGCCATCTACCGCGACTGGCGGGTGCTGCTGACGTTCAGCGGCGTGGTGGCGGCGGACCACTTCCTGCGCGGGGCGTTCTGGCCGGAGTCGCTCTTCGGGATTCACGCGCTGGAGTCCTGGCGCTGGCTGGAGCACACGGCGTGGGTGGTGTTCGAGGACCTCTTCCTCATCGCGTCCTGTGTGCAGGGGCAGCGGGAGATGCGGGACGCGGCGCGGCGGGAGGCGCTGCTGGAGTTGTCGCGGCGCGCGGTGGAGGAGCGGGTGGTGCGGCCGCTGATGGAGTCGGCGGATGCGCTGCGGGACTCCATGCGGACCCTGACGCAGGCGACGGCGGAGCAGCGCCGGGAGCTGGCCCGACAGGCGGGGGCGCTGGAGGAGACGCGGGTGACGGCGGAGGAGATCCGCCAGACGTCGCTGGTGGCCTCGCAGCAGGCGACGCGGATGATGGAGACCACGGCGGAGGCCGGGAACATGGGCGAGGCGGTGGAGGCCGCCATCGGCAAGAGCGTGGAGGGGCTGGCCGCGCTGCGCGAGCAGACCGCGGACCTCACCGAGCGCGTCCGGTCGCTGGGGGCGCACACGGACCGCATCGCGGGCATCACCCGCTCGGTGCAGGACCTGGCGGACCAGTCGAATGTGCTGGCCATCAACGCGGCCATCGAGGCGGCCCGCTCGGGCGAAGCCGGGCGGGGGTTCTCGGTGGTGGCGCGGGAGATTCGCGGGCTGGCCGGGCAGTCGGTGGCGGCGACGCAGCAGGTGAGGGTGGTGCTCGGGGAGACGCGCACGCGCATCCAGGGCGTGGTGGAGATCACCCGACAGGGCGGCGAGCGCATGAGTCGAGGCATCGAGAGCATCCGTGACTCCGGCGAGCAGCTGAAGACGTTGTCCGCGCTGGTGAAGAACAACGCGGACTCGGTCCGGCAGATCTCCGCGGTGGTGAGTCAGCAGTCCGCGGGCGTCGCGCAGATCTTCAACGCGGTGTCGGACCAGACGGAGCTGATGCGGACCTCGATGGCCCGCCTGGAGACCACGCACGCGGCCGCGGACGGGCTGCGTCACGTCACGGACCAGATCCACGACATCATCGCCCTGTATCAGGCCAAGAGCTGAGGCGTCACGCCTGCCCCACTGCCCAAGCCCGCCGCATGGACTACACTGGGCGAACGGCATGGGCTCCAGGCATTCGATGAGGTTCGGACAGGGAAGGGCGCTGGCGGGACTGTTGTGGCTGTCCTGCGCGAGTGCCCTGGCGCAGACATCGGAGCCGGGCCCCAAGGAGCAGGTGCTCTCCGCGCCGCGTCCGCTGCTGGGCGTCGTGGTGGCCAGTCAGGTGCTGGACCTGGTGTTCGCGGTGGAAGGCCAGCTGAGCGAGGTCAAGGCCCACCTGGGGCAGCGCGTGCAAGCGGGCGAGGTCGTCGCCGCGCTGGACGCGGAGCCCCTCCGGCTGGAGCTGGGCACGCGTCAGGCCAACATGCGCGCGTCGGAGGCCGTCGTGCACCGGGCCGTGCTGGTCGTTGCCCAGGCCAAGCAACGACTCGCGCGCGAGCAGCGCATCCGGGACTTCTCCGCCGCTCAGGCCGAGGAGACGGCGCAGAACGACGTGGCGCTGGCGGAGGCGGACCTCCAACTGGCGCAGGCCCAGCTGGCCTCGACCACGGCCCGCGCGGCGCAGGCCGAGCGCGACGTGAACGTGGCCCGGTTGAAGGCCCCCTTCACCGGGACGGTCACCGAGCAGTACCTCACACCGGGCATGCGCGTGAGCATGGGCATGCCCGTGCTCAGGCTGGTGAGCGAACAGATGCGATTGCGCTTCGCCATTCCGGAGCAGCTGGCTCCAAGCGTGCGTCCCGGTGACACCGTGCGGGTGCGCCTGCCCGCGGTGAATCTGGAGCTGACCGCCGTCGTTGACCGGTTGTCGCCCGAGGTGGACCTCTCCTCGCGCCATCAGAAGGCCGAGGCCTTGCTCCAGGTGTCCGAGGCGCTGCGCAGCCAGCTGGCCAGTGGACTGGTCGCGGAGGTGTACCTCCAGCCCGGCCCCCGTGCGCGAGGCCGTGTCGTGACCACGCCTTGAGCCAGGGCGTTAGCGTGCGGCGTCCAACCGCAGCTCGCCGCGCTCGAAGCGCGCCACGTCCCCGGGGCTCCAGTCCAACACCTTCGTGAAGACGCCCAAGGCCTTCAGGTGGTCGCGCACCGCCGCGCCGCAGGCGGCCTCGGACGGCTCGCCCAGTCCCCAGCCGACGTCCTGGATGGCGCGGCCCACGCCCTCGAAGCCGTTCGCGTAGGGCAGGAACCAACGTGCTCCGGCGGCGGCGCACACCTGGGCCACTCCCGCGGGCCCGGCCGTGGCACTGCGCAGCCGTCCGGCCAGGTGGTCCGCGTACAGCTCGCGCAGCCTCGTCCAGGGCAGCGCGGCCCAGTAGTGACTCAGTCCTCCGAAGAAAGGCGAGAGGAACTCACGCTGGCACGAGAGCACCGCGTCGACCGGCCCCAGCTCCCGGCGCGAGCGCTCGACCACCGCCTCCATCCGTCCCTCCGGGTCCGTCCCGCTGTCCACCAGCAACAGGCAGCTGAAGTCCTCGGTGGTGAAGCGGTAGCAGTTGCCCCAGCTCCGCAACCCCTCGGCGAGCGGCGGACCGTCCGGCGACGGCTGCTCGCCGTAGAAGGGCAGCACGTCCACGCGGATGTCCCCCACGTGCACCGTCTCACCCCACTGGGGCGCCAGGGCGCGCTGGCCACACCTGCCCAGCACCTGGGCGAAGTCCTGCATCGTCAGCAGGTTGGGGCGAGGCACGCGCGGCACCAGCACCGGCACGCTCGCGTCCGTCAGGTGCGACAGCATCGACGGCACGTGCCAGTGGTCCACATGCCCATGGGTGATGGCCAACGCGTCGGGGGGCCCGTGGGCCAGGTTTCCCGGTGCCAGTCCGATGTGATTCATCCGCCGCTGGAGCGGAATCGGGTCCACCAGCACCGACGTCGTCCGTGAGCGGATGAGCACACTCGCATGCTCACGTCGGTAGATGCCCGGACCGGAGGGCTCCACCCAGGGCGAGGGGGGCGGCCCCGCGGCGAAGAGCGCGTCACGCCAGCCCGACTCATCGAAGGGCCACGCCTCGCGCACCTGCTCCAGGGTCGAGGCGAGCGCCGTGGCGCGCAGGAACCCGGCCACCGCCGGCACGTCCTCCACGGCCAGCCGCGTGCGCCAGCGCTCCTCGCCCTGCTGGAGCACCCACCACCAGGCACCCTGCTCGGGGAAGAGCACCGGTGACTCCACCAGGAAGCCACCGTCGTCCACGCCCTGGGGACGCAGCAGCCCCGGCCCCAGTCTCGCTTGCGCCGCTTCCAGCACCCGCCGCGAGCCCTCGGGGTCGAAGCCCTCACGCAGCAGCACGTCCAACAGCTCGGTGAACGGCACTGCGCCCACCCTGTCCGGCAGCGGCGTGAGGTCCAGGATGACGTCCGGCGCGAAGCGCATGCGGCTACCCCGCGGCCTGGTGGGGACGGTCCTGCGAGGACACCAGCTCGAAGTAATCTCCGCGCTTCTCCATCAGCGCGGCATGCGTTCCCTGTTCCACCAGCTGGCCGTTCTTCATCACCAGGATGAGGTCCGCCTCGCGCACGGTGCTCAGCCGATGGGCGATGACCACCCGCGTGCAGCGCAGCTCCGCCAGCGCGTCCTGTACCGCCCGCTCCGTCCGGGCATCCAGGGCATTCGTCGCCTCGTCCAGCAGGAGGATGGAGGGGTTGGCAGCCAGCGCGCGCGCAAGCGCCAGTCGCTGCCGCTGGCCTCCGGACAGCGAGGAGCCCATCTCGCTCAGCACCGTCTCGTAGCCCATGGGCATGGCGACGATGTCGGCATGCACCTGCGCGCGGCGCGCCGCCTCCTGCACGGTCTCCATTGGCAGCTGCGGGTCCGAATAGGCGATGTTGCGACGCACGTCGCCTCGGAACAGCGAGGGGTTCTGCAGCACCACTCCCAGCTGCCGCCGCAGCTCCTTGAGGTCCAGGTCCTGGAGGGGCACGCCGTCGTAGCGGATGGTGCCCGAGCTGGGCAGGTACAACCCCAGCAGCAGGTGCGCGAGGCTGGACTTGCCCGCGCCCGACGCGCCGACGATGGCCACGAACTGTCCCGGCTCGATGGTGACCGACACGTCCCGCACCACCAGCGGCGAGTGGGGCCCGTAGCGGAACGACACGCCCTCCACCTGGATGCACCCCGCCACCTCGTGGCTGCGGCGACGCTCTCCCGGGAGCTGCTCGGCGGGTGACTCCAGCACGTCGTCCACGCGTGCCAGATAGCTGCCCACGAGCTGGAGCTGGAACGCCGTCGTCACCAGGTTCGAGACGGGCAGCAGGAAGCCCGCCGCCAGGGCGTTGAGCGCCAGCATCTGTCCGAGCGTGAGCTGCCCCTCCATCACCAGCAGCGCCCCCAACCCCATCACCATCAGCGGCGACGCCATCCGCAGCGTCGCGGTCAGCGAGTCCGTGAGCGCCGACACCCGGCCGCGCTCCAGCGACACATTGAGCACGTCCACGTAGAGGTTGGACCAGTGCTGCACCGCGCGGTCCTCCAGCCCCATCGCCTTCAGCGTCTGCACGCCCGTGAACAGCTCCACCTCGTAGTTCTGCGCCGACGCGCTCACCTCCAGGTTCTGCGCCATCAGCTCGCGCTGACGTCGGCTGGAGAAGAGGAACACCGCGCCTTGCAACAGGGCGAGCACCGTCACCAGCGCGCCCATCTTCGCGCTGCCGGCGAACAGGAGCCCCAGGTAGAGCAGCACCAGGCTGCCATCCAACAGCCCGGACAGCGTGCCCGCGGTGAGCAGCTCGCGCACCGTGGTGTTGCTGTTCAGGCGGTTCATCAGGTCGCCCGCCGAGCGCAGCTGGAAGAACGAGAACGGCAGGTGCACCAGGTGGTCCAGGAAGCCCAGCGTCAGCCGCGCATCCAGGTGCGTGCGCAGTTGCAGGAGCAGGTGCGCGCGCACGAGCGACGAGAGGAACTGGAAGCCCACCAGCGCGGCCATCCCCGCGCCCAGCGTGGCGAGCAGCGGCACGTCTCCGGCCGGCACCACCCGGTCCACCACCGCGCCCGTCAGCGACGGCAGCGCCAGGGCGAACAGCTGGAGCAGCAGCGACATCACCGCCACGCGCAGCAACGCGGGGCGCTCCTCCAGCAGCAGGTGCAGGTATCGATTGGGTCCTCGACGCGGCGCCGCTGTCTCGAAGGTCTCCGAGGGCTCGAAGAGCAGCGCCACGCCGGTGAAGGACTTGCGGAACTGCTCCAGCGGAACACGGCGCCGACCGAAGGCCGGGTCCACCACCTCCACGCCCGCGCGCGTCAGGCGCTCGAAGACGATGAAGTGACGGAACTCCCAGTGCAGCACCGCGCCCGGCTCCAGCAGGTCGAGCTGGTCCATGTCGACCTGGGCCGCGCGGCCCACCAGGTCGAAGCGCCGGCCGGCCTCCAGGATGGCGCGGGCGGAGATGCCCCGGATGGAGAGGCCCGCGGCCGCGTGCACCTCATCCAGCTTCACGTGGCGGCCCCAGTAGCCCAGCACCATGGCGAGGCACGCCGCGCCGCAGTCCGTGGACGCCATCTGCGTGACGACGGGGATGCGGCGCCGGCTGAAGCGCGCGCCCAGCCGCTGCAGCGCGGGGAAGCGCTCGAGGAACGAGGGGGGTGGGGTGGGCTCAGTCACGTTGCTTCCCGAGCAGCTCCAGCACCGGCAGCAGCGTCAGCCAACCATTGCGCGCGCGCACCTTCACCCAGGCTTCTCCGGCCATGCCGGGGTGGTACGCGTAGGTCTCGCCATCCGACTCGAAGGTCTCCCGGGGCAGCCGGGCCTCCACCAGCACCACGGGGCCGTCGTCCACGGTGATGGCGTCCCCGACGCCGGGCCCCAGGTAGCGGCGCACCTCGGCGGGGCCCACCAGCTCGTCGCTGACGGAGGCGACCTGGAGCGACTGCCACGCGTACGGAAAGCCGGTGAGCTCCATGCGCAGCGGCTGTCCGGGGCGCAGCATGGGACGGTACTGTCCGGGCACCAGGGCCACGGCCCAGGCCTCCGCGCCGCCGCGCACCAGCGACACGACGATCTCGCCCGCGGTGAGGAACTGCTGCTCGCGCACGCGCACCTCGCCCACCTGTCCATCACAAGGGGCCTTCAGCACGCGCTCACCCATCCGGGCCTCGGTCAGCTCGAGCTGGGCCCGGAGCGTGGTCAGGGCCTGCCTGGAGTCGACATTGAGTGGCTCCAGCAGCCACATGGCGAGACGCGAGCGGAACTCCTCCTTCATCCGCTCCCGGTCCGCCGTCTCGCCCCCCGCGTACAGCTCCACCAGGGGCTGGCCCGCGCGCACTTGTTCGCCCCGGCGCACCAGGACCCGACTGACGCGGCCACCGGCGGTGGAGGTGACCTCCTCCATGCCCTTGATGCGCACCAGCACCGGACCCCGCGCGTAGTCGTTGATGTCCACCAACGCGAGGCCCACGCCGCCCACCACGACGAGCGCGACCACCAGCCACCAGACGGCGTGGGTCCACCCTGGCGTGATGCGCAGGAGCGCGCCTCGGGCGTCGGGCCGGGCGTGATGCTCCAGCGCCTCTTGTCGGAAGAGCTTCTGCGGGGGCGGCTGTACGTCGCTCATGTCTTCATCGTCCGTGCCCGGCGCGAACGATACAGGCGCGTCAGGAAGTCATAAAGGATGAGCTCCTGCGCGCGCTGGTCCGCGGGCAACAGCCGGTTGACGTGCATGTGCAGGAGGCTCTCCGCCAGCGCCTCCACCTTCCCGGAGAGCCGGCCTTCCGATTGGGCGTGTCGCAGGTGCTCGACCACGGGACGCATCGCTTCGCTCCGGCGCTGGAGGGCGCGCAGCCCTGGCCGCCAGGGGCCCTCCGTATCGTGGGGCGTCTGGAGCAGCGCCTCCAACGCGCGAGCCTCCTTGCGGAACCGGGTGCTCAGCTGCGCCTCGAAGTGTCGCTCCACCTTGAACTCGGCGCCGAAGCTCCGGCGAAGTCGCTGCATCACCTCCAGCTTCGCGTCGAGGTCCATCCCCAGGTCCTCGAGCAGCGCATCCAGGCCCTTCACGCCCAGACGCCACCGCGTCTCCGCGCCCGCGTCGCCGGGGTATGCCTCCAGCATGGCGAGGACCGCCTCGCTGTCCGCCTGGAATGCCGCCTCGCAAGCCTCCATTCCGGCCGGGCCTCCGTAGCGCTCCACCTCGCGTTCGTAGGTGTCGAGTTGCAGCCGCCACGCTTCACCCGAGGCGAGCGCTCGCGCACAGGCGTCGCGCAGCAGGGGCCACACCTCGGTGTCCAGTCGCCGCGGTGCGCCGTGGAAGCGCAGCCGCACGTGGGGCTCGGGGTCGTGATAGCGGATGAAGAACCACCGGTCCGACGCGCCGCTGGCCACCGCCGCGCGGAGCGCCTCGCCCAACGTGGTGCGCAGCAGTCGGTCCAGCGTGCCGGTGCCGCCGTACAGCTTCACGTACAGCCACTCCGAGCCGGGCGGGAAGGTGCGCACCCCGGACGACTCGACGGTGCTCCTCGTGGCGGGCCGAGGGGGCTCCGCCGCGTGACGGAGGAAGGGGATGACCACCTCGTGTGAATAGCGTCCGGTCTCGCCCTCGATGCACACGTCTCCGGGGCCGGGCAGCAGCTCTTCCAGCGTCGCGTACGGGCGGGCCTTCACCACCTGCACCAGGGACTCGACGCTCAGCACGTTGTCCAGGTCCACGGGGAGCTGGTTGTCCGCGTCACTCAAGCAGACCCAGCGCGGCAGGCGCGCCTCGTCGCGATGGCGCTGCACGGCCTCGAAGCGCGCCACGCCTCGCGCCGCGCCCCAGGCCTTCAGCGTGTCGCCGCGCACGCGCCACGTGGCGGGCGACAGCACCAGTCGTCCGTGCGCCACTCGCGGAAGGAAGGGCGCATCCGACAAGGGCCCCCACTCGAATCGGAGCGCGTCGACGTCCTGGGATTGCAGCGCGCCCAGGAAGCGGTAGGCCCCCAGGCCGCGAGCACCGAAGTTGTGCGCGTTCGTCAAGCGCGGCACGACCTCGCGGCCCTCTCGGCCCGAGCGCAGCACGATGCGGTGGCCCTCCACCGACACCCACAGGTCCGTCATCGGGAGCTGCGACGACTCCGGCAGACCGGAGCGGCCGAGGAAGACCAGGTCGTGCTCTCGCAGCGCGGGGCGGCAGAGGATGTTGCCCACGCGGCCCTCGGGCATGTGCACCACCTCCGCGAACAGGGCGTCGGGTCGCAGGGCCTCCTCGGCCTGCAGGTAGCGCCGCACCGCGGCTTCCAGCTCCTTGTCCCCATGGCAGAAGCGCCCCAGGTAGAGCGCTCCCGAGGGGCCATGCACGTTCTCCAGCAGGAAGCGGAAGCGCCCCGCCTCCACGGCCTCCGGTGAATCCGCCAGCACCGTGCCCACCACGCCGAAGGACTCCGGCAGCCGCGCAGGGCGGCGGGCTTCCAGGGCCTGGAGGTCCGACTCGTCCAGCACCAGCTCCACCGCACCCGAGCGGCGTACGGACTCCAGCCGGTGGAGCAGGTGTGTCCAGCGCGGCTCCCACCGGGGGCCCTCCTGTCCACCCTTGCCGGGGAAGAAGAAGCCCGCGAGCAGCGGGCCGGTGCCCGCGCCCGGACCTCGTGACGTCATGAAGCCGACGCCGCTCTCTTCATCCAGGGCCTCCAGCAGCGGCACTGGACGTCCCTCGTAGCGTTCCAGCAGGCGCTGGCGGAAACGGCCCAGGGCGGTTCCTTCTCCCGCCGCGGGAGAGATGCGCTGGAGCAGCGTCACGCCTCGCACCACCTCGTCCAACACGCGACGCGGCAGACGCACCTCGTGCGCGGGGCGGAACATGTCCACCTGGAACAGGCGCGACAGCTCCACGGGGACCGGCAATGCCTCGAGCGTCCTGGCGACTTCGCGGTAGGTCTCCGGCGGCAGGCCCGGAGGCCTCGAGTCCAGGTCGGTCAGCGTGGTGGTGACCTGCGTGAGTCGCTCGCACACGGTCGACAGCGCGGGGAGGTCCCTCGCGGACTCCAGCAGCGAGGGCAGGGGCTCGGGGCCGGTGACGACGGGCGCCCACGTGCTCACCAGCAGCTGCGCCTGCACCAGGCTCTCCAGATACTCGAGGGCCTCCTCCTCGGAGACACCCTCGGTCGAGACCAGCGTGTTGGCCAACGTCGCGAGTGGCGCGCCGCCGCGGGCCTTCTCCAGGGTGGTCTCCAGGTGGGGTTCGGGCTCCACCGCGACCAGGTGATACGAGCGCTCGCGGCCGTTCAGCCGGGACTCCATGTAGCGAAGCTGGCCACCGGCACGATACAGGCTGGAGTTGGGGACGTAGTGGAGCGTGCGTCGAACCTCCGGCTCCCGCGATACGTGAGACACCAGGGCGCTCACGTAGTCCATGTCCAGCCTCGTGTGACGGCGCACACCGGTGCGCCCCTGGATGCGCAGCGACGCGGTCTCACCCAGGTCGCCCACGGCGTGGCCCGCGAACAGGCCGAACGGGGTGGCGCGACCGGCCATGCGCGCCAGGTAGCGCACCAGGGTGTGCTCCACCTTCTGGCCCGCTTCGGACCCGGGTGACTCCAGCCATGTCGACAGGCTGTCCATCAACGAGGGAGAGGCGATGAACAGCGCCTCGCGCACCAGCGGATCCTCCACGTGCGCGCGCAGGCGTTGGCGCAGCAGCACGCGGTCCCGTGCCAGCGCCGCCTCGAGTGCCTCGGGTCGGGCTCCCGGCGCCTCGAGTCCGCAGGCCCACTCCACCAGCACGTCCAGCGGCAGCAGGGGCGTGCGGATGGCCAGGAAGCCGTCGTGTCGGAAGGGAGCCCTCCGCACGGAGGGGGAGCGAGCATCGGCGGCGGTCAAGGATGTCTCAAGGTGACGGACTGTGTCGCGAGTCTCCGGATAATGGATGTGCGCGTCATCCGTCAATCCGCCCATTTCTTTATGACCCACCTTTTCTTGACTTGATTGTTTGAGTTAGGAGTCAAGCTGTCCGCCACGGAAGGTTGTCGTGACGGATTCTGCACCGCGTCATGTTTCGTGACGTGAAACCCGTGTCGTCATCCCCCTCACTGATCAGGAGTTCTTGTGAACGAGCCGAAGAAGACGGTCGCCGCGAAGCGCAAGCTCACCCTTCACCGCGAGACGCTGCGCTCCATGGACGAGGGTGCGCTCCAGATGCTGGATGGCGTTGTCGGTGGCACCGGCACCACCAACCCCTACACCAACTTCCCCTCGGGCAAGTGCGGTGTGATCGAGACCTCTCCCGAGGTGGCCGGTCAGGTCGATCCGTAGTCGTCTTTCCGTGTCGCGGTGCACACCGTGACGCGGGAGTCGAAGGCCTGGGGTGCCCGGTCAGCCCGTGGTTGGCTGGGCGCCCTGTCGCGCGAGCTGGGTCGAGAATGTATCAGGTCTGGGGTGTTTCAGACTCGGCGCGCCTGTCTGTGATGGGTTTTGTGGCGCGTGACGTCTTGAGACATGAAACATGAACGGAGACATGGACTGCTCCGCGAAGTGGCGGCCCCTGGTGGCAGGGGCGCTTCAGGAAGAGGTGCTCCAGGTCGTTCAGGGGTTGGCTCGGGCGATCGAGGAGTCCCTCTCGCAGCGTGTTCCGGATGCATCGCTGGCGTCTGGGGACTCGGGCCTGGCGCTGCTGTTCGCCTGGATGGACAAGGTGGCCGCGTCCGCGCATCACGCGGGGTTGGCGCGGGGGCTGCTGGATGACGCGATGGAGGCGGTGGCGTCACGTCCCATGGGGATGGCGCTGCACTCAGGTGTGAGCGGGGTGGCGTGGGCGTTGGAGCACCTGGGGGAGGGCGGTGACGCGTTGGAGGAGGTGGACGCGGCGCTGGCCCAGCGGCTGGCCGTGGCTCCCTGGACGGGGCCCGTGGAGCTGCTCTCGGGGTTGGTGGGGTTGGGGGTGTATGCGTTGGAACGTTTGCCCCGGGCGGATGCACGGCGTTGCCTGGAGGGTGTGGTCGCTCGACTGGGGGAGACCTGGCGGCGCGAGTCGCCCGCCGGTGGCCATGACCTGGGCGTGGCGCATGGCGTGCCGGGAGTCATCGCGGTGTTGGCGGGGGCCGTGAGGGCTGGGGTGGCGGAGTCAGAGGCCCGAGGATTGTTGGACGACGTGTGGTCCTGGGTGATGGCGCGGCGACTGCCACTCGTGGGGCGACGGTTTCCGCACCAGGTGGTTCCTGGCAGGGCGCCGCAGTCCACGCGCGCAGCGTGGTGCTACGGAGATCCGGGCGTGTCGCTGGTGCTGTTCACGGCGGCGCGTGCAGTGGGGGAGCCCGGCTGGGCGGCCGAGGCGCTGGACATGGCGCGTGAGGCCGCGAGGCGCCCGCTGGAGGACTCCGGAGTGAAGGATGCGCCGTTGTGCCATGGCGCGGCGGGGCTTCTCCACATCTACAACCGGTTTCATCAGGCCACGGGGGAGGAGCTCTTCGCGAGCACGGCGCGGCGGTGGCTGGAGCATGCGCTGCGCTTCGGGCAGCCGGGGAGGGGAGTCGGGGGCTTTGCCTTCTGGGGGCAGGATGCGCGGGGTGTGCCCTCGTGGGTGGATCGCCCTGGGCTGTTGGAGGGAACGGCGGGCATCGCGCTCGCGCTGCTCGCGGCGGCTTCGAGCGTGGAGCCGAGTTGGGATCGGGTGCTGCTGATGTCGCTTCGTGAATCGGCGTGAGTCTGAACGAGAGCCGTCGGAGGCATCGCACCTCGGGGCATGGGGGCGGGGGCTACAGGGCCCTCGCCTCACCGTTCATGACGGTAGGTGGCTACCCCGGGTCGAGCGCCCAGGTTCCTTCTTCCCATCGCTTCAAGGCCTGCTGCGCTCCGAAGGGGACAAGCCCCTTTCCCTTGGCGGCCTCTTCCAAGACCGCTTTGGCCTCGGCCGTTCGATAGCGGAGCAAATGGGCAGCAGCCATCACTCGCACATCCATTCGTTCGTGCTTGAGCAGGACGAGAAGCGCATCGCGCCCTTTATCTCCGTGAGACAGCAACGTATCGACGGCAGCACCGTACTTCCTGGCGTGCTTGTTCCCCGTCTTGGCGTCTCCCCGGAAGATGGCTTCGTTCTGCGCCGCCACGTTCAGCGCGAATTCCTCGACGAGCTTTTCCAGGTCCATCACCAGAGCCCCTTCGCCACGTTCTCGATGGCCAGCAGTCCAAAATCACGCTGGGCCCCGTACGACTGTGTGCTCAACCATTGCCGTACGGTCAATGGCGAGCCCGTAATATCGCGTCGAATCGAAGAGAAGAACGCGCTGACGTCCGTGTGCAGGAGCTTGTCCATCGGGATGACGTTCTCGGTGTTGTGAAGCGCCTGGGGCCCGAAGCGATTCACGTTTCCTGGGGTCTGCTCGACGATGTGGTGCCACTCCTTGTCTTTTCCCGCCGGGCCCATGGCCTTCTTGAAGCCGCTGTACGACCCCCAGGCCCTGTAGCCCGCCGGCTGGACCTTGGTGGCCGTGCCTGCGCTAGTGCCACTCACCGCCATGGCCACGGCGCCGGGGGCGAGGGCGATGGTGACGGTTTCGGCGCTCACCGCCACCGCGCTGACTTCAGCGACCGCAGCGAGCCGGATTCCCACCTGTGCTTCGGCCTGCACCGCTGCCTGCGCGGCGGCTGGGAGCCCTGACACCTTCGAGCCCAGACCCGCCGCCGTGTTTCCGATGGCCGCCATGGCCAGCATGGCGAACGCGCGCGCCGCGTTGCGGCCCATGACCTGGCCGTATCGCATTCCCGCCTCGCGGAGTTCGTCGAACGTGGTCGCTCGCTCCGCCTCCGCCATCAATTGCTTGAAACCGACGATGAGACTCCAGAACGTGTCGAGCCCTACGTAGGCAATGAGCGAGGCAGTCATCACCGCGGCCACACCCTTCGAGAAGGGCTCGGGAACCGTGAGCAGGATGCAGTACGTGGTCCATGTCCAAAGGACCGCCGACATCACGGCCTGGGGATCGGCCATGTCCTCGAAGGCGTCCATCATCTCGTCCCACACGGCCCCCTGGGCCTGCG
The DNA here is from genome assembly GCF_020037055.1 of Myxococcus sp. AS-1-15. Classification (NCBI taxonomy): domain Bacteria; kingdom Pseudomonadati; phylum Myxococcota; class Myxococcia; order Myxococcales; family Myxococcaceae; genus Myxococcus; species Myxococcus sp. AS-1-15. The sequence goes on along the minus strand of NZ_JAIQDF010000005.1, from coordinate 510,637 downwards.
CCATGGCAAGGGCGTAACGACCATCTCCAGTGACGGTGGGGTTCTCTGTCAGGATGCTCAGGCAATCGCTGGGTTTGTTCGTACGTTCGCACCAGCGCAGGTAGGCGCGTGTCAGCGCGACTTCTGGGGCGGGTTGTTCGCTCTCCAGATGCTCGCTTGGTCCCAGCGGGATGACGCGGTGCCCACGTGGCTCGTACAGGTACGTGCCGCTGCGCGCATCCATCTCGAACAATCGCCGAGCTGCTTCCTGGGGATGACTTGGCAGCCGCACGCCGCGCGACAGCCTCTTCATGGCGTCAACGAAGTCGTCCTCATCCACTTCAACCGGCGCGGCCCCGGCGCCGCGTGGCGTCAGGAGGATGGGGGCATCACGGCCCGTCTGGAGTCGAACGGACCTCGTGGTGCCGCTGCATGCAGACAACAGCACGAGGATTAGGGGGATCGACCATCGTGGCAGCATCCAAAGTCCTCTTGGCGAAGGCTCCCCATTCGAGAGCGTGCGTCGTCGCCAGGGATCGTGAAATACTAGCTAGTCATGAAATTGTCTCCCACTGGACTTGTTGCTGGGTCGAAGGGCTGCTGTCGACCCACGCTCATTCAGGCGGCATCCGCGCCGCGTGCCTGCTCCGTGGCGCCGAAGAGCTTCGTCCCCAGTGCATGCGCGGTCTTCAGGTGGACCTTGGGGTCCTGGGTCTCCGAGTCGACCAGCAGCTCCGAGGTGACGACCTTCGCTCCGCAGTAGTCGAAGATGCCGTGGTCGATCTGCGTCTTCATCGCCCCGAAGTACCCGTGCCGCGCATAGGTCCGCAGGTCCGCGCCGGCGATGGCGACCAGGTGCACCTTCAGGTGCCTCAACTTCTTCTCCAACCCCGTGTTCAACCCGAAGTCGAACGCCCACCCGTTCGAGAACACCCGATCGATCCACCCCTTCAACAACGCCGGCATCGACCACCAATACACGGGGTAGACCAACACCAACGTGTCCGCGCGGTCGATTCGCGCCTGCTCGACCAGGACATCCTGCGGCGGCGTCTCCTGTCTGCGATGCACCGCCAGGTCCGCCTCGCTGAACCGCGGATCAAACCCCTCCGCTGACAGGTCTGCGAGCTCGAACGTATGCCCCGCACCCTCCACAGCAGCCCCTATCCGGGCGGCGATGCCGTGGGTGAGCGACTTCTCTTCAGGATGCGCGACGACGATGAGGGCATGCATGGCGGAAGCTCCAGACGACGGTCACCTGCGGACCGCTGCGTACTCTTGGTAACTTACGTTTGGTAGGTTCGTTTTCAACCCGAAGTTCGAGGATCGCGAAGGCGGATGGAGCACGATAACTCGCGGATCAGAATTGCCGTACCTACATGAACAAACATGCAGGCTCTTGCGGTAACAGGGGCTGCTCGATTTGTTCAGCAATTCTCATGTGTTGAATGACATCCGCCTGAAATCACTCAAGATCCCGACCCACTGAGTCTCAGTGCAGGTGGGTCTTCCACCCCTGTCCCTGGCACTCGTGCGGCTGCGATCGCGATCACCTGCGATCCTGATCGCCATGCCTACATGCACGCTTTATCAGTGCCCTGGCGTGGCCTGAAAATCACGCCATTTCAAGGGCAATGCCTACATGCTCTGATGTTTAGTGGTTTTCGAGGGCCCCAGGCCGCCCGGAATGAGGGCAATGCCTACATGGTCCGATGTTCAGTGGTTTTCCGGCCGCGACAAATTAATCACAAACACAAATTTGTTGTCTGTGATTGATTTGTTGAATACACAGACAGCTCATGGGCGGCGCGGACTTCACGCCGCCCGCGGAAGTCTCAGCCCGGCGTGAACCACAGCACGGACAACGGGGGCAGGGTGATCAGCGCGGACGCCGGCTGCCCATCCCAGGGCGTGGGCTCCGTGTGGAGCTGTCCCAGGTTCCCCACGTTGGAGCCGCCGAACTCGCCCGCGTCGGAGTTGACGATCTCCGCGTAGCTCGTGTGCAGCGGGAAGCCCACGCGGTAGTTCTCACGCACCGCGGGCGACAGATTCGCCACGCACACCACATGACGCCCTGGCTGCCGTGATCGCCTCACGAACGCCAGCACGTTCGACGCCGCCGAGTCCGGCTGCAGCCACTGGAACCCCACCGGCTCGCTGTCCGCGTCGTGCAGCGCCGGCAGCTCCCGGTACACGCGGTTCAGCGTCGCCACCAGACGCATGATGCCGCCGTGCCCCGGGTCCTGCGTCAGGTGCCAGTCCAGGCTCTTGTCGTGGTTCCACTCCGCCGGCTGGCCGAACTCTCCGCCCATGAAGAGCAGCTTCTTGCCGGGGTGCGCCCACATCCACGCGAACAGCGCGCGCAGGTTCGCCCGCTTCTGCCAAGGGTCTCCCGGCATGCGCCCGTACAGGCTGCCCTTGCCGTGCACCACCTCGTCATGGCTCAGCGGCAACATGAAGTGCTCGCTGAACGCATACAGCAGCCCGAACGTCAGCTGGTTGTGGTGGTACTGCCGGTAGATGGGGTCCTTCGAGAAGTACGACAGCGTGTCGTGCATCCACCCCATGTTCCACTTGAAGTGGAAGCCCAGGCCGCCCTCGCTCGTCGGCGCGGAGACCTTGGGCCATGCCGTGGACTCCTCGGCGATGACCACCACGCCCGGGTGCTTGCGGCGCACGGTGTCGTTGAGCTCGCGCAGGAACTGGATGGCCTCCTCGTTCTCCCGGCCACCCCAACGGTTGGGGATCCACTCGCCCTGCTTGCGGCTGTAGTCGAGGTAGAGCATCGACGCCACCGCGTCCACGCGCAGTCCGTCGATGTGGTACTCCTCGATCCAGAACAGCGCGTTCGCGATGAGGAAGTTGCGCACCTCGTTGCGGCCGAAGTTGAAGACCAGCGTCCCCCAATCCGGTTGCGCCCCCTTGCGAGGGTCCGCGTGCTCGTACAGCGCGGTGCCGTCGAACTCGCCCAGCGCATGCGCGTCCCGGGGGAAGTGCCCCGGCACCCAGTCCACGATGACGCCGATGCCCTCCTGGTGCAGGTGGTCCACCAGGAACCGGAAGTCATCCGGATGTCCGAAGCGCGCCGTGGGCGCGTAGTAGCCGCTGACCTGATACCCCCACGAGCCACCGTACGGATGCTCCGACACGGGCAACAGCTCCACGTGGGTGAAGCCCATGTACTTCACGTACTCCGCCAGCGCGGGCGCCAGCTCCCGGTACGTCATCGGCCGGTCGCCATCCTCCACGACGCGGCGCCAGCTCCCCAGGTGCACCTCGTAGACGCTCCACGGCTGGTGCGCGACGTCCTCGTGCTTCGCGCGCGTCTCCAACCACGGCGTGTCCCCCCAGTCGTACCGCCCCAGGTCGTGCACCACCGACGCCGTCGCCGGCGGCACCTCCGTGCGGAACGCGAACGGGTCCGACTTCAACACCCGGGGCCCACCCTGGCCCGGACGGATCTCGAACTTGTAGCGCGCGCCTTCGCCCACCTCGGGGACGAACAGCTCCCAGATGCCGGAGGCCCCCATGCGCCGCATGGCGTGCAGCCGCCCGTCCCAGCTGTTGAAGTCGCCCACCACGGACACGCCCGCCGCCGTGGGCGCCCACACCGCGAAGGCCACGCCGCGCGTGCCGTTGTGGTGGCTCAGGTGCGCGCCCATCCGCTCCCAGAGCCGCTCGTGGCGCCCCTCGCCCGCGTAGTACAGGTCCATCTCCCCGAGCGTGGGCAGGAAGCTGTAGGGGTCTCTCAGCGTGAAGACACGCTTGCCGGGGTACTCCACCTCCAGCAGGTAGCCGAAGGTCTTGTCGCGGCCATTCACGCGCGCCTCGAAGACGCCACCCAGCCGGTGGCTCATCGGCACGCGCCCGCCGAACTCCGGGAGCACGTGGATGGCCACGGCCTCCGGGCGGAAGGCACGAATCACCACGCCGTCACCGTCCGGATGGATGCCGAGCACGGAGTGGGGCTCCGGGTGCCGCAGCTCCACCACGCGCTGCAACTCCGCGTCGACCTGCGCCTTGTCCGCGGGCTTCCTCACTGGCCTTCCTCCATCCGCATGAGGGCCTCGACGGGGATGCGCACCCAGTCGGGCCGGTTCGCCATCTCATACCTCACTTCGTACAGGAGCTTCTCCAGCTCGAACGCGCGCAGCATCGTGTCGAATGCCGCGTCGTCCGAGGGCAGGAAGGCCGCTCCCTGGGTCGCCTTGCGATAGCCCGACAGGAAGGCATCGCGGCTGGGGCCCACCCGTCCCCGAGGCGTCCCACCCTCGAGCGCCACCGTGGCCTCCGCGTAGTCGAACGAGCGGATCATCCCCGCCACGTCGCGCAGCGGGCTGTACTTCTCCCGCCTGGACGTGAAGCTGCGCGCCGGCTCCCCCTCGAAGTCGAAGATGAGCCACTGGTCATTGGCCCGCAGCACCTGACCCAGGTGCAGATCTCCGTGGATGCGGATCTTCTGTCCGGACGGCGTCACCTGCGCGAGCCGCTTCGCGTGCTCGATGAGCCGCTCCCGCCGCTTCTCCAGGTCCGCATGCAGCCGACCGGCCTCCGCCAGCGTCACGCCCAGCTCGCCCACGATGGACGCGCTCCAGCGCTGCAGGTCCTCCTGGAGCAGCGGTTCCGGCGCGAACGCCGTGTCGTCCAGCGGCGCCGAGCCGAAGGCCTGGTGCAGGTCTCCCAGCCGCGCCCCCAGCTCCTCCATCTCGCTCAGGAACCGGTCGCCCACCGGCCGCGCCTGGCGCATCCGCTCCAGCGTGTACTTCCAGCCGTCCACCGAGTCGGGCACGAACCGGTGCACCAGCGCGAGCGTGGCCCCGGCGGCGCCCTCCAGCCGCAGCGCGCCCAGGAGCACGGGCGTGGCGCGGAACGAGGTGCGCGTGGCGAGGAAGCGCCCCACCTCGTACTCGGGATTCACGCCCGCCTCGAGCTTGCGGATGATCTTCACGATGACCTTCTCTCCGAGCACCACCGACGTGTTGCTCTGCTCCACCAGCAGCCGCCGCACGGGGAGGGGGGAGGGCAGGCCCAGCAGGCCCTCGGGGCCGCCAATCCACTCGCCCACCACGCGGCCGGAGGCGGAGGGAATCTGCGCGCCGTCGCGGATGAGGTCGAACAGCGCGCGCAGGCACCCGTCGTCCTCGAGCGCGTCCTTGATGCCGTCCGTCGAGGGCTTCACTGGCAGCAGATAGCGCTCCGGCTGCCCCAACTCGTAGACGACCTCCACCACGGCGAGCGACAGGTCGCACGGGGTGGCGTCCAGGTTGGCGTGGTCCACCACGCTGACCTGCTTGATGGGCCACGCCTTGCCGGAGAACCAGCGCTGGCTCTTGAGGTGTTCGGGCAGTTTCGTCAGGTCCAAGGTCGTCATGCTCGGCTCCCTCCGGGCACCGGCTGGTCCAGCCGAAACCACAGGAACATGAAGGGCCCCATCGACAGCTGATAGGGCAGGTCACTGATACGCGGGAACGGTGTGTCGCCAATCAACTCCACGGGCACCATGCCCTGCCACTCGCGCAGGTCCAGCACCGCTGGCTGCGAGAAGCGCGACAGGTTGCACACCACGAGCACCGTCTGGCCCTCCCATTCCCGCACGAACGCCAGCACCTTGCGGTTCTCCAGGGAGATGAACCGCAGCTTCCCCAGCGAGAACACCGGGTAGCGCTGGCGGATGCGAATCATCCGCTTCACCCAATGCAGGAGGCTGGACTTCACGCGCTCCTGCGATTCGACGTTGATGGACTGATAGCCGTAGACGGGGTCCGCGATGACGGGCGCGTAGAGGCGGGCGTAGTCCGCCCGGCTGAAGCCCGCGTTGCGGTCTCCCGTCCACTGCATGGGCGTGCGCACGCCGTTGCGGTCGCCCAGGTAGATGTTGTCCCCCATGCCGATCTCGTCGCCGTAGTACATCACCGGCGTGCCGGGCAGGGTGAACAGCAGGCTGTGCATCAGCTCGATGCGCCGGCGGCCGTTGTCCATCAGCGGCGCGAGCCTGCGGCGGATGCCCAGGTTGATGCGCATGCGCGGGTCGGTGGCGTACTCCCGGTACATGTAGTCCCGGTCCTCGTCCGTCACCATCTCCAGCGTCAGCTCGTCGTGGTTGCGCAGGAAGATGGCCCACTGACACGACTCCGGGATGTCCGGCGTCTGCTGCATGATTTCGACGATGGGGGTGCGGTCCTCCCGGCGCACGCCCATGAACAGGCGCGGCATCACCGGGAAGTGGAAGCCCATGTTGAACTCGTCGCCCTCGCCGAAATAGACGCGCACGTCGGCGGGCCACTGGTTGGCCTCCGCGAGCAGCATCTTCCCCGGGTACTCCGAATCAATCGTCTTGCGCAGGCGCTTGAGGAAGGCGTGCGTCTCCGGGAGGTTCTCGCAGTTGGTGCCCTCGCGCTCGAAGAGGTAGGGCACCGCGTCGCACCGGAAGCCGTCCACGCCCATGTTCAGCCAGAAGCGCATGATGTCCAGCATGGCTTCCTGCACCTGGGGGTTGTCGTAGTTCAGGTCCGGCTGGTGGCTGAAGAAGCGGTGCCAGAAGTACTGCTTGGCCACCGGGTCCCACGTCCAGTTGGAGCGCTCCGTGTCGGTGAAGATGATGCGCGCGCCCTTGTACTTGTCCTCGGTGTCGCTCCAGACGTACCAGTCGCGCTTGGGGCTCTTCGGATCGCTCCGGGCCTCCTGGAACCAGGGGTGCTGGTCGCTGGTGTGGTTGACGACCAGCTCGGTGATGATGCGGATGCCGCGCTTGTGCGCCTCGTCCACCATGCGCTGGAAGTCCGCGAGCGTGCCGTAGTCCGGATGCACGCCGTAGAAGTCCGCGATGTCGTAGCCGTCATCGCGCAGGGGGGAGGGGTAGTGCGGGAGGATCCACAGACAGTCGACCCCCAGGTCCTGGAGGTAGGGCAGCTTCTCGATGAGGCCCGGGATGTCCCCGTGGCCGTCGCCGTTGGAGTCGTGGAACGCTCTTAGATGCAGCTCGTAGATGAGGGCCTTCTTGTACCAGAGGGGATCCAGTTCCATACGCCTCTCAGGGTGTCACTCGTAGTAGTCGAACGCGTGCTCGGTGCGACGGAAGCGGTACACGGCCCAGACGGCCGCGGGCTGCTCGGGTGTCAGGCGCACCTGGACGTCGGAGCCCTGCCACAACGAGCGCTGGTCCGTCATCAGTTCGTGCACCTGATACGTCTCGTCGGGCTTCGCGCCCAGCCAGTCCAGGGGGAGCCGCAGCAGCGCCTCCTGGGCGGCGTACGGGTCCAGGCTCACCGCGCACAGCACCGTGCTGGTGCCGTCCTTCGTGCGCTTGCCGTAGAAGAGGACCCGCTCGTTGTCGGAGTCGAAGAAGCGCAGCGTGTCGTACGTGTGCAGCGCGGGCTGGGTGCGCCGCGCCGAGTTGAGCTTCGTTATCCAGTCCCGGATGTTGCCGGGCCGGTCCAGGTCCCACGCGACGAGCTGGTACTTCTCCGAGTCCAGATACTCCTCCTTGCCGGGCAGCGGGCGGCCTTCGCACAGCTCGAAGCCGCAATACATCCCGTAGACCGAGGAGAGCGTGGCGGCAAGCGCCGCGCGCAGGCGGAACGCACCGGGCCCCGCGTTCTGCAACAGCTCCGGCAGGATGTCCGGCGTGTTGGGCCACAGGTTGCCGCGGAAGAAGTCGGACACGGGCGGGCGGGTGATCTCCTCCAGGTAGTCCTGCAGCTCGCCCTTGAAGTTGCGCCAGGTGAAGTACGTGTACGACTGGGTGAAGCCCACCTTGCCCAGGGCCTTCATCACCTTGGGGCGGGTGAAGGCCTCCGACAGGAAGAGCACGTCGGGGTGGCGGTCCTGCACGCGGCGGATGAGCCACTCCCAGAACTGGATGGGCTTGGTGTGGGGGTTGTCCACGCGGAAGGTCCGCACGCCCTGCTGCACCCAGTGGAGGACGACGGACTCCAGCTCCACCCAGAGCGACTCGCGCGCGGGGCCCATCCAGTCGAAGTTGACGATGTCCTCGTAGCGCTTGGGCGGGTTCTCCGCCGTCTTGATGGTGCCGTCCGGGCGGCGCTGGAACCACTCCGGATGCTCCTTCACGTACGGGTGGTCCGGTGAGCACTGGTAGGCCAGGTCCAGCGCCACCTCGATGCCGTGAGACTGCGCGGCCTGCAGGAAGTGACGGAAGTCCGCGAGCGTGCCCAGGCTGGGGTGCACCGCCTTGTGGCCGCCCTCCGCGGCGCCGATGGCCCACGGGCTGCCCACGTCATCCGGGCCCGCCTTGAGGCTGTTGTTCTTCCCCTTGCGCGCGGTGCGGCCGATGGGGTGGATGGGCGGCAGGTACACCACGTCGAAGCCCAGCTTCTGGATGTACGGCAGCCAGCCTTCCGCGTCCTGGAACGTCGCGTGCGTGCGGCCGTCGCGCTTCGCCGAGCGCGGGAAGAACTCGTACCAGGCCCCGAAGCGCGCCTTCTCCCGGTCCGCGAAGACCTGGAGCATCGGCTCGTGGCGCCTGGCCAGCGTCCGGTCCGGGTAGGTCGACGCCACCGTGGCCAGCTCCGGCGCGAGCGCCACCGCGATGAGGTCCGGGCTCGCGGGCTGGCGCAGGCGCACGGCGGCCTCGGTGAGCACCCGCGCGTCGTCCGCGTCCACCGGCTTCGCGCGCGCGGCGGCGCCCTCCAGCAGCGCGGCCCCCTCCAAGAGCTCGCTCTTCACGTCCCGGCCCGCGTCCACCTTGCGCTTCAGCTCGGAGGTCCACGTCCGGAAGAGATCTGGCCAGGCTTCAATCGTGTACTCGTAGCGGCCATTGCGAGCCAGGGGGAACTCGGCCTCCCAGGCGTCGTTGCCGAGGGGGCGCATGGGGACCTCGCCCCAGTCGGTCTGCTCCTGTTGAGGGGAGACCTGGCGCCAGCGGACGACGGCGACGAGGACGTCATGGCCCTCCTTGAAGATGTCGGCGCGGACGGTGAGGCTGTCCCCGGCGATGCGCTTGACGGCGTGACGGCCTCCGTCGAGCTGCGGCTGGACTCCCTCGATGAACACGCTCCCGATTCGCTCTTTCATATCGGCTCGCGGCCCTTATAGGTCTGAGGTTGGGTGAAGCCGGGCGGCGTGTCGCGGGGTGCGTTGATGAAGGACGACTGGCGCGTCGGCCGCGTTGGCTCGTGAACGTTAGGGATGGGGGGCGAGGACGCCCACCCGGTGGACTCGAAGGGGCTGAGTGCCCGGCTGCCCATACTTGAAGCTGGGATCCGCACCTCGGGTTGCGGTATCCGGGAAAGGCATGGCGCTTCCTTCACCCACTGCTCAGCGGGCGAGCGACCCGGCGGCCGACAGGGCCCTGCTCCAGCAGGTGGCCCTGGGCAGCGCCTCCGCCATGCGGGACGTGTATGCGCGCTGCGCCTCCCGGGCGTTCGCGGCGTGTCTTCGCCTGCTGCCCTCCCGCGCGGACGCGGAGGAGGTGCTCCAGGAGGCGTTCCTGGAGGTGTGGCGGCGCGCGCGCGACTTCGACCCGGAGCGCGGGGGGCTGGAGACGTGGGTGACGACCATCGCTCGCACGCGCGCCATCGATCGGCTGCGCTCGCTGGGCACCGCGGCGCGCGTGGCGGAGGGCGTGGTGCACCATCCGCCTCCGACGAGCGCCACGCCGCTGGCCCCGGACGACGCGTTGGGAATGGGGCAGGACCGGGTGAGGGTGCGCGCGGCGATCCGGACCCTGCCTCCCGAGCAGCGGGAGGTGGTGGAGCTGGCCTACTTCGAGGGGCTGTCGCAGCGAGAGATCGCCGAGCGCACCGGGCATCCGTTGGGCACGGTGAAGACGCGGGCGCGGCTGGCGCTGGAGAAGCTCGCCGACGTGCTCGGGCGGGGCGGCTGAGGCCTCACGTTAAGGGAGTCTTAAGAACCTCCGGGTACTGTCGGCCTTCATTCATCCATTCGTGACGGCACCGTGGTGACCGGGAGGGAGAGGAGGCGAGCGGGAGATGGGGGAGCGAATCCTGCTGGTGGAGGACGACGCCCGGCTGGGCGCGCAGATCGTCGAGCACCTGAAGGGCGCTGGGTTCGAGGCGGAGTGGTGGACGGAGGGGCGGATGCTGCTGCCCGGCGAGCTCCCCGACGTGGGGTTGGTGGTGCTGGACCTGATGCTGCCGGGGACGTACGGGCTGGACATGCTCAAGGCGCTCCGGGGGTTCTCGGAGGTGCCGGTGCTCATCCTGAGCGCGCGCAACGACACGCTGGACAAGGTGCGGGCGCTGAAGCTGGGCGCGGATGACTACCTGACGAAGCCGTTCTGGCCGGAGGAGCTCATCGAGCGGGTGCGCGCGCGGCTGCGCCGGCCGGTGTTGCAGAAGCCGGAGTCGGTGCTGGAGCTGGGGCCGCTGCGCGTGGACTTCCTGGGGCGCGAGGTGCGCGTGGAGGGGCGCGTCGTGGAGTTGACGCGGGTGGAGTTCGACGTGCTGGCGGCGCTGGCGCGCAGGCCTCGTGAGGCGGTGACGCGGCAGTGGCTGGTGGAGCACGTGTTGGATCCGGAGCGCGAGGGGACGGAGCGGACGCTGGACGTGCACGTGTCGCGGCTGCGCAGGAAGCTGGCGCCGGCGCAGTGCGTGGAGACGGTGTGGGGCGTGGGGTACCGGCTGGTCGAGGGAGAGGGTTCGTGAAGCTGCGCTTGCGCCTGGCGCTCACGGCGATGGCGGCGGCGCTGCCGGTCGTGGTGGCGATGGCGTACTTCCAGAAGTCCCTGCGGGAGCGCTCGCAGGAGGAGGTGCTCGAGGCCGCTACGCTGGCGCGCGTGCAGGTGGAGCGCTCGCGCTGCGAGGCGTCGCCGGAGACGTGGCGCCCGCGTCCCTCGGAGCGAGGAGCGCCGCCGCCTCGGCGTGGGGAGGATGGGCGGCCGCCACCACCGCGTCCGCTTGATGAGGGGGCGGAGCGGCGCCCGCCGCGACAGGGCGGGCTTGGTGCCGAGGTTGGCCGACCACCCCCACCGCGCGCGCAGGATGAGGACGCGGAGCTGCGCCCGCCGCGTCAGGGCGGGCTTGGTGCCGAGGCTGTCCGACCACCCCCACCGCGCGCGCAGGATGAAGGCGCGGAGGGGCGCCCGCCGCGACAGGGCGGGCTTGGTGCCGAGGCTGTCCGACCACCCCCACCGCGCGCGCAGGATGAAGACGCGGAGGGGCGCCCGCCGCGTCAGGGCGGGGCTCGTGGCGGCGATGGAACGGGGCCTCCCGCCTTCGCGGATGATCCAGCCGGCCGCGGGCGCTCCGGTGCTGCCACGGCGAATGGCCTCGGTCCGTCTCTCTTCGACAACGGGCGCCCTCCGCCTCCGGCGGACGGTGATGGCGGGCGTGCACCCGCGCGAGTCGAGCACTTCCCCTATGACGCCCAGTTCGTCTCACGCAATCCGAGGGCCCCCGTGTTGTCGGAGGACATGCGGGTCGCGGCGAGTGACGGGACGGTGGTGCGCCGCTTCGAGCAGGACGGACGGCGCATGCTCGAAGTGCTGCTGCGCATGCCGTGGGAAGGGGGACCGTGTGCCTTCATCCTCGCGCGCCGGGAGGAGCCGCCGCCTCCCTCGATGCTCTCCCTGCCGCCGCTCAAGGACTGGAGCCTGCTGGTCTCCACCGTCGTGGCCTCGGTGGTGCTCGCGCTGGGCCCGGTGGTCCGCAGGATCCGCATGCTCACCGAGGACGTGCGCGCCTCGGCCCGCAGCGGCTACGCGCAGCCGGTGGCCGTGCGCGGACAGGATGAGATCGCCGACCTGGCGCGCGCCTTCCAGGAGGCTCGCGCGGAGATCCAAGCGCGGATGGCGCACCAGGAGGCGCGCGAGCAGGGCCTGCGTGACTTCCTGGCCAACACCACACATGACGTGATGACGCCGCTCACGGTGTTGCAGGGCAACCTGTCCGCGATGCAGCAGCGCGTGTCGCGCGGCGAGCCCGTGTCCGCGACAGAGGTGGCCTCCGCGATGAGCGAGGCCCACTATCTGACCTCCCTCGTCCACAACCTCGCGGCGGCGACGCGGCTGGAGGCCGGCGCGCCCCACGTCCAGCGCGTACCCGTGGACCTCAATGACGTGGTGGGCCGGGTCCTCGGTCGTCACCAGCCCATCGCCCGGCAGCAGCGCATCTCCCTGGAGAGCGGCGTTCCCGCCGTGCCCGTGCGAGTGCTCGGCGACGTGACGCTCATCGAGCAGGCCGTGAGCAACGTCGTGGGCAATGGCGTGCGCCACGGCCGCGAGGACGGCCACGTGGCGGTGGTGCTGGAGAGCACCCGCGAAGGTCGCTTCCACCTGCGCGTCCTCGACGACGGGCCCGGCATCCCCGAGGACGAGCGCGCGCGGCTGCTCGCCCGGGGCGCGCGTGGCAACGCGGCCCGCACGCGCGCGCCGGAGGGGCAGGGGCTCGGGCTGCACATCGCCCACGACGTGGCCCAGGCCCACGGCTGGACCCTGACCCTGAGCCCGTCGGAGTACGGCGGGCTCGAGGTGTGCTTCTCCGGCGAGGTGCTCGCCGACGATGCCCCGGTGTCTCGCGGGTGACGCCGGGGCCGCGAGCTCACTCGAGCTCGCTGGCGTCGTAGCGTCCGCTCTCCAGCTTCCGCAGATACTCCTCGAAGAAGTCCTCCATCGAGTCGGCGAACGGGCCAAGCGGACCGCCGTGGATCTCCCAGCGAATCACCTGCCCGACGCTGCCGTGCTCCTCGGGCTCCAGGTCCACGCAGTACAGGTTGCCGCCACTGTCCGAAGCGAAGGGCACCCAGCCCGGGTGCCACCACGTCCACTTCACGAACCGCTGGTCCTTGGACAGCTCGTGGGGCCGGGCCTTCTTGAAGACGCCATTGTCGACGTGCTCCCGCAGGCCCTTCCACAGCTCCTGGATCTGCTCCGTGGTCAACACGTCGTACTCGGAGATGGACAGACCGCGGGACGTCGGGGCGCCGCCGCCGAACTTCTGGAGGAACGCGCGGAAGTCCGAGGGCAGCGCCTTGCCGACCTGCTTCTCCAGCGCGGCGATCCGCTCGGGCGTGGCGGGGCGGTTGACCGTCAGCCGCGAGGCATGGTCCGGGTGGTGCTTGTCGGCCCAGTCGCCAATCTGCTTCCAGATGCCGTCCATGCGCTTGCGCGCGGCCTGTTCCCGCGTGGGGCTTCCGGCCGCGAGCAGCCGCTCGATGACCTTCGTGTGGCCACGGCGCGTCGCCAGGTCGATGGGGTAGTAGCCCACGGTGTTGGCGAGGTGCGGGTCCGCGCGCGCCGCGAGCAGCGCCTCCAGCGGCGCCACGTCCTCGATGCAGGCCGCCAGGTGCAGCGGCGTCCAGCCTCGGGCATTGGGCTGGTTCGGATTGGCCCCCGCGCGCAGCAGCGCGCTCACGATTCGCGGCGACGGAGTGCTGAACAGCTCGTCCTCGTTGACGGTGAGGGTGAGCGCGGTGTCGCCCTCGTCATCCGTCGCGAGGTGATTGACGTTGGCGCCCTTCGCGATGAGCCGCTCGACGGCACCCTCGTTCCCGGCGCGGATGGCCCACATCAGGGCCGTCCACCCGCGGTCGTTGACGGTCTCCACCGAGGCGCCGTGCTCCAGCAGCAGCTCCGTCAGCTTCGGCTGGTCCTTGAACGTCGCGGCCAGCATCAAGGGCGTCTCCTCCTGCCCGTTGGGAGCGTTGACGTCCACCCCCGCCTTCAGGAGCACCGCGAGGATGTCCTCCGACGGCGCCTCGTTGTCCTCGCCGAACAGGTCCGTGAGCACCGTGGAGCCCGCTTCGTCGTTCCAGCGCTGGTTGACGTTGGAGCCCTTGTCGATGAGCAGCCTCACCAGCGCCACCCCCTCGTCACCCGACTGCGCCGTGGCGAACGAGAGCGCGATGGCCCCATCCGAGTCCTGGGCGTGGACGTCCGCGCCGGCGTCGAGCAGCAGTCGGACCAGCTCCAGGCTGCCCTCGCTGGCCGCGGAGTGCAGGGCGGGGTAGCCCTTGGCGTCGACGGTGTTCGGGTTGGCGCCCGCCGCGAGCTGCTTCGCGACGTCCTTGGCGTTCGAGGCTTCGATGGCTGCGAGCAGCCTGGCGTCCAGGGGGGACAACTTCTTCTTGGGCGACATGAGGGGGGCTCCGGCGGGGTCGGTCGTTCTCCTGAACGTCGCCTCGGCGGAAATGTCGCGACCCGACCGGTTTCAGGGGAAGCGCGCGAGGAAGGCCGCGAGCAGGGGGCCTCCTCGTCGCGCCTCCTCGGGGGAGCCGGGCCCGCCCTCGCGCAGCCGGGTGCGCAGCTCCTCGAGCGCCGGCTTCATCGCGTCATAGGCCTCGCTCGCCGCCTCCGCGTTGTCGAAGAAGCGATGGTGGAGCAACCAGCCCGACACGGCGCAGGTGACGGCATGGAACGAGCGGCTGTCATCGCGCTCGTACGTGAGTCGCAACTGCCCCGCGAGCTCCTCATCCCGAGCGATGGTGCCCCCCTGCGAGCCCGCCCAGCCGAGCGAGGCTCCTGCTTCGTACGGGGTCCATTCGACCGGCGGGGCGTGCATCGGCCCACCATTCCAGCGAGCCCCGTGAGGGTGCAAGCGCTGGTGCGCGCGTGTGTCCCGCGGGCGTCGACATGGGGGCAGGGGAGCGCCTCGATGACGCGAGGCAGGCCGCGCGGTGGGCCCGGGGCTCGCGCCCGGCAACGTGCGGGCCCGTTGCGCATCCCCGCGCGGTGCTCCACGTTCCAGACAGGTTCCCCTGGCTGACGCCGCGCCGCCGGAGGGGGCGGGTCTCGTGCCCAGGGGTTGGGGTGCGAGACACCTGGTCGAGTCGAGACGAGGGGGCCCGCGTCATGCCAGCCGAACCGTCCAGCCCACGTGGTCCTCGCCCGTCGGGGCGCTCCTCGCGAGGGTGGCCTCCGACGTCGCGACAGGCCTGGCGACGCTCCCTGTCCATCCTCGCCATGCTGCTGCTCCTCGTGGCCGGCGAAATCTATGTGAGCGTCCTGGTGGGCCGACGGCTGTCCTTGATGCTCGTCGTCGCGCTGACCTGCGTGGTCATCAGCGTCGTGGTCTTCGGCTACCTCTTCATCTCGGACCGCGGCGACCTTCCACGTCCATGACGCCGGGAGCGCGCGCCGTGGGGAAGTGCACGGCGAATCGTCCTGGAGGCCCAGGTGTGGGGTGAACAGTGACACCGGGCCTGGTTTGTGTGGCGCGCCGCGAGGCGGCTAACCTGCCGTGTCCATGAAGGCGCTCATTGTCTCCCTGTTCTTGTTGGGTTCGGCTCCTCCCGCCGCGACTCCGGCGCTGGCACCGGAAGCACTCTCGGCGCCGCCCGTCTCGGATGATTCCCCGACGGCGTGGGCCTGTACCGTCGACACGCTTCGCGAGGGCAAGGAGTGTGTCTTCGAGTCCGAGGCCACGCCAGGCACACCGAGCCCCGAGCAGGACGCCGCCAACCGCAAGCTGCTCAAGGACATCTCCCGCGCGCTGTGCACGGAGACGGTGGGCAATGCGCGCGAGGGCGTCTCCGACGCGACGCTCGTGGCGATGTGCGAGAAGCGCTATCTCGCCGCCGCGGACAAATGCGGGCTGGGGGGCAACGTGTCCATCGTGGACTCGAAGGGCCGCTTCGCGGCGACGGCGCGCACGTGCTACCGCGGCCTGTCCACGGTCCTCCAGGAGGCGCAGTTGATGGCCACCGTGGCCGCGCCCTGCTGTGAGTGCGCCGCGCGCCGAGGCTGTCCCGCCGCCGGCGACCGCTGCTACGCGGACGTCGCCCAGCAGCAGACCAGCCCCGCGACGCTCGCGTGCCTGAGCGAGCGCTGCGAGGACGTGTGCTCCGTCGTGTTGCCCTCGACGTCCACGGCGCCCACCGCGCGCGAGCGTGCGGGGTCGTCTCGTTCCGGTTCGGCTTCGCTCTAGGAGTCTGCGCCATGCGCCACCATCCCTGGACTGTCCCCACCTGGGCCCTGTTGGGCTCGCTCGCCGCCGGCTGCGGCGCGTCGCACTCCCATGTCACCTGGACGGAGTCGCCGCCCCGCGAGGACGCGCCCGTCGTCGAGAAGGCCCGCGAGGCCCCGCCGCCCAGCGCCTCCGCGGACCCCAAGGGCTTCGTCGCGCGCTATCCGAATCCGGCCCTGTGCGAGGCCGCCGCGCGTCGGGTCCAGGCCGAGTCCCGCGACGAGGGCTGGGCCGCCCTCAAGGCCTGCATCGAGCTGACGCCCTTCACCCAGCTTCGAGCGCTGCTCGGCGGCGCGTGGGCGGAGGACCTGAAGGTGCGTCCCGAGGCCGCGAACCTCATCGCGCGCGTGGTGGCGCAGCGCGGGGGCAGCGTGCCCGGTGAGCTCCAGTACCTGCAGGAGCGCAAGATCCCCATCTTCTCCCTCGCCTCCGCGGTGGAGCGCCCGGACACGTACAAGGGCCGCTACGTGCTGCTGCGCGCGCGCGTGGCGGACCAGCGCTCGGAAGGGGAGAAGCCCACGGTGTGGCTGGTGGAGCACACGCTGGCCTCGGTGGAGTCGGATGCCCCGGTGGGCTACGGGGAGACGTTCGACACCACCACGACGACGAACGGTGACCTGGGTGGGCAGACGCAGCTCACGGGGCCGGGGCGGCTGGGTGGGAACCTCAGCACCCGCGAGCGCGGCACCGCGTCCACCACGCGCAAGCACTTCGACAATGTCTCGGACGAGACGGGCCGGGAGGCGCTGGGGCGGCTCTCCGGCGCGGACCCCTTCCTCGAGGCGCGTCGCGAGTACGTCTTCCTGGCGCGCTTCGACGGGGTGCGGTTGACGTCGGGCGGCAACGACGATGACGCCGAGGCGCCGCGCATCCCGGTGCTGACCATCGTCAGCTACCACGCCCCGCAGGCGCTCGTCGTCTACTGAGCCGTCGCCGTCGCGAGGCCCAGGCCCGCAAGAAAAAACGAGGCGCCGGGGACTGTCCCGACGCCTCGTCTGGGGAGCTGGCCCCGCGCCAACCCCACCTGATTCCGAGAGTTCCGCGGGAAAAAACGGCCTCTCATCCAGGAGACCCCTCGCGCTCGGGGTCGGCCACGAGCTGCGTGGATTTTTCCTCTCGCCGTGGCGCACGCACATCGCGCGCTGTGAGGCGGAGTGGGGAAGCGGGCTACGGGAGCTGGGCGCTCGTGATGACGAAGGCCTGGGTGCTGTCGCGTCCGGACTCGAGCCGCACGGACACCGGCTGGGCCGGCGTGGTGCCCAGGCTCACGCCCACCGGGGCCTCCACCTGCACCTGGAAGGTGCCGGGGATGAGGAACCGGAAGGTGGCCTCGAAGGTGCCGTCCGCGTTGGCGTCCGTCAGCGGCAGCGTCTCGCGGCTGCCCTCGGCGTTGATGAGCACCGCGTTGAGGTTCGCGAGCGTGAGGACCTGGCCCTCGAGTGTCGGCAGGACGACACCGGCGCCGAGCGTCACCTCCACGTCGATGCTCGCGGAGGCGGTCAGCTCCGCGGACTTGATGACGGGGCTCATCACCCAGCGGCCGGAGTTGCCGGCCTCCTTGCCGAAGCTCTGCGCCACGTCGAAGTCGACCAGGAGGATCTTCTGCTCACCCTCGATGGTGAGCTTCTCCGTGAACTTCACCTTCAGGCCGGAGGAGCCGTAGCTGGGCATGTGCAGCCGACCGGACACCTCGGCGCCCTCGGGCAGGCCCGCGTAGTCATCCGAGGTGGCGAAGATGGACGTGGTGCCGTCCTCGTTGCGCACCTCCAGGTAGCCGCCGGTGATGACGAAGCGCAGCTGGTCGTAGTCGCCGTTGGGCACCACGGCCTCGGACACGAGCTCCGAGGTGGAGTTGGCCAGCTCCAGCAGGCTCACCGTCACGGGCTCGTCGCGCAGGACGACGCGGCCGCCCTCGGAGTCTCCGCCCTGCAGGTAGATGCTCGAGATGGTGACCACCGCCGTCTCGATGCCGTCACCCGGCGCGTCCGTCAGCAGGATGGAGACCTTTCCATCATCGCCACCACCACAGCCGAGCAGTGGCAACAGCAACACCATGGCGAACCTCGAGACGAGGCTCGCGCGAAGCGAGTCGATGAACGACATGAGGGCTTTTCTCCAGCGAAGGGGCCTCGGGGTGGAGGCCGTTTCGACGGAAATGACTCGCCACCGGACGCATCGGCCACGAGAAAGGCGGTGGACCTGTCCGCAGCCTCACCCCGCGTGGAGGTGGGCGTGTCCGGTAGCGTGTGTCGCCGTCCGACTCAGGGCCCGCCCGAGTCCAGTCCGTGCTTGCGCAGGAGCTTGCGCAGGTACACGCGGTCGATGCCCGCTTCACGCGCCGCGCGGGACACGTTGCCCTCGCAGCGCTCGACGAGGTTGCGCAGGTAGTCGCGCTCGAAGCCCTCGATGAGGCGCTCCTTGGCTTCCTTGAAGGGCAGGTCGAGCGCCAGCGACAGCGTGGACTCGTCGTCCTCCTCGTCCTGGGAGGAGGGCGCGCGAGGGGGCGCCTCGGGCAGGTCGGGCATCTCCGGGAGCGCCTCCTCGCCCATGCTGACCACGCGGTCCACCACGTTGCGCAGCTCGCGCACGTTGCCCGGCCACGGGTACTGCGTCAGCAGGGCGCGCGTGACCTCGGAGAGGGCGCTGGGGGGCTTGCCCAGGCGCGAGAGGACGGTGTCGATGAGCAGGGGGATGTCCTCGGGGCGCTCGCGCAGGGGCGGCAGCACGACGCGCAGCACCGCGAGGCGGTGGAACAAGTCGCCGCGGAAGCGGCCCTGCTTCACCGCGCCCTCGAGGTCCTGGTGCGTGGCGGCGACGACGCGCACGTCGAAGGTGCGGTAGTCGTTGGCGCCCACGCGCTTGACCTGCCGGCGCTCCAGCACGCGCAGGAGGCGCGGTTGGACCTCGAGCGGGAGCTCGCCCACCTCGTCGAGGAAGAGGGTGCCACCGTGGGCGCGCTCGAAGGCGCCCGCGCGATCCGCCTGGGCCCCGGTGAAGGCGCCCTTCACGTGGCCGAACAGCTCGCTCTCCAGGAGCTGGGGAGGGATGCCCGCGAGGTCCGCGATGACGAAGGGGCCCTTGCCGCGCGAGCCGTGCGTGTGGATGGCCTCCGCGCACAGCTCCTTGCCGGTGCCCGTCTCGCCCTGGATGAGGACGTCGGACTCGCCCTGCTGGGTCATTCGCTCCAGGAGGGTGAAGACCTCCCGCATGCGGCGGCTGGTGCCCACCAGGCCCCCGAAGCTCGTCCGGGTGGAGAGGGGCGGAGCCTTGGACTTCTCGCCTTCGGCGACGAGCCGCAGCTCCGTCGTCCCAAGGGTCAGCGTGGCCCCTGGACGAACCTCCAATTCCGAGAAGCGCATGCCCTCGCAGAAGGAGCCATTGCGCGAGCCCGGATCCGTGGCGCGCACGAGATTGTCCCGGACCTCCAGCAGCAGGTGCTGCCTGGAGACGGCGCGATCCGGCAGGACGATGTCCGCCGACGCCTCGGAGCCCACCCGGTAGCGCCCTGGCGCCAGCGGATACACCCGTCCGGCATCCGGCCCGGACAGCACCGCCAGCTTCACCCGGACGCGCGCGCTCCGGAGTGCCGGCAGGGTATCGGTCCGGACCAGCGCGTCATCCCCATCCTCGTCTCCCATACTTGCCACGGTCCGGAACATAGCACGGGGAAGACCTGGGAAGTTCGGGGTCCCAGGAAAGTGGGGTAGGGTCTGTTCTTGATATGGCCTTGCAGCCCGGCGACAGGTTCGGCCGATACGAGTTGGTGTCCTGGCTCGGTCGGGGGGGAATGGCGGAGACGTGGCGCGCCCGGTGGATGGGCGATGCCGGCGTGACGAAGTCCGTCCTCATCAAGAAGGTGCTCCCGGAGTTCGTGGCGGACGACGCGTTCGTGTCGATGTTCGTCAACGAGGCGAGAATCTCCGCCACGCTGTCCCACGGGAACATCGCGCAGGTCTTCGACTTCGGACGGGTGGATGGGCAGTACTACCTGGCGATGGAGTTGGTGGACGGGCCGCCGCTGCACCGCATCATGAAGCGGGCGGTGAAGACGGGCCTGCCGCGGTTGCCCATTCCGATCGCGACGTACATCACGTTGGAGATCTGCCGGGGGCTGCACTACGCGCACACGCGGACGGATGACAAGGGTGTGCCGCTGGGCATCGTGCACCGGGACATCTCTCCGGACAACGTGCTGGTCAGCTACGAGGGGCAGGTGAAGATCGTCGACTTCGGCATCGCGAAGGCGCGGATGGCGCGCAACTTCCAGACGGAGCCGGGGGTGGTGAAGGGGAAGTACCTGTTCTTCTCGCCGGAGCAGGCGCGAGGGCGGGAGGTGGATGCGCGGACGGATGTGTGGGCGACGGGGCTGGTGCTGTACGAGATGTTGTGCGGGCAGCCGCCGGTGTCGGGCTCGCAGGCGGCGGTGATGATGAAGATGGCGAACGGGGAGTTTCCTTCGCCTCGGGAGGTGTACGCGGGCATCCCGGAGGAGCTGGACGACATCGTCATGAAGGCGCTGTCGGTGGATTTGTCGGCGCGGTACGAGTCGGCGAATGCGTTCGCGGATGCGCTGGCGGGGTTCCTGTACTCGTATTCACCGCGCTTCTCCGCGATGAACCTGGCGTACCTGGCGCGGGTGCTGTTCCGTGGGGACATGGCACAGGAGGGGCGGGAGTTGTCCGTGCCTCCGTCGTTCATCGATGAGCTGACGCTGTGGCGGCAGCAAGCGGAGACTCCGGCGGAGGAGCCGCCGCAGCCCTCACGTGGGGCGAAGCCGGTGGTCTCGCAGGCGCTGTCCAAGGTCGAGACGGACTTGAAGCCCCGGCTTCAGCGGGCGACGCGGAAGCTGTTGCCCGCGGTGAGCGAGGCGCCGCCTCCGGTCGTGGATGATGCGCCCGAGGTTCCGACGCACGCGACGGGGAGTCTCGCACGCGGGACGAAATGGGGGATGCTGATGGTCGCCGCGGCGGTCGTGGGCGCGCTGTGGGGGGGCGTCTATTGGCTCTTCGGGAGGAGTCGGGAGCTGCCCCTGCCGCAGTCCTCCCGCCCGCAGGTGAATCCCGCGTACCCGATTCCGGGGCGGCTCGACGAAGAACAGGGCGCGCGCCGGATGTCGGCCGCGGAGCTCGCCGAGGAGGCTCGGAAGAAGGCTCAACGCGCTCGGGATGACGGGGCCTATCGGAGCGCCGCGGACTTCGCGGATCAATGTCTCAAGAACGTACCGGACCATCCTCAGTGTCTGTTGATTGCTGGGGCCAGCCATGCGCGAGACGGGAGGTTCGAGGAGGCCGCTGCTCGGTATCAGCGGTTCGTCGAGCGTCACCCCGAGCATGATTTCGCGAAGACCGCGCGGACCCTGGTGGAGGAGTACTCGAGGAAGAGCGCGGAGGCGAAGGTCGCGCAACCCAAGGAAGCTCCTCCCGGATACAAGGTCATCTACGACAAGGATGCCCCTGCGAATCCACCAGCGGGAGCTGGTTCCGCCACATCTTCGAACCCGAGCACCCCTGAGAGCGTGGCGCGCGACTTGGTTCAGAAGACCCGGGAGTTGCTCAAGCGACAGAAATACCCGGCGGCTCTGGAGATCGCGCAGGAATGCCATGCGATGTTTCCCGAAGATCCTGATTGCCACCTGGTCCTGGGAATCACATACGCCCGGCTCAACAAGATCGATGAGGGGGCAAAGAGCTACAGGCGTTTCCTTGAGCTTGCTCCGAAAAACCATCCGAGCCGCAGCGGAGTGACGAGTCTGCTCAAGGCCTACGACTCAAGCCGCTATTGACCCATTCTACCGCCACGGCACGCGCCCATGTCCACCGAACGGAACCAACGCTTCGGCCGATACGAGCTCCAGTCCCTCCTGGGCCGGGGCGGGATGGCGGAGACGTGGCGCGCGAAGCTCGTCGGTGCCGCGGGCGTCACCAAGCCGGTCCTCATCAAGATGGTGCTGCCCGAGTTCGCCAACCACTCGGACTTCATCTCCCGGTTCATCAGTGAAGCGCGCATCTCCTCCACGCTGTCCCACGGCAACATCGCCCAGGTCTTCGAGTTCGGGCGCGTCGAGGGGCAGTACTTCCTCGCCATGGAGCTGGTCGACGGCCAGCCCCTCCATCGCGTCCTGAAGCGCGCCGCCAGGCTCGGCCTGCCGCGACTGCCGCCTCCGCTCGCCGCGTACATCGCCCTGGAGATGTGTCGGGGCCTGCACTACGCGCACACGCGCACCGACGAGAAGGGCGCCCCGCTGGGCATCGTCCACCGCGACATCTCTCCGGACAACGTCCTCATCAGCTACGAGGGCCAGGTCAAGATCGTCGACTTCGGCATCGCCAAGGCCCGCATGGCCCGCGACTTCGAGACCCAGCCCGGCGTCGTGCGCGGCAAGTACCTCTACTTCTCCCCCGAGCAGGCCAAGGGCCTGGAGGTCGATGCCCAGAGTGACGTCTGGTCCACGGGGCTCGTGCTCTACGAGATGCTCTGCGGACAACCTCCCGTCACCGGCACCCAGGCCTCGGTGATGCTGCGGCTGGCCTACGGCGAGTTCCCTCCACCCCGACACCTTCGCCCCAGCCTCCCCG
Source organism: Myxococcus sp. AS-1-15 (assembly GCF_020037055.1). Classification (NCBI taxonomy): domain Bacteria; kingdom Pseudomonadati; phylum Myxococcota; class Myxococcia; order Myxococcales; family Myxococcaceae; genus Myxococcus; species Myxococcus sp. AS-1-15. The sequence continues at coordinate 488,202 of NZ_JAIQDF010000005.1, read as the reverse complement.
CCGAGCTGGACGCGCTCATCATGTCCGCCCTCTCGGTGGACCTGTCCGCGCGCTTCCACTCCGCGCATGTCTTCGCCGAAGGGCTCGCGGAGTTCCTCTACTCCCAGAACCGCTCGTTCTCGTCCCAGGACCTGGCGCACGCACTCCGGCTGCTCTTCCGCGAGGACCTCCAGAAGGAGGGACGCACCCTCAACGTCCCTCGCTCCTTCGAGGAGGAGTTCGCGTCCTGGCGCACCTCCGAGGCCCGCTCCAGGCCCCCCTCGAAGCCGCACCCCCGGGAGACCCTGGAGCTCCCCGCCGCTCCACACCCCGGCACCATGCCCCTGGCCAGGAGTCCGGACCTGGACCGCACGGTGCTCGATGCCGCGCGCCTGTCCGGCGAGCCGCCCACGCAGCTGCTCGGCGCGTTCGGGCTCATGTCGCGCCTGTGGCTCTCCCGCAGATGGCGTGTGGCCGGACTCGTGTCCCTCGGGGGGATCGGCACGGTGCTCACCGGACTCCTGATCGCCCGCGCCATCCCCTCGGACTCCACCGGCACTCCGGTAGCGGGGGACGACACGCGGCCCGTGACCGGCGAGCTGCGCCCTCCCGCCGTCATCGCGTATCCCGTGAAGGAGCTGATGCTCGAGGCGGACCGCGATGTCCTCATCGTTCCGCGGACGTTCCGGACCTTCGAGTCGCTCGACCCCTCGCGGACCTATGCGCTCGGCGACGCGACGGTCCCCGCTCAGGACGAGCCCGAGGTCCTCACCCCCGACGTCGACGGGCCGACCCCGGTCTTCCATCTGCTGTCCGGGGACGCGGACACACTCCCCGAGGCCGTCCGTCTCGGTCAGGTGACGCTCGCCCCGACGCGCTTCTCGGGGGCCCGCTTCGCCTCGCTGTTCAGGCTGGGACCGCCGGGGCTTCGCGCCATCCCCGGACGCACCATCCGACTCGCGGGCCGTGGCCGCGAAGAGTTCCAGACCACGACCTTCCGCCCGGACGCGGAAGGCCTCCTCCTGAAGCGAGCGCTCACGCTCACCGGTCTGGATCCGGCGGTCCTGTACTCCCTCAAGCTGGAGCCGACCGAGCGCGACGCGTTCCTCCACGGACCCAAGGCAGGACCCGCGCGCGCCGTCCTCTGCGCGCAGTGGGTGCCCGACGCCGATGCGGCGCCACGCAACGCCCCCAGGCCCGAGCGGGAAGGGGCCCTGCTCCAGTTCCTCCTCTCCGTCGGTACCGAGCGTCGCGTTCGAGGCGTGCTCGGGCTGCGGTGTGCATTCATCGACGACAGCGTGGACGGCAACTCGGGCGCGCTGCGGCTGCGCATCGAGGAGCCCGAGCCCTCCCAGCGTCCGCCTCCGAAGAAGGCGCGGAGCGCGGACGTGGGGACGCTGGTCCTGCAGATGCGGCAACGGCTGCAGGCCGGTGACGCCGGGGGCGCGCGCTCGCTCGGGGAGAAGTGTCTGTCCTTGGCCCCCCAGCACGCGGAATGTCTGCTCATGTCCGGGACCGCGTCGACGCTGGAGGGGCGCCCGGACGAGGCGGCGCGCCTCTACAGACGGTTCCTGGAGCTGCATCCCCGGCATGCACAGACGGAGGTCGTGAAGGGCTTGTTGTCAGGTCTGGAAGGGGTGGATCCACCGCGGTGAGCGTTCGTTCGTGACCTGTCGTATCTTCCGCGCAAGGCCCGGGGGGGCACTCATGGCGCATGATCCACATGAGCAGTTCGGACGCTACGAGCTCCAGTTCCTCATCGGCCGTGGCGGCATGGCGGAGACGTGGCGCGCGCGGCTGCTCGGCGCCGCCGGAGTCACCAAGCCCGTCCTCATCAAGAAGGTCCTGCCCGAGTTCGCCGACGACGACGCCTTCGTCTCCATGTTCATCAGCGAGGCGCGCATCTCGGCCTCGCTGTCCCACGGCAACGTCGCGCAGGTCTTCGACTTCGGGATGATGGATGGCCAGTACTTCCTGGCCATGGAGCTGGTGGATGGACAGCCGCTCAATCGCGTCCTGAAGCGGGGCGCGCGGATGGGCCTGCCGCGTCTGCCCATCCCCCTGGCCGTCTATGTCGCCCTGGAGATGTGTCGGGGATTGAACTACGCGCACACGCGCACGAACGAGAGGGGCGTGCCGCTGGGCATCGTCCACCGCGACATCTCTCCGGACAATGTCCTCATCAGCTACGAGGGCCAGGTCAAGATTGTCGACTTCGGCATCGCCAAGGCCCGCATGCTGCGCGGCTTCCACACGGAGCCCGGCGTCGTGCGCGGCAAGTACCTGTACTTCTCCCCCGAGCAGGCCCGGGGGCGCGACGTGGATGCTCGCACGGATATCTGGGCCACGGGACTGGTGCTGTACGAGATGCTCTGCGGACAGCCTCCCGTGGTGGGCCCCGAGCCGGTGGTCCTCACCCGCATGGCCCAGGGCGACTTCCCGCCGCCCATCCAATTGCGCCAGGAGCTGCCGCCCGAGCTGAATGAGCTGATCCTCAAGGCGCTGTCGGTGGACGTGGCGCGGCGCTTCGAGTCCGCCAATGCCTTCGGCGACACGCTGGCCGCGTTCCTCTATTCGTTCGCGCCCCGGTTCTCGACGATGAACCTGGCCTACCTGGTTCGTGAGCTGTTCCGGGAGGACTTGCAGAAGGACGGCCGTGAGCTCCAGGTCCCTCCCGCCTTCGTCGAGGAGCTGTCGACGTGGCGCGAGCAGGAGTCACCAGGCTCCGGTCCCCGAGCCCCGCTGCCGGACGTGACGCCCGAGGATGCTCGACCCACGACGCCCGGAGTGGGGGCCGGGGTTCGCCCCGCGCCATCCGGTCCTCCGCTGGCGTCCACGCGGCCCACGACGCCTGGACCCGCGAAGGCAGTGAGAGGGGATGGCGGGGCAGGGGAGCGCTCGACCGGCGGGGGAGCCTCGCCAGCAACGCCGCCGCGCGCCTCGACGTCGGGGTCAGCGACCCGGTCCACGCCGCCTCGGTCCGCGGTGACTTCCGGCCCCCGGGCCATGCCTGGCGGCGCGGTGTCCTCGGTGGAGGCGTCGAACGGTGGAGCTCCGAGTCCGACGACTCCGGGCCCCTCATCACCGCGTCGAACCCAGACGTCTGGGGAGCTGCCTGCGTCCTCGGCCAGCACCTCCGAGGCGCGGTCGTTCTCGGCGTCTCCAGCACGTCGTACCCGCACCGAGGGCTCGTTGCCCGCGGCACCTGAGCTCACGGTGCCCGCGTTCGCATTCTCCGCTTCCGCTCCGTCGGGGCCATCCGTGTCGCCGCCTCCTCGACGCACCCGCACGGAGGGCTCGCTGGCCGCGGTGGTCCCCGAGGCTCCCGACTCCACGGTGCCGGAGTTCTCGCTCTCCGCTTCGAACCCGTCGGGACCTTCATCGTCGCCGCCCCGACGCGCCCGCACGGAAGGCTCGCTGCCCTCGGTGGTCCCCGAGGCTTCCGAGTTCACGATGCCGGAGTTCTCGCTCTCGGCGTTGATCGCATCGGGACCTTCGTCGACGACGCCACCGCGTCGCACGCAGACCTCGACCTTGTTCTCCGTGGCGAGCGATGACGCGGCGGAGAACACGATGCCCGCGTTCTCGGTCTCCGCCTCGAGCTCGTCGGGGGGCTCGGTTTCGTCACCTCGCCGTACGCAGACTGCGGGCTCGCTCCCCGCGGCGGTTCACGACGCCTCGTCGGCCGTGAGCACGCCCACCGTGCGGTTCCCCTCGGTCCAGGGGCCTTCCTCGTCGTCACCACACCGCACCCAGACCTCGGGCTCGATGCCCAGCGACCTCCAGGAGGTGTCGTCGGCGCGCGCGGCGAACAGCCATCCGGAAGGGTACCCCGGATCCGCCCAAACAACCTCGGGGGCGGCTCCTCCGCTTCCACGTCGCACGCAGACCTCGGGCTCGATGCCCATGGTCCTCCAGGAGGTGCCGTCGGCGCGCGCGGCGACCAGCTATCCGGAGGGGTACCCCGGATCGGCCCCATCCACCTCGGCGGCGGCCTCTCCGCCCCCACGTCGCACCCAGACCTCGGGTCCGGTTCCCCTGGTCGCCCAGGACGCGTCGACTCGTGCGGCGAGCTCGCCCGCGGAGGGGCACTCAGCTCCCGCGCCAGGAACCGTGGCGACCTCCACTTCGTCGCCACGTCGTACTCGCACCCTCGGCTCGATTCCCGCGGTCGTCCCGGAGTCATCCGCGCGTGCGGCGAGCGCCTCCGTGGAGTCACCGCACCCAGGGGCCACCTCCGCGACGCCGGGGGCGCCACGTCGTACCCACACCCTGGATTCAGCTCCCAGGGCCATCCCGGAAGCCTCCACACGTGCGGCGAGCGCGCCCACGGAGTTGCTCCACTCCGACTCCGTTACCTCGCTGCCGCCACGTCGCACGCACCCCCTGGGCCCGGCGCCGATGGGGGTTCCAGCGGCCGCGACCCGCGCCGCGAGCGCGCCCACGGAGGTGCTTCGCTCGGACGCCGTGCCGACCCCGCCTTTCCCCGCGTCGCCGCCTCCGCGTCGCACGCTGCCCGCGGGGATGGCGCCCATGTCGAATCAGGAGGCCTCGGCGCGCGCCGCGAACGCGCCCACCGTGGTGCTGAACTCGGTTCCCGCCGGGAGCGCGCCCACGGTCCGGCTCGCCTCCATCTCCATCCCGAGGCGTCATCGTCGAACCGTCATCGCCGCGGGCGCCGCCCTGCTGCTGCTCTCCGCGGTGGCCATCCCCTTCCTCGTATCGAGGCGGTCCGAGCCCGGGGAGATCTCCCCGACCCAGCCCATCCCCGCTCCGACGGGACCCGGTGGGGCGAACCCCCTCCGTCCGCAGGCGCGACCCCAGCCTGCCCCCGGTGACCCGACCGCCGCGTCCCCGGACCCACGGCCGCTCGTGGCCGTCTCGCCCCACGGTTCGCCAGGAGCCGACGGCACCGAGCCCACCGACGAGCCCGAGTCCGTGGGCGAGTACCCGAAGGAGACGGCCTTCGTGCTCGACTCGAAGCGCCACGTCCTGCGCGTGCCGCTCGACCTGGTCGCCTTCTCCCGCCTCGATGCCTCGGCCAGCTACAGCTTCTGGGGGATGACGCAGGCGAAGTGGATGGCCGACCCGCTCATCCAGGAGCCCACGCCGCGCAGGGAGCCCCTCGTCTTCTTCCTGCTCTCCGGAGACGCGGTCCGTCCCGAGGTCCGCGAGGGCATCGTGTCCCGCCACCCCATCACCCTCCAGGGCGTCCGCGCCATCTCGCTGTTCACCCTCGGCGAGCCCACGCGAGAGGACCTCTCGCCCCAGTCCGTCTACCTCCGCAAGGTCAACACCGAGGACCAACAGCGCTTCACCTTCCACCCCGAGCCCATGCGCCTCTCCGCTCGCAAGGGCTTCCTCATCAAGGGGCTCGACGTCCGGCAGACCTATGCCCTCTCACTCGTGCCCCGAGGGGAGGGCGTGTTCCTCCGAGGCCGCGCGCACGGCCCGGCCGCCCAGGTGGCCTGCCTCGAATGGTCTCCCCACGAGTCCGCCCCGGGCCCCCGCGAACCGGGCGCCCATGCCGAGCAGCCCCTGCAGGTCCTCATCTCCGAGTGGCGAGAGGCCCACGTCCGCGGCATCCAGGGCATGCGCTGCGCCTTCATCGACGACGCCAGCTTCGACAACGAGGGCGAGGCCGAGGTCCACGTCACCCCATGGGAGAAGGCGCGCCGGCCCTCCACCCCGAATCACGAGGAGGCCGAGCGACTGGCCCTCCAGGCGCAACGGCTGGCGCGCTCCGGTCAGCACCACGACGCCTTCCTGCTCGCCGAGGACTGTCTGCGCATGGCTCCCGAGCAGCCCGACTGCCTCGTCCTCTCCGGCGCCATGCAGCTCTTGCTCGGGAGGACCGAGGGCGCCCTCGAGCGCTACCGGACCTTCGTCAAGCGGCACCCCCACCACCCCGAGGCGCGCTCGGTGAATGGCATCCTCCAGACGTATGGCCAGACAAATTCAGGGAAAACGCCCCCGCCCCTCGGGAGATGAGAGGTCGCGGGTATTCCCTGACGACCCTTTTTGAACGGGATGCCCCGGGATACCCTACGCCGCAATGGCGAATGCGCAGCACGAACAGTTTGGCCGGTACGAGCTCCAGTCGCGAATCGGCCGCGGGGGGATGGCGGAGACCTGGAGGGCCCAGCTGTTGGGGGCCGCGGGGGTCACCAAGCCCGTCCTCATCAAGAAGGTGTTGCCGGAGTACGCCAACGACGAGGCGTTCGTCTCCATGTTCATCAGCGAGGCGCGCATCTCCGCCTCGCTGTCGCACGGCGCCATCGCCCAGGTCTTCGACTTCGGGCAGGTGGATGGCGAGTACTTCCTGGCCATGGAGTTCGTGGACGGGCAGCCGCTCAACAAGGTGATGAAGCGCGCGCTGCGCTCGCAGTTCGCCAGCCTTCCGGTGCCCATCGCCACGTACATCGCCCTGGAGATGTGCCGGGGGCTGCACTACGCGCACACTCGCACGGACGACAAGGGTGAGCTGCTGCACATCGTGCACCGGGACATCTCCCCGGACAACGTGCTCATCAGCTACGAGGGCCAGGTCAAGATCGTCGACTTCGGCATCGCCAAGGCGCGCTCGCTGCGCAGCTTCGACACCGCGCCCGGCGTGGTGAAGGGCAAGTACCTGTTCTTCTCCCCCGAGCAGGCCCGGGGCGAGGAGGTGGACGCGCGCACGGACGTGTGGGCCACGGCGGTGGTGTTGTTCGAGATGGTGTGCGGCCGGCTGCCCCTGGAGGGGCCCGAGTACGCGGTGCTGCACAAGCTGCACACGCGCCAGCCGATGCCTCGCGCGCGGGACGTGCGGCCGGACGTGCCGGTGCGCCTGGACGCCATCCTCCACAAGGCGCTCGCGGTGCGGAAGGAGGACCGCTTCGAGTCCGCGCATGCCTTCGGCGACGCGCTCGCGGGGTTCCTCTTCAAGGCCGCGCCACGCTTCTCCGCGATGTCCGCCGCCTACCTGCTGCGCGAGCTGTTCCGTCCCGACATGACGGAGCTGGGCAAGGACACCAAGGTCCCCGCCTCGTTCGTGGAGGAGCTGTCCGTCTGGCGCGCCACCACCAACCTGCTGCCCCGGCCCACGGAGCTGTCGGCCCCGGAGTTGCGCACCGAGCCCGCGACGCAGGAGAGCCACCCGAGCGAGCTGCCCGACGGCGGTCAGAGCCTGGCGGAGGACGAGGACGACACGGACGGCAACTCGCCGGACCGGGGCGGCTTCTTCGAGAACGGCTTCCGCATCTCCACGCACCACGTCGTGGTGGGCACGGGGCTGCTCATCCTGCTGGCGCTCCTGTGGTCGTCCTTCGACCGGCTCAAGGCGGACTGGATGCCGCCGGAAAAGCCCGCGAGCGCGGGGCCGGCGAGGCCCCCGCTGCCCGGCCCGCAGCTCAAGGACGCGGACGCGCCGCGCGTGGCGCCGGGGCCGCCCGTCGTGAAGCCGGCGCAGCAGGCGGTGGTGACGCCCAGGAAGGAGGGCGTGGACTCCGCCCGGATGCCCGTCGCCTCGTTCCGGCTGGACGCGGCCCGGCACCTGTTCGCGGTGTCCTCCGGGCGCGCGGCGCTGGGCGCGATGGATCCGGCGCACACCTACCGCGTCACGGAGTCGACGTCGCTGACCGCGGCGGACCGGGCCAAGCCCCTGCCGAGCCTCTTCTACCTGCTGACGGGCAAGAACGTCGCGGCGGACGCGGCGGTGGGCATGGTCGGTCGCGACACGCCGCCGGCGGGCGCCGCGTCGGTGATGGTCTTCACGGTGGGCGGGCCCACGCCCCAGGACGACCTTCCCGAGCGCATCGTCTCCGTGGTGAACACCCGCACCCATCAGGAGCGCAAGCTGCTCATCCACCCGGAGTGGATGGTCACCGACGTGGGCCGCAGCTTCCTGCTCGACGGGATGGACCCCTCGGACAGCTACACGCTGTCGCTGTCGTCGGTGGGCACGGGCGCCTTCACCCGCGGCCCGGGGCAGGGGCCGGTGGTGACGGTGGCCTGTGTCCAGCAGGTCTCCCTGGAGCGCGACGGCCCCGGGACGCCTCCGGCCCGCGCCAGGCGCTTCCTCCTGTCCCAGGGCGCGGACGTCCCGCTCACCGGCGTCCACGGGCTCCACTGCGGCTTCGTGGACGATGACCCCTCGGACAACCAGGGCCAGGTGGAGGTCCGCATCACGTCCGCCAAGGGCGCGCTGGACCAGGACTTCGCCGACTCCGCCCGCCCGACGGAGCCCCCTCCGCCGCCCCAGCGCCAGGGGACCGCGAAGGCACCCTCCGGGCCCCGGCCGGCGGCTTCGCTGGTCATCGACGAGACGCCCGAGCCCGAGACCCCGGGCCAGAAGCTGCTGACCGAGGTGCGGGAGCTGCTCAGGTCGAAGCAGTACGAGCCGGCCAGGGCGAAGGCCCGCGAGTGCATCTCCGTGGAGTCTGGGAACTACGAGTGCCACCTGCTGCTGGGCTCGGTGGAGGCCCGGCTCGGGCGCAAGGAGGAGGGGGCGAAGCACTACCGCCTCTTCCTGGACCTGGCGCCCAGCAGCCACCCCCAGGCGAGCAAGGTGCTGCGCGCGCTGCAGGAGTACGAGGGCGTGACGGGCGCCTCCCAGCAATAGGAAGGCCCGAGACGGCCGGGTGTCCGGTGCCGGTCAATCCCGGGGCGTGATGCGGCGAGTCAAAAAGGCGCCGGGTGGGGGCTTGGAAAACCGAGCGGGCCTCCCGTAGAAAGGCGCTCGCATGACGCACTCCCGCATGGTCCGTTCGCTCGCGCTTCCGGTGTTGCTCCTCTCCGCGGCTTGTGGTGACTCCGAAGACTCCATCCCCGTCCGGACCTGCGAGGTGGTGCTGACGTACGCGCCGCAGCAGTCGCTCGTGGGCGCGGTGTCCGTCGCGGGGGAATGGAATGGCTTCTCCTCCTCCGCGCTGCGCATGGCGGACCGGGGTGACGGGGTCTACACCGCGCGCCTGGAGGGGCTGGAGCCGCGCGACTACGGCTACCGCTTCGTCATCGGCCAGCAGCAGGTGATGGACCCGCAGAACCCGTACTCCCGCTGGGTGCGCGCGGAGGAGTACTCGCGCCTGACGGTGCCCGACTGCCGGCAGCCCATGCTGGAGCTGCGCCGCTTCACCGCGACGCCCGAGGGCGTGCTGGACGTGGAGGTCGCGTACGTCGACGGCACCGATGAGGCCGGCCCCGACACGGGCAAGGTGGTGGTGACGCTGGATGGCCAGCCGCGCCCCGACGCGTTCGACGCGAAGACGGGCCGCATCACCCTGCACGAGGAGGCGCTGGGGCAGGGCAAGCACCACGTGAAGGTGGTGGCCACGGACAAGGCGGGCCGCTCGGCCGAGCCGCTCTACCTGCCGTTCTGGGTGGAGCCCCAGAAGTTCCGGTGGGAGTCCGGGCTGATGTACTTCGCCTTCACGGACCGCTTCCTCAACGCCCGCCCGGACAATGACGGGCCGGTGGCGGACGTGGACCCCATCGCCAACTACCAGGGCGGCGACTTCGCCGGCATCACCCGCAAGCTGGAGGACGGCTACTTCGACTCGCTGGGCGTCAAGGTGCTGTGGATCTCGCCCGTGGACCAGAACCCCGAGGGCCGCTTCATCGGCACGGGCGGCAAGTACTACTCGGGCTACCACGGCTACTGGCCCACGCAGCCGCGCACCACGCAGCACCGCTTCGGCTCGCTCGAGGAGCTGCGCGCGCTCACCGCCGCGGCCCACAAGAAGGGCATCCGCGTCATCGCCGACCTGGTGCTCAACCACGTCCACCAGGAGCACCCGTACTGGGTCAATCACCGCGACGACGACTGGTTCAACACCTCCGCCAGCTGCGTGTGCGGCAGCCAGGACTGCGATTGGGAGGAGAAGCGGCTGACGTGCAAGTTCACCGACTACCTGCCCGACTTCAACTGGCGCTCGTCGAACATGGTGGACCAGTTCATCGCGGACACGCTGTGGTGGCTGGAGGAGGCGGACTTCGACGGCTTCCGCATGGACGCGGTGAAGCACATGGACCAGGTGGCCGGCCGCACCCTGCGCGGGCGCCTGCGCGACCTCACCGCGATGACGGGCACCGAGTTCTACCTGGTGGGTGAGACCTTCGTGGGCGCGGATGGTCGCTCCCAGATTGCCCGCTACATCAGCCCCCGCGAGCTGGATGGCCAGTTCGACTTCCCGCTGTACTGGCCGGTGCGCGAGGCCTTCGCGGACGGTCAGAGCCTGGAGCGCGTGGACCAGGCCGTGCGCGAGAACGAGGTCTACTACGCGCCCGGCACGCTCAACTCTCCCTTCCTGGGCAACCACGACGTGGCCCGCTTCATGTCCCAGGCCGCGAAGCAGCTGGACGGGGAGGGCGGAGACCCCTGGAGCAGCGCGCGCCCGGCGGCCACGGTGACGGACGCGGCCGCGTTCGAGAAGGCGAAGTACGGCTTCACCTTCGTGCTCACCCAGCCCGGCGTGCCGCTCATCTACTACGGCGACGAGGTGGGCCTGCCCGGCGCGGGAGACCCGGACAACCGCCGGCTGATGCGCTTTGACTCCACGCTCACCGAGCTGGAGGCGGACCTGCTCGAGCACGTGCGCAAGCTGGGGCAGGCGCGGCGGGCGTCGCCGGCGCTGCAGACCGGCTCGCGGCACACCCTGCGCGTGGAGAAGGACCTGTACGTGTACCAGCGCTCGCTGCCGGACGGACAGGGCGCGGTGGTGGCCATCAACCGGAGCGACGTGGAGCGCCCGCTGGTGGTGGAGCCCCTGGGGAGCCTGGCGGCCAGCGCCGCGACGTACGTGGACGTCTTCAGCGGAAGGACGCTCCAGCTCGCCGGCACGGAGACCCAGCTGGTCGTCCCCGCGCGCAGCGTCGCCGTGTACGTGCCTCGCGCCGAATAGGCCGCTCGGGATGAGGGAGGAGGGGGGCCGCCCCCTTCCGGACCGCGGACCCGGCGACGGGCCGCGGGGACTGCCTGCGACTACGGCTGCGACGGCTGCTGCTGCTTCCCGTGCCGGTAGAAGAGCACGAGGGTGTAGCAGTGGAATTCGTTATCGGACGACTGGCACACCACGCGATCCACGATCTCCAGATCGGAGTTGCTCTTCATCCAACGGGTGACGTTCTCACCCAGCTCCTCGCGCTCCTTCGCCTTGGTGGCGGAGAAGACCTTCACGCCCGTGAACATCGCCTGCCACTCCTTGTGCGGTCCCGACACAGGACAAGGGGGCTTTATCGCACGGGGTGTTCAGAGGTGTCAAAAACCCGGCTTCCTGGCGGGGGGTGTGTGGGTGGCCTCGTGGCGGGGGTTTGCAGCGCGGGGGACATGCCTAGATTGTCCTGGTCGCACCCGGTTGGGGGCGCTCGCGGCAGGGGCCACGAGTGGCGGCGTGTTGGGGAAGGGGGCAGGCCCGTGGACGTGAAGACCAAGAAGGATCTGGCGGTTGATTTCATCAACACCATCCGGACGATGGAGCCCACCGCGCTGAACGCGCTCATCGTCAAGGAGGCGGGGGAGGAGCTGGCGCAGTTCTTCCTCAACTACAGCGCCAATCTCATCTCGAAGGACCCGTCCCGGGTGCTGGAGAACACGTCCTCGCTGATGCTGATGGGCTACCTCATCCGCACCTACGAGGAGAAGAACACGCAGGCCAAGCAGGGGACCTTCCAGTCCTACGCCTTCGCCTGAGAGGGGCGGGGCGGGCAGCACGGGCTCGACAGCCCCGGGGGAGCCTGTTAGGGAGCGGCGCCCATGCTCATCGACCTGCACGCCCATTCCCACCTGTCCAAGGGGTGCGAGCTGGACCCTCGCGCCGTGCTGGAACGGGCCGCGATGTTCGGCCTGGACGGGGTGGCCTTCACCGAGACGAACACCCAGGACGGCTGCGACGAGCTGTTCGAGATTGGTGCGAAGGCGAAGGTGAAGGTCTTCGTCGGGCTGGAGCTGGTCACGGACCGAGGCCAATACCTGTGCTTCTTCCCGAAGCCGGAGCTGGCCCCGGAGCCCGTGCAGATGTGGGGCAGCAACCGCGAGAAGCCCTGGAGCGCCGCGGAGTGTCTGCCCAAGGTGAAGGCCCTGGGTGCGGCCATTGTCGCCGCCCGGCCCTTCGACAGGGATTCTCCGAACCCGGCCATGGATTACGTCCGCTCGCTCAACGTGCTGTGCGCGGTGGAGGGCTACAACGCCCGGGTGAAGCAGACGTCCAATGATCTGGCCGTGGAGGCCGCCGAGGCGCTCAAGCTGCCGTGCACCGGTGGCAGCGACGCGCGGGGCTCGCTGGACGAGGTGGGCCGGGGCGCCACGTTCTTCAAGAACCCGGTGACGTCGCAGGCCCAGCTCATCGCCGAGCTGCTCAAGGGCGAGTTCTGGCCGGTGATGGCCGGCGAGCTGCCCCGGCTGACGCGCCCGGGGGAGGCCCAGGCGGCCCGCAAGCAGGGCGGCGGTGGGGGTGGCAAGCGCCGCCGCGGTGGTGGCGGCGGTCGCCGGTAGGGCCTCGGCGGCTCAGGGCGGCACGCAGGCCCCGGCCTCGTCTCAAGGCAGAACGGAGGCCCCGGCCTCCTCGGCGCGAGCGAGCCGGCCGTCCGACAGGAAGGCCTTGCGGCGCCCGCCCGGGTACGTCCACTCCTCGTTCTTGGCGGCGCCCTCCAGCGAGCGGCGCACCAGCTCCGGCGGGCCCCAGGCCATGCGCACCGCGTCCGCCGACATGTTGGCGACCAGGCGCTTCTCCCGGATGGCGTCGCGCACGGGGGCGGCGAACGCCTCCATCAGGGCCTTGGGGTTCTGCGGGGAGAGGTACTTCTCCAGCTCCGCGCGGAAGTCGTTGGGCTGATCCAGGTTGGGCGGCAGCACGAGGATGAGGGGCGGGGCGTCGGGCTTCGCGCCGTCCTCGGCCAGGTACACCCAGGGCCAGGTGCGCGGGGTGTAGAGGACGCGCTCGGCCACCACCCACGCGGTGGGGAACTCCACCTTGGTGATGCGCAGCTTCGTGCCCACAGGCAGGGTGCGCTCCACCGCGCCGGGGGAGATGGGCTTGCCGCTGCTGTCGTCCAGGAGGCGCACGTCCTCGGGCGCGTAGGGCGTCAGCAGGCGCTTGGAGCCGTCGCCGAAGAAGGGCGTGACGTTGCCGGACAGGCGCAGGTACTGCTCCGCGTCGGGGCCGGTGAGGGTCCGATGGAGGGACGTGCGGGCGTCCGGCGCCATGCGGGTGTAGTTGCCGCAGCCGGCCGCGAGCGCGGTCAGCACGAGGACTGTCAGGAGGGAGTGGGGGCGTCGAGCGAGCATCGGGGCACCTTCCGCGACAGGGCGCGCGGGAGGTCCCGGTTTAGCTCAGCGCGAGGCCTGCGTCAGCGTGGACTCGGCCGCGCTGTCCCGCTTGCCGCCACGGCAGCCGCGCTGCGACGGACACACGGGGCCTCGGCCATGCGGGTCCGGAACGAGCAGGAAGCGGCCGAGCCCGCGCGTATCCGTGAGCTCCGGATGGCCACACAGGGCGCAGCGACGGGGAGGACGCTTGGAGGGAGGGAAGGGCACGGGGAGCGAGTGTGCGTCGCTCCCGGACCCCGCGCGAATTTTCAGCCCCTCCCGCCCGGGCGGCTACTTCTTGTCGCTGGAGGCCGCCGCCGGCGTGGAGGCGGCGGGAATCGACGCGGCGGGCGTGCTGCTCGACGACGAGCTGCTGCTGGACGACGCGCTGCTCGACGAGGACGAGCTGCTGCTCGAGGACGAGCTGGAGGAGGACGACGAGTCGCCGTCCTTCTTCGTGGAGCTGTACAGGTCCGAGTACCAGCCTCCGCCCTTGAGGACGAAGCTGGAGCGGCTGACCACCTTGGTCAGCGAGCCTTCCGCGCCGCAGGCGGTGCAGGCCGCGGGCGTCGGGTCGGAGATCTTCTGCAGCACGTCGATGATCTTTCCACAGCTCTGGCAGGCGTACTCGTAGATGGGCATGGGTGGTTTGCCTCTTCAGGGTGTTGAGGAAGGGCCACCGGAGTGCAGCTGCTTGCGCAGCCCCTCCGCCAGCCCCAGGCGCTCGATGGCGCGGAAGACCAGCTCACCGGGCGAGCCATACTTGCGGCCCACGGCCTCGGCCAGGCCGTGCAGGTCCGAGGCGGTGGGGACCTCGTCCTTCAGCAGCCGCTCCAGCTCCTTGCGGAGCGAGTCGTTGAACTTGCGCTGGATGCCCAGGTCCGCGAGGTACTTCTCGCGCCCCAGCAGATCCAGCCGGTGCGTCAGATGGGACGTGGCCAGCGCCTCGCGGCGGAAGCGCTCGCGCAGGGCCTCGACCTCCTCGGTCAGCCCCACCGCGGACACCAGCCGCTGCAGCTCCGGCGGGCTCACGCCCAGCGCCCAGCCCACCCGGCCCGTGGCGCCACGCTGCTGCGTGTAGGCGTCCAGGAGCTGGAGTCGCTCCTTCTCCTGCAGCGCCTCCAGCAGGCCGTGATCGCGCAGCACCGTCTCCAGATCCACCAGGGACAGGTCTCCACGCGAGCCATTGAAGCGGTGCGAGAGGTTTCGCAGCAGGGCGAAGCGGTGCTCGGAGCCCTCCAGCGAGGCCTCCAGGACGTCCTTGCCGCTCTGGCGCGTCAGCTCCACGAACGGGCTGCGAGGCGCCTCCACGCGGGTGAACCGGCCGCGGGGGCGGGGCAGGTCGCGGCGCAGGAAGCTGTGCCCCTCGTCCTGATCCATGGGTGAGGTCGTCTCCTCGTCCACGGCGACGCGCTTCTTGGGGGCGATGCGCTCCAGGATGGAGGGCTCCTCGGCCTTGGCGCCCTTCTTCGCCGCCTTGCTGGCGCCGTCGCCCGAGGGCTGGGGGGCCGGGGTGGCGAAGGAGGGGATGGCCGGGCTGGCGGCGGGCGCGGGCTTGGGCGTCTTCTGCTCGCGCACGTAGGCCAGCTCCCGCGCCACGTCGTAGAAGCCGCAGGACTGACGCTGCGCGGCGACGGCGGGGGCGGTGCCCTGGAGGATGTCCACCACGGCGAAGGGGCCGAGGGGGGAGGTCTCCGGCTCACCGTCGGCGAGGGCTCGGACCCGGAAGTCGTCGTCCTCGGCCAACAAGGCGAGTGCTTCCCGGACCTCCGGGGCGGGGGCCGGCGACTTCGCGCGCCGGCAGAAATCCGAGACGGCAACCGCCACGGGGGTGGGAACGTCGTCGGGCTGTCGTCTTCTCTGCCAGGGGCTGGTCATGGAAAGGTGCGGAAAAATGCTCGTTTACGAGGGCGGATGCCTCTATCTTCGCGGCCAGACAGGTGTCAATGAGCCAGTCCGACTCCATTCTAAACAGCCTGTGGCGGTTGCAAGTCGCGATGGGGGGCGAGCGGAGGGGGGAGGGCTTGCTGGCACCGGCTGCCGGACGTTGCCGGCGGGGTGGGCTGGAGGTATCAGATGCCCCACGTCCGGAGACCAACAGTCGTCGCTGACGCTTTACTTCGAGGATGACCGGAGCCTGGGGCGGGGCGGGAAGCGCGCGATTCGCTCGGCGCGGTTACAACAAGGATGAGGAGGGGCGCCGCAAGGCCGGCCTCCTACCGAGGGATTTCCATGCAGGGCCACGAAGAAATCAAGGACAAGGACGAGGTGCTCGCCCGCTACATGGCCCAACACGGCCTCAAGAGCACGCGGCAGCGCAGCCTCATCATCGACACCTTCTTCGCCGTCGGCGGCCACCTGTCGGTGGAGGAGCTGTGGAACAAGGTTCGCTCACAGGACGCGAAGGTCTCCGTGGCCACCGTGTACCGGACCATGAAGCTGCTCAACGAGTGCGGCCTGGCCCACGCGCGCAACTTCGGTGACGGCCAGACGCGCTACGAGGCGGCGGCGGGGAGGGACCATCATGACCACCTCATCTGCACCCGCTGCGGCACCATCGTCGAGTTCGAGAACGACCGCATCGAGACGCTCCAGGACGCGGTGGCCCGCAAGCACGGCTTCACGGTGACGTCGCACAAGATGGAGCTGTACGGCTTGTGTCGTGACTGCCAGCGCGGTGGCGGCCCACCCTCGGAAGCGTGACATGCGGGCCGTCCTCCGGGTCGCGGCCTGTGCCGTCCTGCTGACCGTCGCGTCGGCGGGCTGCGCCGGGTCGCGGCCGGTGGACGCGGGGCCGGCCTTCCTGCACGCGCTGGCCCTGCCGTCGGTGGGGCCCACGCGCCACGACGTGGGCAAGCTGTCCGGCAAGGTCGTCCTGGTCTCCTTCTTCGCCACGTGGTGCTTCCCGTGCCTGGCGGAGATGCCGACGCTGGAGGCGCTCCAGCGCGAGTACGGCGCCCAGGGCTTCCAGGTGGTGGCCGTGGGCATGGACCTGGAGGGCGCCCGCGTGCTCCAGCCCTTCGCGGACCACTACGCGTCGCCGTACCCGGTGCTGCTCGCCTCCGCGCGCATCATCGATGGCCGCAGTCCCTTCGGCCCCATCAAGGGGCTGCCCACCACGGTGCTGCTCGACAGGCGTGGCCGCGCGGTGGCCGGGTGGCAGGGCGTGGAGGGGCACGCGGACGTGGCGGAGGCGATCGAGAAGCTCCTGAAGCAGGACTGACGGCTCCGAGTCGCGCGGCTTGCGTCGCGCGCGCGTGAGGCCGCGTCGACTGCTACAGGGCTGGAGCGGATTACTTGCGGGGGCAAGGCTCGCTGGTACCGTCCGTGGCGTTCATGACGGCACGCGGAAAGCTCCTGGGTGTGGCGGTGGGTGTGGCGGGGGCCTTGAGCCTGCTGTCGGTGGCGGACGCCAAGGGCTTCCGGCGCTACCTCTCCCTGCGTCAGGACGTGAGCGCGCTGCAGCAGCGCAACGCCGCCCTGGACGCGCAGAACGAGGCGCTGCGTCAGGAGATCGCCGCCCTGCGCAAGGACCCCGCGGCGCTGGAGCGGGCCGTCCGTGAAGAGCTTGGCTACGTGAAGCCGGGCGAACTCGTCTTCCACCTGGAGTCCCCATGACGTCGCTGAGCACGTTTCCGTCGCCCGGGAAGTTGCTGCGTCACGTCGTGCGGCTCATCCCCGCCGCGGCGGGCCTGTCCACCTTCGTGCACCTGGCGCGCGGGGGCTTCCGGGGGCTGCACACCCTGGAGTGGACCGAGGCCGGGCTGGTGCTGTTCCTGTTGGTGGGCATCGCCGTGGCGGCGTGGCGCCGGGCCATGCGCGGCTCGGTGGGCGCGGTCATCGACCTGCGCGACGACCTGGAGCTGGGCGGCGGGTTGATCGCCGCGGCGTTCATCGTCGTGGCCATCGGCGGCGGCGAGCTGTTCCCCATCGTCTATCTGTTGATGGCGTTCCTGGTCGCCTTCCTGCCGCGCAACGCGGGGCTGACGCTCTTGGGCGTGGCGCTGGTGTTCGACGGGCTGGTGACGCTGGGCGGCCCGTGGCCGAACCCGGCCAGCTTCGCGACGCACTCGGCGTTCCTCGTGCTCTTCGCGGGCCTGTACCACCTGGTGCTCGCCTCGCGCATCGCGGTGGCGCGCCGGGCGGAGAGCGACGCGGTGCAGAAGCGCATCCGCGAGGTGGAGGAGCGCGCGCGCACCTTCCGCCTGGTGAGCTCCGGCACGCAGGACAGCTTCAGCGGCATGAGCTCCGACGAGAAGTGGCTCGTCGCCTCGGTGAAGGAGATTGAAGGCGCGGTGCACGCCGCGCTGGAGATCGCCGAGACGGGGCTGCGCACGCACACCTGCGCGGCGTTCCTGCTCACGTCGGATGACCGGAGCCTGAAGCTCTATGACTGCCGCTCCGGCTCGGACCGGGTGCAGCGGGATCGCTTCGGGGCAGGGGAGGGCATCATCGGCGGCGTGCTCAAGCGCCGCGCGCCGGTGCGGATGAACTCGCCCCAGGGCCTGAAGGGCGTCTCGTACTACGACGGCGGTGGCCCGGGCGTGCAGGCGCTGTTGGCGGTGCCCATCATCGAGGGCGGCGGACTGGTGCGCGGCGTGCTCGTGGCGGACCGGCTGGGCAACGAGCCGTTCAGCGACCAGGACGAGAAGCTCTTGTCCACCATCGCCGGCGAGGTGCTGCGCTCCATCGAGGTCGAGCGGGTGATGAGCTACATCCGCAAGACGCGCGACGAGAAGGACCGGTTCTTCCGCGCCATCGAGGAGCTCAACCGCGCGGGCAGCCCCGAGCAGGTCTTCGTCGCGGTGCTGGAGAGCACCCGGCAGCTGGCGGGCCTGGACTTCTGCGCGGTGACGCTGGTGTCGGAAGTGGAAGGCAAGCGCATGCACCGCGTGGCGCGGATGACGGGCGTCACGGCGCAGGGCAAGGCGCTGGAGGGGCGCTCGTTCCAGGACAACAACGGCCTGGTCGCCAACGTGGTGCGCTACGGCGCGCCGCTGCCGGGGCGTGACCTGAAGGCGATGGACCGCCAGGTCATCTTCGACGACGAGACGCAGATTCGCGGCCTGGGCGCGCTGAAGATCTTCCCGCTGGTGGCGGGTGACCGCATCCTGGGCACGCTGGTGGCGGGCTCGCGCAAGAAGGCGAACTTCGAGCAGGACGTGCTGCGGATGATCGAGGTCATCGCCATCCAGGCCGCGCAGGCGGTGCTGCGCGCGCAGCTCTACGAGCAGATGGAGCGGATGGCGACCACGGACGGCCTCACCGGCCTGTTCAACCACCGCACCTTCCAGACGAAGGCGGACGAGATCCTCGCACAGGCGCGGCGCTACCAGCGCAAGTGCTCCGTCATCCTCACGGACGTGGACCACTTCAAGAGCGTCAACGACACCTACGGCCACCCGACGGGAGACCAGGTGCTCAAGGGCGTGGCGCGCATCATCAAGTCCATGGCGCGCGACACGGACATCGTCGCCCGCTACGGCGGCGAGGAGTTCGTCATCATCATGCCGGAGACGGACGCCAAGGGCGCGTACACCATCTCCGAGCGCATCCGCGAGGCGGTGAAGGCGGAGGTCTTCCAGACCGAGATGGGCCCGCTGCGCATCACCATGTCGCTGGGCATCGCCACCTTCCCGGACAACGGGATGGAGAAGCAGCAGCTCATCGACCTGGCCGACCAGTGCCTCTACCACTCCAAGCGCAACGGCCGGAACCAGTCGGTCACCGTGGCCATCATGCAGGGTGGCCGGAAGCTGCAGGCCGTCAACGAGGCTTGAGTCCTCCGAGCCCGGGGAGCCCGCGTGTGGCGGACTCCCCGAGCCCGGGATGAGGCTTCGGTTACAGCGTCTGGAGGAAGCGCAGCAGGGCGGCGCGGTCCGCGGCGTTCATGCCGGCGAACGCGTTGCGAGCGGCCTGACCCTCACCGCCGTGCCAGAGGATGGCCTCGGTGATCGAGCGGGCGCGGCCGTCGTGCAGGTACGCCTCGCCGCCGCTGACGCCCGCCGTGAGGCCGATGCCCCAGAGCGGAGGGGTGCGCCACTCGGCGCCGCTGGCGATGCCCTCGGGCAGGTTGTCCGCGAGCCCCGTGCCCATGTCGTGCAGGAGCAGGTCCGTGTACGGGCGGATTGTCTGGCCGCGCAGCTCCGCGTTCGGGTGGAAGGCGCTGGTGGTGAAGCTGGTCGCGTGGCACTTCGCGCAGCCGGCGTTCTGGAAGAGCGTCTCGCCGCGCTGGGCCTGGGTGTCGCGCAGGTCGCGCCGCGCGGGCACGCCGAGCAGCGCCACGTAGCGGACCATCTTGTCCAGGTCCGTGGCGTTCAGCTCCTGGCTTGTGCCCGAGCACCCCTGCTGCGAGGAGCCGCAGTCCAGGGAGGGGAACACGGCGCTGGTGACGCCGATGTCCCGATTGAGGGCCTCGGCCACCTGGTGCTTGAGCCGCGCGATGCCCGCCTTCCAGCCGAAGCGCCCCAGCCGCGTCTGGCCCGTCTCCGGGTCGACGACGGCCTGCATTCGGCCGGAGATGCCATCGCCGTTGCTGTCGTTCGGGTCCGCGAGCGCGGCCACGGACGTCTCCGGGATGGCCTCCAGCAGGCCCAGGCCCACCAGCTGCGGGGTGATGCGGGCCGAGTGGTTCGTCGGGATGACGTTGAGGAAGCTGTAGTTGGGCTTGCGCAGCTCGTACGGCGTGCCGTCCGCGAAGGTGCCGGTGCTCGTCGTCCAGCTGGCGATGCGCACGTCCGCCTCGGGCGTGCCGCTGGTGCTGCGCGGCTGGAGGCGGAAGCCGAGGAACGGGTCCGCCGTCACCGTGGTGCCGCTGACGCGCCCCACCTTCACCACGTAGTTGCCCAGCGTGGTGTTGACCGCGGGCGGCAGGCCCCGGCCGTTCTGGGTGTGGCACGCGATGCAGGAGCGGGAGATGTAGTTCGGCCCCAGCTTGTTCGCGTGCGCGGTGAAGAGCGGGTTGCCCGGCTCCGAGTGGCTGCCGTCGCTGAAGTCCGTGTGGTGCAGGCGCCGGCCCTCGACGAAGGGCTGCGCGTTCACCGGCGCGATGTTCAGCGCCATCTGGAGGAACCGGTTTCGCGGCTCGTTGGAGTACGGGTAGTTCAGCGTGGTGCGGCCGCCGAGCCAGGCCGTCTCCGGCAGGGGGAACGAGTCCAGGATGGCGCCCTGGCCCTCGAAGGGGACGATGCCGGCGGTGCCGACGATGTAGAGCAGGGCGCGGCCGTAGTAGTTGAAGCGGCCTTCCACCGGTTGTCGAAGGAAGACGCCGGCTTCGATCTCCATCCGGTCGCCCACGCGGATGGCGCGGCCCTCCTTGGCGTTGAAGTTGACGCTGGCGGTGTAGAGGTAGTCGTTCACCCGCTCGAAGGTGCCGTTGTGGAAGTACTCCGCCACGGTGTTGAGGCCGCGGAAGAAGGCGCGGAAGTTGGTGCCGTCGTGGGGGTAGACGGTGTGCAGGTTCACCTTGATCTGACTGCCGCCCTTGGCCACCTCGTCGATGATCTCGAGCCAGAAGGTGCGGTTCTCGAAGTAGCGCGCCAGGTAGTGGTCGTACGCCTGGTACTGGGACTCGCGCGCGTGCCTGTCACGGACGCGATCTCCCACGCGGGTGATGAGCGCGGACGTCGTGTTCTGCGTGGTGGCGGGCTCCTGCGCGGTGCCGCTGTTGAAGAGCGGCACGATGTTGCCCACGTCGGGGGCAGGGCCGGCGTCTTGAGGCCCGGGGCCCGCGTCCGGTGTCCCGGAGCCCGCGTCCGGCGTCTGCGTGCCAGAGTGCGTGTAGCGCGCCCAGGCGGTGTCGTAGGCGCAGTTGCACGCCACGTCCCAGTACGTGAACGAATAGTCGACGACGTCGCCGGTGTTCAGCCCGCTCACCGTGTACTGGTTGCGGCCGTTCGTCACGGCCATCCGGATGTTGAGCTGCCCACCGTTGTTCACCTTGTAGTGGATGTCGGCCCACGACGTGGTGTCGATGAAGAAGATGGCGGACGAGCCAGACGGCTGAGCGCCATAGGTGGCGGCGCTCGCGGTGCTCGCCGCGAGGCCCGCCAACAGCAATGCCACGGCCATTCCTGTTGCTCTGTTACGCATGCGCGTTCTCCAGGGGGAACCTCCGCATGGTGGCCTCGGCTTTCTCCACCATCCGAAGGAAGTAGAGGTTTAGGCCGGGCAGACAAGAATTCCTATGATGTTCGGAAATTTTAGCTACTAGGGTCTAAATCCCGACATTCGTGAGAGGACGGACTTGCGTCCTGATGCGTTGCGTTGAGGTGGGCCTGGGGCAGGATGCGCGGCGTTCATGCAACCGGTGCCCTTGGCGGTGACGACGAGCAGCAAGGCGGACGAGGCCCAGCGAGAGGAGGCCCGGGCCGTGGCCGCGCGTTGGGGGCTGCCGTGGATGTCGCGCAAGCCGAAGGAGGGCATCGCCCCGTGGCTGGGCATCAAGGCCGAGGCCCTGCTGGTGGTGGGGGATGACGGCGTGACGCTGTGGGCGCCAGGCGGTTCCTTCGGGTTCCATGCGGGCATGGCGCACTTGAGGCGGCTGCGGCTGGCGGCGGGGGAGCCGGACACCTTCGTCCGGGTGGCGGAGCTGCGCGCCGGAGACGCGGTGCTGGACTGCACGCTGGGCCTGGCACAGGACGCGCTGGTGGCCTCGCTGGCGGTGGGGCCCGCCGGGCGCGTGGTGGGCGTGGAGAAGAGCCTCCCGTTGTGCGCGGTGGCGTCGGAGGGCCTGCGGCACTTCGAGCTCGGGCCGGACTCGTGCGCCATCGAGGTGCACCACGCGGACGCGCACGCGTATCTGAAGGGGTTGGCTTCCGCGTCGTTCGACGTGGTGTTCTTCGACCCGATGTTCGGCAAGCCGAAGAAGGCGCAGGCCGCGTTCGAGGTGCTGCGGCTCTTCGCGGAGCACGCGCCGCTGACGGCGGAGGCGCTGCAGGAGGCCCGACGCGTGGCGCGCCGCTGGGTGGTGGTGAAGGGCGCGCGCTACTCGGATGACCTGCGCAAGCTGGGGATTGCTCCGGAGCCGACCTCGCGCTTCTCGGACGTCACCTGGGGCAGGGTGGCCGCGCTGCCCCAGGCACCGTGAGCGTCAGTCCTTCCCCGCGCCCTTCGGAGGTCCTTCGCCGCCCATGGGCGACAGGCGCGCGGAGAGCGCTCCGGCCTGCTCGTGGGGCATCTGGTCCCTGGGCGAGCGGTAGTACTGCATGGGCGAGTGGTGCAGGAAGTTCGACACGCGGCTGGTGTACAGACACGCGTACTGCTCCACCTGGTAGCCGAAGCGGCTGTTCTCGTTGCCCTCCTTGAACAGCAGGCCCCAGTACGGGTTGAAGCCCTCCTCGACGTCCTCCTCCAGCGTGTCCGCGATGTCCGTCGCCTCCTTCAGCGCGCGGCGCATCTTGTCCAGCTCCGACTTGAGCTGACGGCGCTGCTCCTCCGTCGCCTCGCGCTCCTCCGGCGTCAGCGGCTCGCGGTCCAACCGACGCTCCAGCAGGTTCAAGAGCGTCTTGTGGTGGTTGACCTCGTCGTCCAGGCGCTCGCGGAGGATCTCCATCTGCGTGAGCGTGCCGATCTCCTCCTGGCGCGTGGCCGTGTACGTGATCTCGTCCTCGATCTCCTGGACGATCATGCACGTGCGCCACAGCGACGACTTCTTCGACTTGAGGATGTCGCCGTAGATGTGGTCGCCCACGTAGAGGATGTTCTCCCCACGGTAACCGGTCAGCTCCTCGAAGCGCGCCAGGTTGCCGCCCGAGTACACCTTGCCGCGGTCCAAGGTCGTGGCCTCGCCGATGACGCGCCCCTCCTCGGTGGACGGATCCAGCTCGAGGAACGGCCGGCCGTCGGTGAAGAAGCCCGGCTTGCCCGCCGCCGTCACCACCACGTCGAAGTAGTTGCGCCAGCTCGGGTACTCCGGAAGCTGCCCGTCCAGCAGGTACTTCATCAGCGCGTCCGTGTAGTCCCACGCGGAGTTCGTCAGCAGGAACAGCCGCTTCCCACCCGAGCGCAGCTTGTGCAGCGCGGGCCCCAGCTCCGGGTCCAGGAACACGTAGCGCCCCAGGTCCTTGCGCACCTCGCGCTTGAGCGAGTTGTCCCGGTGCACCGCGTCGATGGCCTCGCGGATGTCGTCGTAGAGCTTGCCGTAGTCCACCTCCTGGCCCAGCGACTCCAGCAGCTCGATGATGCCCGCGAACAGGCACGTCTCCGGCAGCGCGAAGAGCGTGTCGTTCCACGCGAACTGCGGGTTGCGCAGCCGCACGCGCTTGTTGCGGTACAGCTCCCGCGAGACCTCCGACTTGAGCGGCCGCAGCCCGTGGTACGCGCGGCCCACGTGGCCGAAGCGGTCCATCTTCAGGATGTTGCCGTTCACCCGGTCCACCGCCAGCCCACGCATCACGAAGTGATGGTCGTAGAGCAGGTGCCCCACGACGGCGGGGTAGTGGTACTCGCAGATGAGCTTGGCGAGCGTCATGTCGAACGACAACTGCTCGAGCCGGCGCATGTGGTAGATGGCCAGCGTGTAGTCCATGTCGAAGCCGATCAGCTCGACGCCGGACATGCGCAGGTTGCGGTTGACGAACACCTCCCGCGCCCTCGGAACCGAGTCCCTCGGCTCGCGCCGGGTGGTGAGCAGCCGCGTCAGCGTCTCATCTTCGAGCAGCTGCTGGGCATGGCGCTCGGCGGCCTCGGCGCGCGCGCGGTTGAGTGGAGAACGAAAGCTCCCGTGAAGCGGGTCCGGCGAGGGCCCGCCCGGGATCGGACGGAAGGGTGACAGGGTTGGAGCCACGGGACGTCGACACATAACACGCGTACGGGCCCACGGCTCGGTCCTTGAGGGCACCGCTGGGCCATGGCACGCTGACGGACCGCGATGCGTTCGCCCGCCCGACGTCAGCCCTCGAAAGCGCCCGAGGACCTCCATGCGCGCCTGGCCCACCGGGTCGCCGCGCTCGAGGACCGGGTGCGTCGGCTGGAGGCCCGCCTGCGCGCCGCGTCCGCCCCGCCCGCGCCCCGTGCGTCGCCCCGACGGGCGACCGAGCCCTCGGCGCCCGCGTCCCGGCGCGCGCGTCCCCGCTGTCCGGGTTGTACCCTGGAGCTGCCCCCGGGCCGACGCGGCGAGTCGTGCGTCTGGTGTGGCTTCGTCTTTTCCGCCGTGAGTCGGCGCCGCCCGGCACGAAAGAAGCGATGAGCGCCACCTACCGTCTGACGGGACGCATCGAGTCCGGAGAGCTCGCGGAGCTCTACGAGGCCGTCCAGGCTCCCTCGGGCGAAGTGGTGGTCAAGCTCTTCCACCCCAAGACGTCGGACCCCGCCTACGCGCTGGACCTGGCGGAGACGACGCGCCTGCTCCAGCCCGTGCGCCACCCGGGCATCCTCCACGTGGTGGACATGGGCGTCGTGCGCCAGCGGCTCGCCGTGGTGCGCGAGGACATGGACGGCTACCTCCTGGGCACCGCGCTCCAGCGGCTGCACACGAAGGAGGTCGTCCTCCCGTACACGGTGGCGCTCTACATCGTCATCCAGCTCCTGGACGCGGTGCAGAAGGCGCACGAGGCGGGCGTCGTCCACGGCGCGCTCACGCCCGGCAACGTGGTGCTGGGGCGCAACGGCACGCCCGCCGTCTGTGACTTCGGCGCCATGCGCGCGCTGCTCGCGGTGCCCCAACTGCGCAAGTCCTTCGCGGGCCGCGGTCGAGGCACCTACCGCGCGCCCGAGGTGACGCGAGGGGAGGCCGCCACCGAGGTGGCGGACGTGTATTCGCTGGGCGCCATCGCCTACGAGCTGCTCACCCAGCGCGAGCCGGTGGTGCCGGGCAGCGGCGGCGTCTCCACGCGGCGCAGCGAGTCGCTGCCTCCGCCCAGCCGGTTGGACCGGCGCATCAACAGCCGGTTGGATCCGCTCATCCTCCGCGCGCTGGAGCCCAACGCCGGGCGGCGCTTCCGCTCGTGCGGCGAGTTCTCCAACGCGCTCCGCAACTTCCTCTCGGCCAGCGGCGGCATGCCGGGCATCGAGGACGTGCGCCGCTTCGTCAACGAGCTGTTCCCCAACGAGGTCAGCGTCGCCAGCACGGCCCCGCCGTTCAAGGAGCCGTTCCAGCTGGAGCCCATCTCCGGCGCGGAGATGGACGACCTGGGCGCCGAGGAGCCCGAGGCCTCCATCGTCCAGCGCGCTCCCTACAGTCGGGCGCTCACGGAGGCGGAGGCCGGCGCGGAGACCCAGGAGTCCGTTCCCGGCTTCGACGAGTACCGGCCCGAGGAGTACGAGCAGGACATCGCCTCCACGCAGACCCGCGTGAAGGACGCCCCCGCGCCCCAGGCCCCCGCTCACGGAGAGGACTGGACGGAGGGGACGCACACGGCGGCGGTCGAGCAGGACTGGGATGCGCCTCCGGGCGCCGCGCCGCCCAAGCCGCGGCGTCAGCAGGGACAGCAGGGGACGGGAATGGCGGCCCCCGGTGCGCGTCCGCCGGCGCGCAACGCTCGCATGCGCGTGGTGGAGGACTTCTCCGCGCCGTCTCCGCTGTCGGATGACGACGAGGAGTTCTCCGTCGCCGGCCGTCGCGCCGCGGCCCGCGCGAAGCGTCCGCCGCCGCCCGTGGAGAAGGGCCCGCAGACGCTGCCGGACCCCATGCCCGCGGTGGTTCGCCCGGGCCATCGCGCCGACATGGCGGTGCCGGCGTCGACCTCCCAGGACATCCCCGTGAGCTCCGCGGCGCCCGCCCGCCCGAGCACCCGCGCGCGGCTCATCCTCGCGACGGAGGCGCGTCGGGGCCGCTGGCTCGCCATCGCCGGCGTGCTGGCACTGGTGGGGTTCGCGACGTTCCTGGTCGCCGCGTGGCGGCTGGGTGATTCCGAGGCGCCCGCCGAGGAGGAGGTCGAGCCCCTCGGCACGGGCCCGTCGCCCGCCATCCCCATCCCCCGGCCCGCGCCTGCGCCGAAGGCCGCGGTGGTGGAGCGGGAGCCGGAGCCGCGCGCGGAGGAGCCCGAGGAGGAGGTCGTCCCCGCGAAGGCGATTCCGGCCTCGCAGCGCGGCTACCTGACGCTCACGACCAACGAGCCCGCCAAGGTGTATCTGGACGGAAAGCTCATCAGCAGGACCACGCCCCTCAAGCGCTATCCCATGCGCGTCGGCGCGCACGAGCTGGAGCTGGTCGCGCGCACCACCGGCGAGCGCATGCCCCTGTCCGTTCAGATCCGACGAGGGAAGTTGACCTCCTCGATCGTGGTCGACTTCCGCCCCGCTCCCCGACGGTGACTGACTCCATGGACCGCACCCGCATCTTCGTCGTCGAGGACCAGCCGCAGCTGCTCAAGAACCTGCTCAAGGTGCTGAGCACCTTCGACGAGCTGGAGGTGGTGGGCAGCAGCCAGGAAGGGGAGGCCGCCGTCGAGGACATCGTCCGCGTCCGGCCACAGCTGGTCCTGTTGGACCTGGAGCTGCCGGGCATCAACGGCATCCAGGTGACGCAGAAGGTGAAGCGTCAGGCGCCCGAGGTGGAGATCCTCATCCTCACGTCCTTCGACGACGAGCAGAAGGTCTACGAGGCCATCCAGGCGGGTGCGTCCGGCTACCTGGTCAAGCGCGTGGGCCCGGAGAAGATCCGCTCCGGCATCCACGAGGTCATGGGCGGCGGCACCGTGCTGGAGCCCATCATCGCCCGGCGCTTCTGGAACTACTTCCAGTCCATCCAGGGCAAGCCCGCCACGCCGGAGAAGAAGGCGGACAACCCCTGGAAGCTGACGCCCACCGAGTTCGAGGTGCTGCGCTACGTGGCCAAGGGCCTGTCCAACGCGGAGGTGGGGCAGGTGATGACGCTGGAGCGGCGCACGGTGCGCACGCACCTGTCTCATATCTACCGGAAGATGGGGGTCAACTCCCACGTGGAGGCGGTGGTGATGGCCCTGCGTGAAGGGGTCGTGGACCTGTAGCCGCGCCCTGTATACGGTGGGGGTCTATGCGCAAGGCCCCCTCGAAGACGTCGGCTCCCGCCCGCGCCGCGGACCCCTCCCTCCAGTCGCTGTTCGACGTGCATGAGGCCACGCTGCCCAATGGCCTCCAGGTGCGCCTGCTGGCCAACCACCTGGCCCCCGTCGTCAGCCTCTACACCTTCTTCAACGTGGGCAGCCGCAACGAGCGCCCCGGCATCACCGGCATCAGCCACCTGTTCGAGCACATGATGTTCAACGGGGCCAAGAAGTACGGCCCCAAGATGTTCGACAAGACGCTCGAGTCCAACGGCGGCAGCTCCAACGCGTACACGTCCCACGACATGACGGTGTACTACGACGACTTCTCGTCGGACGCGCTGGAGACGGTGCTGGACCTGGAGTCGGACCGGATGCGCTCCCTGCGCATCTCCCAGGAGATGCTCACCAGCGAGCGCGAGGTGGTGAAGGAGGAGCGCCGCGTCCGCATGGACAACGACATCGGCGGGATGATGGACGAGGAGCTCGGCTCGCTCGTCTACAAGGCCCACGCGTACCGCTGGCCCGTCATCGGCTGGATGGCGGACATCGAGGCGATCACTCGCGAGGACTGCCAGAACTACTTCCGCACCTACTACGCGCCCAACAACGCCATCCTCTACATCGCAGGGGACATCGACCCGAAGAAGACGCTGGCGCTGGTGCGCCGCTACTACGGCGACATCCCCCGGGGCCCCGCGCCCCAGCCCGTCATCAACGCGGAGCCCGAGCAGCGCGGCGAGCGCCGCTCCACGGTGCGCCACCCCGCGCAGTCGCCCGCCGTCGTCATCGGCTACAAGGGCCCCCCGGCCCGGGACGAGGACACGCTGGCGCTGGACGTGGCGCAGTACGTGCTCACCAAGGGCGAGGGGAGCCGGCTGACGCGCTCGCTCTTGTACGAGCAGAAGGTGGTGGTGGGCGTGGGCCTGGACTGGTCCTGGCGCATCGACCCGGGCACCATCCTCTTCTTCCTGGAGCTGATGCCGGACTCCGATCCGCAGAAGGCGGAGGCCGCGCTGTACGCGGAGCTGGAGAAGCTGGCGCGCGACGGAATCACCGAGCGCGAGCTGCAGAAGGCCCTCAACAACCTGCGCTCGGACCACCTGCGCGAGCTGGGCACGAACAACGGCCGCGCCCACGCCATGGGCAACTACGAGGCGCTGCTGGGTGACTGGCGCCATGTGCTCACGCTGCCGTCCGCCTACGCGTCCATCACCCGCGAGCAGGTGCAGGCCGCCGTCAGGAAGTACCTCATCCCCGAGCGCCGCTCCGTCGTGACGCTGCTGCCCGCGCCCTCCGAGGCGTGAGCCCGGACCGACTCCAGAAAGACTCCATGGCCTCTCGCAAGAGCCGAACCTCGAAGAAGTCCGCCGCCCCCCGCCGCGCCGTGAAGAAGGCCCCGGCCCGGGCGGCGAAGAAGAAGTCCTCCTCCCGGAAGACCGCGTCCGCCGTCGCCACGACGAGCCGGGAGCTGGTGTTCCCCACGCTGCACGAGAGCACCACGTCCAGCGGCCTGAAGGTCATCGCCGCCGAGCGTGGACCGCTGCCGCTGGTGTCCATGCGGCTGGTGATTCGCGCCGGCAGCTCCACGGACCCCGAGGGCAAGCACGGCATCGCGGACTTCGCGGGCCAGCTGCTGCGCCGGGGCACGCGGAGGCTGAACGCGCAGGCCATCGACGAGGCCGTGGAGTTCGTCGGCGCCAGCCTGGGCGTGGGCGTGGGCGAGGACACGCTGTCCGTCGCCATCACCACCCCGGCCGAGCACTTCGCGCAGATGCTGGGCGTCATGGGCCAGCTGGTGATGGAGCCCACGTTCCCGGAGTCCGAGGTCGCCGATGCGCGCGAGCGCGCGCTGGCCCAGTTCGCGAATGATTTGGACGAGCCGTCCGTCATCGCCGACCGCGCCCTGGTGCGTGCGCTCTGGGGCAAGCACCCCTACGGACACAACGTGAGCGGCTCGGTGAAGACGGTGAGCACCTTCACCCGGGACGACGTGGTGCGCTTCCACCAGGAGCGGCTGGGGCCCAAGGTCGCCATGCTGGTCGTGGTCGGCGCGGTGGACCCGGGCCGGGTGGCCGCGGCGGCCGAGGAGGCCTTCGCCGGTTGGACGGGCGGGCCGGACAAGGCGCCCGTCATTCCTCCGCTGGAGAAGGTGGCCAAGGCGGGGCGGGTCATCGTGGTGGACAAGCCGGACCAGACGCAGTCGCAGGTGCGCATGGGCGGCCCGGGCTACCGCACGGGGCACGAGGACTACTTCCCGGCGGCGGTGATGAACACCGCGCTGGGCGGCGGCTTCACGTCGCGCCTGATGAACGAGGTCCGCGTCAACCGGGGCCTCACGTATGGCATCGGCTGCTGGTTCGACGCGATGCACGCGGCCGGCATCTTCGCGCTGTCCACCTTCACGAAGACGGAGTCGACGCGGGAGATCATCGACGTGTCGCTCGGGGAGATCGCCAAGGTGCGCGACTCCGGCCTCAAGCCGACCGAGCTGCGCGACGCGCAGGCGTACATGGGCGGGCTGTATCCGCTGCGCACGGAGACGAACGAGTCCATCGCGAGCGCCATCTCCGACATCCGGTTGAACGGGTTGGGGGATGACTGGGTGTTGCGCTTCCGAGACAGGCTCAAGGCGGTGACGCCGCGGCAGGTGGCGGCGGTGGCGAAGAAGTACTGCTTCGCGGAGCCGCCCACGATTGTCGTGCTGGGCAACGCGGCCGCGGTGAAGAAGCAGCTGAAGGGCCTGGGGCCCATCACCGTCGTGCCGGCGTCGGAGTACGAGTGACCGAGCCTCGCATCCTCTTCGAAGGGGGAGGGGTGCTGGTGGTGGACAAGCCGCCCGGGGTGCCCGTCATCCCCGGGCGGGACGGCGGGCCCTCGCTGCGCGATGCCTTGGAGTCGCAGCGCGGGCGGAAGATCTTCGTGGTGCACCGGCTGGATCGGGACACGTCGGGGGCGCTCGTGTTCGCGCTCGACGCGGCCGTGCACCGCGCGCTGTCCATCGCGTTCGAGTCCGGCAAGGTGCGCAAGCGCTACCTCGCGCTGGTGGAGGGCCGCATCGACGCGCCGTCGCTCGTCGATGTGCCGCTCATCGCCGCGCGAAAGGGCCGCATGCGGGTGGCGAGGCCGGGCGAGGCGGAGGCGAAGCCGTCACGCACGCGGGTGCGTCCGGTGGAGAGCTTCGACAAGGCCACGCTCGTGGAGGCCGAGCCGCTCACGGGCCGCACGCACCAGATTCGCGTGCACCTGCTGTCGCTGGGACATCCGCTGCTGATGGACCACCAGTACGGCCGCGACACGGCGTTGACGGAGAAGGACCTGGGAGGGCAGGGCGACGGCGTGGTCCTCGAGCGCACGCCCCTGCATGCCGCGCGGGTCGAGTGGCCCGCGCTGCCAGGCGTAGAGGCTCGCGGAGTGGATGCGCCGCTGCCGGAGGACATGGTGCGCGCGCGTGACCTGCTCCGGCGCACGCTGGGTTGAGCGGGTGGCGCCGAGGTGGGCGTCACTGCCGGAGGATGCGCGCGCCTGCGCCGGTGAAGCCGTGTGAGGTGCCTGCGCCGCTGCTGGCGACATGGCGCACGCATGCTGCTTCGGCCCGCGCCCTGTCGAGCCGAACGGGCTACTTCACCTTGAAGGCGTTGGACGACGCCTGCACGCCGAAGCGGTCCGTCACGGTCAGCACCACGTTGGCGCCCTGCGCGTCGATGGCGATGTTCTGCACGCAGATGCCCCCGACGAACTTGTCCAGTGAGGTGGGGTTCACGTTGCCGTTGTTCTTGCTGATGGACAGGTCGACCTTGTCCGTGAAGTCCGCGGCGCGCGGGCCCACGGCGCGGACCGTGATGGTGAAGGGCTGGCCGATGTCCTGGTCCGAGATGGGCTCGAACGCGTAGCCGGTGATGTCTCCCTCGCCCATCGGTCGGGTCGGATCCTGCCCCGCGTCGGGCTCCGGGCCTCCATCCGCGACGTAGACGCCTCCGTCGGGGATGCCATCGGGCCCCGCGTCCGGCGTTCCCGCGTCCTGATTCCAGAGCGTGAATCCCTGGGGGCTCGTGGTCTCACGCCCATCGTCCAGCGCCACGCGCACGTCATAGGCCGCGGCGCCGAGGTTCGCGGGGAGGTCCACCGCGAAGAGGCTCTGCGCGTTCAGCGCGATCACCCTGGCCTCCTGATCTCCGATCCACACCCGCGTGCGGCCTTGGAGCTGCGCCTCTCCCTCGGCGTAGTCCAGGCGGACGGGGAACGCCGCATCGATCTCCAGGAGGATGGGGTCGGTGCGGCCGACGGTGTCCGAGGCGGGCCTGACGGAGACGATGCGTGGCGCGGGGAGCGACGTGCTCGAGCCACAGGCGGACAACACCAGCATCGCCAGGAGCACGAGCGCGCGGGTCATGGCTCGAACCTCATCCCCAGCAGCACCGAAACACCGCCGAGCTGGGCGTCCAACCACGGCGTGCTCGCCGGAGCCCACGCACCGCGCAGCTCTCCCAACGCGCTCCAGCGCCCGAATCGGTACGCGCCCTGGATGGCCAGCAACCCCATGCCGGAAAGCTTGCTCTCTTTCACCTCCGCCGGGAAGTCGGTCTGGAGTCGGTGACGGAAAGGCGCCACTCCTCCTCCTGCTCGGCCGTACAGGGACAGCGCCGCGCCGCGCAACAACTCGACGCGCGCCGACACGAGCACCGGCACCGCGAACACCTGCGAGCGCACCGCGCCGAGCGCGCCCACCGTGCCCCGGAAGGACGCGGCCCGCACGCCCACCTCCAGCTCCCCCGCCAATCGTCGCTCCCACCAGGGCGTGGTGAACGCCACCCCCAGCGCACCGAAGGGACCCGAGTTGTCGCCCCGCGCGAACACGCCCCCCGCGAGCACCTGGACCGCCGGGCGCCACGGTGCATCGCCCACGAGGGCAGGGGGCGGTTTGGCCGCGGGAGGCTTCGTCACGACGACGACGCGGAAGACCTCCGCGTGCGCGCGCACGTCGTCTCCAGCGCCGTCGGCCTGGACGACGGCCGTCACCGAGGCCGCGTCCTCCTCCGGCGTCACCCGGAAGCGGGCGATGTCACCGACCTCGATGGGCTCGGCCCGTCCCCCATCGACGTGCAATTTCAACCGCGCCACATCCAGCGGCCCCTCGCCCGCCACGAGCAACCACCCGCCCCGGGCAGGCAGCGGTGCGGGCGTGAGGGCCGCGACATGGGGACTCACCCTCGGGACATCCAACGGCGCGGAGGCATCCGTGCGCAGCTCCCCGCGCGTGGCGAGCACCCGCGCCGAAGCGACCCCCGGAGGCACCTCGAGAGGGACACGCGCCTTGCCCTTCCCATCCGCCTGGACGGGACCGAAGTGCGTCTCACCCACGAGCACCGTGACGGAGGCCCCTGGCGAGGTCGCCACGTCGAGCGTCGTCTGCCCCAGCAGGGCGAGCCGCAGCACGGTGACCTCGGGCGGGCCGTCGGCGGCCTCCACCCAGAACAGGAACACCGCCACCAGCGGATGCCGGACGGGCGGCGGCGTCCACTGGAACGTCCGCACCGCGCCGTGCGCCAGGCGCTCCTCGGCGAAGTGTCCGGAGGAGGCGGCCACCCGCAGCCCCCCCGTCTCCGGAGGCACGCGGACCTTGAGGGACACCGTCTTGTCCCTCCCGAGGACGACCCGGGTGGGGGAGGCGAGCACCTCCAACCCGGGCCCTCCCGAAACCGGGACCGCCATGGCCGACGACGCGGCCACGGCGAAGACTAGAAAAGCCAGGAAGGGCGGTAAGCGGGTGCGCACGAGCGATTCCGCCGAACTTCGCCCTCCAGGCTCTTTCCGGTCAACCCTCGCTGACGGGGGCGTCCTCGGCGGGGGTGTCCAGCGCGGCGGCCTGCGGCTTGTCCGCGGGGCCGGTGGCCTGCCGGACGGGCGGGCTGAAGGCGGGCTTCTCGGTGGGAGCGCCGCCCCGACCGTGCACCAGCGTCTTGGTGTCGGTGCGGAAGGTGATGTCGAACTTGTCGCCCCGCACGGCCGTCACGAAGCCCACGCCGAACGTCGGGTGCTGGAGGACCTGATCCACCGCGTAGGTGTCCTTCGGGCTGTAGCGGGGCGCGTTGGCCACGTCCTTGCCCGCCAGCTGCTCCTCGAAGGAGATGATGATCTTCTCCGCCTTGGTGGTGCCGCTGGACGACGCCCGGCTCGCGCGCGGGGTGCTGCTGCTGGTGGAGGTGGGGCGGTCCGTGGTGCCAGGAGCCCCGCGGTAGGCGTGGTCCCCGTTGCACGTGTTGCAGCGCACCCGAGCAATCTTCGTCCCCACCATCGCCAGGATGGTGTGCGCGAGGGTGAGCTTGCAGCGGGTACAGTACGCGTCCACCTCGCCGCCGACCTTTTGAGTTGCCATGTTCGTCTGAGTTCTCGGCCCGGCGCGCCTGTGACGGGGAGCCGGGCATGAAGGAAAGGGGCGCGGAACATAAACGCAACGCTTCGAAGTGAGGTAGTCCCTTCGTCGTCCGCTCGCACGGGAACACTTCGCTTGTGCCCCCCTTCGCACCACGTAAGAGTAGGCGCCTGAACGCATGACCACGCAGACCCCCAGCAAGCCGGCTCGCGAGCCCGGGATGCTCACCCAGACGGTGAGCAGCTTCGGCAAGGGCCTCATCGACGTCGTCAGCTCCATTGGTGGCGTGGTGACGCTGGCCTTCGACGTGGCCCGGTGGAGCGTCCGACCTCCCTACCGGCTCCACAACCTGTTCGCCCAGCTGGACTTCGTGGGGGTGGGCTCCATCTTCATCGTCGGGCTGACCGGCCTCTTCACGGGCATGGTGTTCGCCCTGCAGACCTCCGAGGCCTTCCGCATGTTCGACGCGGAGAGCCTGGTGGGCCCCACGGTGGCGCTGACGCTGACGCGGGAGCTGGCGGCGGTGTTCTCCGCGCTGATGGTCACCATGCGGGCGGGCTCGGCCATGTGCACGGAGCTGGGTACCATGCGCGTCACCGAGCAGGTGGACGCCCTGGAGACCATGGCCGTCAACCCGGTGCAGTACCTGCTGGTCCCCCGGGTGCTGGCGGGCCTGTTCATGGTCCCCATGCTGACCATGCTGTTCAACACCACGGGCATGTCCGGCGCCTACTTCGTCGCGGTGGGCGGGCTGGGCATCTCCCCGGGCACGTTCCTCACGCGCACCCAGGCTTGGCTGGAGCCGGCGGACGTCTACGAGGGCGTCATCAAGGGCGCGGTCTTCGGCCTCTCCGTGGCGCTCATCTGCTGCTACAAGGGCTTCAACGCCTCGGGCGGCGCCAAGGGCGTCGGTCAGGCGACGACGGAGGCGATGGTGGCCAGCGCGCTGTCCATCTTCATCCTCGATTTCCTCGTGGGCATCGTGATGCACTGATGGCTGCCTCCGGTCCTCCTCCGCGTCCCGAAGCCGGCGCGTCCACGAAGCCGATGATTCAAATCGTGGACCTGCAGAAGACGTTCGGTGAGAACAAGGTGCTCACCGGCATCAACCTCTCCGTGCCCCAGGGCAGCACGTGCGTCATCCTCGGGGGCTCCGGCTCCGGGAAGACGGTGCTGATGAAGCACATGATCGGCCTGCTCCGCCCGGACAGCGGCCAGGTCAACATCGATGGGGAGGACATCGTCCCCATGGGCGTCGAGGACCTGCAGCGGGTGCGCAACAAGTTCGGCATGGTGTTCCAGGCCGCGGCCCTGTTCGACTCGATGACGGTGTTCGAGAACGTGGCCTTCCCGCTGCGCGAGCACACGAAGCTGTCGGAGGACGAGCTGTACGCCAAGGTCCGCGCCAAGCTGGACCTGATGGACCTGAAGCGGGAGGTGGAGTCGAAGTTCCCCTCGGACCTGTCGGGCGGCATGCGCAAGCGCGTGGGCCTGGCGCGGGCGGTGGTGCTGGACCCGAAGATCGTCCTCTACGACGAGCCGACCACCGGCCTGGACCCCATCACCACGGACTCCGTGGACGAGATGATCCTCGCGGCTCAAAAGGGGCTGGGGGTCACCAGCGTGGTCATCAGCCACGACATCTCCTCGGCCTTCAACGTGGCGGACCAGATCGCCTTCCTGTCCAAGGGCGTCATCGTGGAGAACGGCACCCCGGAGCAGCTGCGCATGTCCCAGCACCCCGCGGTGAAGGTGTTCCTGGAGACGTGGTTCGGGAAGAATTGACAGGGTCTGCGCCCGCCGGGTCCGGTTTCAGGAAAATGTGGCACTCCGGATGCAAAACGTTAGAGTCGCGCCCGGCCGGTAGCCCTCGGAGTCACATCAGGTGAAGAAGCTCGTTACGCCTTTCCGTGTTGGCCTGCTGGTCATCGCCGCGGGGGCCTTTTTCGTCGGCTTCGTGCTGTTCGCGCGCGAGGGCGGCCTGAGCGACAGTGACTCCACGCGTGTCTGGGCCTACTTCCGGGATGCCTCCGGCCTGGCGGTGCGCGGGCGGGTGCAGATCGCCGGCATCCGGGTGGGAGAGATCGACGACATCGTCCTGGAGGGCACGCGGGCGCGGGTGTTCCTGAAGATCCGCAACGACGTGGACCTGCGCGAGGACGCGGTCCTCACCAAGCGCTCGGAGTCGCTCCTGGGCGACTACCTGCTGGACCTGAACCCGGGCACGGAGAACGCCCCCAAGCTGGAGACGAACGGGCAGATCCGCCGCGTCATCGACAGCCAG
Source organism: Myxococcus sp. AS-1-15 (assembly GCF_020037055.1). Classification (NCBI taxonomy): domain Bacteria; kingdom Pseudomonadati; phylum Myxococcota; class Myxococcia; order Myxococcales; family Myxococcaceae; genus Myxococcus; species Myxococcus sp. AS-1-15. The sequence goes on along the minus strand of NZ_JAIQDF010000005.1, from coordinate 452,320 downwards.
GGCATGGAGGCCATCTTCGAGTCGCTGTCGCAGATCACCTCCGACATCCAGCAGGTGACGGGCGCGCTGCGAGAGGTGCTCGGCGGCGAGCGCGGGGCGGGCTCGCTCCAGCGCATCGTCGAGAACCTGGTGCGGCTGTCGGACTCGGTGGACGCCACCGTGCGCCGCAACGCGGACCGCCTGGACGTCATCCTGGCCAACTTCGAGGGCGTGTCGTCCGACGTGCGGACCATCACCCAGAGCAACCAGGCCGACGTGGGCCGCATCGTCGACAACATCGAGTTCATCACCCGCGACGTGCGCGAGGTGCTCGCCAGCGTCAAGAACATCGTCGGCAGCGGGGAAGGGGACTTCAAGGAGAGCGTCGCCAGCCTCAAGCAGACGCTCACCAAGCTGGACAACTCCCTGGGCAACCTGGAGGAGATCACCCGCAAGGTGAAGGACGGCGAGAGCACCGCCGGCATGCTGCTCACCGACGAGAGCGTGGGCCGCGAGGTGCGCGAGACGGTGCGCGACGTGTCCAGCCTGGTCTCCCGCCTCACGGAGCTGCAGACGGAGGTGGGCATCCAGAGCACCTACCTGGCCGCGCAGGGTCGCTCGAAGAACATGCTGTCCCTGCGCCTCATCCCCCGGCCGGACAAGTACTACCTGCTGGAGATCGTCGACGACCCGCGCGGCACCGTCACCACCCAGGTGGTGCAGACCAACCCGCCGTCGGAAGGCGACCCGGTCATCCAGACGCAGAAGGTGACCAAGGAGAGCCTGAAGATCAGCGCGCAGTTCGCCAAGCGCTGGTACTTCACCACCCTGCGGGTGGGCCTCATCGAGTCCACCGGCGGCGTGGGCGCGGACCTGCACCTGTTCGACGACGCGCTGACCCTGAAGATGGACGCGTTCAACTTCGCCGCGGACGAGCTGCGCTACCCCCGGCTGCGCGCCACGCTGCGGGCCCAGGCCTTCGACCACCTGTTCGTCGTCGCGGGCATGGACGACATGCTCAACGCGCAGCAGCGCGACGTCGTCACCCAGCGGCTCATCGCCGGCCGCGACTTCTTCGTGGGCGGCGGCCTGTTCTTCACCGACGACGACCTCAAGGCCATCATCACGGCCACCGGCATCCCCTCGCCCTGAGCGTCGCCGGAGCGCGGCGAGCTTGACGCCGGCCGTGAAACCGCGTACCCGGCACGGGCACGGGGTCCTGGTAGGAAGCCGTGCTTTCTCGGCCATTTCCAGGAAGCTCGCATGTCCCTGCTCGTCGTCGGCTCCGTCGCATTGGACTCGGTGGAAACCCCCTTCGGACAGAAGGAGGACGTCCTCGGCGGGTCCGCCACGTTCTTCTCCACGTCGGCGTCGTTCTTCTCCCCCGTGCGCGTCGTCGCCGTGGTGGGGGAGGACTTCCCCGAGGCCCATGTCAGCTTCCTGAAGGGCCGGGGCATCGACCTGGAGGGCCTCACCCGCGAGTCCGGCCGCACGTTCCGCTGGAAGGGCCGCTACGGCTACGAGCTGAACGAGGCGAAGACGCTCGACACCCAGCTCAACGTCTTCCAGGCGTTCTCGCCGGACCTGCCCGCGTCCTACCGCGACACGCCCTACGTCTTCCTGGGCAACATCCACCCGGAGCTTCAGGCACGCGTGGTGGACCAGGTCCGCAACCCCAAGCTGGTGGCCGCGGACACCATGAACTTCTGGATCCAGGGCAGCCGCGACGCGCTGCTCAAGACGCTCCAGCGGGTCAACCTGCTCTTCGTGAACGACGCGGAGGCGCGGCAGCTGGCCGGCGAGCACAACGTGGTGAAGGCCGCCCGCGCCATCCTCGGCATGGGGCCCCAGCGCGTGGTGGTCAAGCGCGGTGAGTACGGCGCGCTCCTCTTCGAGAAGGACCACATCTTCGCCTGCCCGGCCTTCCCCCTGGCCGAGGTCTTCGACCCCACGGGCGCCGGAGACACCTTCGCGGGTGGCTTCATGGGCACCGTGGCCACCGCGGCGTCCGGGGTGGACTCGGCCGTCCTGCGCCGCGCCATGGTCATGGGCAGCGTCATGGCCTCCTTCACCGTGGAGAAGTTCAGCCTGGAGCGCCTGCGCGAGGTGACGCGCCCGGAGATCCACGCCCGCTTCGCGGAATTCAAGAAGCTGACCCACTTCGAGGACCTGGGGCCGCTGGAGCGCTGAGTGCCGGGCGGGCAGGGTGGGGTCCGGCCCCACCCATGAACTTGACGGTGGATTCAGGCCGTCCCTAGGCTTTCCTCCTTTTGGGTGCTCGGGGAAGGAAGAGGGTTGAGCGATAACCGAAAGTCCGCGCGGGTGCCGACCTTGCTTCGTTGTTGGTGCGAGACCGACAATGTCACCCTGTACGCGCGCATCACCAACCTGAGCGAGGGCGGCCTGTTCCTGCGGACGAGCACGCCGCTGAAGCGAGGGGCGAAGGCGGTGCTCCGGCTGACCCCGGGGGATGATCCCGAGGTGCAGACCGCGGCCACGGTGGTATGGCTGCGGGAGGAGGAGGACCGGGCCTATCCGCCGGGGATGGGGTTGCGGTTCGAGTCGCTGGACGCGGAAACCCTGGGGCGGCTCCGGCGGATTATCTCTCAGCAGCAGAAGAACCCCGTGAAGGCGGTCTGGGCCGGCTGAGCGCCGGGCTCCCACCAGCCGAGGCATCCATGCGCATCGCCGTCATCTCCGACATCCACTCCAACATCGAGGCGCTCACCGAGGTGCTGCGGGTCTGCGAGCAGCAGAAGGTGGACCGCATCGTCTCCCTGGGTGACATCGTCGGGTACGGCGCGTCGCCGAATCCCTGCTGTGAGCTGGTGCGCTCGGTGGCGGAGGTGACGCTCTTGGGCAACCACGACGCCGCGGTGGCGGGGCGGATGGACTACTCGTACTACTACGACGCCGCCCGGCACGCGCTGGACTGGTCCGCCAACGTCCTCACGGACGAGAACATGGCGTGGCTGCGCAGCCTGCCGTACACGTACCGCATCGGCGAGGTCGGCTTCTGCCACGGCTCGCCCATCGACCCGAAGGCGTACGAGTACATCTTCGCGCTCGAGCAGGCGCGGGAGCTGACGCCGTACGTGGAGGAGCTGCCCGAGGTGACGTTCATCGGGCACAGTCACCTGTGCCGCGCGTTCGCCATCGGCAATGGCGAGGTGAACGACGTGGTGGCCCAGAAGTTCGGTATCCGCCGGGGCTACAAGTACATCATCTCCGTGGGCAGCGTGGGCCAGCCGCGCGACTACGACAACCGGGCCTGCTTCGTCATCTGCGACACGGACGCTCGCACGGTGGAGTACCTGCGGGTGGAGTACGACATCGAGACGGCGGCGCAGAAGATCTTCGACGCGGACCTGGCGCTCAACTTCGGCAAGCGACTGTTCCTCGGGGTTTGACGCGCCGCCTTCGGAAAACTGTGCACGGGCCGGGGGACATGAAATAAACCGGGTCCGTGCGCCCCCAGGTCCTCCGAGTGTCCCTCCGGCCCTTCGCGGCCCTGCTGTCCTCCCTGTTGCTGCTGCTGTCGGCCTGCCGCCGCGAGCCGCAACCGTCGTCGCCGGAGTACCAGCAGGCCACGCGCCAGTTCCGCGAGCTGTACGCGCAGAAGCTGGATGAGGCCTACCTGGACCCGAAGATGGGCCCCATCGAGGCGCAGCTCCAGCGCGTGCCGCAGGACAGCCTGGATGCCCCTTCCGCGCAGGAGCTGCTCCAGCGCATCCAGCGCGAGCGCACCCGCATGCAGTCGGAGCTCGCCGCGCGCCAGAAGGCCGTGGCCAGCGCCCGCGAGATTCCGCCCGGCGCGCCCTCCACCACGCTCGCGCCCCCGCCGCCTCCTCCTCGCGCCGAGCCCGTGGACGCGGGGCCTCCGGACGCGGGCCCCATCAACGGTCCCCAGGTCGGTTCTCCGGCGAGCGAGCTGGTGGCCGGCTTCCGCGGCTGCTTCAAGCGCGGCACGCCCATCGACGTGGAGGGGCGGGGCATCCGGGACGCGTGGGAGATGACCGACAGCACGGCCTGCCGCCTGGAGTACCCGGGCCACGTGGGCACGGTGCTGCTGACCGAACAAGGCCGGGTCCTGATGTTGTTGCCCAAGAGCTCCGTGACGACGGTGACGCGGACACTGGATGCCGGGACCGTGCCCCCCGCGGCGACGGACGCCGGCCGTTAATCAAAGACGCCCCATGAACGACCAGACCTTCATGAAGTTGATGCGCCTGTTGCCCAAGTCGGCCCTGTCGACGGTGGTGGGCATGGCCACTCGAGCCCCGCTGCCCGCGCCGGTGCACCAGGCGGCCATGCGCGCGTTCGCCCGCTCCTACAACGTGGACATGGCGGAGGCCGAGCACCCCATCGAGCACTACCCGACGTTCGCCCAGTTCTTCACGCGCGGCCTGAAGACGGGCCTGCGCCCCATCGACGCGGACGCGAAGTCCGTGGTGTCGCCGGTGGACGGGCGCGTGTCGCAGGTGGGCTACTCCGACCTGGGCCGGTGCCTGCAGGCCAAGGGCATCGAGTACACGGTGGACGAGCTGTTGGGTGACGCGGAGGCGGCGAAGCCGTTCCACGGTGGCGCCTGGACGACCATCTACCTGTCGCCCAGGGACTATCACCGCATCCACTCGCCGCTGGCGGGCACCATCACCGGCTACGCGTACATCCCCGGTGAGTTCTGGCCGGTGAACCCGGCGTCGGTGCTCAACAAGCAGTCCCTGTTCTGCGTCAACGAGCGGCTGGTGACGTACCTGGAGACGGCCGCGGGCAAGTGCGCCGTGGTGAAGGTGGGCGCCACCTGCGTGTCGCGCATCAAGGCGGCGTACGACGACGTCACCACGCACACGGGCCAGCCGGGCAAGGTGCACCGGTATCAAGAGGGCTACAAGGTGGAGAAGGGCGGCGAACTGGGCCGCTTCGAGATGGGCTCCACCGTCATCCTGCTGTTCGAGCCGGGCCGCGTGAAGTGGGACCCGGTGCTGCAGGAGGACGCGGTGCTGCGGCTGGGGCAGCGCATCGGAGTGGTGCCGTGAGCCAGACGCTCGCCGCCGTCAAGGGCATGAATGATCTCCTGCCAGGGGAGATTGAAATCTGGCAGCACGTGGAGGGGCTGGCCCGGGAGCTGTTCGGGCGCTTCGGCTACGGGGAGATCCGCACGCCCATGGTGGAGGACACCGCGCTCTTCGTGCGCAGCGTGGGCGAGGAGACGGACATCGTCGGCAAGGAGATGTACACCTTCGACGACAAGGGTGGCCGCAGCCTGTCCTTGCGTCCCGAGGGCACGGCGCCCGCGGCGCGCGCGTACATCGAGCACTCCATCCTGAACCAGGAGCCGCTGACGCGCTGGTTCTACACGGGGCCGATGTTCCGGTACGAGCGGATGAAGACGGGCCGCTACCGGCAGTTCTATCAAGTCGGCGCGGAGGCCTACGGCTCGAAGGAGCCGGCCCAGGACGTCGAGGTGATGGACATGGTGGCCCAGTTCCTCCAGGCGCTGGGGCTCCAGGACATCGCGCTCAACCTCAACTCGCTCGGCGACGAGGCCTGTCGGCCCGCGTACCACGCGAAGCTGGTGGAGTACCTCAAGGCGCACATCGACGAGCTGTGCGGCGACTGTCACCGCCGCATGGAGACGAACCCGCTGCGCGTGCTCGACTGCAAGAACCCCAAGTGCCAGGAGGTCGCCGGCAAGGGGCCCAACGTGCTCGAGTTCCTGTGCGAGCCGTGCAAGGCGCACTTCGACGACGTGCAGCGCAAGCTGACGGCGCTGGACATCAAGTACGTCGTCAACCCGCGCATGGTGCGCGGCCTGGACTACTACACGCGCACCGTCTTCGAGTTCATCGCCTCGCACCCGGCGCTCGGCACCGCGAGCACGGTGGGCGGCGGTGGTCGCTATGACAAGCTGGTGAAGAGCCTGGGCGGGCCGGACGTGCCCGCCGTGGGCTTCGCGTGTGGTCTGGACCGGCTGGTGCTGCTCTTGAAGGAGGGCACCCGGAAGTTCGGCGTGTCGCCGGACCTGTTCATCGCGGTGGCGGATCCGGGCTCGCAGGACACGGCCTTCACCCTGGCCAGCAAGCTGCGGCGCGAGGGCCTGCGCGTCGACTTCGACACCCGGGGCGGCAGCCTCAAGAGCCAGATGAAGCGCTCCGACAAGAGCGGGGCCCGCTTCACGCTGGTGCTCGGTGAGCAGGAGCGCACCTCGGGAGAGGCGAAGCTCAAGCGGATGGCGGATGGCTCGCTGATCCCCGTGAGCCTGAGCGGCCTCGCCGCCGCGGTGCGTGAGCATTCGGCGACCGAGGTGGTGCAGCGCATCATCAAGACCTGATGTGTCAGTCAGGGAATTTGTTGAATCCCTGATATTTCGCTGAATCCCGGAGGTGGTCTGTAACCTCCGGGAAATTCAGGGAGAACTCCGGGCGACTCAGTCGCGTGACCTTGGCCGGTGCGGTAGACTTCCGCCGTCAATGTCGAGTGAGTCCCCCAGCTCCGCTCCGTCCCAGGCCTTGCGCTGGATTCCCGTTCGGGGAGACAGCATGTGGCCGTCGTTGCGGGATGGAGACGTGGCGGGTGTCGAGCCGCTGTCTCGCGAGCCCCGCCCTGGTGAGGTCGTGCTGGCGCGGTTCGACGATGCGCTGGTGCTCCATCGGGTGTGCGCGGTGCGCGAGGGCGTGCTGTCGCTGCGCGGTGACAACGCGGCGGGAGAGGACCCTCCCATCGCCGCGTCGCGGATCCTCGGGTGCGTGGCGCGCGTGCGCAGGAGGGGCGTGGAGCTGGACTCGGCGTGGGATGGTGGGCCGTCGCGCCTGGGACGGCTGCGCGCGTTGGTGCGCGGGCGGGTGGCGCGGTGGCTGGGGCGGCGCTCATGAGCGGCGACTTCGGAGGGGACAGTCATCCCCGGCGTCGCTCGGGAGCGGAGGGGCAGCGCTTCGGCGCGGACTTCCTGCTGCTGGACGCGGAGGGCCGCACGCTGCGGGGCCTCAACGCGACGGCGGTGCGAATCTGGGAGCTCAGCGACGGGACGCGCTCGGCGCGCTCGGTGGCCGAGGTGGTGGCCCGTGAGTTCTCCATGGACGTGGGCGCGGTGCTCGCGGACACGTTGCGATTTCTGACGGAACTGGCCCGCTTGGGCCTCATCGAAGAGCTTCAGGAGGTGCGGTGATGCGAGCGCGCATTGCGGGCTTCTCGGCGGCGGCGCTGCTGCTGGCGGCCTGTACGGAGGGCGGCGTGGCGCCCAAGGTGTCGGAGTGGACGGACGCGCCTTCCCGGGAGGTGCCGCCGGTGTCCCCGACGGACGTGTTGGGCGAGGAGGACGTGGCGGCCCGGCCTCCCGCGGCGGAGGTTCCCGTCGTCGGCGAGCCGATGCCCGCGCCCCTGACGGGGCACGCCGAGGTGGTGGAGTCCGGCTCGCGAGGCCTGTCCGACGTGTCCCAGGTGGACGTGGACCTGACGCTCACGGGCGTGCGCGGCAAGGGCACGGTGGAGGTGGAGTTCGTGTCGCCCGCCGGCCACCCGTATGAGCGGCGGACGAGCGTGGTGGTGGCGAAGCCGGACATGACGCGGACCTTGCGCTTCTCGCTGCCCGTGGCCGGGACGACGGTGGCCACCTCCGCCATGATCGGCACCTGGCAGGTGCGCTTCCTCTTCGACGGGGCGCCGCTGACCACGGCCGCCTTCACCCTGGAGCCGTGACGTGAGCCCCGCCCCCCTGAAGTCCGTCAACGCCCGCCTCGCCGCGCTCGTCGCCGCGCTCGTGCTGCCCTCGGCCGCGCTGGCGCAGAGCACCACGCGCGCCGCCGTCTTCACCACGCTCCCTGGACCCGGGGAGACGGTGGCCACCGTGGTGATGGACGAGGTGTCCGAGCTGCGCGTCCGGGTGCGCAACAACACGCGCGCCAACTCGCCGCAGTTCCGTCCCATCAACCAGGTCAACTTCGTGCTGCCCACGGGCTACACGCTGTTGGAGAGCCCCGCGCCCGCCGGATGGGTCGCCACCCACAACGTGGCGACGCGCAGCGTCCGCTACAACCTCCCGGTGAACTGCGCGGGCGCGGATGCCGGGCTGATGTTCGACGAGTCCGCGACGTTCACGCTGCGGATGATCCCGAACATCAGCGCGACGAACGCCGTCGGCCAGCAGTTCACGACACAGCTCTCCGCGCACGAGGCCTGCGGCAACCTGTCGTTCGGCACCAATCGCACGCAGGATGAGGCCGAGTGGCAGCGCGTGAGCCTGGCGACGCGCGTGGACATCTCCCCGCGCGCCGTGGGCGTGGGGGACGACATCACCGCGCGGCTGGTCGTCGAGAACCGCTCCTCCACCGCGAACCAGACCAACATCACGGCCGAGGGTCCGAGCACGGGCGCCGGTGGCGTGACGTTCCAGGTCGTCGAGGTGCAGCCCGCCAACTTCGCGGTGACCATCCCCCAGCGTGGCGCGGGCATCCTCTCCGCCCGGGCCACGACGCAGACGGGGGGAACCATGGTGGCCAGCGTGCGGGGACGCAACGGCTCGGCCTCCGTCACGTCGAACGTCGCGGACACCCCCATGGTGAACGTGGCGCCGCTGGCCGCCGCGGGCGACGTGGACAACACCCAGGCCTTCACGGGCGAGACGGTCAAGGTGCGCCTGAGCGTCACCAACACGTCCCCCACGAACGCGTATCTGAACGTGACGCCTCGGGCGCCCGTGCTGGTCGGCTCGGCGCAGGTTGCGCTCGCGTCGGGGCCCAGTCCGGCCAACGTGGCGCGGCTGGCGCCGGGAGCGTCCGCGCACTTCATCTGGAGCTACACCGTCACCGGCGCGGAGCTCTCGACCTATGCGTTCGATGTCCAGGCGGATGCGACGCTGAATGGCGCCACCGTCTCGACGCCGGTGGTGCGCTCGGCCGAGGGCCGCGTCGTCGCGCACCGGGTGAAGGTCAGCCCGTCGGTGCTGGTGCCGGGGCAGGGCAATCAGACGGTGACGTACACGGTGCAGAACCGCGGCACGGTGCCGCTCGATGAGGTCAAGCTGCTCCGGCCGCCGGTGAACTTCTTCGGCATCACCGGCAACCCGCCCGCGCCCACCGGATGGATGTCCTATTACGACACGGCGACGGCGAGCTACACGTGGCTGGCGAACACCAACGCGGTGCGCATCATGCCCAACCAGGAGCGCACCTTCACGGTGACGTACGCCTCCGTGGCCAACGTCAACGCGCCCACCGTGTTCCGACACCGCGTGCACCTCCCTCTGGCCTACGCGTCGGATGCTGCTGCCCGCATCGAGACGCCGCTGGTGCTCGCCACGGGCCTGGCGCCGGAGGTCGAGCGCCTCACCGCGGTGGCTCGCGATGCCAGCGTGACGGTGACGTGGGACAACCCCTCGGTGCACAACGGGGTGCTCATCCTCCGCTCCGCCGGTGCCGCGCCGAACGCGGCGCCCGTCGCGGGCCAGACGTACGCGGCCGGTGCGACGCTGGGCAACGCCACCGTCGTCCTGTCGGAGTCGTTCAGCTCGGCGACATCCTTCGAGGACACGGGCGTCGTCAACGGCACGACGTACTACTACCGCGTCTACAACACGGATGACGTGGGGTTGTACTCGGCGGGCAATCGTCCCACGGCCTCGGTGGCGCTGATGGCCACGCCTCGGGCGCGCGTGGGCTCGGCGCCGCTGTGGTGCTACTCGGTGGGCCTGGACGCGCGGCTGCAGCCCATCACCGAGCTGGGCGTGGGCATCTTCAGCTCCTTCAATGACTCGGTGGTCGCCAACCTGACGAACGTCACCCACCCCTCCGCGGATGGCGCGGAGCGCTGGCGTCCGCTGCCGCTGTCGGGGCTCATCGGCAGCCGCTTCCCGGTGGTGCCGCTCAATGGCCTGCCGGGCCAGTACATCCTCACGGCGGACCAGAGTGGCGTGGCGTATGCGCTCAACGCGACCACGGGCACGGTGCTGTGGCGCTGGAACAACAACGGCGCGCCCATCGGCACCATCCAGTCGTTCCCGGTGACGCAGCTCCACGACTACGCGAACGCGGCGTACAAGGCCGCGCGTCCGAACACGGACCTGGTGTTCTTCGCGACGCGGCTGGCGAACGCCGCGCAGAACCGCGTGGTGGCGCTCAATGCGCGCACGGGTGCGCCCGTCTTCACTTACCAGCCCGGGGACCTGGGCATGGTGAGCGGCGGCATGGTGGTCGACTACACCACCAACCGGCTGTTCATCGGCGCGAAGGCGAACGGGTCCGCGGCCACGTTCCGTGTGCTCAACACGCTCAACGGCGCCGAGGTGGGGCGCCTGTCACTGGGGGATCTGGAGCACAGCCTGGTACGCAACGGCGTGGCGAATCAGATCTTCGCGACGAACAGCGACGGCGTGGTGCACGCCGTCGACGGCAACACGATGCAGGCCGTGTGGAGCGTGAACGTGGGGACCCGGCCCTCGCCGAGCACGCCCGCCTTCACCAGCTTCGTGCGCCCGCTCGGCGGCGGCTTCGTGGCGAGCCTGGCCAGTGGCGCCGTGGAGTTCTGGGACTACTCGGCGCCCGGCGCGACGGCGCCCACGCGTGTGTGGACCACGCCCATCGCGAACCCGTCCGGTACGTTCACCCTCAACCAGGCCGGCGTGGTCCGCATCTACGCGGGCAGCTCCGATGGCAACGTGCACCAGCTCGAGATGATCGGCGGCGTGGACTCCGGCCAGGTCGCCATCGGTGGTACGCAGCTCATCGGCACGCCGACCATCGACACCACTGTCTCCCGACTGCACGTCGGCTCTCAGGACGGCCGCATCTGCGCCTTCCCGGTACCGTTCCCGTGAACCCTCCCTCGACCCCCTCGGCCCCGCAGTCCCCGGCGGTGGAGACGTCTCCGTCGTCCGTTGTCACGCCTCGCTACGAGGCGCCCGCCATCCTGTGGGAGCAGCCCTTCGTCGCGCTCGCGGCGATGTCGCAGTGCAACATCCCTGGCGAGTCGGAGTGCACGCCCTGAGCTCGTCGGGAGCCGGCCCGTCCGGTCCCCGTCGCTCGGGCCGCCTCGATGATTCGCAGGAGACGTCCGGCCCCTGGCTCACGCTGGCGGGCTGGACGGTGGGGCTTCATGTGCCGGAAGCCCGCGTCCAGGAGCTGCTCCGGCGCTCGCTCGCGGGCTTCATCGTCGACGCGCCTCCGGCGGGTGCTCGCGTCTCACGGTTGGAGGTGCGTCCGCCCGAGGTGCCGCGCGCGGAGCCGGCGACGCGAGCGCTTCCCCGTCCCTGGCGCGCGGAGGATGGCGCGCTCGTCCTCGAGGGGGAGGACTACTCGGCGCGCATCGAGGCGGGTGGTGCGCGGGGCGCGGTGGTCGGCGCGGGGCGCTTCCCGGTGGAGGTGGTCCTTCGCGTGATGCTGGCGGCGGAGCTGGCGCGGCGCGGTGGGATGTTGGTGCATGGCGTGGCGCTCGTGCATGACGGGGCCGCGGCGCTGTTCACGGGGCACTCGGGCGCTGGCAAGAGCACGCTGGGCGGACTGTGGATGGGGGCGGGGGAGTCACTGCTCTCGGACGAGCTGGTCGCGATATGGCCGGAGGCACCGGGCCTGTGGCGGGCCTCGGGGACGCCGTGGAACGTGGGCTTCCCTCGGGAGGCGCGACTGGGGGCGGTGGGGACGCTGGCGTGGGATTCGAGCTCGCGCTGGGAGCGTCAGGGTGGGGGAGAGACGGGGCGGATGCTGGTGCACAATGTGCTGTTGCCCGAGGCGTCCCCAGCGGGCAGGGCCGCGATGCTGGCGTCCGCGGGTCGACTGTTGTCCGAGGTGGAGTCGGCGCGGTTGGTGTTCTCTCGGGATGAGTCCGCCGTCACGGTGGTGAGGGCTGCGTTGGGAGCGTCGCGACATGGGTGAGGGGCCGGTGTTGACGGTGGTCGCGGGGCCGACGGCCTCCGGGAAGACGGCGCTGGGCATCGAGCTGGCGCGTCGCCTGGGCGGAGAGATCGTCAGCGCGGACTCGCAGCAGGTGTATCGGCACTTCGACATCGGTACCGCGAAGCCGTCCGTGGAGGAGCTCGCGGCGGTGCCGCACCACCTGCTGTCCGTGGTGGACCCGCTGGAGACGTTCTCGGCCGCCGAGTACCAGCGTCGCGCGGACGCGGCCATCGCGGACATCGCCGGCCGCGGTCGGCCTGTCATCGTCGTGGGCGGGACGGGGCTCTACCTGCGCATCCTGCTGCACGGCGTGGTGGAGGCTCCAGGCGCGCTCCCCGCGCTGCGCGCCGAGATGGAGGCGGTCGCGGCCGAGCAGGGACGTGAGGCCGTCCACCGTCGACTGGCCGCCGTGGATCCCGAGACGGCCGCGAAGCTGCCGATCCAGGACCTGGTGCGTGTCGTCAGGGCGCTGGAGATCCACGCGCAGACGGGCGTGCCCGCCTCGGAGTTCCGCAAGGCCCATGCGTTCCTCCCGGACCGCTATCCCTTCCGCCTCTTCGTCCTGGAGCCGGCTCGCGAGGACCTGTACGCGCGCATCAACGCGCGCACCGAGGCCATGTTCGCCGCGGGCCTCGTGGACGAGACACGCGCGTTGATGGAGCGGGGGTTCGCGGACGCGGCCCCCATGCGCAGCGTGGGCTACGTGCAGGCGCGCGCGGTGGTGGACGGACGCATGAGCCTCTCGGAGGCCATCCAGGACACGGCGCAGGAGACACGCCGGTACGCCAAGCGTCAGCTCACCTGGTTCCGCAAGGAGGCGGGCGCCGTCTTCGTCCAGCCTCCGTACGCCGCGCTCCGCGAGCACTCACCGCAATCCCCCGGGTGAGGCCTTGGTGCCTCGCCCCCCGTGGGTGAGGCCTGCCCCCGAGGGAGGGGCGAGGAGGGGAGGGACCGGGAAGGCGCGACGTTGTCCCCGCGACGCGAGGCACCCATGTTCGCCGCTGAATCCTTTCTCGACGCGGGAGCGGAGCGACATGGATACACAGTTCAGACGTGACCCCATCTCGACCGAAGGAGGAAGAGCCACCTCGGCGGCCTGGGGACCTCTCTTCGTCCTCGGCGTGCTGATGGCGATCCTGGGCCTGGTGGCGTTGGGCTCCTCGTTCATCACGAGCATGGTCTCCGTCATCCTCTTCGGCGCGCTGCTCGCCGGGACGGGCATCGCGGAGATCGTCTCCTCCTTCCGCGTGCGGAAGTCCGGAGGCCCGTTCTGGCTCTACCTGCTCAACGGCGTGCTCTCCACCGTGGTCGGCATCTTCGTCCTGATGAACCCCGCGGCGGGCCTGGGCGCATTGACGCTCCTGCTCGCGGGCTACTTCTTCGCGAGCGGCCTCTTCCACGTGGTGACGTCGCTGATGGACCGCTATCCGAAGTGGGGCTGGGACTTCGCCTACGGCGCCATCTCCATCGCGCTGGGCGTCATCGTCATGGCCCAGTGGCCCATCTCCGCGGTGTGGCTGGTGGGCACCCTGGTGGGCATCTCCATCCTCATGCGCGGCATCGCCCTCATGGCGGGTTCCCTGGAGCTGCGTCGCGCGATGCGGAGCGTCTCCGTGTCGCCCTGACCCCAGGCCGCTGATTCCAGATTGAAAGGGCACGGTGACCGTCTGGCCACCGTGCCCTTGTTCTTCGCGCAGACGCCTCGCGTGACTAATAGGCGGCGTAGCGGTCCGATGCGCCCGTCTCGCTCGGGGGCGGGGGCGCGACCCGCTCGTTCGTGCCGCCGGACGACGTCAGTCGGCCCGTGAGGATGCGCATCAGCAGCTCCGGGTCCACGGGCTTGGGCAGGAAGGCCTCCGCCCCCGCGTCGAGCGCGCGCTGACGCACGTGTGGCCGGTTCAGCCCGCTCATCACCACCACCCGCGTGTTGCGCGTGAGGGGATGCTGCTTCAAGCCCTCGCACAGCCGCAGCCCATCCACCCAGTGCAGCACGACGTCGAGGACGATGGCCGTCGGAGGTCTGCGCGCCACCGCGCAGAACAGCGCGAGCTCGTCCGCGAAGGCGACGACCTTGGCCCCCGTGCTCTCCAGGAGCGCCGTGAGCGCCTCGCGGGCATCGGCGTCGTCATCCACCACGTAGTACAGGTCCGGCTCCAGCTCCGGGATGGCCAGGGGCACCGGCTCCAGCGACATCCGCAGCCAGTTGCTCATCGTCTCGCGCAGGCCCGCCCAGCGCACGGCCCCCAGCAGGGCCAGCGGCGTGGGAGCGTTCAACCCGAGCACACCACCGCCATGGACGCCCACGGACGTGCGCCGCCCCTTCGCCGCGACGAAGGCGGAGGGCGCCCGCTTGCCGGCGCGCCGCAACCAGCCCACCGCCCGGGCGCCGGCCGACGCGTCCTCCATCAGCTCGCACAGGCCCTCGCGCACATACCGGCGCTCCAGGGCCCCCGCGTCCAATCCCCCATCCAGGAGCGCCACCGCCGCCCGGCTGCACGACGCCAGCGTCTCCGACAGCCCCACCTGCAGCGGATGTCCGAAGGCCGCCGGACCCACGGCAATCTGCCCCGGAGCCACCAGCGTGCGCCCGGGCCCGAAGGGCAGCCGCGTGGTCTCCAGCGCCGCCAGCTCGAAGCCTTCCTCCAGCAGCCCATCCCGCGAGGCCATCATCAGCGCCTGGCACAGGTCGGCCGGCGTCACCGCGGGCCCGAAGGCCAGCGCGTAGACGGAGTCCGCGCCCGGCAGGAGGAACAAGCCATCCACCGTGGGAAGCGGCGCGACCCAGAGCCGCGCCACCGGCGCGATCTCCAGCCGCGACGACGCATGACGCAGCCGAGCCTGCACCGCGGGCATCGTCGGCGCGGGCCGGAAGCCCGGGAAGAAGTGGTCGCCCATGAGGGGCCCCGCCCCCCCCGCCAGGGCCACCGCGTGGAAGCGCTCGCCGCCTCCCTGGGCGCGGACCACCAGGGGGCCCGCGCCTCGCACGGACGCCGGCGCATCGGGGGCCGCGGGCTGCCGCTCCACCCGGTCCACGTGCCGCTCGAGGAAGCGCGCGCCCTGGGCGCTGGCCGCCGTGGCCAGCACGTCCCGCACCTGGGCCAGCCCGCCTTGCCCCTGGGGCCAGCCGTCCACCACCCACAGGCCACCGGGAGAGGAGGGGAGCAGCTCGCGCCGCCCCTCGGAGATGATCTCCACGCCGCGCAGCTCGTGGGCGCGCCACTCGGTGGGGATGCGACAGCCCAGCGCGGCCAGCCGCGAGCGACACTCCGGCGTCAGCACGGCGGGCGGCGCGGTGCGCTCCGACAGGCCACCCGAGTAGACGCGCACATCGAGCGTCAGCCCCCGCGCCCTGCCATTGAAGAGCAGCGAGGCCGCCAGCCCCGCACCCGCGATACCGCCTCCGACGACCGCCACCCTCGAACCGCTCGTCAGCCTGTTGCCCAGAATCATCCGCACCCTCTTGCTTCCCGCCGTCGCCTGCTGCGTCGTGCCCGCGCTCAGTGCCGTTGCACGGAAGGCGCCATGGCCGGACGGCCGAACACCACCACCCGGTCGCGCCCCTCGCGCTTGGCCTCATAGAGGGCCGCGTCGGCGGCCTTCATCAGCCCTTCCGTGTCGCCCCGGGGTGTCTCCAATGTGTGGTCCGCGATGCCCACGCTCACGCTCAACCCGAAGGAGGCGGGGCGGCCGTCGCTCTTCTGCACGCCCACGGAGCGCAGGCCGGAGCGGATGCGCTCGGCGAACACCGCCGCCTCCAGCGCCGTCTGGTGGGGCAAGAGCGCCACGAACTCGTCGCCGCCGAAGCGCGCCGCGAAGTCCGACTCGCGCAGGTTGCCCTTGAGCTGGTTGGCCAGCGCGAGGATGGCCCGGTTGCCCACGTCGTGGCCCATGCCGTCGTTGATGGCCTTCAAGTGGTCCAGGTCGATGATCACCACGCTCAGCGGGTAGCCGTAGCGCTGGGCGCGCCGCAGCTCCTCCTCCAGCCGCACGGTGAGCGCCCGGAAGTTCGCCAGCCCCGTGAGGGCATCCGTCTGGGCGAGGATCTGCAGCCGCCGCTGCTGTTCACTCTGCCGCAGCGCCCGGTCGATCCGTGCCATGAGCTCCCTCGCGCTCGCCGGCTTGTGGATGAAGTCCACCGCGCCCATCTCCAGGCAGCGCTCCAGGGTGGCCTCGTCCGCGTCCCCGGTCAGGAAGATGACCGGCGTGGACTCCGTCCGGGAGTCCTCCTGCAGCGCCTCCAGCACCGCCAGCCCATCCCCGCTGGGCAGGAACCTGTCCAGCAGCACCAGGTCCGGCCGGTGTTCCCTCGCCAGCTCCAACCCCACGCCCGCGTCCGCCGCCCCCAGCACGTCGAAACGCGAGGCGAGCAGATCCGACAGGCTCTCCAGCACGCTCGCGTCGTCCTCGATGACCAGGAGGAGGGACCGCTCCGAGGTGCGCCCTCGCCGTTGCATGAACCTCTCCGCTTCGTTGCGCTCCTGATGATTGGCGGTCCAGAGGTCTCGGATGCCACGCCCCACCAGGTGCTCCCGCCGCCCCTGCGCCCCAGGCGCATCCGCCGCCTCCCGGTCCTGCGAGCACCCACCGCCTCCCGCAACCTTCACCCGAGACCTCCGGCCGCCAAGCCCATCGCCCTTGCCCGACGGGGAGTCACCCCCACCGACGCGCGTGGGCGTGGAGCAAGCTGCATGCCCTCGAGGAGGGCATCCGAGCGGACGTCATTTCAGGGGGTTGCACTCGCGCGCGGCGCCGCCAGCAGGAGCCAGGCGGAAGTCGTTCCAGCGTGCGTCGTGGGGAACCGGTAGGAATTCCCGGGCGGAGGAGGGCGGGGCGCCCTCCACTCCGGCCCGTCGCGGCGGATCAACGTCGGGTAACGAACTGCATGCGCCGGCCACCGCCACCGCCCATGGGGGGCATCATCGGCGGGGTCTCCAGGCCGAACTGCCACCACATGGGCTCGTACGGCTTCATCTTCAGTCGTTTGTCGTTCTGGAGCTGGCCGAGGCTGGCCTTGAGCTTCTCGTCCTTGGGGTTCTCCTCCACCCCGCGACCGAGCACCTTGAGGGCCTCGTCCTTCTCCTTCTTCTGCAGGAGGCACCAGGCGTACACCGCCCAGACGATGGCCTCCTTCTTCCCGCTCTTGGCGGCGGCCTCGAAGGCGGCCTTCATGGCCGGGGTGTCATTGCGCTGGAAGTACAGGGCGCCCTCCATGGCCTTGGCCATGTAGTTGCGCGAGCTGCCCTGCTTGAAGTGGACCAGCGCGCCGTCCAGGTCCTTCACCATGTACTTCAACATTCCAATCTGCGCGTGAATCTCCGGCCCCACCATGAACTGCCACCTGTCGTAGACGAGGCCCTTCTCCAGCGTCTTCACCGCGCGCTCCACCCGGCCCTCGGCGTCCTTCTTGCTCGTGGGCTGGGACTGGAGGTCCGACTGCACCGTCGTCATGAGCGCCTGGATCTGCCCGGCGACCCGGCGGCCCAGGAAGAAGAAGGTGATGACGGCCGCGATGAGGCCCGGGACGAGCCCGGCCCAGATGGAGAAGTTGGCGAGCTTCACCAGCAGCGCGACCACGATTCCCACTGCCAGCGAGATAAGAAGGTTGTACATGCGGGGGCCCTCATAGCGATGTACGTGCAGCACCGCAATCTTCGGATGCATCCGCGCGGCCATCGCGGTATACGTCTGGCCGCTTCACCAACAAACGGCCCTCTGTCGAAATTGGTAGACGAGGCGGACTCAAAATCCGCTGCGGCTGACCCCGCGTCCCGGTTCGAGTCCGGGGAGGGCCAATTCCCACGAGGGGCGGGCTGCCAGCATCCGCTGGGCGGCCCCCCTGCCCGGGAGTGTGGAGGACGAGCTCCCGTCAGGGGCGTCGGAGATACCCCGCGATGAAGGTTCTGCTGGTCGAGGACGACGCGAGCCTCCGGGAAGGGATGGGCGAGTTGATCGCCGACCTGGCGGAGGTCCGCTCGGTGGGCGACGTGGCCCAGGCGCTGGAGGTCCTCTCCCAGGAGCGCTTCGAGCTGGTCCTCACGGACCTGCGCATCGGCGGCAGCGAGGCGGGCGGGCGGGCCGTGCTGGAGGCGGCCCGGAAGGGGCGCCAGGCGGTGGCCATGGTCAGCGCGGCGTCCCCGGATGAGGTGGCGCGGGCGCTGCGTCCCCATGTCCCCGACGGCATCCTGGTGAAGCCCTTCCAGATCGAGGACATCCTCGGGCTGGTGGAGCGCTTCCTCGCCGTGCACCGGGGCGTGGAGGCGGCGTCTCGGGGGACGACGGTTCCCTCGGAGGGAGATTGGGTGGAGTGCTCGCCCGGTGTGCACCTGGCGTCGCCAGGGGGTGGGGCGGGTGGCGCCATCTGGGTGCGGCTGGTGGCGGGCGGCCAGTGGGCCTGGGCGGCGCGGCCGCGGGGACGCGAGGCGGCGCTGCTGCTCGAGGGTGAGCTGGACGTCGAGGGGACGCGCTTCGTGGCCCCGGCGTCATTCTTCGTGGGCGCGGAGGACTCTCCCGAGGTGCGTACGGCCACCGGGTGCCTGGTCATCACGCTCGGCGTGGACGGTTGAAAGGGCAGGTTGGCATCCGTGGACACTGTCTGGCCCACACATCCGCTGGAGGCGGCGCGGCTCGGTCGTCCTTCGAGGCGGGGCGCGACGGCGGCGCTCGAGGCGCACATCGCGGTGTTGCGCGGCGAACCCTTGAAGGCCGCGCTGGCCAATGCGCTGCGCGACGCGGATGGGCTCGGAGGCCAGGAGCGCCGGTTCGCCGCGCTCGTGGTGCGCGAGCTGTCCCGGCATCAGCGCCTGCTGGACCTGGCGGCGAAGCTGTTGGGGCATCCTCCGGGGAAGCTGGTGCTCACGGAGGACCAGGCGCTGGTGCGCTACGCGCTGTGGCGGCGCATCTTCTGTGGTGAGGGCTGGACGCGCATCGGCCCGGAGGTCCGGCTCCCCGGGCCGGTGAGGCCGCGCACCCTCAAGGACGAGGTGCTCCAGAAGGTGGTGGAGTCTCCGCTGCCGGAGGCGCCGCTGCCGGACACCCACGCGGAGCGGCTGGCGGTGCGCTACTCGTTCCCCAACTGGCTGGTGCAGAAGCTGGCGCAGGCCTATCCGGAGTCGGTGCTGGAGGGGCTGTTGTCCTCACTCGACGAGGAGCCCGGGCTGCACTTCCGGGTGCGGCCGCCGGGGACTCGCGACGCGGTGCTGGCCGCGCTCCAGGAGGAGGGCGTCGCCGCGGAGGCGGTGCTCGCGGCGCCGGACGCGGTGCGGGTGGTGGACGCGAGCCACCGCATCTTCGAGACGCGGGTGATGAAGACCGGGCGGCTCCAGGTCCAGGACGTGGGCAGCCAGCTGATCTCAGAGGTGTGTCGTCCGGTGGGCGGCTCGCTGCAGGGGCTCACCGTGGCGGATGTCTGCGCGGGCGCGGGCGGCAAGACGCTGGCGCTGGCGGACTTCGTCGGTCCCACGGGGAAGGTGCTCGCGGGAGATCGCTCCCGTCGCCGGCTGGCCGAGGCCCGGGAGCGCGTGCGCCACTTCTCCTTGAGACAGGTGGCCTTCCCCCATCCGCTGCCGCTGTCGGAGGCGGACGTGCTGCTGATCGACGCGCCGTGCAGCGGGACGGGCTCGCTGGCGCGCGAGCCGGATCAGAAGTGGAAGCTGAACGCGGCGGAGATCGCCAAGTACCAGACGACCCAGTCGGAGCTGCTCGACGAGGTGAGTCGTCAGGCGAAGCACGGGGCGCTGGTGGTCTACGCCACGTGCTCGGTGCTGCCGGACGAGGACGAGGCCGTCGTCGAGGGCTTCCTCGCGAAGCACCCGGAGTTCACGCTGGAGCCGGTGGCGGACGTGCTCGGAGCGGAACGGGCGGCGCTCGCCGCCCAGGGGCCGTACCTCAAGGCGCTGCCTCCTCGCGTGCCCGGGGGCGGCTTCTTCGCGGCGCGGCTCCGGCGGACCGGGCAGGGTTGACAGTCCACGAGGCCACACGCTACGCCAGCGTAGGTCCTTCAAGGGGTGTCACCGACGTGCCGGCCGACCCGAAGCAGTCCGAGGTGGTGAAGCAGATCAACGAGGCCTTCCAGGCGGCGCAGGCCCGACTGGCGCAGCTGCGCGAGGCGGTGGAGCGCAACTCGGACCTGGCCCGGGCGAACGCCAAGGCCACGGTGCTGAAGGACCAGAAGGAGCGCGCCTTCAAGGAACTCGGCGAGGTCGTCTACCGGCAGATCCAGAAGGGCAGGCTGGAGCTGCCGGCCGGCTTCGCGTCCGCGCTCAAGGCCATCGAGGCCGCCGAGCAGGCGGCCGAGGCGCACGCGCGCGAGCTGACGGACATCCTCCGGGAAGGGGAAGAAGTCGCTGAGCGGTTGAAGGTTGGAAAAAACGCACCGAAGCCGCAAACAGTTCTTGGCCCTGGGAGCAAGAGGCGGTAGAAGGCACCCACTTTCGACGTCAGGCCGCTCCCCAAGGCGGCCGGCAGCAAAAGACGGGGCTATAGCTCAGCTGGGAGAGCGCTTGAATGGCATTCAAGAGGTCACCGGTTCGATCCCGGTTAGCTCCACTCTGAAGTAGGAAGGCCCGCCTGGGAAACCCGGCGGGCCTTTTTCTTTTCCGGTGAGTGTCGCCGGGCAGAGCGACGGTCCGCGCGCGATGGAGTCTCGTGGCACGACGCGGATCCGCGGGCCCCTCGTTCCCGAGCCACCTCGGATGTCACCGGGCCAGGTGGCTCGCGTCGGCTCGCTGCTTCGGAGTCCTCGAGAAATCGCCGCTGCGTTTCGCGTCATCACGCATCTGTTCGTGCGACGGCGTGGTGCGGGACAGGGGCGCGCGTTGACGGGCGACTCTCGACAGCGAACGAAGTTGGTCAATGACTGGGCGTCGGCGAACGAAGATGCTGCGCCGTCGCCGGGTTCTCGGATATGGGGCCCGCACGAGGCCGAGTGATGCGCAGACACCTGGATCGAGGCGTGACAGTGGCGCTGGTGCTCGCGGCCGGGATGTCGGCCGCGCAGTTCACACCGGGCTCAGCGGGGCAGGGTGGCGGTTCGACGCCAGGGACGACGGGGACGGGCACGACGTCCGGCACCTCCGGCACGGGCACCTCGGGTGGCGCGTCTGGGGCTTCGACGACCTCGGGCACGGGCACGGCGACACCGACTCCGGGGACTGGCTCCGCGGCGCCTGGTGTCTCGGGGCCGCAGACGCCCGCGCCGACGACGGGCGCCGGTGGCGGCACGCTTCCTCCGGGGCCTCCGACAATTGCTCCCGAGTCGGTGGACTCGGCATCGACGCCCTCCGGCGGACGGACGGTGTCTCCGGCTCCGATGAAGGAGCCCGCGCGAGAGGCCCAGCAGGTGAAGCAGGGCGTCGCCAACGTGCCCGACACACAGGCCCCGCGGAAGGCCGGTCCGTTGACGCTGGCTCAGCTGGTGGAGCGCGCGCGCACGTCTGATTTGCGGGTGGAGGAGGCCTCCGCGGAGCTGCGCAAGTTCGAGGCGCTCTACAAGCAGGCGCGGTGGGCCTGGTTCCCCAAGTTCGAAATCACCGTGGGCATGGGCGGCCCCATCCCCGAGGCGCGCAACGATGGCCTCGGCGGCCCGCCCACCACCAAGGCCTCGCTCGAGGGAGACCTCGACTTCGGCAAGGTGGGCGTGACGGTGTTCTCCAACGGCAACGCGGTGTTGCCCATCTACACCTTCGGCAAGCTGTCCGCGCTGGAGAAGGCCGGGGCCCAAGGGCCCATCCTCGGCGCGGCGCTGCGTGAGCGTGTGCGGGACGAGGTCGGCTTCCAGGCCGCGCAGGCGTACTACAGCTATCAGCTGGCGCGCGCCGGCCTCCAGCAGATGGAGGAGGTGTCCAAGCGCCTGGAGGACGCCGCCGAGAAGATCGCCGCGCTCCTGAAGGAGGAGTCGCCGCAGGTGGCCCAGGTGGACACGTACAAGGTCCGCTTCTTCCGGCAGGTGGTGGAGGCGCGCAAGGCGGACGTCATCCAGGGGCGCGCGCTCGCGATGACGGCCATCGGCCTGCTCGCCAACGCGCCGCCGGGCGAGGAGGTCGCCGTCGTCGAGGAGGACCTGCCGCTCGAGGACGAGGTTCAGCCCCCGTCGCTGGAGCGCGCGCTGGAGCTGGCCGAGCAGTACCGCCCCGAGCTCACCGCGGTCGCCGCCGGCATCGTCGCGCGCGAGTCCGAAGTGTTGATTCGCGAGCGGAGCTACTTCCCGGACTTCGGCCTCGCGGGCTTCTACGATTTGCGCTTCACGACCAGCGCGACGCGGCAGCGCAGCCCCTTCGCGTATGACCCCTACAACGACCGGACCGCGGGCGTCGGCCTGGTGATGCGGGGGACGTTCGACATCCCCATCAAGGACGCGCAGCTGGACCAGGCGCGCGCGGAGCTCGACAAGCTGCGCGCCCAGGAGAAGCAGATCCACGCCGCCATCCGCCTGGAGGTGACCAAGGTCCACGGCGAGCTGGTGGCCGCGTGGGCCAAGGCCAAGGCCTTCACGGACGCGGAGAAGAGCGCCCGTCGCTGGGTGACCTCCGCCTTCGCCGCCTTCGACCTGGGCACCGGGGAGACGAGAGACCTGGTGGACGCCTTCACCGCCTATGCGCAGGTTACAGGCGACCGGGCGAAGAGCTGGTTCGACGTCCGGTTGGGAATGGCGGCCCTCTCTCGTGTCACCGGGACGCCCCCGGCCCTGCGTGAATAATCGGGGCCACGCGCCTGTCCGCTGTATCGACCTTCTGCACGGAGCCGAAAACCATGATTGCTTCCCTGCTCGCCGCAACCCTGCTCGCCGCGGCGCCCACGCCCCTCACCGTCGTCAAGTCCGGGAACGCGGATGTCCAGAAGGCGGCCAATGCTCCCGGCGCCACCGTCGAGTCGCTCGCCAGCGTCGTCGAGAAGTTCGTCGACTTCCAGGAGCTGGCCAGGCGCGCCCTGGGTGACAAGACGTGGGACTCGCTCACGCCCGCCCAGCGCAAGGACTTCTCCGAGACGATGACGGGCCTGCTTCGCGCCTCCTACGCCCAGAAGGCCATCGGCCAGGCCCAGGCGGACGTGAAGTACGGCAAGGAGACCATCAAGGACTCCGAGGCCACCGTCGACACGACGCTCACCCTCAAGAAGGACCAGATCCCCGTCGACTATCGCCTCTACAAGGTGAAGAACGACTGGCGCATCTACGACGTCGTCACCGATGAGGTGTCCCTCGTGGACACGTACAAGGGCCAGTTCCAGAAGCTGCTGAGCACCAAGGGGTTCGACGGCCTGCTCTCCACGCTGAAGACCAAGCGGGCTCAGCTGGAGAAGGAGAACGCGGCCCAGTCCGCCAAGGGCACCGGCGGCTCCGCGGCGCCCGCGAAGTGAGCTGAACACAGCTCGCGCTGACTTCGGGCCGGGGCTCCTCGAAAGAGAGCCTCGGCCTTCGTCGTTCCAGGGCTCAGGCGTGGCCGTAGGACGCGAGCGTCCCGACGAGTCCCTGGTCCAGGGGGATGGTGGGCGCGAAGCCCAGCTCCTGGGTGGCGCGCTCGGTGGTGCACGTCCACGCGGCGCACTTCATCTCCCGAACCTTGTCGCGGTTGAGGATGGGCACGGTGCCGCGCAGGCGGGCCATGGCCTCGGAGCCCAGGCCCAGGAAATAGCCGACGGTGTCGGGCACCGGCAGCACGGTGGGGGGCCTGCGGCCCAGGGCCCGGGCCACCGCGGCGCAGACGTCCTCCCAGGTGTACTCGCGACCGTCGGACACGGTGTACACACCGCGCGCCGCGTCGGCCTTGTCGAGCGTCGGGCCGCGCTCGGCGGCCGCGAGCAGCGCGGTGTTCAGGTCATCCACGTGGATGAGCGAGTAGCGCTTGGGGCCGAAGCCGCTCTTCAGCGCGAAGCCGCTCTTCGCCATGGGGATGACGGAGGGGATGAACTCCACGTCGCCCGGCCCGTAGACCATGGGCGGACGGACGATGACGGACGGCACCTTGTCCGCCAGCTCGCGCACGGCCTCCTCGCCCCCCAGCTTGCTGCGGCCGTAGGTGGAGACGGGGGCCGGCGGGTCCTCCTCGCGGCGAGGGCGCTCGGGGGTGGACGGGCCCGCCGCGGCGAGCGACGAGCAGTAGACGAGCCGGGGCGGGTGGGGCAGGGCGGCCATGGCCTCGGCGAGGCGGCGGGTGCCGTTGGCGTTGCCCTCGAAGTAGCCCGCGGGCTCCCGGGCCTTGGTGACGCCGGCCAGGTGCAGCACGCAGTCCACGTCGCGCACGGCCTCGGTGAGGCCCTCTCCCGTGGTCAGATCCCCCACGGCGAACCGGGCGCCGAGCGCCGCCAGCGCGTCGCGACGCGAGCTGGGACGCACGAGCACGGTGAGCGAGTCGCCTCGCTCGACGATGCGGCTCGCGAGCCGCTGGCCGATGAAGCCGGTGCCACCGGTGAGCAGGAAACGCACGGCGAGGACTCCCTGGGGTTACAGCGAACGCTGGTAGAGGCGGTACGTCTTCGAGCGCTTGCCGCCCATCGACTCGATGGCGCGGTTGACGAGGTGGTTGTCCTCGAGCGTCCAGGAGATCTCCCCGCCCGAGTAGCCCAGACGGTGCGCGGTGCGCAGCGTGTCCAGGTACAGGATGGCGTCCAGGCCCCGGCGCCGGTAGCCCTCCTTGATGCCGAGGGTGATGAGGCGCAGCCGGTGGATGCGGCGCGAGGCCAACAGCATCTTCGTCAGGCCGATGGGCAGCCCGAAGGTGGTCAGGCGCCCGTTGGCGGCCTTGAGGGCCACGTTGGCGTCCGGCAGCGTCATGGAGAAGGCCACCGGCTCCCCCTTCACCTCGGCGATGAGCACCAGCTCCGGCCGGACGATGGTCTTCATCTCCTTGGCCAGGTGGTCGAACTCCTTGTCGGTGAAGGGCACGAAGCCCCAGTTCTTCTCCCAGGCGGAGTTGTAGATCTCCCGGATGCGCTCGACCTCGGCGGGGAAGTCCTTGAGGTTCACCGCGCGCACGGTGATGCCCTCGCGCTGCCGCATCTTCTCCGCGATGCGCACCACCTTCTCCGGCGGCTCCGCGGACGAGGACAGATCGAAGGCGAACAGGTCCTTCGCCTTCACCAGCCCGCACGCCTCCAGCAGCGTGGCGAAGTAGGGCGGGTTGTACGGCATCATGATGGCCGGGGGTGACTCGTATCCCTCGATGAGCAGGCCCCAGTCCTGGTTGGACGAGAAGTTGGCCGGACCGATCATGCTGTCCAGCCCGCGCTCCTTCAGCCACGATGCCGCGGCGTCCAGGAGCAGCCGCGCGATGCCCGCGTCGTTCACGCACTCGAAGAGGCCGAAGAAGCCCTCCTTCGTGCCGTGGATCTCCTGGTGCCGGGGGTTGCGGATGGCGGCGATGCGGCCCACCACGTCCTGGCCTCGCCACGCGAGGAACAGCTCCACCTCGCCGTACTCGAAGAAGGGGTTCTTCTTCGGGTCCAGGAAGTCCTTGCGCTCCATCTCCAGCGGAGGGACCCAGTTCGGGTCCCCCGTGTAGAGCGAGAACGGGAAGCGGATGAACGTCATCCGCGCCGCGGCGTCCCGCACGGGCGTCACCAGGACGTCCGAGGGGAGGGGCGGAAGGGCGGGCTGGACTGCGGGCGGCTCGGCGGGCAGGGCCATGGTGGAATCAGGTCCTCTCGGCGGAGTTGCCGTCGGTGCCGTTCTTCAGGAAGAAGTGCGCGCCCTTCTCCAACAGGAAGCCGGGCAGCTCGCCGCGCTTCTCCCACAGCTTCATGGGCGCGGCGCGCAGCTGGCGCAGGTCCTCCGGCTGCAGGTTCGCCGCGCGCCAGGTGAGCTGCTCCACCGCGTCGAAGATCTTCCCGGCCACCTCGCGCGACGACATGCGCGACAGCTGGTCCAGGGTGATGCCGCCCTTGTCCGCCAGGAGGCCCGCGGAGCCCGCCGCCCACTTCTCGCTCGCCTTGTTGGAGCGCACGGACGTGCCCGGGCGGGCGATCTGCACCGGCTCGTACACCGTGGGGCGCGTCTGCGGAATCACGTTCAGCTTGCGGCCGATGGTCTCGAAGGTGTCCAGCACGCGGTCCAACTGCGCGTCCGTGTGCGTGGCCATGAACGAGGTGCGGATGAGCGCGTGGCCCGCCTCCACCGCCGGCGGAATCACCGGGTTGGCGAAGACGCCCGCCTCGTGCAGCGCGCGCCAGAAGCGGAAACACTTCGTCTGGTCGCCGATGTGCACGGGGACGACGGGCGTCACGGACACGCCGGTGTCGAAGCCCATGGCGCGGAAGCCGTTGTGCATCTTCTCCGCGATGTCCAGCAGGCGCGCGCGGCGCTGGGGCTCCGCCTCGATGATCTCCAGCGACTTGAGCGCCGAGGCGATGGACGCCGGCGTCATGGACGCGGAGAAGATGACCGAGCGCGACTTGTGCTTGATGTAGTTGATGACGTCGAAGGGGCCGGCCAGCACGCCGCCCAGCGACGCGAAGCTCTTGGAGAACGTCCCCATCACGAGGTCCGTCTCCTTCTCCAGGCCGAAGTACTCGGAGGTGCCCCGGCCCTTCTCACCCAGCACGCCCATGGCGTGGGCGTCATCCGTCATCACCCGGGCGTTGTACTGCTTCGCCAGCTCCACGATGCGCGGCAGGTTGCAGACGTCTCCCTCCATGGAGAAGACGCCGTCGGTGATGATGATCTTCCCGGCGTTGGGATCGGCCTGGGACAACAGCTGCTCCAGGTGGTCCATGTCGTTGTGGCGGAACTTGCGCTCCGTGGAGAACGACAGCCGGATGCCGTCCACCAGCGACGCGTGGTTCTGGCGATCACTGAAGACGATGTCGTGGCGGCCCAGGATGGAGGACAGCGCCAGGTTCGTCTGGAAGCCGGTGGAGATGACCACCGCGGCCTCGCGGTTGAGGAACTTGGCCAGCCGTCCCTCGAGCTCCTCGTGCAGCGCCAGCGTGCCGTTGAGCAGACGCGAGCCCGAGCACGTGGTGCCGAACTTCTCCGTCGCCTTGATGGCGGCTTCCTTGACGCGCGGGTCCGCGGACAGGCCCAGATAGTTGTTGGAACCGACCATGATCACCCGCTTGCCCTCGATCTCCACCTCGGTGGCGCCGTGCGACGCCTCGATGACGCGGAAATAGGGGTAGAGGCCGGTGGCCTTCGCGATGCGGTAGTCCTTCCAATTGCTGCACTTGTCGAAGACGTCGCTCATGGTGCTCTTTCTGTAGGCCTGCGTCGGGGGAGGGTTTGGGCCTCTTCAGGAGAGGCGGAGTGCGGCACTGCGGTCGCCACTCACCATGCAGGGCTCGTTCCCGAGCCGGGGGCAACCATGCGCCCGACGACCTCCCTCGGGGGACGCGGGGCCGTGAATAAAGAGGCCGAGGGGCAGTGTCAAGGCGCGGACCGTTGCTTGGGACCCTTGCGAGAGGGGCCAAAAGTCCCCTCGGCTTGACAGCACCGTTGCATTGGTGGCACCCCGCCGACGCAGACCGTCTTCCAGTGGATAATGGGAAGCGAGGTCGCCCGCCCGCCTTCGTGCGCAAGCAGCCGACCCAGGGACGGAAGGCTTTCCGGTCGCCCATTGTTTGAGGGGGCTACGACTGGCCGGGAATTTGCTAAGCCCGGCGAAAATCGAGGAGTGGACGGTGGCCAGGTCTCTGCGGCAACGGTGGTTCAAGGGGTTCATCCAGACGGCGGTCTCCCGGCCCTGGTACGTGCTGCTGATCTCCGCATTGCTGGCCGCCGGCGGTATGGCACTGGCGTCGCGGTTGGAGTTCCGTGGTTCATTCGTCGAGCTGCTCCCGCAGGGTGCCCGCGAAGTCCAGGACCTGACACGCGTGTCACAGAAGGCGGGTGGGGACGGGTACCTGGTCATCGTCGCGAAGGGAGACACACCCGAGCGGCTGAAGGCTTACGCGCGCGAGCTGAAGGGACGGCTCGAGGCGCTCCCCGAGGTGCGCTACGTCGAGCACAGCTACGACGTGGAGTTCTTCAAGCGCCACGCGCTGTGGCTCCTGCCCGCGGAGACGCTGGCGGAGCTGCGCGCGGACCTCTCGGCGCGGGTGCGCTACGAGCGGCAGCAGGCCAATCCCTTCTATATCGACCTGGGGGCCACGCCTCCGCCGCCCACGTTCGAGGAGATTGCCCGGAAGCACTCGCCCAACGCGCCGGTGCACGAGTCCCTGGCGAACGCGGACGGCACCGAGGTCTACCTGATGCTCAAGCCCATGGGCACCGCGGGGGACCTGGACTTCGCGCGTCGCTTCGTGGAGCTGGCGCTGGGCACGGGGCGCACGCTGGCCTCGGAGCGCTACCCGGCGGTGAAGCTGGAGGCGACGGGCAACTTCCAGAACCGCATCGAAGAGGACGCGGTGATGCGCGGTGATTTGTCGCGCGCCGGCACGCTGTCCGCGCTCATCGCCATCGGCCTCATCCTGCTGGCCACCCGGCGCATCGCGGCGCTGGCGGTGGTGGGCCTGCCCGTCGTCGTCGGCCTGTTGATGACGTTCGGCATCGCGTGGCTCGCCATCGGCCACCTCAACGTGGTGACGGGCTTCCTGGTCGCCATCCTCATCGGCCTGGGCATCGAGTACGGCGTGCACCTGTGCATGCGCTACTGGGAGGAGCGGCGCACCCGCTCCGCGCGCGACGCGCTGGCCACCGCCGTGGGCGGCACCTTCAGCGGGGCGATGACGTCCGCGGTGACGAACGCGGCGGCGTTCTTCGTGCTGATGCTGGCGCAGTTCCACGCCTTCAACCAGTTCGGCTTCCTGGCGGGGCTGGGCGTGCTGCTCGCGGTGCTGGCGGCCTATGCACTGGGGCCCTCGCTGCTGGCCATCGCGGAGCGGCTGCGCCCGGCCCGCGTGGACACGGCGCCCGCCTCCGAGGTCGCCGCCCCCGTGGTGGCGCCGCCGAAGCCCGAGCGGGAGTGGCGCCGGTGGCCCACGTCCGTCCTCGTCGTGCTCGCGCTGTCCGTGGTGGGCTTCGCCGCGTTCTCCGTCTCCATCGCGCCCCGGCTGGGCTTCGAGACGGACATGCGCAAGCTGAAGGGGGACTCCCCGGCGTCGCGGCTGGATGACCACGTCACCGAGCAACTGGGCCAGCCGCTCAACCCCGCCATCTTCCTGGTGGACGACCTGGGGCAGGCGGCGAAGGTCGAACGGATCATCGCCGAGGTGAAGCAGAAGAACGGCGCCGACTCGGTGTTCCTGCGCACGACCTCCTTGAACGACCTGGTGCCCGGAGACGTGGAGCGCCGGGGCGCGGAGATTGGCGGCATCCGCACGCTGCTGCACGGCCTGCCCGAGGCGGCGTACGAGGACCCGCGCCTCAAGGAGTTCCAGGGGATGGTGGAGGCGAAGCCGTATGGGCTGGACTCGCTGCCCGTGGAGGTGCGCCGCCGGTTCGAGGCCACGGACGGGCAGGGCACCTTCCTGCTGCTGTTCCCCTCCGTGTCGAACTACGACACCAAGGACCTCACGCGCTGGGCGGCGCAGATCGACCAGGTGGTGGAGGGCGCGAAGGCGGCGGGCGTGGAGATGGCGGTGCTGGACAGCAACCGCATCGCCTCGCGCATCTTCGCGCTGGTGAGCGCGGACGGCCCGCTCATCCTCTGGGCGGCCGCGGCGGCGGTGTTCCTGGTCATCCTGGTGAGCCTGCGCAGCGTGAAGCGGACGCTGCTGGTGACGGGGCCGCTGTTCCTGGGCATGACGTGCCTGGCGGGCGGCATGTACCTCTTCGACGTGCAGCTCAACTTCATCAACGCGGTGGTGCTGCCCAACCTGCTGGCCATCGCGGTGGACAACTCCGTGCACCTGTATCACCGGTACGAGGAGGAGGGCCCCGGCTCGCTCGGCAAGGTGGTGCGGCACACGGGGCTGGCGGCCGTGGTCGCCACGCTGTCGAACGCGGCCGGGTACGGTGCGCTGCTCGTCGCCAACCACCAGGGCCTGCGGAGCATCGGACAGATTGCGCTCCTCGGGGTCGTGTGCACCTTTCTGGGGACCACAGTGTTCTTCCCCGCGCTGCTTGCCCTCCTGGAGCGCTGGAAGGGGCGCAAGGGCCTGCTCGTCACCCAAGAGGGCGCGGTCGTCCGGAGTCTCGATCTCGACGCGGCCACCTCCGAGGTGGGGGCGTCGGGGGAGCGGAAATCGGCGTGAGTCTCTTGAATGCCCAGGGGCTGCGTGGCTCCGTCCCGTTGAAGGGTTCCCGCGAGGCGCAGGTCCGACTCGGGCCCGTGGACCTCATCATCGTCATCGCCTGTTCGCTCGCGGCGCTGGTGCTGCTCGGCCCCGGGCGGTGGACGCTGGGGTCGCTCCACCATGTCTGGCTGTTCGCCTCGATGGCGGCGGGCCCGCTGGTGCTGCGCACGCTCGAGTCGCGCTTCCCGACGCAGCGGTGGCTGACCGTCCTGGCGGACTTCTGGTTGCTGCCCGTGGCGGTGCTCACGCACGGCTGGCTCACCCCCGTGGTGGACACGCTCAACCCGTTCCTGCGGGACGCGCAGCTGGTGGCCGCGGACCAGCGCATCTTCGGGTTCCAGGCCTCCGTGGTGCTGGCGAACGTCATCCCCGGCTGGCTCAACGACGTGCTGCTCATCTGCTACTACGGCCACTTCGTGTGGCCGCTGGTGCTGGGCATCGGCCTGTACCGGCGCGCACGCGGCGCCTCGCCGGAGTTCGACGAGTACCTGTTGGGGCTGGGGCTGCTGTTCATCCTGAACTACTCGGCGTACTCGTTGGTGCCGGCCGTGGGGCCGCGCTACTTCTTCGTCGACGCGTTCGATGCGCCGCTGCAGGGAACGCTGACGCCGTGGCTGGACTCGCTGATGCGCAGGCCCGTCTTCGCGCGGGACTGCTTCCCCTCGGGGCACACGGGCACCACGCTGCTGGTGCTCTTCTATGCGTGGCGGTTCTCCCGGAAGGTGTTCTGGGTGATGTTGCTGCCGGGCCTGGGGCTCATCTTCGCGACGCTCGCCGGTCGCTTCCACTACGCCACCGACTTGTTGTGCGCGGTGCCCCTGGTGATGGTGGTGGTAGGCATGGCCACGGCGCTGACGCGGGCGGCGCGGCATCGCGAGAGCGAGAGGGCCGCGCGTTCCGTCCCGGTGGACGCTATCCTGCGCCCCTGAGCACGGCTCCGGCCCCTCGAGGCCGGCCGTGTCGGGAGCGCTCCATGTCCAGGTCCGTGTCGTCGCAGCGCGTGTCGCGGTTCGGCACCACCGTCTTCTCCGAGTTCAGTGCCCTGGCCCAGAAGCACGGCGCGGTGAACCTGGGGCAGGGGTTCCCCGACTTCGACGGGCCGGAGGTCGTGAAGGAGGCCGCGCGGCGCGCCATCCACGACGGCGTCAACCAGTACGCCATGAGCACCGGCGCGCGGGACCTGCGCGTGGCCATCGCCGAGCACTCGGCCCGCTTCCACGGCCAGGCGGTGGACCCGGACACCATGGTGACGGTGACGAGTGGGGCCACGGAGGCCATCCTCGACGTCATCCTCGGC
The DNA here is from genome assembly GCF_020037055.1 of Myxococcus sp. AS-1-15. NCBI lineage: Bacteria > Pseudomonadati > Myxococcota > Myxococcia > Myxococcales > Myxococcaceae > Myxococcus > Myxococcus sp. AS-1-15. The sequence goes on along the minus strand of NZ_JAIQDF010000005.1, from coordinate 420,997 downwards.
CTGGTGGACCCGGGGGACGAGGTCATCGCGTTCGAGCCGTTCTACGACTCGTACGACGCCAACATCACCTTCGTTGGCGCCACGGCGCGCTGGGTTCCCCTGAGGCCGCCGGACGCGGCGCATGCGCAGTGGTGGTTCGACTGGGACGAGCTGCGCGCGGCCTTCAGTCCACGCACGCGGCTGCTCATCCTCAACACGCCCCACAATCCGACGGGGAAGGTCTTCACGCGCGAGGAACTGGAGCGCATCGGCGCGCTGTGCGCCGAGCATGACGTGAAGGTGCTGTCCGACGAGGTCTACGAGCACATCACCTTCGCCCCCGCGCGCCACGTGCGCCCGGCCACCGTGCCCTCGTTGGCGGACCGCACGGTGACGGTGAGCAGCGGAGGCAAGACGTTCAGCCTCACGGGCTGGAAGGTGGGCTGGGTCATCGCGCCGCCCCCACTGCGCGACGCCATCCAGCGCGCGCATCAGTTCGTGACCTTCGCCACCGCGTCCCCCTTCCAGGCGGCCATGGCGGCGGCGCTCCGGCTGCCGGACGCGTACTTCGACGGACTGTCGGCGGCCTACGCCGCGCGGCGGGAGCGGCTGTTGTCCGGTCTTCGCGACGCGGGCCTGAAGGCCCATGTCCCGGAGGGGAGCTACTTCATCCTCACGGACATCTCCGGCCTGGGCTTCGCGGACGACGTGGCCTTCTGCCGGCACCTGGTGTCGGAGGTCGGCGTGGCGGCCATCCCCCCGAGCGTCTTCTACGGCCCCGAGCACCGCCACCTGGGCCATGGGCTCGCCCGCTTCGCGTTCTGCAAGACGGACGCGGTGCTGGACGAGGCCGTGCGCCGGCTGCGCGCGAAGCTCGGGCCCGGGCGCTGAAGGCCGGCGCCCCCGCGTTGCGACGGCGGGACGGGGTTGCTACATCCCCCGGCAGAGGAGGGCGGCGTCGTTCTTCCCGGCCGCTGACGTGCGCGCGTGGACTTCTTCGGCGAGTTGTACCTGCGCAGCACGTTGCCCTTCCTGTCCGAGAGCGTGACGGCGAGGGAGGCGGACTATCTGGCGCGCGCGTTCGCCGACGTGCCCGGCCCGGAGCCCGTGGCGGACCTGGGCTGCGGCCATGGACGCCATGCCTCGCGACTGCAGGCCTCGGGCCCCCTGGCGGGGCGCGTCATCGGGCTGGAGCGGGATGCGTTGTCGCTGGCCATGCGACGTCCGGGGTTCCCCGTGGTGCGAGGCGACCTCCGGGCCTTGCCCTTCCGGGAGGGTTCCCTGTCCGGAGCGTACGCGTGGTACTCCACCTTGTTCGCCTTCACGGACGAGGAGCACGTGCGCATCCTCCGGGAGGTGGCGAGGGCGTTGAGGCGGGGAGGGCTCCTGGTGTTCCACACGGTGCCGCACGAGCGACTGGCCGCGTCACCGGGGGCCGCGTTCCAGCGGACACTTCCGGACGGGGCCGTGTTGGAGGAGGAGAGCCACTTCGACGCGGCGACGGGGCGCGACGAGGGACGGCGGACCCTCACCCTGCGGGATGGCCGTGTCCTGTCTGCGTCCTACTCCATTCGTTACTATCCCCTTGCGGAACTGACCGCGCTGTTGGAAAGCACCGGGTTTTCGATCTCCTGGGTGCATGGCGGACTCGATGGCGAGCCGCTGACGCGACGGTCGGCCGACCTGATTGTTGGAGCGGTGCTGCGAGATGCCTGAGACCTCACATTCACGAGCGCGCGGGAACCTGCTGGGCCAGCTGCCGAAGCGGGTGGACGTGTACGAGGTCGGTCCTCGCGACGGCCTGCAGAACGAGCTGCGCACGCTGCCCACGCGGGACAAGGCGCGGCTCATCAATGCCCTGGTGGAAGCGGGCGAGAAGCGCATCGAGGTGACGTCGTTCGTCTCGCCCAAGTGGATTCCCCAGCTGGCGGACGCCGAGGAGCTGCTGCGCCTGGTGGGGCGCCGCGAGGGCGTGGTGTTCTCCGCGCTGGTGCCCAACCTCAAGGGGCTGGAGCGCGCGAAGGAGGCCGGGCTGGAGGAGGCCGCGGTGTTCATCTCCGCGTCCGAGGCCCACTCCAAGAAGAACATCAACAAGAGCATCGCGGAGGCCATGGCCGGCGCGCGCGAGGTCACCACGGCGGCGCTCCAGGCCGGCATGCGCGTGCGCGGCTACCTCTCCACCGTGTGGGGCTGCCCCTACGAGGGCCATGTCCCGGTGGAGCGCGTGGTGGACATCTGCCGGCATCTGGTGGACGCGGGCATCTACCAGCTCAGCCTGGGCGACACGATTGGCGTGGGCACGCCGAGGCAGACCGAGGAGATCCTCGACGCGCTGCTCAAGCACATCCCCGTCGAGAAGCTGGCGCTGCACCTGCACGACACGCGGGGCACGGCGCTGGCCAACTCGCTCGTCGGCTTGTCCGCGGGCGTGACGACCTTCGACGCGAGCATCGGCGGGCTGGGCGGCTGCCCCTATGCGCCGGGCGCCGCGGGCAACCTGGCGACCGAGGACGCCGTCTTCATGTTCCACGGCATGGGCGTGGAGACCGGCATCAACCTGGACCGTCTGGTGGAGGCCGGGGAGATTGCCCAGGAGCTGATCGGCCGGAAGCTGGCCGGGAAGTTCCTCCAGGCCGCGCTGGGTGAGCGGGAGAAGAAGGCGTCCCGCCGCGCTCAGACCTGAGGCGCTCGTCGCAGGTAGGGCGCGGCGCTGGTGACTTCACTCCCAGTAATCATTGATGCCGGTCTGGGTCGGCATGCCGACAAGCGCCTGCTCGGCCGCCCCGGCCCCCTCTGATGAGCTCGCCGCAGGGCCTGATGTGACGTTGGTGGTGACCAGCGTTCACCGGAGCGGCGCGGGCAGGCACTTCACTCCATGTAATGGTTGTGCGCGTGGGGGTCGCCAGTCATCCCGAGGCCCGGTGGGGCTCCTCCCAGGGCAGGCAAGGAGCCGCCGCGTTGCGTCAGCGGCCGTCGATCATCGAAGCGAGCTTCTCCTGGAGGCCCAGGTGGGCGGCGGCGGACTCCAGCATCCGGCGCTCCTTGCGGTCGATGCGCCCGTCCACCAGGGCCATCTCGACGATGTTGCGCAGGAAGACCTCGGCCTCGGGGCTGCCGCGCGCCACCAGCCGGTCGAAGAGCTGTGGCCCCGCGTTGAGCGCCATCTCCACCTGTGACCACTCCACGTTCCACCGCTCCGCGCACAGCTTCAGGAGGCGCCGCTCGGCCGCGGTGACGGTGCCGTCCGCGGAGGCGATCGCGGCCATCATGTAGATGAGCCGCTGCCGCTCCTGGAGGTCCATCACCGTGTCCGAGCCCGAGGCGGGGGCCGACGCGGCACGGGTGACGCTCGGCGGTCGAGGCACCGACGCGCGCCGCGGCCTCTCACGGAAACCCGCGTCCTCGCGCGCGTTCCACGACTCGAACGGCAGCGCGGACGCGAGCACCCAGTCCCGCTCACCGTTCGCCAGCTGCGTGCCGCAGAACTCACACGTCGTGGCCGCGCTGTTCGTCAGCGGTGCGTTGCACTGCGGGCAGCGGTCCGTGGACATACCGTTCGCGGTGTTCGTCTTCGCTCCGTGCTTGCGCACCAGCGTGAAGACGAAGCGCTGGGGAAGGGTGGGCAGTTGGGGCGGCCGCTCGTTGACGGGGCCGATGCCCATGCGCGCGCTCCAGCGAATCTCCACCTGCGCCTTGTCGTACCCGCGAGGGTCGATCTCCAACGCGCGCACGTCGACGGAGCCCACCGCGCACTCCAGGAACACGCGCCGCCGTCCCTGCTGACGCAGGCCCTCCAGCTCCGAGCCCAGTGACTCGAGTGCCTCCGGCGTGGCGACCTTCGACAGCCCCGTCGTGTCACCCCGGCTCTGGGCGTCGATCCACTTCCAGAACAGCAGGGACGCGCGGTCCTCGAGCATCTCCAGGTTGAGCGCCGGGTCGTCCTGGCGCGCCTGCATCAGCCCATCCACGTTGCGGTGGTAGCGCGAGTGCTCCACGCCCTGGGTGATCTCCGCCAGCGTCCAGTCGTAGTTGCCGGAGTTGACCACCGCGCCGCAGAACTCGCAGCTGTTCGCCGCGCCACCCTGGAAGGGCGCGCCGCAGTTGGGGCACTTGCCCTGGAACAGGTCCGCGCCGATGCGCGTCTGCGCGCCCGGCTTGCGCACGAAGGTCCACACCTCCGTGAACGCCTCCAACGGCGCCTTGCGCGCGGACTGGAGGGCCTGCGCGTCAGAGTCGCTCGCCGACACGTCCGTGTCCCGCATCCGCGCGTGGACGCGGATCTGGACGCTGTCGAACCACTCGCTCTGCTCCAGGCCGATGAGCTGGAGGTCCAGCACCTCGATGTCGGTGATGGCGTCGCGGACGCCCTGGGCGTCGAGCAGCTTCAACTGCACGCCGAAGCGCTGCCACGTCGCGTCCGACAGGAAGGGCCGCACCGGCGTCATGTCGCGCTGGAACCAGGCCTGCTGCAAGTCGAGGAACAGCCGGCGCGTGCGGTCCAGCATGGGGCCGGGCTCGAAGGCGGGGTCCTTGAGCTTCAGCGCGTTGACCCAGCCTGCCACGTCGCTGGAGCTGACCTGGGTGCGCTGCTGCGCCTCGTACTGGTCCAGCGCCTTGCGTGTCGTCGCGTCCGGGTGGAGGTTGCGCTTGTAGAGCCAGTACATGACGCCGCCGATGACCAGCAGCGGAATCATCACCTTGGGGTAGCGGAACACCAGGCGGAACGCCTCGAACAGCAGCCAGATGGGCAGGCCGTCGCCGCCGCGATCGCGGCTGTCGGAGTTGCCTCGGGTGTAGTGCTCGCCGCCACCGCCTCGGGCCAGGGCCTCCAGGGGACCGAGGGCCAGGGCCACCAGGGCGAGTGCCGAGGGCAGATGATGCGCCCACGGGGCGAGCTGTCGGAGCAGGTTGCGTGGCGAAGGCATGCGGGGATGCTAACCGTTTCCGCCTTGCCAGACCCGCCTTCCCACCGCACTCTGCCGCGTCCCAGGGCAGCCCGCCGGGCGGGCCCTGGAAGGGGAGCGGATATGCCGGAATTCAAGGTCGACGCACGCGGTGCCATCGAGATCTGGACCATCGACGGCGAGGGCCGCCGCAATGCCATCAGCCGCGCGATGCTCCAGGAACTGGGCGCGCTCGTCGAGCGTGTGTCATCGGGTCATCAGGTCCGCGCGGTGGTCATCACCGGCGCGGGCGACAAGGCGTTCTGCGCGGGCGCGGACCTCAAGGAGCGTGCGGGCATGCAGGAGGCGGAGGTGCGCGCGTTCCTCGACGGCCTGCGCCGGACCTTCCGCGCGATCGAAAAGAGCGACTGCGTCTTCATCGCCGCCATCAACGGCGCGGCCTTTGGCGGAGGCACCGAGCTGGCGCTCGCGTGTGACTTGCGCGTGGCGGCCCCCGCGGCCGAGCTGGGCCTCACCGAGGTGAAGCTCGGCATCATCCCCGGCGGTGGCGGCACGCAGCGCCTGTCTCGCCTCGTGGGACCGGGTCGGGCCAAGGACCTCATCCTCACCGCGCGCCGGCTCAACGCGGCGGAGGCGTTCGCCATCGGCCTGGTCAACCGGCTCGCGCCCGAGGGACATCTCCTGGAGGTGGCGCACGCCCTGGCCGAGTCCGTCGTCGACAACGCGCCCATCGCCGTGGCCACCGCCAAGCACGCCATCGACGAGGGCACGGGCCTGGAGCTGGACGACGCGCTCGCGCTGGAGCTGCGCAAGTACGAGGAGGTCCTCAAGACGGAGGATCGCCTCGAGGGCCTGCGCGCCTTCGCGGAGAAGCGCGCCCCCGTCTACAAGGGCCGCTGAGCCGCGACGCACGAAGGGCGGCGGCCCGCGAGCAGCTCGCGGACCCCGCCCCGTGAAGTGCCCGGCCGCCGTCGGCCCCCCGCTCGCGAGGGGCCCGCGGCCACCGGCTCAGGCGCTGGCGCTCTTCTCGGGCGCCAGGCCGATGTTCTGCTTGTTCATGTAGCCCATGGCCTTGTCCTTGACGGTGGTGCGCAGGTCATCCCCCGTCTTGGGCGTGAGCAGCAGCGCCGCCACGCCGCCGGCCACCGCGCCGATGACGAACAGCCCCAGGCCGCCCAGGCCGGAGCGCGCCGGCTTGTACGTCGTCAGGCCGATGTGGCGCAGCGCATCATCCGGCTCGAAGTCATCCCAGCGGTCCTTGGCCACGCGGGGAAGCTCGTCGAGGAGCTTGTGGGCCACCCACTTGCGGTACAGCTCACTCTTGGCCAAACCCTTCGCCGTCCACTTCGCCTTCTTCTTCGCGAACATGCATCCCTCCAGGGCCAGTGTGGTCGGGGCCGCGTCGCGGGCGCGGCGTGACCCCTATGAGCCTTGAAGGTAGGCAGGGGAGCCCGTGTCGCCACCCCCCGCGCCCTGGGGGTCGTTCGTCGCGTCGCCGTTTGGACGCACTCCCAGGCCCACCCCCTTGGAGAGGGGGCAGCCAGGCTCGGGGCTTTCTGGTATGTCGCCGGGCGCTCCCCGGGCCTCCAGGCGGTGCGAGAAGGTCGCCGCGCGGGGACCCTTTGCGATAGATCCGCCCGACATGGACTTCGAACTTCCCGAGAGTCACCGCGCCCTCCAGTCCTCGCTTCGCGACTTCTGCGAGGCCCGCGTGAAGCCGTACGCCGCCCAGTGGGATCGCGAGGAGAAGTTCCCCATGGACGTGGTGCGGGAGCTGGGACAGCTCGGCGTCATGGGGATCCTGGTCTCGGAGCAGTACGGCGGGGCGGACATGGACTCGCTCGCCGTGGCGGTGGCCGTGGAGGAGCTCGCCCGCTATGACGGCTCGCTCGCCCTCACCGTGGCCAGCCACAACGGCCTGGGCACCAGCCACCTGCGGGTCTTCGGCACCCCGGCCCAGCACGAGAAGTACCTGCCGAAGCTGGCCTCCGCCGAGTTCCTGGGCGCCTGGGGCCTGACGGAGCCAGGCTCGGGCTCGGACGCGTCGGGCATGAAGACCACGGCGGTGCGCAAGGGCGACGGCTGGGTGCTCAATGGCACCAAGATGTTCATCACCCAGGGCACCGTGGGCGACGTCTTCGTGGTGCTCGCGGTGACGTCCCCCGACAAGCGCCAGAAGGGCATCACCGCGTTCCTGCTGGAGAAGGGGATGCCCGGGTTCAGCCAGCGCGCCATCCACGGCAAGCTGGGCATGCGCTCCTCGGACACGGCGGAGCTGGTGCTGGAGAACGTGGAGGTCCCCGACTCGCACCGCGTGGGCGAGGTGGACCACGGCTTCATCGACACGATGAAGATCCTCGACAAGGGCCGCATCACCATCGGCGCGCTGGCGGTGGGGCTGGCCCGGGGCGCGCTGGAGGAGTCCGCGCGCTACGCCAAGGACCGCACCGCCTTCGGTCAGCCCATCGCGGACTTCCAGGCCCTGCGCTGGATGATGGCGGACATGAAGACGGAGACGGACGCCGCGCGGCTGCTCGTCCACCGGGCCGCGAGGCTCGCCGATGCGGGCCAGCCGTACTCCAAGGAGGCCTCCATGGCGAAGCTCTTCGCCTCCGAGGTCGCCACCCGCTCGGCCGCCAAGGCCGTGCAGATCCACGGGGGCTATGGCTACACCCGTGAATTCCCGGTTGAACGCTACCTCCGCGACGCCAAACTGTGTGAAATTGGCGAAGGAACCAGCGAGATCCAACGCACCATCATCGCGAGAGAGACCTTCAAAGGGGCTTGATGGACACCGCACGGCTGGAGGGACTCGGGCTTCAAGTCCGTGAGGACGTGGCCGGCACCGAGGCGGTGCTGGACCTGGAGTCGTCGCCGCTCGTCAATCCCGTGACCAAGGCGTTCATCGCCGAGGTGACCTTCCAGGTGATGGGGGACCGGCTCATCCCCATCTCCCCGGCGGCGGTGGTGGGACTGGCGCCCATCCTCATCGGCGCGCTGAGCGACGTGGCGGACATCGAGGCGCTGCTGTCGGACGCCTTCAACGAGCACATCTTCCACGTGCAGCGCCGCTCCGCGGAGCTCCAGGTCCTGGGGCTGTCGCCCAGGGTGGACGCGGACACGCTGGAGTTGACCACGGACGTGGTGGAGGGGGACCTGTCGGTCCTGCTCGCGGCGGACCGGCTGGGCAACTTCCGCATCGCGCGGGTGCAGCGCGACAAGGTGGACGTGGCCGGCGGTGCGGGCCACACGCTGGAGCTGTCGGAGTTCCGGGAGCGGGCGGCGCTGACGGGCTATCTGGCGGCCCTCCTGGGGGAGCCGGCGAGCCGTCCCCAGCCGACGCCCACGGGGCTGGTGCGCTTCTCGGACATCGTGGAGAAGTTCGGCGCGGAGTCGTTGGTGCCGCCCAGGAGCAGCCTGGAGTTGCTGGCGCAGTTGCAGGTGGAGGGCCGGCCGTACCGCTTCGCCGCCGCGAGGGTCGCGGGGCGCACCTTCCGGGGCCTGTTGGCGGGAGCCCAGGGCAAGGTGTGGGCGGGGCGGTTCGAGCTGGATGAGTTCCCCGGCATCGTCCGGATGGTGGCGTCGTTGTTGAAGGTGCGTCCGGATGCCGTGAGGCTGGTGGGCCCCGACGCGCCGCAGGAGTGAGAGACGTCCGTGGAGAAGCTCAGTCCGTCGGAGCGGGTGGAGGCCCTGGAGAAGCGGCTGGGGTTCGTGTTCTCGCGCAGGGAGGTCGCGCTCGAGGCGCTCACCCACAAGACCTACGTCAACGAGACGCGGGACAAGGACCTCAAGGACAACCAGCGGTTGGAGTTCCTGGGGGACTCGGTGGTGAACCTGGCCGTGAGTCACCGGCTGATGGATCGCTTCCCGACGATGCCCGAGGGCGACCTCACCAAGCTGCGCGCCCGCATCGTCAACGAGGACGGCCTGGCCCGCGTGGCCCGGAGCGTGCCGCTGGGTGATCTGCTGCTGCTGGGCCGGGGCGAGACGCTGTCGGGCGGGCGCGAGAAGAACTCCGTGCTGGCGGACGCGCTCGAGGCCGTCTTCGGTGCCATCTACCTGTGTGCGGGCCTGGAGACCGCCGCGCAGCTGGTGGACAAGTGCTTCGCGGAGCTCCTGGATGAGGTCTCCAGCGGCCAGGGGCGGCTGGACTACAAGACGCTCCTGCAGGAGATGGCCCACGAGAAGCTGAAGGTGTCGCCGCGCTACCGCGTGGTGTCCGAGGCGGGGCCGGAGCACTCGAAGGTGTTCGAGGTGGAGGTGTCGCTCGGTGAGGCGCCCTTCGCTCGGGCCACCGGGCGAAGCAAGAAGGAGGCGGAGCAGTGCGCGGCCCAGGTCACCCTGGAGCGCCTCAAGCGGGAGGCCGCCGTGGCCGCCAGTGCCCCCCCGGAGGGGCAGGCTCCCACCTCCGAGGAGGGGATGGCCGCCCCCGCGCCGGCGACCCCGGAAGTGCCACCGGACGACAACCCGACGTGAAACCCCTTGGAGGGGAGAGGGGTGGGGAATAAGGTGCCGCGCCCATGCGTCCCTCCGCCCCCTTGCGTCTGTCGCTCGCCCTGGTGGCCTGCCTGTGGGCAGGGGTCGCCGTGGCCGCGGCGCCCGCGGCTCCGGGCAAGTGGACCAAGAAGGTGACGGCGGGCAAGGACGTCTACGCCACCTTCAAGACGAGCGCGGGGGACATCACCGTGCGGCTCTTCTCCAAGGACGCCCCCAAGACGGTGGCGAACTTCGTGGGCCTCGCGGCCGGGGAGAAGGAGTGGCGCGACCCCAAGTCCGGGGAGATGTCCAGGAAGCCCCTCTACGACGGCACGGTGTTCCACCGCGTCATCCCGGGCTTCATGATTCAGGGCGGAGACCCCACGGGGACGGGCTCGGGTGACCCGGGCTTCCGCTTCGAGGACGAGTTCCAGTCCGGCCGCACCTTCGACAAGGTGGGCCTGTTGGCCATGGCCAACAGGGGGCCGGGCACCAACGGCAGCCAGTTCTTCATCACCACCAGCACGCCGGACCACCTGACGAACCGGCACACCATCTTCGGCGAGGTGGTGAAGGGCTATGACGTGGTGGAGCGCATCGGCGGCCTGCCCCGGGACAACCGCGACCGGCCCCGCGAGGCGGTGGTGCTCACCAAGGTGGAGCTGAGCGACAAGGCGCCCCCAGGCCTCGCCGCGACGCAGGCCCCGGCGGATGCGCCGACCCGGCCCGGGGCGACGCCGAAGCGGAAGGGGTCGCAGCAGCCCGAGTCGACCCGGCCGTGGTGAGACGTGAAAGACGGGCCTGCGACTTCGGCGGGCCTCTGGTAGATGGGAGGAGTGTCGTGACGTTTTACATGGAGGACGCACCGCGGACGGTGAGCCGCCCGACGTCCCAGCCGTAGGCCGCCCGCCTGCCCGCCGCTCCCCGGCAGAAGCCAGGGACGCGGGTCTGTTATAGGGCGTTCATTTGGAAGTCTCCCCTCAGGGGCTCCCGGCATCGCGGGACTCCCAGACCACCTTCGAAGCAATGGCCTCTCCCAAGAACCACCGCAGCGGCTTCGCCGCGCTCATCGGACGCCCCAATGTGGGCAAGAGCACCCTGCTCAACGCTCTCACCGGTGAGAAGATCGCCATCGTCTCCGGCAAGCCGCAGACGACCCGCAACCGCATCCTCGGCGTGGTGACGCGCCCCGAGGGGCAGGTCGCCTTCATCGACACCCCCGGCATCCACCAGGCCAAGGGGGAGCTCAACCGCTACATGGTGGAGACGGCGCTGCAGGCCGCGGAGGAGGTGGACCTGGTCCTCTTCCTCATCGAGCCGCCCGCCGGCGAGAAGCTCGAGGTGAGCCCGGGCAACCGCACCATCCTTGAGCGGCTGCAGAAGCTGGGCAAGCCCACCTTCCTGGTCATCAACAAGATCGACTCGCTGCCCAAGGCGGCGCTCTTGCCGCTGATTGATCTGTACCGGCAGGAGTTCCCGTTCGCGGAGGTGGTGCCCATCTCCGCCCGCGAGAAGGACGGCGTGGAGCGGCTGTTCCACGCGGTGTTGGGCCACCTGCCGGAAGGCGAGCGCATCTTCGACGAGGACATGCTCACCGACCAGCAGGAGCGCACGCTGGTGGCGGAGTACATCCGCGAGCAGGTGCTGCGTCACTGCCGTCAGGAGATTCCGTACTCCACGGCGGTGCTGGTGGACATCTTCGATGAATCCGAGCGCGAGCCCCGTCCGGGCACGCCGCCGGGCCAGCTGGGCGGACTCATCCGCATCGCCGCGTCCATCTACGTGGAGCGCGACAGCCAGAAGGCCATCATCATCGGCAAGCAGGGACAGATGTTGAAGACGATTGGCACCGACGCGCGCAAGTCCGTGCAGCGGCTGCTGGGAGCGCATGTCTACCTGGACCTGCGCGTCCGGGTGGAGCCGCGCTGGAGCGAGCGCCCCGAAGGCCTCAAGAAGCTGGGATACGACTGAGATGAAGCCCCTGGTCGCCATTGTCGGACGCCCCAACGTGGGCAAGAGCACGCTGTTCAACCGTCTCATCGGCAGGCGCCTCGCGCTGGTCGAGGACCAGCCGGGCGTGACGAGAGACCGTCACTACGCGGACGCGGTGTGGGGAGGCCGCTCGTTCACCTTCATCGACACGGGCGGCTTCGTCCCGGGCGAGAAGGACTCCCTGCTGCAGCAGGTGCGCGAGCAGGCGCAGCTGGCCGTGGAGGAGTGCGACGTCATCGTCTTCGTCGTGGACGGGCGCGACGGCGTCACGCCCGCGGACGAGGCGGTGGCCGGCTACCTGCGCAAGAGCGGCAAGCCCGTCATCGTCGCGGCCAACAAGCTGGACAACACCACGGGCACGATGCAGGCCCTGGCCGCGGACTTCTACAAGCTGGGCCTGGGCGAGGTGCACGCGCTGTCCGCCGAGCACGCCCTGGGCATCAACGGCCTGTTCGACGAGGTGGTGGAGAAGCTGCCGCCGAAGGAGGAGGGCGAGGACGACACCGCGCCCCCGGACGACGGCATCATCCGCGTGGCCATCATCGGCCGGCCCAACGTGGGCAAGAGCACCCTGGTCAACGCCATCCTGAAGGAGAAGCGGGTGGTGGCCAGCGACGTGCCGGGCACGACGAGAGATCCCATCGACTCGCCGCTCGAGTACAAGGGCAAGAAGCTGCTCCTCACGGACACTGCGGGCATCCGGCGCAAGAAGACGATTGCCCACCAGGTGGAGAAGTACTCGGTCATCGCGGCGCTGAAGGTGATGGAGCGCAGCGACGTGGCGGTGCTGCTGATGGACGCCACGGAGCCCGCGGTGGACCAGGACGCGAAGCTGGCGGGCCTGGCCGAGGAGCGGGGCCGCGCGCTGGTCATCGTGGTGAACAAGTGGGACCTGGTGGACCAGGACCAGCGTCGCCAGGAGGCCTACCGCGAGTCGCTCAAGCACGCGCTGAAGTTCGTGGGCTACGCGCCCATCCTCTTCACGTCCGCGCTGACGGGCTCGAAGGTGGAGAAGGTGGTGGACGTGGCGGTGGAGCTGGCCGAGCAGTTCCGGTTCCGGGCGCCCACGCCCCAGCTCAATCGCCTGTTGGAGCACATGGTGGACAACCACCCGGCGCCCATCGCCCGGGGCAAGCCCCTGCGGCTGTACTACATCACCCAGGTGGCGGCGGCGCCCCCGACGTTCGCGCTCACGTGCAACTACCCGGAGGGCGTTCCGGACATGTACAAGCGCTACATCACCAATCAGCTCCGCAAGACGTTCGACCTGCGCGTGCCCATCCGGCTCTTCTTCAAGGAGCGCCCCGGCAAGGCCAAGCGAGAGGCGCGAAAGAAGCCCCACCTCCAGGGCAAACACTGAAGCGTCCGTGCGTTGACACTCGCGGCGCGCGCTCCGTACAGTGCGCCGCCCTCCCGCTCTCCGACAGGGTAGAGCATCGAAGCGCAGAGAGAGGTTGACCGACGTGGCTGGAACCAAGACCGAGAAGATTCGCCAGCAGGAGCTTCGTCAGCCGGACACCTTCCAGAAGGTGGGCAACGACGCGCGTGACTGGCTGGCCCAGCGGCAGAAGCTCATCGGCATCGTCGTCGCCGTCATCATCCTCGGCGGCGTGGGCGCGGCCATCGCCAGCGAGCTGTCCAAGCGCGGCGAGGAGAAGGCGTCCCAGGCCCTGGGCCAGGCGCTCTCCGTGCTGGACCGTCCCATCGACGGCGTGCAGCCCGCCCAGCCCGGCGACACGGAGACGCCCTTCAAGAGCGTCAAGGAGCGCGACGAGGCGCTGGTGAAGGCCCTGTCGGACTTCCGCAAGGAGCACGGCGGCACCCGCTCGGCCACCACGGCCGCGCTGTCGCTGGGCGAGGCGCAGTTCCGCCTGGGCAACTTCGCGGACGCGCAGGCCTCCTTCGGCGAGTTCCTCAAGGGCGCCGCCCAGAATGATCCGCTCCGCGCGGGCGCGTTCGAGGGTCAGGGCTATGCCTTCGAGGCGGAGAAGAAGTTCGACGAGGCCCTGAAGGCCTTCGAGCAGATGGGCGCCGCGGGCGGTGGGGAGTTCCTGGCGGGCATGGGCGACTACCACAAGGGCCGCATGCTCATCGCGCAGGACAAGAAGGACGAGGCGGCCAGCGTCCTGTCGAAGGTGTCGACGGACCACCCGAACACCACCGCGGCGCGGCTGTCGAGCGAGCGGCTGGCGGTGCTGGCCTCGCAGGGCGTGAAGATTCCGGTGCCGGCGCAGCCCGCCGCCACTGGTACGGACGCGGGGTAGCACGGACGATGAGGAAGCAGCGCGTGAGCTGGAAGCATTGGCTGGGGAGCGCTGTGGCGCTCGGTCTCCTGGGCGGGTGCAGCAGCCTGCCGCGCTACGGCAATCCGGAGCTGCCTCGGACGGAGCAGGCCCCGCCGCTGGATTACTTCTCCGTGGCCTGGTGGGCGCCGTTGGTGACGCCCACCCTCATGGAGTACGCCCCGCGCGAGGTCGCGACGCCGGCGTATGACGGGCTGAGCAGGACTGTCATCGCGCTGACGCGGGACGGGTTCATCCGCGGCATCGGGCCGGACGGCCAGGTGAAGTGGTCCAAGAAGACCAGCACGCGCTTCGCGGCGGGCGCCCGGGTGAGCGACGGCGTCGCCTTCATCCCCGGGGGCGACGGCACGCTGTACGCGCTGGACGCGGCCACGGGCGAGGAGAAGTGGAAGTACGTGGCCGGCGAGTCGCTGGCGACGGTGCCCGTCGTGGCCGAGGGCCTGGTGCTGGTGGCCTCGGAGAGCGACACCCTGTTCGCGGTGAAGGCCGCGGATGGCGTGTGGGCCTGGCAGTACCGCAGGGATCCTCCGTCGGGCTTCTCGGTGCGCGGCGCGTCCACGCCGCTGGTGCGCGAGGGCAATGTCTACGTGGGCTTCTCCGACGGCTACGTCGTCTCGCTGACCATGCGGGACGGCAGCGCCAACTGGGAGAAGTCCCTGTCCGGCAGCGGCAACGAGTTCCTGGATGTGGACTCGACGCCGGTGATGGACGAGCACGGTCAGCTCTACGTGGCCTCGTACAAGAGCGGCATCTACGCGCTCGAGGCGGAGTCCGGGGACCTGGTCTGGACCAGCTCCGTGGGCGGCATGACGGCGCTGCTGTCGAAGGGGAAGATGCTCTTCGCGGTGGGCGATGGCCGTGTGGACGCCTACCTGGCGGAGGACGGGCGGCTCCTGTGGACGCACCCCCTGGGTGAAAGGGCCGCGCAGGCTCCAGTGTTCGCCAAGGGAATGCTCATCGTCCCCATCCAGCGCTCGCTGCTGTTCCTGGACCCGAAGACGGGCCAGGCGCGCGTGTCGTGGAACCCCGGGGACGGCGTCTCGGCGACGCCCTTCGTGGCGGGCTCGAAGCTGTTCGTGCTCTCCAACAACGGCTGGCTCTACGCGTTGGACTTCAACGGATTGAAGGGGTGACGGCGGTGACGACCCGGACGGTCCGCGTGGTGGCGGCGCTGATTCCCGGTCCCGTCGACACCCAGCGCTTCCTGGTGCAGCAGCGGCTCCCCGGTGGGAGCCGCGCGCTCCTGTGGGAGTTCCCCGGCGGCAAGGTGGAGGCCGGGGAGACGGACGAGGTGGCCCTCGCTCGCGAGTGTCGCGAGGAGCTGGATGTGGAGCTCTCCGTGGGCCGGCGGCTGTGGGAGGGCAAGCACCCGTACCCGGACCTGACGGTGGAGCTGGTGCTCTACGCGGCGCGGGTGGTGTCGGGCGAGCCGAAGCCGCTGGGGGCGCATGCGCTGGCGTTCCACACGCCGGTGGAGATGCAGGCCCTGCCGTTCTGCGAGGCGGACATCCCGCTGCTGGACGAGCTGGTGGCGGGAAGGCTGGGCGCGCTCGATTGATGCTTCAGCGGACGTTCCAGCACATCCCCGGCGTGGGGCCCTGGCGTGAGAAGGACTTGTGGGCGCGGGGCATCAAGAGCTGGGATGACTTTCCGGCGGCCGGACAGGGTGTGGCCATCACCCGGAAGACGGACGACATCGCGCGCGAGCGGATTGCCCAGGCCCGTGAGGCGCTGGAGCGCCGGGACCTGCGGCGGCTCGCGGAGCTGGTTCCTCCTCGGGAGCACTGGCGGCTGTATCCCGAGTTCCAGCACGACGCCGTCTACTTCGACATCGAGACGGATGGCCGGGAGGCACAGGCGCCCACGGTGGTGAGCCTGTTCGACTCGACCGGGCTGCACGTGTTCATCCAGGGGCGGAACATGGATGCGCTGCCGGAGGCGATGGCGGCCCGCCGGCTGTGGGTGACGTTCAACGGCTCCACCTTCGACGTGCCGGTGTTGAAGAACTACTTCGGGCCGGCGCGCTTCCCGGTGCCGGAGGCGCACATCGATCTGCGCTTCGTCACGCGGCGGTTGGGGATGGGCGGCGGGCTGAAGGACATCGAGGGCCAGATTGGCGCCGAGCGTCCGCCGCACATGAAGGGTGTGAACGGCTACGACGCGGTGCTGCTGTGGCGTGCGTACACGCGGCGCGGCGACGTGGAGGCCCTGCGGTTCCTGGTCGAGTACAACCTGTATGACTCGTTCCAGCTCCGCACGCTGATGGACGTGGCGTACAACCGCGGCGCGGATGACTTGAACCAGGACGTGCCCCGGCTGCCCGTGTTCGAGCGCGGGGATGTCCTGTACGACGTGAGCCGCATCATCCTGGAGCTGGGACCCACGGAGCGGGATCTGCAGACGCTTGCCCGGGTCCGCGCCGAGGAGCAGTTTCCCTGAGCCGGGGCGGGCAGGGTGGTTTCGTGTCGTCACCCTTCTGGAGTCTCTTCCGGTGAACAACCGGGCGTCGGCGCGTGGCCGGGGCCGTGGAATGCGCCGGGGAGTCGTTTGTAGGGTGTGACTCACCCTGGAGGGATGCGCACATGAGCGAACCGACGGACCCGATGCAGAGCTCGGAGACGCCCAAGCCCGGCTCGGCTGGGAAGAAGGCCGCGCTGATCGGAGGTCCCGTGGTGGCCGTGGGAGTGGGCGTGGCCGTGGCGATGGGCGCGTTCCGCAAGGAGCCGGTGCCCGTGCCCGTGGTGGCGGAGGCGCCGAAGCCCGTGGATGCTGGAGTCGCTCCCGCGGCGCCCACGGCGTCGCTTCCGGAGAGTGACGGCCGGGTCCGTGAGCTGGCGAGTCGGATGTCGGAGGAAGCCGAGCTCCAGCGCTGGCTCCAGGAGAAGGACCTGGTGCGCCGGGTGACGGCGGCCGTGAACAACGTCGCCGACGGCACGAGTCCTCGGATGGTGCTGGGGTTCCTGGCGCCGGCCGGTGGGTTCCAGGTCGTCGAGGGCAAGGACAAGAAGGTGACCATCGACCCGCGCAGCCATGCCCGGTACGACCTGGTCGCGCGTGTGTTCGGGACGTTCGATGCGCAGGTGGCTCGGAGCCTGTTCAAGGACCTGAAGCCGCTCATCGACCAGGCCCATGGCGAGATTGCTCCGCCGGGACAGTCGTTCGACTCGACGCTCAACCGGGCCATCGAGCATCTGCTCTCGGTTCCGGTTCCGGAGGGCGCGCTGGAGGTCCAGCCTCAGGCCGGGCTCTATGTCTACGCGTCGCCCGAGCTGGAGGGCTTGAGCAAGGCGCAGAAGCACCTGCTGCGCATGGGCCCGCAGAACATCCGGGTCATCCAGGCGAAGCTGAAGGAGCTTCAGACTGCCTTGGAGCTGCCGCCCATGGCGGAGCGTTAGCGGGCCCGGGAGGGCGCTACATCCTGGAACCGGGATGTTCCGGGCCTGGGCTGCGGGCGTGAATGTTCTGGGGCCTGCCTGGGCTCCGGAAGAATGTTCTTGGGGCCGGTTCGAACATTCCTGAGGGGCCGCGGAACATTCTCCGCGTCCCAGGAATGTTCCGAGGGCCGGCTTACCGGCGCTTTTTCTTCTTCGAGGGCGCTGGAGCCGGCGCCGGCTTCTCCTTTTCGCCGGCGATCTGGAACGTGGTCCGGAGCTCATCGACCTCGCGGCCCAGGGTGTCCGTGAAGGCCGTTCCGGTCTGGGCGTCGACGACCAGCGTGTACGAGAAGCCGGTCTTCAGCGGCTGGGGCAGGACGATGCGGTAGACGAGCTTGTCGTCGGATTCCTCGGCGACGTCGTCGGAGACCATGGCGCGCTCGGCCTCGTCGAACAGGCGGACCCGGTAGTTGCGCAGGCCGTGCGAGGCCGTGAGCTCGAGGCTGGACGTGGGCTGGATGAGGGGCTTGTCGCCGGGTTCGAGGGAGATCTCCGCGAGGTCGCTCGTGCCGGCATCGGCAAGGGGCTGGTAGCGCAGCGCGAACGTGGTCGGAGGCGGGGTCTTGGGGGCCTCGGGCACGGCGGCGACGCTCGCATCGGGGGCTCCGGGGGCCGTCTTGTCCGGGCAGCCAGTCAGGGCGAGCAGGCCGCAGCAGAACGCGGAGGCCAGCGCGGTTCGTCGAAGCAAACGCATGGCGGGCACGGTACGCGTCCAGCGTGGCCGCGAGAAGCGAGGAGTCGCGACCAGCGCCCAGCCGGGCAGGCGCTCGGTCCGAAACGAGGTTCGGTGAACGGTGCGCGGACAGGTCCGGCGTGGTCCGGAACGAGGGACGACGAACAGTGTGCGGAAGGTCTGGGACGGCATGTCGGCTCAAGTGTCGGAGGTACGGGCAGAGGCTCCGGTGGGGCCCCAATTCAGGGGCTTCGGGCGGGACGCCAGGAGGCCCGGGGATGGCCCAGGAGAGCCCGCCGTCCACCCTGGTCTCCCTCTGTCGGAACGTCCGATAACATGCGTTATGTAAACTAAGTCTGCGGGGAACCAGGGGGCGATTTCGTCGGGTTCTTCCCCGCTGCCCCCGGGCTTTCCGGGCGCCGTTCCGGCCGTTCCATCCGCCAAGATGCGGGCCTCCGCCCATCCACCAACATCACCCCGAACGGTCCCATGAGACTCCTCGACAGCCTGCTCGCGGATGCACGCTTCGCGTTCCGCACGTTCCGTCGCGCGCCCGGCTTCGCCGCGGCAGCCATCCTCTGCCTCGCCCTGGGCATTGGCGCGAACGCCGTCATCTTCAGTGCCGTCCACGGCGTCCTCCTCCGCCCGCTGCCGTACGCCGAACCCGAGCGAATCGTCTCGCTCGTCGAGTTCCGTGCCCAAGGCAGCGGCGGCCCGGTGTCCTGGCTCACATTCTGGGACTGGCGCGATCAAGCCAAGGCCTTCGAGCACATCACCGCCTTCACCGTCGGCGGCTCCATCCTCCGCACCGATGACGACTCCGAGCGCCTCGAGGCCACCCGTGGCACCTCCGGCTACTTCGCCGTCCACGGCGTGCCCCCGTTGCTCGGCCGCACCTTCGTCCCCGGCGACGACCAGCCCGGCCATGAGCCCGTCGCCGTCCTCAACGAGGCCCTGTGGCGTCGCCGGTTCGGCGCCAATCCCGCCGTCCTCGGCCGCACGGTGCTCCTCGATGACATTCCCCACACCGTGATTGGCGTCGTCCCCGAGTCCTTCGACCCGAAGACGGACGTCTGGCTCCCGTTGGTCGCTCCCGCCGATGCCCGTGGCCGCTTCTCCACGCTGCTCTCGGTCCGCGGCCGGCTGGCCCCGGGCTTCACCGTCGAGTCCGCCCACCAGGAACTCGCGGCCGTCACCGCCGCCATCGCCGCCGCGAGCCCGGACGCCCTCAAGGAGCGCACCTCCCGCGTCGAATCGCTCGCCGACGCCCGGACCCGCCTCTGGAGCGGCCCCTTGAAGCTCCTGCTCGGCGCCGTGGCCCTGGTCCTCCTCATCGCCTGCGCCAACGTCGCGAACATCCTGCTCGCGCGAGCCGGCGCCCGGCATCAGGAGCTCGCCGTTCGCGTGGCCCTCGGGGCCAGCCGCGCCCGCGTCATCCAGCAGCTCCTCGTCGAGAGCCTCCTGCTCGCGCTCATGGGCGGCGCGCTCGGCGGATTGCTCGCGCGCTGGGGGCTGGACGGCCTGCTCGCCGTGGCCCCCGAGTCGATGCCTCACCGGGCGGCCATCGCCCTCGACGGGGCCTCATTCCTGTTCCTCGCCGCCATCTCCATCACCAGTGGCTTGGTCTTCGGTCTGCTTCCCGCGCTCCATCTGTCCCGGCTCGACCTCCGAGGCGCCGTGCCGTCCTCGGGCCGCCGGCTCCGCTCCACGCTGGTCGTCCTGGAGCTGGCCCTCTGTCTGGTCCTGCTCGTCGGCGCGGGCCTGCTGGGCCGAGGCTTCCTCCAGCTCCTGGGGACCTCGCCCGGGCTGGCCTCCGAGCAGCTCCTCACGCTGCACATCGCCATCCCCGACAGCCGGTTCTTCAACGACCAGGGCCTGGATACCCACGTCCCACAGACTCTCCTGGAGCCCATCCTCGAAGAGGTCCGAGCCCTCCCGGGCGTGAGCGCCGCGGCGATGACCTCGCTCCTGCCCATCCAGCGCGCCTGGAACAACGCCCGCTACGTCATCGAGGGCGAGCCCCCGCCGGAGCCCGGCACCGAGCCCCGCGCCGAGCGACGCTCCACCAGCCCCGGGTTCTTCGCCACCGTCGGAATCCCGCTGCGCCAGGGCCGGGACTTCACCGCCTCCGACGCCGCCCCCGGCCAGCCCGCCACCGTCATCATCAACGAGACGCTTGTGCGCCGGCACTTCCCGGACGGCCAGGCACTGGGGCGCCAGCTCCGCCTGGGTACCGGGCCGCACACCATCATCGGCGTGGTCGGCGACGTGCGGCAGGCCGGGCTCGACAAGACGCCGCTCGCGGAGCTCCACGTCCCATACGGACGCCCCTGGGGCGATGACAGCCTGGTCCTCGTCGCCCGGACGTCGGTGCCCCCCGAAACCCTCCTGCCTTCTGTCCGCGAGGCCGTGCGCCGAGTCGACTCGGGACTGCCCGTCTTCCGCGCCCTCACCATGGACCAGGTCATCACCGAATCGCTCGGCTTCCGCCGGCTCGTGCTCGGCCTGCTCGGAGGCTTCGCGGCGCTGGCCCTGGTGCTCTCCACCTACGGGCTCTACGGCGTCATCTCGCTGCTCGTCTCCCAGCGCACCCGTGAGCTGGGCATCCGCATGGCCCTGGGCGCCCGGCCGAGCGATGTCCTGAGGCTGGTCCTGGGCCAGGGCGCGAGGCTCGCGGGCGTAGGCATCGCCCTGGGGCTCGTGGGCGCCCTGGCGCTGACCCGCATGCTCGAAAGCCAGCTCTACGGCGTCACGGCGACAGATCCGCTGACCTTCATCGCCGTGGCCACCCTCTTCGCGCTCGTCGCCCTGCTGGCCTGCTGGCTCCCCGCGCGACGGGCCACCCGCGTGGACCCGCTCGTCGCCATGCGGACCTGAGTCGCCCCGAGGCCGCCCTCGACGCACCGCGACGGGCGGCCCGGGGAGCGACCTCATCCCAGGAACGGGCGCGAACACCCTGGAAATCACAGCCCAAGCCCCCACGTATGGCCCCAGCGCGAGGAATCCTCCGGCCGCTCGGATGTTCAGGGTGGTTGGGAATTCTTCCCGGCTTTTTTCCCGGTTGACCCACGCAATGGGTTACCGCAGAACCGCGACACCCCCGGCCCTGGAAAGGACCTGTCCATGAAACGGTTGTTCCTGATTGCCACCCTCGTCGGCGCCGCTCCGGCCCTGGCCGACGAAGGCATGTGGACGTACAACAACTTCCCGTCCGCGAAGGTGAAGGAGAAGTACGGCTTCGAGCCCACCCAGCAGTGGCTCGACAAGGCCCGGCTGTCGTCCGCGCGGCTCGCGGGCGGCTGTTCGGCCAGCTTCGTGTCCCCCAACGGCCTGGTGATGACCAATCACCACTGTGCCCGCGGCTGTATCGAGCAGCTCTCCGGCGCGAAGAAGGACTACATCGCCAACGGCTTCTACGCGAAGACCGAAGCCGAGGAGACGCAGTGCCCGGCGATGGAGATCAACCAGCTCGAGCAGATCACCGACATCACCGAGACGCTGAACAAGGCGACGCAGGGCCTGTCCGGCAAGCAGTACGCCGACACCCTGAAGGCGAAGATGTCCGAGCTGGAGCAGGCGTGCTCCGCGGGCGACGCCAAGGTGCGCTGTGACGCCGTCACCCTGTACCAGGGCGGCAAGTACAACCTGTACAAGTACCGCCGCTTCCAGGACGTGCGCCTGGTCATGGCGCCCGAGCACGCCATCGCCTTCTTCGGCGGCGACCCGGACAACTTCGAGTTCCCCCGGTGGGATCTGGACGTGACGTTCCTGCGCGTCTACCAGGACGGCAAGCCGGCCAAGACGGACAACTACTTCAAGTGGTCCGAGAAGAGCGCCAAGGAGGGTGACATCACCTTCGTGTCCGGCCACCCCGGCCGCACCTCGCGCGGGCTGACCATCGCGGAGCTGGAGTACCAGCGCGACGTGGCCATGCCGAAGATGCTGTTCATGATGTCCGAGCTGCGCGGCATGGTGTCCGAGTTCCAGAAGCGCGGCCCCGAGCAGAAGCGCATCTCCAACAACCTGCTGTTCGGCGTGGAGAACGGCCTGAAGGCGACCAAGGGCCGCCTGGAGGCGCTGCAGGACAAGAAGTTCTTCGGCCAGAAGGTCGCCGCCGAGCAGGACCTGCGCAAGAAGGTCGAAGCCAACCCGGAGATGAAGAAGAAGTACGGCGCCGCGTGGGATGAGATCGCCAAGGCCCAGGCGCAGATGGTCAACATCCGCAAGGACCTGTCCTTCGTCGAGCAGGGCGCGGGCCTGTCCTCCAGCCTGTACAGCATCGCCAAGACGCTGGTGCGCGCCTCCGAGGAGCTCCCCAAGGAGAACGGTCAGCGCCTGCGCGAGTTCAACCAGGCCAACCTGCCCGCGCTCCAGGCTCAGCTGTTGAGCCCCGCTCCCATCTACCCGGAGCTGGAGATCCTCCGCCTGAGCTTCGGCCTGACGAAGATGCGCGAGGAGCTGGGCTCCAACCACCCGTTCGTCAAGAAGGTCCTGGGCAACGAGTCCCCCGACAAGCTGGCGGCCCGCCTGGTGAAGGGCTCCAAGCTGTGCGTCCTCAAGGACGTCAAGGGCTCCAAGGTGTGTGACGTGTCCGCCCGCAAGAGCCTGTTCGACGGCGGCAAGGCGGCCATCGCGGCCTCCAAGGATCCGATGATCCAGCTGGCGCTGGCGCTCGACGCGGATGGCCGCGCGGTCCGCAAGAACTACGAGGAGAACGTCGACGCCGTCATCAAGAAGAACGCGGAGCTGGTGGCCAAGGCGAAGTTCGAGGTCTACGGCACCAACCAGTACCCGGACGCCACCTTCACGCTGCGCCTGTCGTACGGCTCGGTGAAGGGCTACATGGAGGACGGCAAGAAGGTGGAGCCCATCACCCAGATGGCGGGCACCTTCGAGCACGCCACGGGCGAGGAGCCCTTCGCGCTGCCGCCGTCCTGGCTGAAGAACCAGAAGAACCTCGATGGCGCCACGGCGATGAACTTCGTCACCACCAACGACATCATCGGCGGCAACTCCGGCTCCCCCGTCATCAACAAGGACGCGGAGATCATCGGCCTGGTGTTCGACGGCAACATCCAGTCGCTGGGCGGTGAGTACGGCTTCGACGAGAGCGTCAACCGCACGGTGGCCGTGCACAGCGACGCCATCATCGAGTCGCTGAAGAAGATCTACGGCGCCACCCGCGTCCTCGAGGAGCTGCGTCCGGGCAGCACCCAGGTGCCCACCGTCCCCACCAAGCCGGCGGGGTGATGCACCCTCCAGCGGACCGGGTCTTCAGACGGAGACCCGGTCCCTGAAGCACGAAGAGGCTGCCTGGGCATCCCCGCCAGGCAGCCTCTTTCGTTTTCCTCAGCCGGTGACGGGGACCGCGGCTCTCACGCCCCGCCCTGCCCCGCTCACTCCCACTCGATGGTGGCGGGGGGCTTGGAGGACACGTCGTAGGCGACGCGGTTGATGCCGCGCACCTCGTTGGTGATGCGCGTGGAGATGCGCTCGATGACCGGGTACGGCAGCCGCGCCCAGTCCGCCGTCATGCCGTCCACGCTGGTGACGGCGCGCAGCACGCAGGTGGACTCGTAGGTGCGCTCGTCGCCCATGACGCCCACGCTCTGCACCGGCAGCAGCACGGCGAAGGCCTGCCACACCTCCTTGTAGAGCCCCGCGGCGCGAATCTCCTCCTGGACGATGGCGTCCGCGCGGCGCACCAGCTCCAGGCGGGCCTCCGTCACTTCGCCCAGCACGCGGATGGCCAGGCCCGGACCGGGGAACGGCTGACGGGACACCATCTCCTCGGGCAGCCCCAGCTCGCGACCCAGCGCGCGGACCTCGTCCTTGAACAGCTCGCGCAGCGGCTCCACCAGCTTGAGCTTCATCGTCTCCGGCAGGCCGCCCACGTTGTGGTGGCTCTTGATGGTGACGGACGGGCCCTTGTACGAGACGGACTCGATGACGTCCGGGTACAGCGTGCCCTGGGCCAGGAACTCCGCGTCCTGGATGTCGCGCGAGGCCTCCTCGAACACGGCGATGAACTCGCGGCCGATGATCTTCCGCTTCTTCTCCGGGTCCGTCACCCCGGCCAGCGCGTCCAGGAACCGGGCCCGCGCGTCCACCGTCTTCAGCGGGACGTGGAAGCGGTCCACGAAGAGCGCCTCCACCTGGGCCCGCTCGCCCTGCCGGAGCACCCCGTTGTCCACGAAGATGCACTGCAGCCGGGGGCCGATGGCGCGGTGCAGGAGCAGCGCCGCCACGGAGCTGTCCACGCCACCCGACAGGGCGCAGATGACCCGGCCGTGCTCACCCACCTGCTTGCGGATGGTGGCCACCGCCTCGTCGATGAAGCCCTTCATCGTCCACGAGCCGGACACCTTGCAGTCGTTGAAGAGGAAGGCGCGCAGCATGGCCTTGCCCTGCGGGGTGTGCACCACCTCGGGGTGGAACTGGAGGCCGTAGAAGGGCTTGCTCTGGTGGGCCGCCGCCGCGAAGGGCGAGTTGCCGCTGCGACCGATCGCCTCGAAGCCCGGGGGCAGATCCTCCACCCGGTCTCCGTGGCTCATCCACACCTGGACGCGGTCTCCCGGACGGAACTCCGAGAAGGGGCCGCGGGGGGCCAGCACCTCCACCTCCGCGTTGCCGAACTCGCGGTGGGCGCCCCGGTCCACGCGGCCGCCCAGCAGCTTGGCCGTGAGCTGCAGGCCGTAGCAGATGCCGAGCACGGGCACGCCCGCCTCGAAGACGAACGGATCGCACCGCGGGGAGCCGGGCGCCTCCACGGACGCCGGGCCTCCCGAGAGGATGATGCCCCGGGGGGCGAAGCGGCGGATGTCCTCGGCCGGCAGGTCCGGGCGGTGGATTTCACAATAAACGCCCAGCTCACGGACCCGGCGGGCGATGAGCTGGGTGTACTGACTCCCGAAATCGAGGATCAGGATCTTCTCGGCGTGCAGGTCCACCGGAGTTTCTCCAAGGGGGCGTCGTTGACGGCTGGGGGCCCTTATCGCTACAAACTTCCGGAAAGCAACGCCCAAGTCCCCTCAAGTGTTCGAGGTCCGGATGCTCCGCCGCCTGTCCGCTTCCACTGCTGCGACCCTCTTGTTCCTCTCCGCCACTGGATGCGTGAAGGAAATCTCCTCTGACGAGCGGCTCGACCGCGAGACCCAGAACATGGCGGTGAAGGACACGCCAGGGGTCGCCGAGCTCCAGAAGCTCACCTGTGACGACACCAACGACGCGCTGGTCAAGGCCCGCAACGTCAACCGGCCCGAGACGGACCGGCTGGTGGACTACATCGAGCTGTACGGCTCGCTGCGCAAGCGCACCGCCACCTTCGAGGAGGCGATGAACCGCAACCCGGACCTGAGCTACCGCGAGGGCAGCCAGCAGTTCGTCAACGCCAAGGACAACTGCATCCAGCAGACGGCCGACATCCGCATCGAGTTCGAGACCTACGTGCGGGAGCTGGTCGAGGTGCCCACCGTGCAGGAGATCAAGGGCGGCAACGCCGTCACCATCGCCCGCCTGGACTTCGGCACCCTGCGCCAGGCCATCGAGGCGCTGGAGCCGGATGACAAGGACTCGCTGCTGGGCCGGGTGGCCAACGCGGAGAAGAAGATCTCCGCCGCGTCGCCCGCCGAGGAGCCCAGCGGCGGTGGCCGCAAGGGCCGCAAGTAGCCAGGCCGTCCGAGCCGGCCCCTGAGGGGCTGGCTCCCTTCGAGGGTCCGTGCCTCCTGGCGCGGGCCCTCTTTTCGTTTCCCCGCGGGGAGGCCTACTCCACGCGGTAGTTGGGCGCTTCCTCGGTGATGATGACGTCGTGCACGTGGCTCTCCTTGAGCCCGGCCGAGGTGATCCGCACGAAGGTGGCGTTCTTGCGCAGCTCCTCGATGGTGCCGCAGCCCACGTAGCCCATGCCGCTGCGGATGCCGCCCAGCATCTGGTGCACGTTCATGGCGAGCGTGCCCTTGTACGGCACGCGGCCCTCGATGCCCTCGGGGACCAGCTTCACCGCGTCCACGTCCGACTGGAAGTAGCGGTCCTTGGCGCCCTGCTTCATCGCGCCCAGGCTGCCCATGCCGCGGTAGCTCTTGTAGCTGCGGCCCTGGTACAGGATGACGTCGCCCGGGGCCTCCTCGGTGCCCGCGAAGAGCGAGCCGATCATCACCGTGCTCGCTCCGGCCGCCAGCGCCTTCACGATGTCGCCCGAGTACTTGATGCCGCCATCGGAGATGATGGGGATGTCGTGCTTGTCCGCCTCGCGGCAGCAGTCATCCACCGCCGTCACCTGCGGCACGCCCACGCCGGCCACCACGCGCGTGGTGCAGATGGAGCCGGGGCCGATGCCCACCTTCACCGCGTCCACGCCCGCCTGGATGAGCGCGCGCGTGGCCTCGGCCGTCGCGACGTTGCCGGCGATGAGCTCGAAGCCCTTGAAGTTCTTGCGCGTGTCGCGCACGCCATCCACCACGCCCTTGGAGTGCCCGTGCGCGGTGTCCACCACGATGACGTCCACGCCCGCCTTCACCAGCGCGTCGATGCGCGCCTCGCGGTCCGGGGACACGCCCACGGCGGCGGCGCAGAGCAGCCGGCCCTTGGCGTCCTTGGCCGCGTTGGGGTGCGTGCGGCGCTTCTCGATGTCCTTGATGGTGATGAGGCCGCGCAGCTCGAAGTCGTCGTTGACGACGAGCAGCTTCTCGATGCGGTGCTCGTGCAGGAGCTTCTGAGCGTCACCCTGGCTGATGCCCTCGCGGCCGGTGACGAGCTTGCGCGTCATCATGGCCTCGACCTTCTGGGTGAGGTTGGTCTCGAAGCGCACGTCGCGGCTGGTGACGATGCCCACCAGGCGCTTGCCCTTCACCACGGGGATGCCGGACACGCCGTGCTGGCGCATCAGCTCCAGGGCGCGGCCCAGCGGGGCCTCTGGGTCGATGGTGACGGGGTCCACCACCATGCCGCTCTCGAACTTCTTGACCTTGAGCACCTCGAGCGCCTGCTGCTCGGGCGTCATGTTCTTGTGGATGACCCCGATGCCGCCCTCCTGCGCCATCGCGATGGCGGTCCGGGCCTCCGTCACGGTGTCCATCGCCGCCGACAACAGCGGGATGTTCAGCCGGAGGTTGCGGGTGAGGCGGGTCGTCAGGTCCGTGTCCTTGGGGACAACCGAACTTTCGGCGGGCACCAGGAGGACATCATCGAAGGTGAGTGCGAGCCGGATCTCGGGGTTCAACATGGGCGGCGCTCCCGGGGCATGGGGCCCGCGAGGCACCAGCGCCCTGCGGGTGCGGTTCCATACGAGGTACGTTGCCGCCACGCAACCTGGAAGGGCGGACTTTTTGACGCCCGTTCACTCGCACTTCAAGCGATAATCCGACCGGACTTTCCACTCACGTCTCAGGAACCGGGCTTTGACGGAATCGAATCAGGCGGCGGTCGGGTTGGTCGTGAAGCTGCCATTCGCGACGCCAGAGGAGTTCCTGGCGAAGTACGGCGGCAACGTCACGCGCGGTGGCATCTATCTGCGCGCCCGCGCGGTGAAGCCGCCCGGCACGGCCGTCACCCTGGACCTGCGGTTGGCCAGCGGCGAGCGGTTGATCCACGCCCAGGCCGTGGTCCACTTCGTCACCGGACAGGGAGGCCAGGGCGTGGCCGGCATGGGCCTGCGCTTCCTGTCGCTGGACCCGCAGACGCGCCGCTTCCTCGACTCCGCGGTCGCCGCCCTGCCCCACGCCCAGTCGGACGTCCCCCCCGTCCCCTCGGGTGTCGGGGCCCCGGACTACACCGTCCCACCTCCCGCGGAGCAGGCCAACCCGCAGGTGGTGACCCAGCAGCAGGC
Organism: Myxococcus sp. AS-1-15; assembly: GCF_020037055.1. Lineage (NCBI taxonomy): Bacteria > Pseudomonadati > Myxococcota > Myxococcia > Myxococcales > Myxococcaceae > Myxococcus > Myxococcus sp. AS-1-15. The sequence goes on along the minus strand of NZ_JAIQDF010000005.1, from coordinate 393,413 downwards.
CGCCAGCGCTCCGGTGGCCTCCGCGCCCGTGACGATGATGTCGGACGAGGCGCTGGACCTGAGCACGCAGGAGCCCAAGCGCGCGGGCGTGGTCATCGGCATCGACCTGGGGACGACGAACTCCTGCGCCGCGTATGTGCGCAACGGCAAGCCGGGCGTGCTCAACAGTCGTGAGGGGCACAACACGGTGCCCTCCATCATCGCCGTCAACACGCGCGGCAAGCTGGTGGTGGGCCACCCCGCGAAGGGGCAGATGCTCACCAACCCTCGACAGACGGTGTACGGCGCCAAGCGACTGGTGGGCCGCGCGTACGACTCGGCCATCGTCGAGAACATCAAGGACAAGTTCCACTACGAGATCACCGCCGGCGCCAACGGCGATGCGGGCGTGAAGCTGTCCGACAAGGTCTACTCGCTGCAGCAGATCTCCGCGCTCATCCTGCGCGAGGTGCGCGAGGTGGCGCAGAACCAGTTGGGCCAGCCCGTCTCGCGCGCCGTCGTCACGGTGCCCGCGTACTACAACGACAACCAGCGCCACGCGGTGCGGGAGGCCGGCAAGCTCGCGGGCCTCTACGTCGAGCGCATCCTGAACGAGCCCACCGCGGCGGCGCTCGCGTACGGGTACGGGCGCAAGCTCAACCAGCGCGTGCTGGTCTACGACCTGGGCGGCGGCACCTTCGACGCGTCCGTGCTGGAGCTGGCCGACAACGTCTACGAGGTCATCTCCACCGGCGGCGACACGTTCCTGGGCGGCATCGACTTCGACAACGCCATCGTCACGTACCTGCTGGAGGAGTTCCAGAAGAAGACGGGCCGCACGTTCCAGGGAGACCGCGTGGCGCTCCAGCGCATCAACGACGCGGCGGAGCGGGCCAAGTGCGCGCTGTCCGAGCGTTCGGAGATGCGGGTTCATGTGGCCTTCGTCACGATGATCGACGACAAGCCCTACGACCTGGACGTCACGCTCACCCGGCAGAAGCTGGTGGAGCTGACGGAGGGGCTCGTCGACCGGACGGTGAAGGTCTGCGACGAGGTGCTCAAGGCGAAGAACCTGGGGCCCAAGGACATCGACGAGGTCATCCTCGTGGGAGGCCAGAGCCGCTTCCCGCTGGTGCACGAGAAGATCACCCGCTTCTTCGGCAAGGCTCCGAGCAAGGGCGTCCACCCGGACGAGGCCGTGGCGCTGGGCGCGGCGCTCCTGGCGCACAGCCTGGGACAGCTCGAGGGCGTGGTGCTCATCGACGTGCTGCCCATGGCCATCGGCGTGGGGCTGCCCGGCGGGCGCTTCAAGCCCGTGCTGGAGCGCAACACGTCGCTGCCCTCCACCAAGAGCTACACGCTGTCCACGCACCGTGACGGCCAGACGGAGCTGGAGCTCACCGTGTTCCAGGGCGACTCTGAACGAGCGTCCGACAATGAGTACCTGGGCACGCTCAAGCTCGCCGGCCTGCCCAAGCTGCCTCGCGGCGCGGTGCAGGTGACGGTGACCTTCGAGGTCAACAACGAGTCGCTCCTCAAGGTGACCGCGCGCGAGTCCTCGAGTGGGCGCGAGGTCACGAGCACGTTCTCCACGAAGGACACACCGGAGGCGGTGAAGGCCCGCCTCGCACAGCTCGACACGGAGAGTGCGGCGGCGAATGTACCGCCTCAACCCACCGCACCCTCCGCGCGCACCACGAGCACGTCCGGTGCGCGCGTCGTCAATCCGGTGCCGATGAAACCCGCGGCATCCACGCCTCCGGTGAATCGCACGCCTGCGGCGCGTCCGACAGCCGCGCAGCAAACCGCCGCTCCAGCGGTACCTGCGCTCGTCAGCCCGCCGCGGCAGCGTGGCTTCATGAAGTGGCTGAAGGGCTTGTTCGGTCGCGCCTGAAGCGCGATTTCATGCTGAGAGTGGATCAGCCCGTGCTCCACTTTCACACCGCTAATGAAGCTGCATGTGGGTAGTCGTTGTGGGCCGCGATTGTCGGGCTCGCCTGTTATTAAGCCGCCGGCCGAAAACAGCCCCGACGAGCCCCACACCCCATGCACGCTCCTTATCGAATCCTGAATGACGCTCTCCGTGTGCGCGCAGTTGGAGAGTCGTCGCGCCAGCCGCTCTACACGTTCCTGGGAGAGTCGGACGGCGACGAAGCCGCGCTGACGGCGTACGAGCTGGATCGCCAGGCGCGGCGGATTGCCGCGGTGTTGCAGTCCCGTGGCGCGGTGGGGCAGCGCGTGCTGCTGCTCTATCCGCCAGGGCTCGACTACCTCGCGGGTTTCTTCGGGTGTCTGTACGCGGGGGCGGTGGCGGTGCCCGCCTATCCCCCGGACCCGACGCGCCTGGAGCGCACCCTCCCCCGCCTGCGCGCCATCATCGACGACGCGCAGGCCACGGTGGTGCTCACGACCTCGGGCATCCTGGGGCTCGCGGACTTCGTGTTCGAGCAGGCGCCGGACTTCCGGGCGCTCCAGTGGTTGTCCACCGACGACCTGCCCGAGGGCCCGGAGGACACGTGGAAGGAGCCCGACGTGGGCCCCGACGCGCTGGCGTTCCTCCAGTACACGTCCGGCTCCACGGGGACGCCCAAGGGCGTGATGTTGTCCCACGCGAACCTGCTTCACAACCTGGGGCTCATCTCCGGGGCGTTCCAGGTGCGCCGCGACAGCGTGGGCGTCATCTGGCTGCCGCCGTACCACGACATGGGGTTGATCGGCGGCATCCTCCAGCCGCTGTACGGCGGCTTCACCGTGACGCTGATGTCACCGATGTCGTTCCTCCAGCGCCCCATGCGGTGGCTGGAGGCGGTGTCCCGGTTCCGCGGGACGGTGAGCGGCGGACCGAACTTCGCGTTCGAGTTGTGCGCGCGACGGGCGACGCCGGATGAGGTGAAGGCGCTCGACCTGAGCGCGTGGGAGGTGGCCTTCTGTGGCGCGGAGCCGATTCGCGCCGCCACGCTGGAGCGCTTCGCGGAGGTGTTCGCGCCCGCGGGCTTCCGTCGCGAGGCGTTCTATCCCTGCTACGGCCTGGCGGAAGGCACGCTCATCGTCACCGGTGAGGAGAAGGGCCGCGTGCCGCGCGTGCATCATCTGGAGGATGCGGCGCTGTCGCGTGGGAGCGCGGTGCGGGTGGCCCCGGATGCGGCGGGGGTGCGTGCGCACGTGAGCTGCGGCGCGACGCTGGCCGAGCAGCGCCTGCTCATCGTGGACCCGGAGACGCGGGTGCCGCGGGCTCGGGGCGAGGTGGGTGAGATCTGGGTGTCCGGTGGGAGTGTCGCGCAGGGGTACTGGCGCAAGCCGGAGCAGTCCCGGGAGACGTTCCAGGCGCGGCCCGTGGGTGCCGAGGATGGGCCCGCGTTCCTGCGGACGGGGGACCTGGGGTTGCTGCTCGAGGACGAGCAGCTCGTCGTCACGGGGCGCCGCAAGGACCTCATCATCCTGAGGGGGCGCAACCTGTACCCGCAGGACGTGGAGGCGGTCATCGAGCGCGCGCATCGACGCGTGCGGCCCGGGGGCGTGGCGGCGTTCGGGGTGGAGACGTCGGAGGGCGAGGCGCTCGCGGTGGTGGCCGAGGTGGCGCGCGAGCTGGCCGAGTCGAAGGACGCCGAGGCGCTGACGGCCGTGGCGGATGCCGTTCGCCAGGCGATCGCGCGGGAGCTGGAGGTCCAGCCGAGGACCGTGGCGCTGCTGCCGCCGGGGGCTGTTCCGAAGACGTCGAGCGGGAAGATCCAGCGTTACGCGTGCCGCGCGGGGCTCGCCTCGGGCGAGCTGACTGTGTTGTGGCGCTCGGACCTGGGGGCTCCGTCGACTCCGGCACGCGATGCGCCCTCTGCGCCGACGCGCGACGACGTGCCTTCCGCGTCCGGTGTGCCCTCGACTGGAGACGCCGCGTCGTCCGCTATCGTGGCTTCGGGCTCCGTGGAGTCCTCCGCGTCCGGTGTGCCCTCGGCCGGAGGCGCCGCTTCGTCCACCATCGCAGCGTCGGGCGCCACGGGGAGAGCGGATGCGAGCGCCTCGACCGTGCCTTCGCACGGCGGACCCTCCCTCAATGAATCGGGTTCTGTCAGCCGCACGGACGCGGGCTCTTCGCTGGCGCGGGCAGGTGCGGTCGCCGCGTCGTCCTCGGTGTCAGCAGCGGAGCTGGAGCGTGCGCTGCGCGAGGAGATCTCCGCCGTGCTGGGTGGGGCATCGTCGGCACTCGACGCGGATGCGCCGCTGACGCGATTGGGCATGGATTCGCTCGGTGCGGCGGACCTGCAGTCCCGCATCGAGAAGCGCCTGGGCGTACGGGTCTCCGCGGCCACGCTGCTCCAGGACGTGAGCCTCCAGGGCCTCATCTCGGAGGTCCTCAAGGCCGGCCAGGGCGGCACGGACTCGCGTCCGGGGCCCGTGGCCCGGGGCGGACCCGGCACGGGAGACCACCCCGCGTCCTTCGCGCAGCAGCGCCTGTGGTTCATCCAGCAGCTCGATCCGGCGTCGACCGCCTACCACATCCCCCTCGCCTTCTCGCTGCGCGGTCCGCTCGACACGCAGGCCCTGGAGCGCGCGCTGAACGAGCTGGTCCGCCGCCATGATGTCCTGAGGACCACGCTCATGGCGAAGGACGGCGCGCTCACCCAGCACGTCCACGCCCCTGCTTCCGTCACCCTCGAAAGGGTCATCGCGGATGCGGACGATGTCGCGGACCGGGCCTCCGTGATCGACGCGGTGGCCGTGCGTGATGGTCAGCGCCCCATGGACCCCGCGACGGGTCCGTTGCTCCGCTTCACCCTGGTCCGCTTCGCCGCCGAGGACCACGCCCTCGTGGTCTCCGTGCACCACCTGGTCGCGGATGGCTGGTCCATCGGCTTGATGGCCCGGGAGCTCGCGACCCTGCTCGTCGCGTTCACCCAGGGGCACCCGTCCCCGCTGCCCACGCCCACGCTCCAGTACGCGGACTTCGCGGTGTGGCAGCACGAGCACCTCACCCCCAAGGCCCTGCGCAAGGAGCTGACGTGGTGGAAGCAGGCGCTCGCGGAGGCGCCGTCCCTGCTCGCGCTTCCCACGGACCGTCCTCGCCCCCAGCGCCTGTCGTTCCACGGTGCCCGCCGCTCACGGCTGCTGCCCGCCGCGCTGATGACGAAGCTCCACGCGCTGGGCCGCCGTGAAGGCGTCACCCCGTTCATGAGCGTGGTCACCGCGCTGTCCACCGTGCTCCACCGCTGGAGCGGACAGTCCGACTTCGTGCTCGGCTCCGCGGTCTCCGGCCGCGAGGTCCCGGGCATCCGCGCGCTGATGGGCGACTGCACCAACTTCATCCCCCTGCGCGTCCGCCTGCCGGCCGAGGCCACCGTGAAGGGGCTGCTCTCCGCCGTGAAGCAGAGCACCCTGGGCGCGCTCGCGCACTCGCATTGCCCGTTCGACCACGTGCTCGCGGCCGTGCAGCCCGGCTCACAGCGGCGCGAGCTGTACAACGTGGCCTTCGTCCTCGACGACTACGACATCCCCCGTGACCTGTCCGTGGGCCAGGGGCTCACGCTGGACGTGTCGCTGCTGGACAACCGCACCACCGAGCTGGACCTCACCTTCGAGGCCGTCCACCGTCCCGAGGGCCTGCTCATCGGCTGCAAGTACGCGGCGGACCTCTTCGACGCGGAGACCATCGACCGTCTGCTGGGCCACCTCGAGGTCGTGGTCGGCGCGATGACCGAGGCCCCCGAGCAGCGCATCGCCGAGCTGCCCCTGATGACGGAGGCCGAGCGTCAGCACGTCCTCCACGCGTGGAACCCCCGCGCCGACGCGCCGAGCGACGGCACGCTGGTGGAGCGCTTCGAGGCGCAGGTGGACCGCTCACCCGACGCCATCGCCGTCACCTTCGAGTCCACGCGCCTCACGTACCGTGAGCTGGACGGACGCGCGAACCGTCTGGCCCAGGTGCTGCTGCGCCACGGCGTGGGCCCGGATGTCCTGGTGGGCGTGTGCCTGGAGCGCGGGCTGGAGCTGGTGGTGGCCCTGCTCGGCATCCTCAAGGCCGGCGGTGCCTACCTCCCGCTGGACCCGTCCTACCCCCGCGAGAACCTCGCGTTCATGCTGGAGGACGCGCAGGCCCCGGTCCTCATCACGCAGTCGTCGCTGGAGGACCGCATCCCCGCGCAGGGCAGCGCGGCCGTGATTCGCATGGACACGGACGCGGACGTCTCGGGCTCCGCCCCGCGTCCGCCGCGCTGCAATGCGCCGAGCGACCTGGCCTACGTCATCTACACCTCCGGCTCCACGGGTCGTCCCAAGGGCGTGATGGTGCGCCACGACAACGTCGTGCGCCTCTTCACCGCCACGGATGCGTGGTTCCACTTCGGGCCCGAGGACGTGTGGACGCTGTTCCACTCGTACGCGTTCGACTTCTCCGTGTGGGAGCTCTGGGGCGCGCTCCTGTACGGCGGCCGACTGGTGGTGGTGCCGTACTGGGTGAGCCGCTCGCCCGAGGCGTTCCACCGACTGCTCGCCGACGAGCAGGTCACCGTCCTCAACCAGACGCCCACCGCGTTCCGTCAGCTCATCCACGCCGAGCAGCAGGCCGCGGCGCGAGGACCGGTCGCGACGCTGTCCCTGCGCTACGTCATCTTCGGCGGTGAAGCGCTGGACATGGCCGCGCTGCGTCCCTGGTTCGAGCGGCACGGCGATGAGCAGCCGACGCTCGTCAACATGTACGGCATCACCGAGACCACGGTGCACGTCACCTACCGTCCCGTCCGGATGGCGGACGTGGACCGACCGTGGTCCAGCGTCATCGGCTGCCCGATTCCGGACCTCCAAATCTACCTGCTGGATTCCTCCGGACAGCCGGTGCCCGTGGGTGTCCCAGGCGAGATTCACGTGGGGGGCGCGGGCGTGGCGCGCGGCTACCTGCGGCGCCCCGAGCTCACCGCCGCCCGCTTCGTGGAGGACCGCTTCGGCGCCGTGCGTGGGCGCAAGCTGTACCGCGCGGGCGACCTGGCGCGGCGCCTGGCCAACGGGGACCTCGAGTACCTGGGCCGCATCGACAACCAGGTGAAGATCCGCGGCTTCCGCATCGAGCTGGGGGAGATCGAGTCCGCGCTGAGCACCCACCCCTCGGTCCGCGAGGCGGTGGTGATGGCCCGCGAGGACTCGCCCGGGGACAAGCGGCTGGCCGCGTACGTCGTCCTGGGCGACCTGGACACCTCGGCGAGCGTGGAGCAGACGGCGCAGTGGAAGGCCGTCTACGACGAGACGTACACGCAAGGTGAGCGCAGCGAGGATGCCACCTTCGACATCTCCGGCTGGAACGACAGCTACACCGGAGGCCCGCTCCCGGCGCCGCAGATGCGCGAGTGGGTGGACACCACCGTCCGACAGATCCTGTCCCTGCGTCCCCGACGCGTGCTCGAGCTGGGCTGCGGAACGGGGCTGCTCCTGTACCGGCTAGCCCCCCGCTGCGAGGCGTACTGGGGCGTGGACTTCGCGCGCCCCGCGCTGGACCGCATCGAGCGTCAGAAGGAGCGGCTCGGGGAGTCGCTGCGCTCGGTCCACCTGCTGCACCGCACGGCGGACGACCTGTCGGGCATCGAGCCTCGCTCGTTCGACACCGTCATCCTGAACTCCGTCATCCAGTACTTCCCGAGCGGGGACTACCTGCTCCATGTGCTCAAGGGCGCGGTGGCGGTGCTCAAGCCCGGGGGCCGCATCTTCCTGGGCGACGTGCGCAACCTGGAGGTGCTGGAGGCCTTCCGCGCCTCGGTGCGGCTGCACCGCGCGCCTCCGAACCTGTCCACCGCGCAGCTCCAGTACCGCGTGCAGCGCGACGTGATGGCCGAGGAGGAGCTGGTCCTCTCGCCCGCGTTCTTCACGTCGTTGACCACGCGCCTGCCCGGCATCTCCCGCGTGGAGGTCCTGCCCAAGCATGGCCGCTACGACAACGAGCTGAGCCGCTTCCGCTACGAGGTCATCCTCCACGTCGGCGAGGCCACCTCGCTCCCGCGCCCCGATTGGACGGACGGGAGCCAGCTGTCGCTGGAGTCGCTGCGCCAGAAGCTGGAGGCCCAGCCGACGATGCTCGCGGTGCGCGGCCTGCCGAACGCGCGCATCCTCGATGACACCCGGCTGGTCGACCTGCTGTCCGGCTCGGGTCGCCCGCCCCATGTGGCCGCGCTGCGCGAGGTGCTCCGCGACTGGCCCGGCTCGCGCGGCGTGGAGCCGGAGGACCTCTACGCGCTGGGCGGAGTGCTCGGCTACGACGTCAAGGTGAGCTGGGCGGGCGCGCACTCGAACGGTGCGCTGGACGTGGTCTTCACCCGCACGGGCGAGCCCGCGCTCTTCGACCTCTCGTCCGAGGAGGACCCGCGTCCCGTCTCCGCGCTGGCGAACGACCCGATGCGCGGGGCCCGGAGCGCGCGTGAGCTCGCGCGCATCCGTCAGGCCCTCACGGAGCGCCTGCCGCCGCACATGGTGCCGTCGGCGTTCGTCGTGCTGCCGTCCCTGCCGCTGACGCCCAGCGGGAAGGTCAACCGTGGCGCGCTGCCCGCGCCGGAAGCGGACCGCTCGGTCATCGAGGACGAGTACCTGGCGCCGCGGACTCCGATGGAGGAGACCGTCGCCCGCATCTTCTCGGAGGTGCTCGGCCACTCCCGCGTGGGCGCGCGCGATGACTTCTTCGCGCTCGGCGGGCACTCGCTGCTCGCCACCCAGGTGGTGACCCGACTGCGCGCGCAGCTCGGCGTCTCCCTGTCCCTCCGAGCCCTCTTCGAGGCCCCCACCGTCGAGCGCCTCGCCGAGCGTCTCGCGCCCCTGCAGGGTGCGCCCGCGGAGGCACGGCCGGAGCCGCTGGAGCGCATCCCGCGCACGGAGGATGCCCTGGCGGTGTCGTTCGCGCAGCAGCGCCTGTGGTTCCTGGAGCAGCTCCAGCCGGGACAGGCCGCGTACAACATCCCCGTGGCCCTGCGGCTGTCGGGACGTCTCGATGTCGAGGTCCTCCGCCGCACCTTCGCGGAGGTGGTCCGTCGGCACGAGCCGCTGCGCACCACCTTCGCCACCCAGGACGCCCAGCCGGTGCAGCGGGTCCACCCCGCGCCGGACGCCTGGGCGCTGGCCGTCGAGGACTTGAGCGCGCTCGAGCCCTCCGCGCGAGAGGCCGCGGTGAAGCAGCGGCTCTCCGAGGAGGCGCATCACCCGTTCGACCTGGAGCACGGCCCGCTGCTGCGCACGGCCCTGCTGCGGCTCGGCGCCGAGGAGCATCTGCTGTCGCTGTGCATGCACCACATCGTCTCGGACGGCTGGTCCATGGGCGTGCTGGTGCGCGAGGTGGCGCTGCTCTACGCGGCCTTCTCGCAGGGGCGTGAGTCGTCGCTCCCGACGCTCCCGGTCCAGTACGCCGACTACGCGGCCTGGCAGCGGCGCGTCCTGGAGGGCGACGCCGCGAGGACCCAGCTCGAAGGGTGGCGCACCCATGTCCAGGGCACTCCCATGTTGGAGCTGCCCACGGACCACTCGCGTCCCGCGGTGCGGACCTCGCGCGGCGCGACGCGGTTCTTCTCGTTGCCGCAGGCCCTGGTCTCCCGCCTGGAGAAGCTGGCCCAGGCCGAGGGCTCCACGCTGTTCATGGTGCTGCTCGCGGGCTGGCAGACGCTGCTGTCGCGCTACTCGGGCCAGACGGACTTCAGCGTGGGCACGCCGGTGGCGCACCGCTCGCGTCCGGAGCTCGAGGGCCTCATCGGCTTCTTCGTGAACACGCTGGCCCTGCGCGCGCGACTGGAGGGTGACCCGACCTTCCTGGAGCTGCTGGGCCGGGTCCGCGAGGAGTCACTCGCGGCCTTCGCGCACCAGGACGTGCCCTTCGACAGCCTCGTCGAGGCGCTGGGCGGCGCGAGGGACTTGTCCCGCACGCCCGTGTTCCAGACGGTGTTCGTGCTCCAGAACGCGCCGCTCCAGCCTCCGTCCCTCCCGGGCCTGGGCGTGGAGCTGCTGCCCACGGCGACGGACACGTCCAGGTTCGACGTCACCGTCTCGCTGATGGAGCGCCAGGGAACGCTGGAAGGACAGCTCGAATACAGCCTGGACCTCTTCACCCCGGCCACGGCCGCGCGACTGGTGGAGCACTTCCAGCGCTTGCTCCAGGGAATCGTCGAGGACTCGCGCAGCCGGCTCTCGGCGCTTCCGCTGATGTCCGAGGCCGAGCGTCGCCAGGTGCTCGTCGACTGGAACGACACCCGCGTGGCCGAGGCCGCGCCCGAGACCACGCTGCACGCGCTCGTCGCCGCGCGGGCCCGGGCAAACCCTGACGCCGTGGCCGTGGAGGCCGGGGCGCAGGTGCTCACCTACGGACAGCTCGACGCTCGCTCGAACCAGCTGGCCCGGCACCTCTTGTCCCTGGGGTTGGGCACGGAGCCTCGCGTGGGCCTGTGCCTGACGCGAGGGCTGGAGCTCATCGTGGGCATGCTCGGCGTCCTGAAGGCCGGGGGCAGCTACGTGCCCATGGACCCGACGTGGCCCGAGCAGCGACGGGCCCATGTCCTCGCGGACGCGGGGCTCTCCTCGGTCCTCACCGTGGACGCCTTCTCCGAGGTGCTCCCGGCCCGCTCGCGTGTCCGGCTGGACTCGGACTGGAGCGTCATCGCGCGCCAGTCGGCGGACCCGGTATCGCTCCCGGAGAGCGCGGACCAGCTCGCATACGTCACGTACACCTCCGGCTCCACCGGCCTGCCCAAGGGCGTGGCCGTCTCGCATCGCGCGGTGCTCCGGCTGGCCCAGGGGCTGCGCATGGCGACGGGGCCGGAGGACATCGTCCTCCAGGTCTGCGCGCCCACGTTCGATCCGCACGTCTTGGAGGTGTGGACCACGCTGACCTTCGGCGCGCGGCTCGTCGTCTACCCGGCACATACGCCCGAGGTGGCGGAGCTGGCGAGCCTCATCATCGAGCGCAAGGTGAACGCGGCCGTCCTGGCCACGGCGCTGTTCGACGTCATGCAGCAGCACCAGCCGGAGGCCCTGGCCCAGGTGCGGCGACTCGTGGTCGGTGGCGATGTGCTGCCCGCGCCTCGCGTCCAGGAGCGACTGGCGCAGGGGCGCTCCATCACCAACGGCTACGGTCCCACCGAGGCCACCGTCGCGGCCACGCAGCACACGCTGAACCCCGGTGACGTGCCGGGTGACTCCATCCCCATCGGACGCCCGCTGGCGAACACGCAGGTCTACGTGCTGGATGCACACCTGCGTCCGGTGCCCGTGGGTGTCCCGGGTGAGCTGTTCATCGGCGGCCCGGGGCTCGCCCGGGGTTACCAGCATCAGCCCGCGCTCACCGCGGAGCGCTTCGTGCCGCATCCCTTCGCCACCACCCCCGGCGAGCGCCTCTACCGCTCGGGCGACCGGGTGCGCTGGCGTCAGGACGGGACGCTCGAGTTCCTGGGGCGCATCGACTTCCAGGTGAAGGTGCGCGGCTTCCGCATCGAGCTGGGCGAGGTCGAGTCCCTCCTGCGTGCCCACGCCGGAGTCGCCGAGGTCGCGGTGGTGGTGCGAGAGGACGCGCCCGGCGACAAGCGCCTGGTGGCCTATGTCGCGCCCGCCACCGTGGACGTGGAGGCACTGCGTGTCCACCTGCGGAGCCACGTGCCCGAGTACATGGTGCCGAGCGCGTTCGTCACGCTCGCCACCCTGCCCCAGACGTCCCACGGCAAGGTCGACCGCAAGGCCCTGCCCGCGCCGCACTTCACGTCGGGCGCGGCGGACTTCGAGGAGCCCCGGACTGACTTGGAACGACAGCTCGCGGACCTCTTCCGCGAGGTGCTGCGCGTGGAGCGCGTGGGCCGACAGGACGACTTCTTCCTGCTCGGTGGCCACTCGCTGCTTGCCACCCAGGTGGTGACGCGCCTGCGCGCCCGGCTGGGGACGTCGCTGTCCCTGCGCGCGTTCTTCGAGGCGCCCACCGTGGCGCGGCTCGCCGAGCACCTGTCCGCCGCGTCGCCCGTGACCGAGCTGCCGCCCCTGGTGCCCGTATCCCGTGACTCGGCCGCGCTGGAGCTGTCGTTCGCCCAGCAGCGGCTGTGGTTCATGGACCAGCTCCAGCCGGGCCTCGTGGCGTTCAACATGCCCGCGGCGCTGAGGCTGCGCGGACCGCTCCAGGTGGACGTGCTCCGCCGGGCCTTCCGCGAGGTGGCTCGACGACACGAGTCGCTGCGCACCACCTTCACGTCTCGCGACGGAAGCCCCGTGCAGCGCATCCACGCCGCGCCCGAGCACTGGGCGTTGGAGGTCGAGGACCTGAGCGCGCTGGAGTCCCCCGCGCGTGAGGCCGCCTCCGAGCGTCGCATCGTCGAAGAGGCCCACCGACCCTTCGACCTGGAGCACGGTCCGCTGCTGCGCACCGCCCTGCTGAAGCTGGGCGCGCGGGAACACATCCTGCTGCTGTGCATGCATCACATCGTCTCGGACGGCTGGTCCGTGGACGTGCTGATCCGGGAGATCGCCGAGCTGTACACCGCGCTCCTGGAGGACAAGGTGCCCGTGCTGCCGGAGCTGCCCGTGCAGTACGCGGACTTCGCGGCGTGGCAGCGTCGGGTGCTGGATGGAGCGACGGTGGGCGCGCAGGTCGAGTGGTGGCGCTCGCGACTCGAAGGGGCTCCCGTGCTGGAGCTGCCCACGGACCACTCGCGGCCCGCGTCGCGCAGCTACCAGGGCGCGATGCACGCCTTCCGTCTGCCCGCGGACCTCGTGACGGGGCTGGAGTCCCTGGGGCGCGCGCGGGGCGCGACGCTCTTCATGGTGTTGATGACGGGCTGGCAGGCGCTGCTGGCGCGGTACTCGGGACAGCGGGACTTCACCACCGGGACGACGGTGGGCCACCGCGAGCGGCCCGAGCTGGAGGGGTTGATCGGCTTCTTCGTCAACACCGTCCCGCTGCGCTTCCAGTGGCACGAGGACCCCACCGTCGCGACCATGGTCCAGCAGGTCAAGGATGTGGCCCTGGCCGCCTTCGCGCACCAGGACGTGCCCTTCGAGCGGGTCGTCGAGGCCCTCGGCGGTGAGCGAGACCTGTCCCGCACGCCGCTGTTCCAGACGCTGTTCGTGCTCCAGAACACGCCCATGCGCGCTCCGTCGCTGTCGGGTGTGCAGGTCGACCTGCTGCCGAGCGCGACCCGGACGGCGCGCTACGACCTCACGCTCTCGCTGATGGAGCGCGACGGCGCGCTGGAGGGACAGCTCGAGTACAGCACCGACCTCTTCACCGAGGCGACCATCCGCCGGATGGCCGAGCACCTGGGCGTGGTGCTCGGGGCCCTGGCCCGGGGCGGCGTGGAGCAGCGGCTCAGCCAGCTCCCGCTGATGCGCGACGAGGAGCGCGAGACGCTCCTTCGCACGTGGAACGACACCCACGTGGACCTGCCGGCCGTGGCGACGATTCCCGCGCTGTTCGCCGCGCAGGTGGCGCGGACTCCGTCGGCCGTGGCGGTGGAGGTCGAAGGTCAGACGCTCACGTACGCGCAGCTCGATGAGCGGTCCAACCAGCTCGCGCACCACCTGCGCGCCCTGGGCCTGGGCGTCGAGTCCCGCGTGGGCGTGTGCCTGCATCGGGGGCTGGAGATGGTCGTGGGGGTGCTGGGCATCCTCAAGGTCGGCGGCTGCTACGTGCCGCTGGACCCGTCGTATCCGGCGCAGCGCCTGGCGTTCCTCTTCGAGGACTCGGGCGTGGTGGCGGTGCTCACGCAGTCCTCGCTGGAGGACGAGCTGCCCGCGGGCTCGCAGTTCCTGGTGAGCCTGGACTCCGAATGGAACGCCATCGCGCGCCGGCCCACGCACGCGGTGAGCGCGGACCTCGGTCCGGACCACCTGGCGTACGTCTCGTACACGTCGGGCTCCACGGGGACGCCCAAGGGCGTGGCCATCCCGCACCGAGGCGTCATCCGCCTGCTCACCGGTGCGCGCTTCGTGGACCTGGGGCCCAAGGAGGTGGTCCTCCAGCTCGCGCCGCTGGCCTTCGATGCGTCCACGCTGGAGCTGTGGGGCGCGCTGCTGTTCGGCGGCCGGCTGGTCATCTACCCGCAGGCGACGCCGGACCTGAAGGAGCTGGGCGAGGCCCTGGTCCGTCACCAGGTCTCACTGCTCTGGCTGACGGCGGCGCTGTTCGACCAGATGCAGCAGCATCAGCCGGAGGCGCTCGCTGGCGTGCGTCAGTTGCTCGCGGGTGGCGACGTGCTGCCCGCGACGCGAGTGCGCGAGCGACTGGCGAGTGGCCAGGGGCTGGTGAACGGCTACGGCCCCACGGAGGGCACGACGTTCACGGCCTGCCACCGGATGTCCCCGGGTGACGACGTGGGCCTGTCCGTGCCCATCGGTCGCCCCATCGGGAACACCCAGGTCTTCGTCCTGGACGAGTCGATGCAGCCCGTGCCCGTGGGGGTCCCGGGCGAGCTGTTCATCGGTGGCGATGGCCTCGCGCGCGGATACCTGGGCCAGCCCGCCCTCACCGCCGAGCGCTTCGTCCCCCACCCCTTCTCGTCGACGCCGGGAGCGCGGCTGTACCGCTCCGGAGACCGCGTGCGCTGGGCGGAGGACGGCACGCTGCGCTTCCTGGGCCGCACGGACTTCCAGGTGAAGGTGCGTGGCTTCCGCATCGAGCTGGGCGAAATCGAGGCCGTGCTCCGCGCCCACGCGGGCGTGGTCGAGGCCACGGTGGTGGTGCGCGAGGACTCGCCCGGTGACAAGCGCCTGGTGGCCTATGTGGTCCCGGAGTCGCTGGAGACGGGCGCGCTGCGCGAGCACCTGCGGCGTCAGCTGCCGGAGTACCTGGTGCCCACCGCGTTCGTCGCGCTCCAGGCACTGCCCCTGTCGCCCAACGGCAAGGTGGACCGCAAGGCGCTGCCCGCGCCGGAACTCGGCTCGACGACGACCGTCTCCGAGGACTCCCTGCCCCTCCTCCAGCAGCAGCTCGCGGCGCTGTTCCGCGAGGTGTTGAAGGTGGACCGGGTGGGCCCGGACGACGACTTCTTCGAGCTGGGAGGCCACTCGCTCCTGGCCACGCAGCTGGTGACCCGGGTGCGCGCGCTGCTGGGCGTGGACCTGCCGCTGCGCGTGTTGTTCGAGGCCCCGACGCTGGCCGGCCTCGCGCGACACCTCGAGGAGCTGATGCTGAAGGCGTCCCGGACGCAGATGCCGCCGCTGGTATCGGTGGCTCGCGACGAGGCGTTGCCCCTGTCGTTCGCGCAGCAGCGCCTGTGGCTCCTGGAGCAGCTCCAGCCGGGACAGGCCGTCTACAACGTCCCCGTGGCACTGCGGATGACGGGCGCGCTCGACGTCGAGGTGCTGACGCAGACGTTCGCGACGCTCGTGCGCCGTCACGAGGTGCTGCGGACGACCTTCGGTGCAAGGGAGGGTGTGCCGTTCCAGCGCATCCAGCCCGCGCCGAAGCAGTGGCTGTTGCCCGTGGTGGACCTGAGCACGCTGCCGGACTCCGCGCGTGAATCGGCGCTGCGTGCCCGGATGTCCGAGGAGGCGCATCACCGGTTCGATCTCCAGACCGGGCCGTTGCTGCGCACGGTGCTGGTGCGTACGTCCGCCTCCGAGCATGTCCTGCTGCTGTGCATGCACCACATCGTCTCGGACGGTTGGTCCATGGGCGTGCTGGTCCACGAGGTGGCGTCCATCTACGAGGCGCTCGCGGAGGGCCGGTCCGTGCCCCTGCCCGAGCTGCCCGTGCAGTACGCGGACTTCGCGGCATGGCAGCGCGAGTGGGTGAAGTCGGAGGGCATCCAAACGCAGCTCGAGGGCCTGCGTGCCCGCTTCACCGGCGCACCCGCGCTGGAGCTCCCCGCGGACACCGTCCGTCCGGCGACCCGTACGATTCGGGGAGGCAGCCACTTCTTCACGCTGCCGCCGGAGCTGGTGGCGGAGCTGGAGACGCTGGCGCGGAAGGAAGGGGCCACGCTGTTCATGGTCCTGCTCGCGGCGTTCGAGGTGCTGTTGTCCCGCTACTCGGGGCAGCAGGACTTCTGCGTCGGCAGCCCCGTGGCGCAGCGCACCCGGTCCGAGCTGGAGCCGCTCATCGGCTTCTTCGTCAACACGCTGGTGCTGCGCGCCCGCGTGGATGGCAACCCGACGTTCAGCGAGCTCGTGTCTCGCGTCCGAGAGGAGTCCCTGGCGGCGTACGTCCATCAGGACGTGCCGTTCGACCAGCTCGTGGAGGCGCTCGGTGGCGAGCGCGAGGGCCGCAGGTCCCCGCTCATCCAGGTCATGTTCGCGCTCCAGAACGCGCCCATGCAGCCTCCCGCGCTTCCGGGTGTCCGCGTGGACGTGCTCAAGACCACGACGAACACGGCGCGACTCGACCTCACGATGTCGATGATGGAGCAGCCGGATGGCGGGCTCGATGGCGCGCTGGAGTACAGCCTCGACCTGTTCTCGGCCGCGTCCGCCGAGCGACTGGGACAGCACTTCCGCGTCCTGCTGGAGGCAGTGGTTCGTGATGCCCGGAGCCCCATCGCCGACCTCCCGCTGATGGGCGAGGAGGAGCGGCAGCAGGTGCTGGTGGGGTTCCAGGGACGCACGGAGGCGTACCCGAAGGAGGCGACGCTGCACGCGCTCATCGAGGCGCAGGTGCGAC
Organism: Myxococcus sp. AS-1-15; assembly: GCF_020037055.1. Classification (NCBI taxonomy): domain Bacteria; kingdom Pseudomonadati; phylum Myxococcota; class Myxococcia; order Myxococcales; family Myxococcaceae; genus Myxococcus; species Myxococcus sp. AS-1-15. The sequence continues at coordinate 376,852 of NZ_JAIQDF010000005.1, read as the reverse complement.
GCACACCGGAGGCGGAGGCGGTCCGCTTCGAGGGAAGCACCCTCACCTACGCGCAGCTGGATGCACGGGCCAATCAGCTGGCGCACCACCTGCGGACGTTGGGAGTGAAGCCGGGGGTGCTGGTGGGGGTGTGCCTGGAGCGCTCGCTGGAGTTGGTGGTGGCGCTGCTGGGGGTGCTCAAGTCGGGAGCGGCCTACGTGCCGTTGGACCCGGCGTACCCGAGGGAGCGGTTGGCGGGGATGCTGGAGGACGCGGACGCGCCTGTCCTCGTCACGCAGGAGAAGCTGAAGTCGGTGCTGCCGACGACGGGCGCGCGAGTGGTGAGCCTGGACGGCGGGTGGGCCGAGGAAACCCGAGAACCGGTGGGGTACCCCGGTTGGGAGGCGGAAGCGGGCTCGCTGGCGTACGTCATCTTCACGTCCGGCTCGACGGGCCGTCCGAAGGGGGCGATGAACGCGCACGCGGGCATCGTCAACCGACTCTTGTGGATGCAGCAGGAGTACGGGCTGACGGCGGCGGACACGGTGGTGCAGAAGACACCGTTCAGCTTCGACGTGTCGGTGTGGGAGTTCTTCTGGCCGCTGCTGACGGGGGCGAGGCTGGTGGTGGCGAAGCCGGGAGGGCACCAGGACCCGGCGTACCTGGCGAAGCTGCTGCGGGACGAGCGAGTGACGACGGTGCACTTCGTGCCGTCGATGCTGCGAGCCTTCCTGGAGGAGCCAGGCCTCGAAGGGCTGAGCCACCTGCGGCGGGTGGTGTGCAGCGGCGAGGCGCTGACGGCGGACCTGGTGGCGAAGGCGCACGCACGGCTGCCGTCTGGAGCGGAGGTGCACAACCTCTACGGCCCGACGGAGGCGGCGGTGGACGTCTCGTACTTCCACTGCGCGAGAGGCACGCAGCGCACGAGCATTCCGATTGGGCGGCCTGTGGCGAACACGCGGCTGTACGTGCTGGACGCGCAGGGCCAGCCGACGCCGGTGGGAGTGCCCGGAGAGCTCTTCATCGGCGGTGTGCAGGTGGGGCTGGGGTACTGGAGGCGGCCTCAGCTGACGGCGGAGCGCTTCGTGCCGGACGTGTACTCGCAGGTGCCCGAGGCGCGGCTGTACCGCACCGGAGACGTGGCGAGGTGGCTGGCGGATGGGACGCTGGAGTACCTGGGCCGCTCGGACTTCCAGGTGAAGCTCAGGGGCTTCCGGATTGAACTGGGAGACATCGAGGCGGCGCTGCTGTCACACGCCTCGGTGCGAGAAGCCGTGGTCCTCGTGCGCGAGGACTCCCCGGGCGACCAGCGCCTCGTCGCCTACGTCACCCAGTCCACTCCGTCCGCCGACACGAGTGGATTGAAGGACTTCCTGTCGACGCGCTTGCCCACCTTCATGGTGCCCTCGGCCTTCGTCGTCCTCCCGGCCTTCCCGCTGTCCCCGAGTGGGAAGCTGGACCGGAAGGCGCTCCCGGCCCCCGTGGCACCCCCGACCCCGGGAGGCCCCGCCGTGCCCTCCGCACCCGAACGTCTCACCCCCTTCCAGCAGCGCGTCGCCACCGCCTTCCGTGAGCTGCTCCGCGTCGAGCGTGTGGGCCTGCACGATGACTTCTTCGCGCTGGGCGGACACTCGCTGCTCGCCACCCAGCTCGTCTCGCGCCTGCGCACCACGTTCGGCGTCGAGCTGCCCGTGCATGCCCTGTTCGACGCGCCCACCGTGGCCCGAGTCACGGAGTTGGTCGAGGAAGGGATGCTGTTCCGCGACGCACCGTCACAGGTGCCCCCGCTGCGGCCCATCCCGCGCGATGGCGAGCTGCCGCTGTCGTTCGCGCAGCAGCGCCTGTGGTTGCTCGACCAGGTCCAGCCCGGAGGCACGCAGTACAACATCTCCGGCGCCATCCGGCTGGAGGGCGCGTTGAACCCGGAGGCGCTGCGACAGGCGCTCGACCTGCTCGTGTCCCGCCACGAGCCTCTCCGCGCGACCTTCGGACTGAAGGACGGTCAGCCCGTCCAGACGCTCCATCCGCACAGGCCCTGGTCGCTGCCGCTCACGGACCTGTCGGACGTCGCGCCGCCGGAGCGCGAGGCCGCCGCGCGCAAGTACGCCGCCGAGGAGGCCAGTCAGCCCTTCGACCTGTCCACGGGCCCGCTCCTGCGCACCGCGCTGCTCAAGCTGGACGATGAGCTGCACGTCCTGGTGCTGGTCATGCACCACATCGTCTCGGATGGTTGGTCCCTGGCGGTGATGGTGCGCGAGGTGGCGCTGGCCTACGAGGCCTTCGCCGCGAGGAAGGCCCCTGCCCTCTCCCCGCTGCCCGTGCAGTACGTCGACTTCGCGGCGTGGCAGCGCCAGTGGCTCCAGGGCGACACGCTGGCCAAGGAGGTCGACTGGTGGAAGCAGCGGCTCGCCGGGGCGCCCCTCGTCCTCGACCTGCCCACGGACCTGCCGCGTCCCGCGATGCGCACACCTCAAGGCGCGTCGCATCCCATCCAGCTCCCGCGTGAGCTGGTGGACCGCGTGGTCGCGCTCGGTCGACAGGCCGGGGCCACCCCGTTCATGACGCTGCTCGCGGCCTGGCAGACGCTGCTCTCCCGCTACAGCCGCCAGGAGGACCTGCTCGTCGGCTCGCCCATCGCGGGGCGTCGTCATGGCGAGCTGGAGGGACTCGTTGGCTTCTTCGTCAACACGCTGGTGCTGCGCGCCCGCGTGCGTCCCGAGGAGTCCTTCCGCGCGCTGCTCGCCCAGGTGCGCGAGACGACGCTCGCGGCCTACGAGCACCAGGACCTGCCCTTCGAGCGCCTCGTCGAAGAGCTCCAACCCCAGCGTGACCTGGGCCGCGGCCCCGTGGTCCAGGTGGTGTTCGCGCTCCAGAACACGCCCACGCCGACGATGCGCGTGCCGGGCCTCACCCTGCGTCAGCTCGACGTGGACAACGACACGGCGCGCTTCGACCTTGGCCTCGTCCTGGTCGAGGAGGCCGATGGCCTGCGCGGCGTCATCGAGTACAGCACCGAGCTGTTCACCGCGCCCACCGTGGCGCGCCTCGCCCGCCACCTGCGCAACCTGCTCGAAGCGCTGGTCGCCGCTCCGGACCGGCCGCTCTGGACCCTGGACCTGCTGTCCGCCGACGAGCGCCACCAGCTGGTCACCGAGTGGAACGACACCACGCGGCCCTACCCCGCGGACACCACCTTCGTGGAGGGCTTCTCCCGACAGGCGAGCCAGCGTCCCCAGGCCATCGCCCTGGAGTCGGGCGACCAGCGGATGACCTACGGCGCGCTGGAGGCCCGGGCCAACCAGCTCGCGCACCTGCTCCGCTCGAAGGGCGTGGGGCCCGATGTGCTCGTGGCCGTGTGCCTGGAGCGCGGCTTCGATGTCGTGGTCTCCATCCTCGCCGTCATGAAGGCCGGAGGTGCCTACGTCCCGCTCGACGCGGCGTACCCGGTGCAGCGGCTCGCCTTCATGGTGGAGGACGCGCGGCCCTCGCTGCTGCTCACCTCGCGGGTGCTGGGCGACAAGCTGACCCTGCCGGACGCGGGGCCCGAGCGCCTGCTCGTCGAGGGACTGGAGCTGGAGTCGTGGCCGACCACGGCGCCGGTGTCCCACGCGGGCCCTCGCAACCTGGCCTACGTCATCTTCACCTCCGGCAGCACGGGGCGCCCCAAGGGCGTGGCCATCGAGAACCGGGGCTTGATGCGCCTGTGCTACTCGGAGCCCTACGCCCGCTTCGGCGCGAAGGAGACCAGCATCCTGCTGGCGCCCATCTCGTTCGACGGCTCCGTGCTCGAGGTCTGCCCGTCACTGCTCCACGGTGGCCGCGTGGTCCTCTTCCCGGCCGACGCGGTGCCGAGTGACCTGGACCGCCTGGGCGAGGTCATGGCGCGGCACGAGGTCTCCTTCTCGCACCTGCCCTCCGGCCTCTTCGCGCAGCTCGTGGAGCATCGCCCGGACATCCTGGCCCGGATGGGACAGCTCCACGTCGGCGGCGAGGTGCTCTCCGTGCCACACGCGCACCGGGCGCTGGCCTCGCTGCGCGTGCCCATCATCAACGCGTACGGGCCCACGGAGTGCTCGGTCATCGCGACCAATTACGCGCTGACGGGGCCCATGCCGTCGGGTCTCTCGTTCCCCATCGGCACGCCCATCGACAACACCACGGCCTACGTCCTGGATGCCCGCATGCAGCTGGCACCGGTGGGCGTCCCGGGCGAGCTGTATCTGGGAGGCGTGGGGCTCGCGCGCGGCTACGTGTCGCGCCCGGACCTCACGGCCGAGCGCTTCGTCCCGCATCCGTTCAGCACCCAGCCCGGAGAGCGGCTCTACCGCACGGGCGACGTGGCGCGCTGGCGGCCCGAGGGCGTGCTGGAGTTCATCGGCCGCACCGACCATCAGGTGAAGATTCGCGGGTTCCGCATCGAGCTGTCCGAGGTGGAGGCCGCGCTGGCCGCCCAGCCCGCGGTGCACGAGTCCGTGGCCGTCGTCCGCGAGGACGTTCCGGGAGATCGTCGGCTCGTGGCCTACGTGTCGCCGCGAGAGGGTCAGTCGCTGGACACGACGGACCTGCGCGCGGGCCTGCGGCAGCGGCTGCCCGAGTACATGGTGCCGTCCATCATCGTCACCCTGCCCTCGCTGCCGCTGAGCACCACGGGCAAGGTGGACCGCAAGGCGCTGCCCAAGCCGGACGCCGCCTCCACGGGACGTCAGGGGCGCTTCGTCGAGCCGGCCAATCCGCTGGAGGAGCGCATCTCCGCCGTCTGGGCGCGGGAGCTGGGCACCGAGCGCGTCGGCGTGCATGACCACCTGTTCGAGGAGCTGGGTGGTACGTCGCTCTCCGTGGTGCGCATCGCGGCGCGCTTGCGCGAAGAGCTGGGTCAGTCGGTTCCCGTCGTGTGGCTGTTCGAGCACCCCACGGTCCAGGGGCTGGCGCGAGCCCTGGAGAAGCAGCGCGCGGAGGTGGCCGCGGCGACCGCGCCCCAGTCGGTGCCGGCGCCGGAGCGGCCGGTGTCACGTCCGTCGACGACGGGGGCCGTGGCCATCATCGGCATGGCGGGTCGGTTCCCCGGCGCGGGCTCGGTGGACGCGTTCTGGTGCAACCTGCGCGAGGGCGTCGAGTCCATCTCCCGGTTCAAGCCCGAGGAGCTGGAGCGCATGCCTGGCCTGCCCGAGGGCATCGAGCTGAGCCAGCACCCGGCGTTCGTCCCGGCCGGTGGTGTGCTCGAGGGCGCGGACCGGTTCGACCACGCGTTCTTCGACATGTCCCTGCGCGAGGCGCAGTGGTTGGATCCGCAGCAGCGCGTGTTCCTGCAGTCCGCGTGGACGGCGCTGGAGGACGCGGGCATCGACCCCGAGCGCTTCCCGGGCGCCATCTCGCTGTACGCGGGGGCCATCGACTCCGGCTACACGGAGGCGGTGCGGGCCACGGTGCCGTTGGACGGCGCCGCGCTGTTCGAGCTCTACGGCACCGCGACGCACGAGAGCCTGGCGACGAAGACGTCCTTCAAGCTGGGGCTCACGGGTGAGAGCGTCCTCATCCACACCGCGTGCTCCACGGGCCTCGTCGCCGTGCACCTGGCCTGCCAGAACCTGCTGGCGGGCATGTCCGACGTGGCGATGGCCGGCGCGACGCGCCTGTCGGTGCCGCAGCGCACCGGCTACGTGTACCAGGAAGGGATGATCCTCTCGCCGGACGGGCACTGCCGCTCGTTCGACGCGGCGGCTCAGGGCACCGTCTCCGGCAACGGCGTGGCCTGCATCGTCCTCAAGCGACTGGAGGACGCGGAGCGGGATGGGGACTCCATCCACGCGGTGATTCGCGCGACGGCGACCAACAACGACGGGCGCGACAAGTCGGGCTTCACCGCGCCCAGCGTGCAGGGCCAGACGGCCGTCATCCGGCAGGCGCTCGCGCGCTCGGGCGTGAAGCCGGAGGAGATCGGCTACGTGGAGGCGCACGGCACGGCGACTCCGTTGGGCGACCCCATCGAGGTGACGGCGCTCCAGCGCGCCTACGGCCTGGGGCCCGAGCACAAGGGCACCATCGCCCTGGCTTCGCTCAAGTCCAACGTCGGCCACCTGGACACGGTGGCGGGCCTCGCGGGCCTCATCAAGGTGGCGCTGTCGCTGCGGCACGGAGAGGTCCCGCCGAGCCTGCACTTCGAGCGCCCCAACCCCCAGATTGATTTCGACGCCACCCCGTTCTTCGTCAACACCACCCTTCGGCCGTGGCCGAGGAGCGAGTCGCCGCGGCGTGCCGCGGTCAGCTCCTTCGGCATTGGTGGCACCAACGCCCACGCCGTGCTCGAGGAAGCTCCGATGTCTCCGAGTGGCTCCAGCTCACGCAAGCACCACCTGTTCGTCCTGTCGGCGCGCACGCCCGAGGCGCTGGACGCGGCCTCGAAGAACCTGGCCTCCCATGCGGAGGCCCAGGGTGACGCGCTGGCCGTGGCCGATGCGGCCTTCACGCTCGCCGTGGGCCGCAAGGGCTTCGAGCACCGGCGCGTCGTCGTGGCCCGCGACGCGGCCGAGCTGACCCGTCAGCTCCTCAAGCCCTTCACGCCCACGAAGCTCAAGGACCTGGAGGCCGCGCGCCGTCGCCGCGTGGCCTTCATCTTCCCGGGTCAGGGGACGCAGCAGCTCGGCATGGGGCGCGAGCTGCTCGACACGGAGCCGACGTTCCGCCGGCATCTGGAGTCGTGCCTGGCGCTGCTGGACGGGGAGCTGCGGGAGCGCGTGCGCACGCTCCTGACGTCGGGTCCTGGGGAGGAGTCGCGGCACGCGTCGCTGCTCGCGGACACGCGGGTGGCGTTGCCGGCGCTGTTCTCCGTCGAAGTGTCCCTCGCGCGGATGTGGATGGACTGGGGCCTGAAGCCGTATGCGGTCCTGGGGCACAGCTTCGGTGAGTACGCCGCGGCCTGTGTGGCGGGGGCGCTGTCGCTGGAGGACGCGCTGAAGCTCGCGGTGGCGCGGGGTGAGCTGATGCACCGCATGCCTCCGGGGGCGATGCTCGCGGTGGCGATGCCGGAGTCGCAGGTTCAGCCGCTCTTGTCCGGGAGGCTGTCACTGGCCGCCGTCAATGCGGCGGACCGCTGCGTCGTCGCGGGTCCGGTGGCGGAGGTGGAGGCGCTCCAGGAGACGTTGAAGGCGCGGGACGTGGGCGTGGTGCGGATGCCCGCGCCGCATGCGTTCCATTCGGCGGACGTGGAGCCGCTGATGCCGGAGCTGTCGCGCGTGGTGGCGTCGCTGACGCGCTCGGAGCCGACGCTGCGCTACGCGTCCAGCGTGACGGGCACGTGGGCGAAGCGCGGTGCACTGGCCGAGCCGCAGTACTGGGCGGACCAGATGCGTCAGCCCGTGTACTTCTCGGATGCGGTGGGGGCGCTGCTCGAGGATGGGTGCAGCGTGCTGCTGGAGGTAGGCCCCGGTCAGGACCTGACGCCGCTGGTGCGCGCGTCGCTGGGCCAGGACAAGGACCGCGTGAAGGCGCTGGCGACGCTGCGTCGGAGCGCCTCCACGACGGAGGACGCGAGCTTGCTGGCGTCCGTGGGTGAGCTGTGGACGCAGGGCGTGGAGGTGGACTGGTCCGCCTTCTTCGCCCACGAGCAGAGACGCCGGCTGCACCTGCCCACGTACCCGTTCCAGGAGAAGCGAGTCTGGGTGGATGCGAAGCCGGGCGCGCAGACAGTGCCCGCGATGGTGGCCCAGCAGCCCGTGCAGCTCCGTGCCGCCTCGGGGGCGCCGCTCCCCGTCGCGGAGACGCAGGCCGTGACGACCCTGTCGCCCGGGATGGAGCCGCAACGTCCTACGTCGCCGAGCCTCGTACCATCGGCTGCCGCGTCGCCAGGCTTCGCGTCGCCTGCTGCGTCGACGGGTTTCGGGCCGCCGGCTTCGTCGACCGGCTTCGGGGCGCCTGCCTCGACCAGTCTCGGGTCGCCTTCTGCGACGGGCGTCACGCCGTCTTCTGCGTCGACGGGCCTCGGGTTGGCCGCGTCGACGGGTTTCGGGTTGGCTGCGCCGACGGATCTCGGGTCGCCAGCGTCTACGGGCTTCGCGCCGCCTGTCGCGACCGGCGTCACGCCGCCTGCTGCGGCGACGGGTTTCGGATCGCCTGCGTCGACGGGCATCGCGCCGCAGTTGCCTCCGGTGGTTGCGCCAGCGATGACGTCGCTGCGCGCGGTTCCGGTGGCCCCCGCCGAGCCTCCCCCTTCGATTCAGGAGCCCGAGCCCGTCGCCCCGGTGCGTGAAGACGCGCCTCGGGGGCCCATCGAGGAGCGGCTCGCGGGTCTGTGGCGCGAGCGCCTGGGCCTGGAGTTCGTCGGCCGTGAGGACGACTTCCTGGAGATCGGCGGCAACTCGCTGATGGCGGCGCAGCTGCTCAACCAGGTCCGTGAAGCCTTCGGCGTCCAGCTCCCCCTGGCCGCGTTGTTCGAGGCCCCCACGGTGGCGGGCATCGCCCAGCGCATCGAGCCGCTGTTGCGACAGGCCCCCGCCGCGGCGCCGACGCGCGAACTCCCGCTGGTTCCGCTGCCTCGCACGGGCGAGCTGCCGCTCTCCTACGTGCAGGAGCGCGTGTGGCGTCTGGAGCAGCACCTGCCCGGCCTGTCCGCGTACAACATCCCCTTCGTGCTGCGGCTCGAGGGAGACCTGGACCCGGCCACGCTGGAGCGCGCCGTCCAGGAGATCGTCCGTCGGCACGAGGCCTTGCGCACCACGTACGACGTGGTGGATGGCCGTCCCGTGCAGCGCTTCCACGAGAACGTGCGCATCCCCCTGCCCATCGTCGACGTCGCCGGGGACACGCCTGCCCGTCGCGAGGACGAGGCGATGCGGCTGGCCCGCGAGGAGGCGATGCTGCCGTTCGACCTGGTGACGGGCCCCGTCATCCGGACCGTCCTGCTGCGCTTGGAGCCGAAGCACCACCTGCTCCTGGGCAGCATCCACCACGTCGTCTGCGACACGCTGTCCACCGCGCTCTTCATCAACGAGCTGATGCAGCTCTACGGCGCCTTCAAGCAGGGCCGCCCGTCGCCCCTCCCTCCCCTCCCCATCCAGTACGCGGACTTCGGCGCCTGGCAGCGCACCGGCATCCTCGAAGGCCGCTTCCCCGAGCAGGAGTCCTGGTGGCGTCAGCGACTCGCGGGCATGCCCAAGCAGCTCGACGTCCCCACGGACCGCAAGCGTCCGGCGAGCTGCCCGCTCACCTCCGTGCGTCTTCCCGTGGAGTTCCCACGCGCCCTGGCCCGCGAGCTGGGCGCGTTCGGCAAGCGCGAAGGCTACACGTCGTACATGCTGGTGCTCGCCGCGTGGCAGACGCTGCTGCACCGCTACAGCGGGCAGACGGACATCATCGTCGGCACGCCCATCGGCAACCGCACCCGGCCGGAGCTGCTGCCGCTCATCGGCTACGTGGCGCACTCGGCGGCGTTCCGCACGAGCTTCGCGGATGACCCGACGTTCCGGGACCTGCTCAACCGCGTGAAGCAGGAGCTCAACGAGGTCCAGTCCCGTCCGGACGTTCCCTACGAGTACCTGGTCGAAGCGCTCATCCCGGGCAAGGACATCGGCCGGGGCCGCATGGCCGACACCGTCTTCGTCTTCCACAGCGGCATCAGCGGCGGCGCCGCGGCCCTGGAGATGACGGGCGTGCGCGGCTCCATCGTCGAGGTCCCGGACGGTCCGGTGCAGTGGGGCACCACCCTGTCGGACCTGACGCTCGTGCTGGGTGACGAGTCCGGCCGGGTCCACGGCGCGCTCGAGTACGCGACGGAGCTGTTCGACGCGAGCACCGCGCAGGGCCTGGTCGACCATCTGCACGTGCTGCTCGCGTCCGCGATGGCCCGGCCCGACGAGCGGGTCTCCCGACTGCCGCTCGTCACCGAGGCCGAGCGCTCCGCGTGGCCCGCACCACGCCCCACGCAGGTCATCACCTCCATCCCGGCACAGCTCGCCGAGCGGGCGAAGCGGGCTTCCAACGCCGTGGCCGCGCTCGTCGGTGAGAAGTCCTGGACCTGGGCGGAGCTGTCCCGTCGCGCGGCGAGCGTCTCCGCGAGACTGCGCGCCAGCGGCTTGAAGAACGGTGCGACCGTCGCGGTCTGCCTGCCCCCCTCCCCTGACAAGCTGGCGGTCCTCTGGGGTGTGCTCGACGCGGGTGGCGCGGCCGTGGCCCTGGGCGCGACGGACCTGGGGCGACTGTCGACCTATGCGTCCCAGGATGCCGCGACGCCCCTGCTCATCACGTGGCGCGGTGTCGTCACGTCCTCCAAGCTGGACGCCTCGCGCGTGCTGTACGTGGAGGAACTGGAGACCACCGCATCGGTGAACCCGAGCGTGACTCGCGCGAACGCACCCGCGTGGCTGCTGCCCTCGGGGACGAACCAGCCCGCGTGGACGCTGGACCACCACGCGCTGGCGGACCTGTTCATCGCGATGGATGCGCGGTTGCGTCCGTCGGAGGGCGGCACCTGGCTGGCGGCGCTCGACACGTCGACCGAGCGGCCGGAGCTGGAGATGCTGTGGGCGCTCTCGCGCGGCCTGCGCGTGGCCTTCCCCTCCGAGGCCGTCACGGCCCGGCTGGTGCGGCTCCAGGGCGGTGGTCCGCGCACCCAGGCGATGGACATGAGCCTCATCTACTTCGCCAACGATGAGGACTCGCTCACGGGGCCAAAGTACGAGCTGCTCATCGAGGGCTCGAAGTTCGCGGACGCGCATGACTTCTCCGCGGTGTGGACGCCGGAGCGGCACTTCCACTCGTTCGGCGGTCTGTACCCGCAGCCGGCCGTGGTGGCCGCGGCCATCGCCACCGTCACCAAGAACCTGAAGCTGCGCTCCGGCAGCGTCGTGCTCCCGCTGCACGACCCGATGCAGGTCGCCGAGCAGTGGTCCGTGGTGGACAACCTCTCCGGCGGCCGCGTGGGCCTGTCGGTGGCCACGGGCTGGCACGTGGCGGACTTCTCCTTCGCCCCGGCGAACTTCGAGGACCGCCGCAACGTCCTGATGAAGCACCTGGAGACGCTGCGCTCGCTCTGGCGGGGCGAGAAGCAGAAGCGCGTGGGCGGCGGCGGCGTGACGGTGGAGGTGGCCCTGCGTCCGAAGCCCGTGCAGCGCGAGCTGCCCGTGTGGCTCACGGCCGTGGGCAACCCGGAGACCTTCCGTCTGGCCGGCGAGGTGGGCGCGGGCGTGCTCACGGGCCTGCTCGCGCAGTCCATCGACGAGCTGAAGTGGAAGGTCGCGATGTACCGCGAGGCGTGGCGCCGCAACGGTCATCCGGGCCGTGGCCACATCACGGTGATGCTGCACGCGTTCATCGGTGACGACGAGCAGGAGGTGCTGCGCACGGTGCGAAAGCCGCTGCTCGGCTACTTCCGCAGCTCGGCCGAAATCACCGCGTCGCTGCTGGCGGCCCAGGGCCACCAGGGGGAGATCGACAAGGTCTCCGAGGAGGACATCAACACGCTCCTGGAGCACACCTTCGAGCACCACGCGAAGGGCACGGGCCTCATCGGCACCGTGGAGAGCGGGTTCAAGCGCCTGCTCGATGTCCGCGAGGCGGACGTGGACGAGGTGGCCGCGCTCATCGACTTCGGTCTGGACACGCCCATCGTCCTGAAGGGCCTGGAGAAGCTGGCCGTGCTCCGCCAGAAGCTGGTGCAGGAGGCCGCGTCCCGCCAGGAGCAGGTCGTGGTCGAAGGCGACCAGGGCGTGAGCGAGGTGCTGGAGCTGGCGCGTCGCTCCGGCCAGGTGTTGCTGCACACGTCGGCGCGACTGGCCCGCACGCTGACCGAGCTGCCTGGTGCCCGTGAGGCGCTGAGCCCCGTGGGCGCGCTGGTGCTCGATGGGGCCTCGGCCGAGCTGGCCACGGCGCTCGCGAAGAGCTCCGGGCTCCAGGTCCTGCTCGCGGGTGCGCCACGTGAGGGCGCGCTGTTGCCGCGTGCTCCCGATGAGCGCGTGCCAGCGGGGCTGCGCCCATGGATCCTCGACACCGCGGGGTTGCCTGTGCCCGTGGGCGTCGTCGGGGAGCTGGCGCTGGAGGGCGCGGGTCTTCCCTCCGGATTGTGGCGCTCCGAGGAAGAGGAGCGTCGTCGACTGGTGGCGCATCCGAAGGGCGCGTCGTCCCAGCTGTTCCGCACGGGACGCCACGCGCGACTGCGCGCGGATGGTCGTCTGGAGCCGGTCAACGTCCCGGTTCCCAAGGCCCCTGCCCCGGCCGCCAAGGCCCCGCCGCCCGTGCGGACCGAGGCTCGCCCTGTCGCCGCGCCCGCCGTGCCCACGGGGATTCCACGCGCGCGCAGGGACAAGCCGCTGCCGCTGTCGTTCGCGCAGCAGCGCCTCTGGTACCTCCAGCAGTTGGACCCCACGAGCACGGCGTACAACAACAGCTCCAGCTTCCGGCTGGTGGGCCCGTTGGACACCGCCGCGCTCCAGCGTGCGCTCGACGAGCTGATGCGTCGTCACGAGGTGATGCGGACCACGTACCAGCTCACCGAGACGGGGGCGACGCAGGTGGTCCAGCCCGCGACCGGGCTGCCGATGCCGCTGGAGGACGTGCCCGGCGAGACGCCCGAGGCCCGTGAATCCGCGATGCTTCGCCGCTGCGAGGAACAAGGCGCCTGGGTGTTCGACCTGGCGCGCGGCCCGGTCATCCGCGCCGTGCTGCTGCGCATGGGGCCACAGGACCATGTGCTCAACCTGGTCATGCACCACGTCATCTCCGACGCGTGGTGCTCGCTGGTGCTCGCGCGCGAGATGTCCGTGCTCTACGCCTGCTACAACGCGGGCATCGAGTCGCCGTTGCCCGAGCTGCCCGTGCAGTACGCGGACTACGCGGTCTGGCAGCGTGAGTACCTGGAAGGCGTGGTGCTGGACGGGCAGCTCCGCTGGTGGAAGGAGCAGCTCCTCGGAGTCCCCGCGCTGGAGCTGCCCACGGACCGGCCGCGTCCGGCGGTGCAGTCCTACGACGGTGGGAGCCTGCGCTTCGTGGTGGGCCGCGAGGTGGCGGAGCCGCTGCTCGCCCTGGGCCGCAAGGAAGGCGCGACATCCTTCATGGTGATGCTGGCGCTCTACCAGGCGCTCCTGGGTCGTCACGCGGGCCAGGACGACTTCGCCATCGGCATCCCCATCGCGGGTCGTACGCAGCCCGAGACGGAGGGGTTGATCGGCTGCTTCGTCAACACGTTGGCGATGCGCACCCAGCTCACCGAGGCCCCGACGTTCCGTGAGCTGTTGGGCCGGGTGAAGAAGCAGTCCCTGGGCGCGTTCTCCCGGCAGGATGCGCCGTTCGAGCGGCTCATCGAGCTGCTCCAGACGCCGAGGGACCAGAGCCGCACGCCCGTCTTCCAGGTCGTCCTCAACGTCATCAACACGCCGCCCGCGGAGACGTCGCACCAGACGCTCAAGCTGAGCCAGCTGGATGTCGCCACCGGGACGTCGAAGTTCGACCTGAGCTTCGAGGTCGTCGAAGGCCAGGGCGAGCTCCACTGCCGCTTCGAGTACGCGGCGAAGCTGTTCGATGAGTCCACGATGAAGCGACTGGTCGAGCACCTCTCCGTGCTCGCTCGCGCCGTCGTCGCATCTCCGGACCTGCCGGTGCAGCGCCTGCCGCTGATGGGTGAGGCGGAGCGGCAGCAGGTGCTGGTGGGTTTCCAGGGGAGGACGGAGGCGTACCCGAAGGAGGCGACGCTGCACGCGCTCATCGAGGCGCAGGTGCGACGCACACCGGAGGCGGAGGCGGTCCGCTTCGAGGGAAGCACCCTCACCTACGCGCAGCTGGATGCACGGGCCAATCAGCTGGCGCACCACCTGCGGACGTTGGGAGTGAAGCCGGGGGTGCTGGTGGGGGTGTGCCTGGAGCGCTCGCTGGAGTTGGTGGTGGCGCTGCTGGGGGTGCTCAAGTCGGGAGCGGCCTACGTGCCGTTGGACCCGGCATACCCGAGGGAGCGCCTGGCGGGGATGTTGGAGGACGCGGACGCGCCTGTCCTCGTCACGCAGGAGAAGCTGAAGTCGGTGCTGCCCGCGCACGGCTCGCGAGTGGTGAGCCTGGACACGGAGTGGGCCACGGTGGCCCGTCAGCCTGCGACTGCACCCACTCCGGTGGGAGGCGCGGACTCACTGGCGTACGTCATCTTCACGTCCGGCTCGACGGGCCGTCCGAAGGGGGCGATGAACGCGCACGCGGGCATCGTCAACCGACTCTTGTGGATGCAGCAGGAGTACGGGCTGACGGCGGCGGACACGGTGGTGCAGAAGACACCGTTCAGCTTCGACGTGTCGGTGTGGGAGTTCTTCTGGCCGCTGCTGACGGGGGCGAGGCTGGTGGTGGCGAAGCCGGGAGGGCACCAGGACCCGGCGTACCTGGCGAAGCTGCTGCGAGAGGAGCGAGTGACGACGGTGCACTTCGTGCCGTCGATGCTGAGAGCCTTCCTGGAGGAGCCGGGCCTGGAGGGGCTGAGCCACCTGCGGCGGGTGGTGTGCAGTGGTGAGGCGCTGACGGCGGAGCTGGTGGCGAAGGCGCACGCGCGACTGCCGGCGGGCGCGGAGGTGCACAACCTCTACGGCCCGACGGAGGCGGCGGTGGACGTCTCGTACTTCCACTGCGCGCGAGGCACGCAGCGCACGAGCATTCCGATTGGGCGTCCGGTGGCGAACACGCGGCTGTACGTGCTGGACGCGCAGGGCCAGCCGACGCCGGTGGGAGTGCCCGGAGAGCTCTTCATCGGCGGTGTGCAGGTAGGCCTGGGGTATTGGCGCCGGCCGCAGCTGACGGCGGAGCGCTTCGTGCCGGACTTGTACTCGCAGGTGCCCGAGGCGCGGCTGTACCGCACCGGAGACGTGGCGAGGTGGCTGGCGGACGGGACGCTGGAGTACCTGGGCCGCTCGGACTTCCAGGTGAAGCTCAGAGGCTTCCGGATTGAATTGGGAGACATCGAGGCGGCGCTGCTGTCACACGCCTCGGTGCGAGAGGCCGTGGTCCTCGTGCGCGAGGACTCCCCGGGCGACCAGCGCCTCGTCGCCTATGTCACGGGTGACGCCGAGCCGCTGACCGCGTCGCTGCTCAAGACGCACCTCCAGTCTCGGCTGCCCGAGTACATGGTGCCCTCGACCTTCACGCACCTGGGCGTGCTCCCGCTGACGCCCAGCGGCAAGGTGGACCGCAAGGCCCTGCCCGCGCCGGAGGCCCCTGTTGTCCAGCCCGGCCGCTACGTCGCACCTCGGACGCCCGTGGAGGAGACGCTCGCCACGCTCTTCGCGCAGGTCCTCGGCGTGGAGCGCATCGGGATTCACGATGGGTTCTTCGAGATGGGCGGTCACTCGCTGCTCGCGACCCAGGTCGTGGTCCGCGTCCGGGGCGCGCTCGGGCTGGAGCTGCCGCTGCGCACCCTGTTCGAGGCACCCACCGTCGCCGCGCTCGCGGAGCGGCTGGATGCCCGTCGTCCGGGTGCGGAGCTGCCGCCGATGGTCCGCGTGGACCGGACGAAGCCCATCCCGCTCTCGTTCGCGCAGCAGCGCCTCTGGCTCATCAGCCAGTTCGCCGGCGCGGTCAGCGCCTACAACATCCCGCTGGCCCTGAAGCTCGAGGGCGTGCTGGACCTCTCCGCGCTCCAGCGTGGCTTCGACGCGCTGATGGAGCGCCACGAGGCGATGCGCACCACCTTCCGCGCGGACGGTGACACGCCCGTCCAGGTCATCCACCCGGCCTTCCCCCTGCCCTTCCAGTTCGTGGACCTCACGTCGCTCACGAACGCGAAGGAGCGCGAGGCGGAGACCGTCCGACTCGCACTCGAAGAGGCACGGCGCCCGTTCGACCTGCTGAGCGGCCCGCTGGCCCGCGCGCTCCTGTTGAAGCTGGGCGAACAGGAGCACGCGCTGGTGCTCAACATGCACCACATCGTCTCGGACGGCTGGTCCACGGGAGTGCTGGTCCGCGAGATGGCCGCGCTGTACGCGGCGTTCCATGACGAGCGTCCCTCGCCGCTGCCGGCGCTCCCCGTGCAGTACGCGGACTTCGCCGTCTGGCAGCGCGACTGGCTCCAGGGGCCGGTCCTGGAGGAGCAGGTCGGCTACTGGCGCAAGAAGCTCGAGGGCGCGCCGTCGCACCTCGACCTCCCGACGGACAAGCCGCGCCCCGCGCAGCAGTCCTTCCATGGGGCCGCGGCGCTGATGCACCTGCCGCTGCCGCTCACCGAGGCGCTGGAGACCTTCGCCCGTCGCGAGGGCGCCACGCCGTTCATGGTGCTGCTCGCGGCCTTCCAGGTCCTCCTGCAGCGGCACTCCGGACAGGACGACATCCTGGTGGGCTCGCCCATCGCCGGACGTCGACTGGCCGAGTCCGAGGCCCTCATCGGCTACTTCGCGAACACGCTCGTCCTGCGCTCCCTCATCCGGGGGCAGGACTCGTTCCGCGCGCTGCTCGCCCAGGTGCGGGACACCACGCTGGAGGCGTTCGAGCACCAGGACGTGCCCTTCGAGAAGCTGGTGGAGGAGCTGCACCCGGCCCGTGACGCCAGCCGCACGCCGCTGTTCCAGGTCTCCTTCACGCTGCACAACGCCCCGCTGCCGGCGCTGTCCCTGCCCGGCCTGACGCTGCGGCCGATGGACCACCACCACGGGGTCATCCGCTTCGACATGGAGCTGTCCTTCCATCGCGAGGAGACGGGCTTCCGTGGCGGCATCAACTACGCAACGTCCCTCTTCGACCACGACACCGTGGCCGCCATGGCGAGCCACCTGCGCGTGCTGCTCGAAGAGGTCATCGCCTCGCCGGACGTCCCGCTCGCCCAGGTCTCCATGCTCACCCGCGAGGAGCGCAACCGGGTGCTGGTGGAGTGGAACGACACCGCGACGAAGACGCCGCGTCCCCCGTCGATTCACGACGCCTTCGCGAAGCAGGCGGAGCGCACGCCCCAGGCCATCGCCCTCACGCACGCGGAGGGCCAGCTCACCTACGCCGAGCTGCGCGCCCGCGCCAACCAAGTCGCGCACCACCTGCACGTGATGGGCGTGCGCCCCGGTGGCCGCGTGGGTCTGTGCGTGGAGCGCTCCCCGGAGCTCATCGTCGGAATGCTGGGCATCCTCCAGGCGGGCGCGGCCTACGTGCCCCTGGAGCCGAGCTACCCCACGGAGCGCCTCACGTGGATCATCCGTGAGTCCGGAGTCAGCATCCTCCTGACCCAGGAGCACCTCGCGGACGAGCTGCCCGAGCTGGGCTGCCTGCCCGTCCTGCTGGACGCGGAGTGGCGCGCCATCTCGAGGCAGCCGACGAGCGCTCCCGTCGTCTCCGTGGGTGAGGAGGACCTGGCCTACGTGATGTTCACGTCGGGCAGCACGGGCCAGCCCAAGGGCGTCTGCGTTCCCCACCGTGGTGTGCTGCGACTGGTGCGCGACAACACGTTCATGCGCTTCGGGCCGGACGAGGTCTTCCTCCAGCTCGCGCCCGTGGCGTTCGATGCCTCCACGCTGGAGGTCTGGGGCGCGCTGCTCAACGGCGGACGGTTGGTCCTCGCGCCTCCGAAGGCGCAGTCCATCGAGTCGCTGGGCGCGCTGCTGAAGAGCTCGGGAGTCACCGCGCTGTGGCTGACGGCGGCCCTCTTCGACCAGGTCGTCCAGCACCAGGGCCAGGCGCTGGCGGGAGTGCGCCAGGTGCTCGCGGGTGGCGACGTGCTGCCCGTGCAGCGCGTGACGGAGCACCTGTCGCGAATCGGGCCGGACGCGGTGTTCATCAACGGCTACGGCCCCACGGAGAACACCACGTTCTCCGCCACGCACACGCTGCGGGCCGGGGACACGGTGGGCCGCTCGGTGCCCATCGGCCGTCCGCTGTCGAGCTCCACGGCCTACGTGCTGGACGCCGCGCTCCAGCCCGTGCCGCCGGGAGTCTCCGGTGAGCTGTTCGTCGGAGGCGACGGCCTGGCCTGGGGCTACCTGAACCGCCCGGACCTGACGGCCGAGCGCTTCGTGCCGCACCCGTACGCCTCGACGCCGGGCGCCCGCCTGTACCGCACGGGCGACAAGGCGCGCTGGCGCGCGGACGGCACGCTCGAGTTCATGGGCCGCGTCGACTTCCAGGTGAAGATCCGCGGCTTCCGCATCGAGCCCGGCGAGGTCGAGGAGACGCTGCGCCGCTTCGCCGGCCTGCGGGACGTCGTCGTGGTGGCCCGCGAGGACATCCCGGGCGACAAGCGACTGGTGGCCTACGTCGTCCCGGAGACCGCGGGAGTGGACGTGGGCGCGGTGAAGACCTTCGTCCAGCGTCAGCTCCCCGAGTACATGGTGCCGTCGGCCATCGTGGAGCTGGCCGCCCTGCCCCTGTCGTCCAACGGCAAGGTGGACCGCAAGGCCCTGCCGGCCCCGGAGGCCCCTGTCTCCAAGGACCCGGCCGAGAACGCCCCGCGCACGCCCCTGGAGACGCAGCTGGCGGCCATCTGGGCGGAGGTGCTGCACCACGACTCGGTGGGCATCCACGATGACTTCTTCGAGCTGGGCGGCCACTCGCTCCTGGCCACGCAGGTGGTGTCTCGCATCCGGGCCACGCTCGGCGTCGAGCTGCCCCTGGGTGAGCTGTTCGGCGCGTCCACGGTGGCAAAGCTCGCGGAGCGCCTGGCCAACGCCACGGTGGCGAAGGCCCCGGCCCTGACGCGCGTGCCGCGCACGACGGACCTGCCGTTGTCCTTCGCGCAGCAGCGGCTCTGGTTCATCGACCAGCTGGAGCCCGGGTCCACGCTCTACAACAACCCGTTCCCGCTGCGGCTGGAGGGCACGCTGGATGAGCGGGCCCTGCGGCGCACCTTCGACGAGCTGGTGCGGCGTCACGAGTCGCTGCGCACCACGTTCCGCGCGGAGGGAGGCCAGGCGGTCCAGAAGATCCACCCGGCCACCTTCGTGCCCGTGCAGAAGGTGGACCTGTCGCGCATCGACGAGGAGGACCTCCGGATGGCGGAGGCCCTGCGGCTGTCGAACGAGGAGGCGCGTCGCCCGTTCGACCTCTCGCGCGGGCCGCTGCTGCGCACGCTGCTCATCAAGCTGCGTCCGCAGGACCACATCCTGCTGCTCCACGTGCACCACATCGTGTCGGACGGCTGGTCGCTCGGCGTGTTCGTGCGGGAGCTGACGTCGCTCTACGAGGCGTTCCGCAAGGGGCTGCCCTCGCCGCTGCCGGAGCTGGCCGTGCAGTACGCCGACTACGCCGTGTGGCAGCGCTCGTGGCTGCGCGGCGCGACGCTCGAGGCGCAGGTCGGCTGGTGGAAGCAGCAGCTGGAGGGCGCGCCGTACGCGCTGGACGTGCCCACGGACAAGCCGCGCCCGGCGGTGTTCACCCACAAGGGCGCCGTGCTGGACCTGGTCATCCCGCTGAAGCTCAGCCAGGCGCTGGAGTCGCTGGCCCAGAAGGAAGGCGCCACGCCGTTCATGGTGCTGATGGCCGCGTTCCAGACGCTGCTGCACCGGTACTCGGGCCAGGACGACATCCTGGTGGGCTCGCCCATCGCGAACCGCAACGTGGCGGACACGGAGGTGCTCATCGGCTTCTTCGTGAACACGCTGGTGCTGCGCGCGCGCTTCACGCCGAAGATGTGCTTCCGCGAGCTGCTGGCCCAGGTGCGCGAGCGGACGCTCGGCGCCTACGAGCACCAGGGCGTCCCGTTCGAGAAGATCGTCGAGGAGCTCCAGCCCACGCGCGACGCGAGCCGCACGCCGCTGTTCCAGGCGATGTTCACGCTGCAGAACGCGCCGCTGCCGGAGATCGTCCTGCCGGAGCTGTCCGTGGGGCCCCACCCCATCGACTCCACCAACCTGGCCATGTTCGAGCTGGGGCTGGACCTGACGCGCGCGCCGGAGGGCTTCTCCGGGGGCTTCACGTACAGCACGGACCTGTTCGAGCGCGCGACGATGGAGCGCTTCGCCGAGCACCTGCTCGTGCTGCTGCGAGGCATCGTCGCGAACCCGGGCACCCCGCTGGAGGAGCTGCCGCTGCTGCCTCCCGAGGAGCGCAAGCAGCTCCTGCTGGAGTGGACGGGTGAGCGCGAGCCCCTGCCCGCGGACGCGCGCATCCACGCGCTCCTCGAGGAGCAGGTGCTGCGCACGCCGGACGTCATCGCGGTGGTGTCCGGTGAGGACTCGGTCACCTACCGTGAGCTGGACACGCGGGCCACGCGGCTGGCGTGGCGCCTGCGCGAGCTGGGCGTCGGGCTGGAGACGCGGGTGGCGGTGTGCGTGGAGCGCTCGGTGGAGCAGCTGGTGGCGCTCCTCGGCGTGCTGAAGGCCGGTGGTGCCTACGTGCCGCTGGACCCGGAGTACCCGGCGGAGCGGCTGAGCTTCATGCTGGAGGACAGCGGCGCGCGCGTGGTGGTGGCACGCGGGCAGGTCCGCGAGAAGCTGAGCGACACCACGGACCGCGTCTACCTGGACGTGGACGCCGTGCCCGAGACGGGGGACGTCGCTCCGCTCTCCGTGGTGGTGCCTCCGGAGGCGGCGGCCTACGTGCTCTATACGTCGGGTTCGACGGGTCGGCCCAAGGGCGTCGTGGTGCAGCACCGCTCGCTGGTGAACTTCACCCGCGCGGCCTGGAAGACGTACCCCGTGGAGCTGGGGGACCGCGTGCTCCAGTTCGCCTCCATCAGCTGGGACACCAGCGCGGAGGAGATCTACCCGTGCCTCACGCGAGGCGGGACGCTGGTGCTGCGCACGCCGGACATGCTCGACGTGCCGGAGGTCTTCCTGGCGCGGTGCGAGGCCGCGGGGGTGACGCAGCTCAACCTGCCCACGGCCTTCTGGCACGAGGTGACGGCGAGCCTGGAGGAAGGCCGCGCGAAGCTGCCCTCGAAGCTCAAGTGGGTGGTGATTGGCGGAGAGCGCGCCGCGCCGGAGCGGGTCGCCGCGTGGCGTCGCACGGTGGGCTCCACCCTGCCCCTGCGCAACACCTACGGACTCACAGAGGTGACGGCGGTGGCCACGGCGGTGGACCTGATGGCGTCCCCGGCCGCGTCGTTCGAGAGCGCCCAGGAGGTGCCCATCGGTCGGCCGCTGACCAACGTGACGACGTACGTGCTGGACAGCGCGTTCATGCCGACGCCCACGGGCGTGGTGGGCGAGCTGTTCATCGGCGGTGAGGGCGTCGCGCGTGGCTACCTCGGCCGGCCGGACCTGACGGCGGAGCGCTTCATCCCGAGCCCCTTCGGCGAGGGTGAGCGGCTCTACCGCACGGGAGACAAAGCGCGCTGGCGACGTGACGGCGGCCTGGAGTACCTGGGGCGCGGCGACACGCAGGTGAAGGTGCGCGGCATCCGCATCGAGCTGGGGGAAGTCGAGGCCGCGCTGCGCGCTCGCTCGGAGGTCCGTGACGCGGTGGTGCTGGCGCGCGAGGACCCGCCGGGCGACAAGCGCCTGGTGGCGTACGTGGTGCCGACGGAAGTGAAGGAGGGGCTGGAGCCGACCCTGGACATCCTGGGCCTCCATGACCACCTGAGGCAGCACCTGCCCGCGTACATGGTGCCCGCGGCCTTCGTGCCGCTGGCCGCCCTGCCCCTCACGCCCAACGGCAAGGTGGACCGCAAGGCGCTGACCGCGCCGGATGCGAACCTGCACCGGGTCAGCCGCCAGCATGAGCCTCCCGCGACGCCGCTGGAGGGGCGACTGGCCGAGCTGTGGCGGGAGCTGTTGAACGTCCCCACCGTGGGTCGTCGCGACAACTTCTTCGAGCTGGGGGGCCACTCGTTGATGGCCACGCGGCTGGTGGCTCGAGTCCGCGAGGACTTCAAGGTGGACCTGGGCCTGCGGGCCTTCTTCGAGACCCCCACGTTGGCGGGGCTCGCCGAGCGCATCTCCGGCGCCACCTGGGGGGCCACGCTCCCGGACCTCGGTGTGGATCGCGGTGACGGGCCGATTCCGCTGTCCTTCGCGCAGCAGCGCCTGTGGTTCCTGGACCAGCTCCAGCCAGGGATGGCGATCTACAACATGCCCGTGGCGCTGCGCCTGTCGGGGCGCGTGGAGCGCGCCGCGTTCCATCGCGCCGTCGACGAGCTGGTGCGTCGTCACGAGTCCCTGCGCACCACGTTCGAGACCGTGGGCGGTGAGCCGCGACAGGTCATCCACCCCGCGCAGCCCGGCAACCTCCGGGTGGTGGACCTGTCCCGCGTCTCTGCCGACGAGCGGATGGAGGAGGCCTACCGGCTGGCGCGCGAGGACTCGCTCACCCCTTTCGACCTGCGTACGGGTCCCCTGCTGCGAATCACGCTGCTCGTGCTGGACACCAAGGAGCACGCGCTGCTCGTGTGCATGCATCACAGCATCTCGGACGGCTGGTCGCAGGCCGTGCTGGTGCGAGAGCTCGTCCAGCTCTACGAGGCGTTCAGGAGCGGTCGTCCGTCGCCGTTGCCGGAGCTGCCGGTGCAGTACGCGGACTACGCCTTGTGGCAGCGGCAGTGGCTCCAGGGAGAGACGCTCCGGAAGCAGCTCGATTGGTGGAGCCAGCAGCTCGCCGGAGCCCCGGGAGCGCTGGATCTGCACACCGACAAGCCGCGTCCCGCGGTGCTCTCGCACCAGGGCACCACGGTGCCCGTGAGCGTGGCCCCTTCGCTCAGTCAGGCGCTGGAGGCGCTGGCGCGCCGTGAAGGCGTCACGCCCTTCATGGTGTGGATGGCGGCGTACCAGGCGCTGCTGCACCGGTACTCGGGGCAGGATGACTTGCTGGTGGGCACGCCCATTGCGGGTCGGCGTCACGCCAAGACGGAGGGCCTCATCGGCTTCTTCGTCAACACGCTGGTGATGCGCGCGAGCTTCACGCCGACGCTCACGTTCCGGCGCCTGTTGGCGCAGGTGCGCGACTCCACGCTCGGGGCCTACGAGCACCAGGACGTCCCCTTCGAGCGGCTGGTCGAGGAGCTGCATCCCACGCGCGACCTGAGTCGCACGCCGTTGTTCCAGGCGCTCTTCGCCCTCCAGAACATGCCGAGCGCGGAGCTGACGTTGCCGGAGCTCTCGCTCAAGGGCGTGGAGGTCGAGTCCACCGTCAGTCGCTTCGAGCTGGAGCTGGCCCTGGTCCGCACGCCAGCGGGTTACCAAGGGGCCCTCAGCTTCAGCACGGACCTGTTCGAGCGCTCCACCGCCGAGCGGATGGTGACGCACCTGCTGCGCCTCGTGGAGGCGGCTGTCGCCAAGGCGGACGCGCCGTTGTCCTCCCTGTCCCTGATGGACGAGGCGGAGCGCCAGCGCATCCTCGTGGACTGGAACGACACGACGGCCGAATTCCCGTCGGAGTCCACCCTGCCCGCCCTGTTTTCCGAGCAGGCCCGTCGCACGCCCGAGGCGATTGCCCTCCAGTTCGAGGGCCAGCGCCTCACCTACGCGGAGTTGGAGGCCCGGTCGGGTCAGCTCGCCCGACATCTGTTGTCGCTGGGCCTGGGCCGTGAGCCGCGCATCGCGGTGCTGATTCCTCGTGGGCTGGAGCTGTACGTGGCGCTGCTCGGCATCCTCAAGGCCGGTGGCTGCTACGTCCCGCTCGACGCCGCGCATCCCCAGGCGCGCATCGCGTTCATGCTCGAGGACTCGGGTGTGGCGGGTGTGCTCACGGTGAGCGCGCTGGGAGCCTTGCTGCCCTCGGGCTCGTGGCCCGTGGTGACGCTCGACACCGAGTGGGAGCGAATCTCCCGCCAGTCGACGGAGGCTCCGTTCGTGCCGATGAGCTCGGACAACCTCGCGTACGTCACGTACACGTCCGGCTCCACGGGGACGCCCAAGGGCGTGGCCATCACCCACCGCGGGGTGCTGCGGCTGGTCTCGGGCGTGGGCTTCGCGTCCCGCGAGCCGGGCGAGGTCATCCTCCAGGTGGCGCCGCTGACGTTCGACCCGACGGCGCTCGAGGTCTGGAGCGCGCTGCTCACGGGCGCTCGGCTCGCGGTGTACCCGCCGAGGACCCCGGAGGTCTCCGAGCTCGCGCGCGTCATCGACGAGCACCGCGTGACCACGGCGCTCCTGGCCACCGCGCTCTTCGATGTCATGCAGCAGCACGAGCCCGCCGCGCTGTCCCGGCTGCCCCGCCTGTGGGTCGGCGGAGACGTGCTGCCCCTGCCCACGGCGCGGGAGCGACTGGCCAAGGGGGGCTCGCTCATCAACGCGTATGGCCCGACGGAGGTCACCGTCGTCACCACGCAGCACGTGCTACCCGCGGGCACGTCCATCGACACGGCCGTCCCGATCGGACGCCCGATTCCGAATACACGGGTGTACGTGCTGGATGCGTCGCTGCATCCCGTGCCCGTGGGCATCCCCGGTGAGCTGTTCATCGGCGGCCCGGGCCTCGCGCGTGGCTACCAGGGCCGACCCGCGCTCACCGCCGAGCGCTTCGTTCCGGACCCCTTCTCCACCACGCCCGGCGAGCGCCTCTACCGTACCGGGGACAAGGTCTGCTGGACCGAGGACGGCGCGCTGCGCTTCCTCGGGCGCATCGATCTCCAGGTGAAGGTGCGCGGCTTCCGCATCGAGCTGGGAGAGATTGAAGCCTCCCTCCGTGCGCACCCCGAGGTCCGCGAGGCGGCGGTCGTCGTCCGCGAGGACGTGCCCGGAGACAAGCGCCTGGTGGCCTACGTCGCCACGGCCGACGGCCACGCGCCGAAGGGAGAGGACCCGAAGGCGTGGCTGCGGCAGCGGCTGCCCGAGTACATGGTGCCCGCGCACGTCGTGTTCCTGCCCGCGCTGCCCCAGTCGACGCACGGCAAGGTGGACCGCAAGGCGCTGCCGAAGCCGGACGCCTCGGGGCTCGACACCGGCAAGGCCCACGAAGCCCCGGCGACCCCGGCCGAGCAGCGCCTGGCCGAGCTGTGGAAGGAGCTGCTTCAGGTGTCCCGCGTGGGACGTCACGACAGCTTCTTCGAGCTGGGTGGCCACTCCCTGCTGGCCACGCGTCTGGTGGCCCGCATCCGCGACGAGCTGGGACAGGAGCTGGGCGTCCGCGCCCTGTTCGAGTCGCCCACGCTGTCCTCGCTCGCGGCGCGCCTCCAGCAGGGCCTGCCCGAGGAGCAAGGGGTGACGGTGCTGCCGCCGCTCGTCGCCGCGCCGAGGAACGGGCCGCTCCCGCTGTCCTTCGCGCAGCAGCGCCTGTGGTTCCTGGACCAGCTCCAGCCGGGCAGCGCGCTCTACAACATCCCCTATGCACTCAAGCTGACGGGCGAGGTGGACCTGTCGTCGCTCCAACGCGCCTTCGATGCGCTGGTTCAGCGTCACGAGTCCTTGCGCACGACGTTCCGCATGGAGGGGGGTGAGCCGCGACAGGTCATCCACGCGCCGGCGCCCCGTCCGTTCGCGACGGTGGACCTGCGCGCGTCGTCGCCGGAGCAGCGCGAGGCCGAAGCGCGACGCGTCATCAGCGAGGACGCGGTGCGCCCGTTCGACCTGTCCACCGGTCCCCTGCTCCGCGTCACGGTGATGCGGCTGTCGTCGACGGAGCAGGTGCTGCTGGTGTGCATGCACCACATCATCTCGGACGGCTGGTCCATCGGTGTGCTGGTGCGTGAGCTGACGATGCTCTACACGGCCTTCCATCAAGGTGGGGCCGTGGAGCTGCCTGTGCTGCCAGTGCAGTACGCCGACTACGCCGTGTGGCAGCGAGGCTGGCTCCAGGGCGGCGCCCTGCGTGCACAGCTCGACTGGTGGAAGCAGCACCTCGACGGCGCCGCGCCCGCGCTGGAGATGCCCAACGACAAGCCTCGTCCGGCCGTGCCTTCGTCCAACGGCGCGCTGGTGCCGGTGTGGCTGCCGGCCGCGCTGAGCGACGCGGTGGACGTGGCGACGCAGCGCGAGCGCGTCACCCCGTTCATGTTGTTCCTCGCCGTCTACCAGGCCCTGCTGCAGCGCTACTCGGGCCAGGAGGACGTCGTCGTGGGCTCGCCCATCGCGGGCCGACGTCACGCGCAGACGGAGGGACTGCTGGGCGTCTTCATCAACACGCTGGCGCTGAGGGCCCGCTTCACGCCGGAGCTGACGTTCAGGGGCCTTTTGTCCCAGGTCCGTGACGCGACGCTCGGGGCCTTCGAGCACCAGGACCTCCCCTTCGAGCGACTGGTGGAAGAGCTCCAGCCCGCGAGAGACCTGGGCCGGACGCCCTTGTTCCAGGCGATGTTCGTGCTGCAGAACGCGCCGTCGCCCGGGGTGTCGCTGTCGGGCCTGACGCTCGAGGCGATGGACGTGGAGCTGGCTTCGACGAAGTTCGAGCTCAACCTCCACCTGTTCCGGGCACCTGACGGCTACCGGGGCGGGCTCTTCGTCAGCACGGACCTGTTCGAGCCCGCCACCGGCGAGCGACTGGTGCGTCACTTCCAGCAGCTCCTGGAGCGCGCGCTGGCGAACCCGGATGCGCCGCTCGCGACGCTCCCGCTCCTCACGGACGCGGAGCGACAGCGTGTCCTCGTGACGGAGTCCGCGCCCGTGTCGCCGGGGCTCCCGTTCCATCGGCTCTTCGAGCAGCAGGCGGCGCGCACCCCTGACGCGCCGGCGCTCCGCTGCGAGGAGCAGGAGTGGACGTACCGTCGGCTCGATGAACGGGCGAACCAGCTCGCGCACCACCTGCGCTCGTTGGGCGTGGGCCCGGATGTCCCCGTGGCCCTGTGCCTGGAGCGCGGCGTGGAGCTCATCGCCGCGTTGCTGGCGGTCCTCAAGGCGGGCGGAGCCTACGTCCCGCTGGAGCCGTCACAGCCGGCCGCGCGGCTTCGCGCGCTCGTGGAGGAGGTCTCCGCGCCCGTCGTGGTGACGGGGTCCGCCCATGAGTCGGCCTTCGAGGGACTGTCCCTCCACCGCGTGCGCGTGGACACGGACGCGGTTGTGCTCGCGAAGCAGTCCACCGAGGCGCCGAAGGTCGAGGTCCGCACCGAGCACCTGGCCTACGTGCTCTTCACGTCGGGCAGCACGGGTCGACCGAAGGGCGTGGCGGTGTCGCACGGCGCGCTCATGAGCTACGTGAACGCGGTCATCGACCGGATCGCGCTGACGGAGTGCAAGAGCTTCGCGCTGGTCTCGACGTTCGCCGCGGACCTGGGCAACACGGTGCTGTTCCCCGCGCTCGTCACGGGTGGACTGCTGCACGTGCTGACACAGGAGCGAGCGCGCAGTCCCGAAGGCATGGCCGAGTACTTCCAGCGCCACGCCGTGGACTGCATGAAGATCGTCCCGTCCCACCTCGCGGCGCTGCTCACGGGGGGCGAGACGGGAACCATCGTGCCGCGAAAGCGACTGGTCCTCGGCGGCGAGTCCTCGTCGTGGGCCTTGCTGGAGCGGGTGCATGCCCTCGCGCCCGAGTGCCAGGTCTTCAATCACTACGGGCCCACGGAGACCACGGTGGGAGTCCTCGCGGGGCGGGTGGAGCTGCCGCCCGGTGACAAGGCTCCGGCGCAGGTGCCGCTCGGTCATCCGCTGGGACAGACGCGCCTCTACATCCTCGACGCGAGCCTCCAGCCCGTGCCCGTGGGTGTGCCGGGTGAGCTGTACGTCGGAGGCCCGCAGGTGGCGCGGGGCTACCTCGGTCGCCCGGAGCTGACGGCGGAGCGCTTCCTGGCGGACCCGTTCAGCAAGGCCCCCGAGGCGCGCATGTACCGCACGGGAGACCGCGTCCGGTGGCTCGAGGATGGCCGCGTGGAGTTCATCGGCCGCACGGACTTCCAGGTGAAGGTGCGTGGCTTCCGCGTGGAGCCGGGCGAGGTCGCCACGGTGCTGCGCGGCCATGACTCCCTGCGAGACGCCATCGTCGTGGCGCGGGGAGATGGCGCGGGCCGGAAGCTCGTGGCCTACGTCGTGGCCTCGTCGTCCGTCGCTCCGGAGGTCCTCTCGCTGAGGACGTGGCTCCAGCAGCGCCTGCCCGAGTACATGGTGCCCTCCGCGTTCGTCACCCTCCCCGCCCTGCCGCTGACGCTCAACGGCAAGGTGGACACCAGGGCCTTGCCGGAGCCGACGCTCGAGGTCTCCAGCACCCAGGAGGTGCTCCCGCCCAGGACGCCGCTCGAGCTCCAGCTGGTGCGCGTCTGGGAGGACGTGCTCGGGGTTCGTCCCATCGGTGTCCGCTCCAGCTTCTTCGAGCTGGGCGGCCACTCGCTGCTCGCCGTGCGCATGATGTCCGCGGTGAGCGAGGCAGTGGGCCGACCGGTGCCGCTGGCCGCGCTGTTCCAGGCGCCCACGGTGGAGCAGCTCGCCGCGTTGCTGCGCGACGGGGCCACGATGACAGGCACCTCGCCGGTGGTCCCCTTCGGCGCCCTGCGTCCGGGCGGGAAGACGCCGTTCTTCTGCGTGCACCCCGTGGGCGGCAACGTCCTCTGCTACGCGGAGCTGGCGCGTCGGCTGGGGACGGAGCGCCCGTTCGTGGGGCTCCAGGCCCAGGGCGTCAATGGTGAGGCCACGCCGCGAGGCACCGTCGAGGAGATGGCGACGGCCTACGTGGACGCGATGCGGAAGGTCCAACCGTCCGGCCCGTATCTGTTGGGCGGCTGGTCGCTCGGAGGCGTCATCGCCTACGAGATGGCGCGGCAGCTCCGTGAGCAGGGCCAGCGGGTGGAGCTGCTCGCGCTCATCGACACGTACGCCCCGGGCGCGGTGAAGGCCCCGGAGCCCTCGGAGATGGACCGGCTCCAGGTCATCGGCATGTTCATCCAGGACCTGCTCGGCGCCTCGTTGGCCCACGTCGAGCTGGACCTGGAGGCGCTCGCGGCGATGTCTCCGGACGCGGTGCTCGAACACCTGCGTGTCGAGGGCGAGCGCGCCGGAGTCCTGCCCCTCGGGACGGCCCCCCGGCAGCTCCAGTCCCTGCTCCAGGTCTTCGAGTCGAACCTGAAGGCCGCGCGGCGCTACGTCCCCCGGCCGACCCAGGAGCGCGTGGTGCTGCTCAAGGCCACCGAGCATGACGCCGAGCTGCCCGCGGATGGCGGCTGGTCCACGCTCGTCGGCGCCGGATTGGAGCGGCACCCCGTGGTCGGAAGCCACTACGGCGTGCTCCGTGAGCCGGGCGTCCAGGCGCTGTCCGAGCGCCTGCGTGAGGCGATGAAGCACCTGCCCTGAGCGGCGGCTTCACCCAGGTGGCTGCTGTCCTCGAACCTCGAAGGTCCGAGGCGGCAGCCACCCGAGGAACAAGGCCTACGCCGCCACGACGACGGGGGCTTCCGCCACCGGGGCCAGGGGCTCGACCAGGGACTTCTGCTCCCAGATGCGAGACCGCCAGCGGACCCACATGGAGATGCCTCGGACCCACTCATCCGCGGCGACCGCCAGCCACACGCCCGCGAGCCCCAGGTGGAGCTTGAAGACGAGCACGTAGCCCAGCGGCAGGCTCATGCAGACCATCGACAGGAAGCCCATGTACACGGTGAACGGCGCGTCCCCCGCCGAGCGCAGCGCGTTCACCAGCACCAGGTTGAACGAGCGCCCCGTCTCCAGGAGCAAGCCGATCACGATGACCTGCGTGGTGAGCCGGACGATGTCGCCATCATGGGTGAACATGCCCACCAGCGGCACGCGGACCAGGATGACGGCCACGTCCACGAGGAAGGTGATGGCCACCGCCCACTTCAGGCTCTGGAGCACCCGCCGGTATGCGTCGTCCGCGCGGCGCGCGCCCACCAGCCGTCCCACGATGATGGCCGTGCCCATGCCGACGGCCAGGCTGAACAGGAACACGTACTGGGAGATGGCGTTCGCGTACTGCCGGGAGGCCAGCGCCGTCGAGCCCAGGAACGTCACGTAGTACAGGAACACCGCCTGGCAGCACTGGTACGTGCCCTGCTCGACGGCGGAGGGCACGCCCACGCGGAGGATCTTCCGCACCATGTCCGAGGTGAACCGGACGAAGTCGCGCGCCTTCATCCGCACGTCCATCACCCGGTACAAGAGCCACACGAACACCACGAGCGCCAGCGCGCGGCTCACCACCGTGGAGATGGCCGCGCCCGCGACCTCGAGCCGGGGCAGCCCCAGCAGTCCGAAGATGAGCAGCGCGTTGCCGCCCACGTGCAGCGCGTTCATCCCCATCGCGATGAACATGGACTCACGCGTGAAGCCGTACGTGCGGATGAGCGCGGAGCACACGTTGATGAGCGCCTGGAGGAAGATGAACCCTCCGGCGATGCCCATGTACGTGCGGGCCTGCGCCAGCACCACGCCCTCCAGGTTCATCCGCGCCAGCAGCGCGTCTCCGCCCAGCAGCAGCCCCGCGCTCACCGTCACGCCGAGCAGCAGGTTCAACGTGATTCCCACCGCGGCGATGCGCGCCGCCTCCTCGGAGCGCCGCGCGCCCAGGTACTGGGACACGACGACGGAGGCGCCGTTGCTCATCACCTCCATGATGAGCAGACAGATGAACAGGAACTGATTGACGACCCCCACCGCGGAGACGGCGTCGTCGGACACACCGCTGAGCATCAGCGTGTCCGCCGTTCCCATCATCATGAAGAGGAGGAGCTCCAGGAGTATCGGCCACGTGAGCCGGAACAACCCCATCCTGGCGGGGTCCTGCGCAGTCGAGAGTGACATGGTTCGCCGCGATGAACGCGGGCTGGGACTAACAGGCGCCGCAATGCGTCGCCAGCCACATCGTGCTCGCCTGCCGCGCGTCACAAGAGCCTCGCGGCTCCTGTGAGCTCAAACCACCTCGCCTCGCTCGCGATGGTCGCGCGAGCGGCGCGGGCCTCAGTGCTTCATCAACTCGCGCGACGGGTCCACCGAGACGGTCACCTTCTCCGGCGACGACGTGGAGGCGACCTTGAAGAGCGGGTCGGAGCCGCTGCCCTTCACGGTGTTGCGGGGCCCGGACGTGGGCGCCGCGGGCTCGTCGTTGGACACGGGCGACGACGTCACCGCGGTGTTGCCCTGCGCCTGCGCGGCGGCCAGCCGCTTGTTCCGGCTGCGGCGCCACAGGAAGAAGCCCACCGCGGCGACGGCGAGCACACCCATGACGGTGTACTGGCCCTCCTTGAACTTGCTGATGAGCATGTCCAGCTCGCCACCGAAGTGGAACCCGAGCCAGATGAACACCGGCGCGGACAGCAGCGCGGCCAGGCCGTCCCAGAAGATGAAGCGCCAGTAGGACATGCCCACCGAGCCCGCGGTGAAGTACGTCACCGCGCGCACGCCCGGCATGAAGCGGGCGATGCAGACGATCTTCTGCCCGTGGCGCTCGAAGAGCCCCTCCACGCGCGCGCGCTTCTCCGGCGTGACGATGCGCGCGAAGAACCCTCCGCCGCCCTTCGGCGCCTCCTGGGTGGCCCCGGTGCCCCGCCCCAGCCTCCCGCCCAGCCTGCGGCCGGCGAAGAAGATGAGGCTGTCGCCCACCAGGATGCCCATGAAGCCGACCACCATCATCACCGGCAGGCTCGCCGCGCCCTTGTGGGCCAGGAAGCCGCCCAGGATGAGCGAGATGTCTTCAGGCAGCGGCACGCCCAGGCCACAGGCCACGAGGATGCCGAAGACCATGGCGTAGGCAATGAAGCCCTGGGAGTCGCCAAGCAGGGTGGTGAGGAAATCAAGCACGCGTTGTCCCGTCCGTTCACTTCCGAGGGGCCTGCTGGGGCACCGCCCGAGCCAGCCCATCCAGCGCCCACGCATCAACCGGGCGCGCCTCCTCAAAACTCCGCGACAGGGTCTTCAACCCGAAATACCCGTCGCGCCCGGCCGCTTCGTAGGCCCCGGCCGGAGCCCCCGTGGCCGTCAGGGCCAGCGCCCGACTCAGGAGCGCGACCCCGTACTCGTCGACCGTCCCCTCACCCGCCCCCCTCGCCCGGGCATCCTTCAGCGCCGCCGCCCCACCCGCCCAGCGAGCACCCAGGCGGCCGGACAGCCGTGAGCTCAGTACCCCACGCGCCAGCTCCCGCACCACCGGCTCGGCGTCAGGCGTGCGCGCCACAGGTCCCACCACAACCACCCACCCCTGCCCCGTGTCCACCGGTCGCACGCTTCCCTCGGCCTCGAGCAGATTAACCACCACCCGAGGTGCGGGCCCGCCTTCCGGCAGGCCCAGAAGTCGCGTGGCCTGTTGGACGGGGGCATCCAGCAGCGGGAGCCAGGCGCGCTGCTCGAAGCGGAAGTCCGGCAGCGTCTCCGCGCGCAGCGCCGTCACCGGCCACTCCTGCTCGGCGCGGGCCAGCAGCTCCTCCAACCCCATGAGGCTCGCGGCGCGGCCTGGAGCCTTCGGTCCTCCCAGGACGCGGGCCAGGTAGACCTCCACCGGCTCCGGGTGCGCGGCGAAGTACGCGCGGGCCTCGGTGAGCACGGCGTCCGGCGCGGAGGCCAGCACCTGGCGGACCCGGGCGCGGGCGCGGGTGTAGCGGATGACGGGGACGGGGTGGGCCCGCTCGACGGGGCCCGCGTCGTAGCCCGCGCGGTTGAGCAGCGCATAGAGCGTGAAGACGCGGACATCCGCGCGCACCTCCAGGCCACCGGGGGTGTACTGGCTGGCGAACCAGTCCTCCTCCGAGGCGATGGAAACCTGGGCGGCCGACCCCGCGAACGCCGGGGGCGACGCCAGGAGCCCGAGCAGTGGGAGGACGGCCAGGTGGGGGGCTCGCATACGGAGCCCCCAGGCTAGCACGCGCCCTTCAGGCGGCCGGCGCCTTTCCGATGAGGGTGCGAATCATGTCCCGGTTGTCCCGGGCCTTCTGGCCGAAGAAGCCGACGATGCCCATCAGCAGCTTCACGCAGGCCTGGGGCTTGGTGGCCAGCAGCTTCTGGAAGTCCGCCGCGCGAATCTCCAGCGCGGACACGTCCGTGACGGCCGTCGCGGTGCAGAGCCGCTCACCCTTCTGCACCAGGGCCAGCTCGCCCAGGGGTTCTCCCGTGCCCACCTCGCCCAGCGACACGTCCTCGCCGGAGGGGCTCCTGGCGCTCAGCCGCACCGTGCCCTCGCCGACGATGATGAGCGACTCGCCCGTCTTGCCCTCGACGAACAACGCGGTGCCCTTGGGGAAGGCCCGAGGCACGGCCACACCCGCGAAGATCTGGATGCCGGTGTCGGTGAAGCCCTTGAAGAGAGGGCACGCCTTGAGGGTGTTCGCAGGCACGAGAGCCATGGTGCCAGGGTCCTAACACGGGCCGCGCGGGCCGGCGAGTCAACGGCTGGCGCGGTACTCGGAGGCGATGTGGACGTAGTGCTGAGCGGACAACAACAGGAACTCCCGCTCTTCCGGAGTCACCGCGCGCTTCACCTTGCCGGGGGAGCCCACCACGAGCGACCCGGGGGGAATCTTCGTCCCGGGCGTCAAGAGCGTCCCGGCGCCGATGATGCAGTCGTCCCCCACCTCCACGTCGTCCAGGAGGATGGCGCCCATCCCGACGAGCACGCGGTTGCCCACGGTGCAGCCGTGCAACACCACGTGGTGCCCCACCGTCACGTCGTCACCGACGACGGTGCTGGAGCGGCCGCCGGTGACGTGGATGAGGGACAGGTCCTGGATGTTGGTGCGCTGGCCGATGCGGATGGGGTTCACGTCCCCGCGCATCACGGTGTTGATCCACACCGAGGAGTCCTCGCCCAGGTGCACGTCGCCCACGACCTGGGCGGACTCGTCCACGAAGCAGCTGGGGTGGACGGTGGGGAGCACGCCGCGAAACGGCCTGAGCGCCATGTCTCAGGCCTCCGCGACGACGTGGAACGGCGAGTCGGGACGCGGCACGGGCAGCGGCTCCACGGTGGGCAGCTGCAGCACCGCCACCTGCTTGCCGGCGAGCTGGTTGGGCGTGGAGCGGTCCACCTTCACCGTGACGAACGCGCCCGCGGGGGCGTCGCCGTCGAAGTTGACGGTGCGGTTCTCCGGCGTGCGGCCGAAGCGCTTGGCGGCGTCGTAGCGCGAGTGGCCCTCCACCATGACCTCCACCTCGGTGCCCACGAGGGCGGCGGTGGTCTCCGCGCTGATGCGGCGCTGCAGCTTCTGCAGGCGCTCCAGGCGGGCGATCTTCACCTCGTGCTCCACCGGGCCCCAGTCCTTCTCGCGCAGCGCGGCGCCCGTCTTGGGACGCGGGCTGTAGATGAAGGAGAACTGGTTGTCGAAGCGGACCTGCTCGGTCAGCTTCATCGTCATCTCGAAGTCCTCCTCCGTCTCGCCGGGGAAGCCCACGATGATGTCGGTGGTGACGGCGATGCCGGGCCGCGCGTCGCGCAGCTTCCGCAGCCGCTCCAGGTACTGCTCCACGGTGTAGTCGCGGCGCATCATCTTCAGGATGCGATCACTCCCGCACTGCACGGGCAGGTGGAAGTGCGGGGCGATCTTGGGCTGCGTGCGGAACGCCTCGATGAGCTCGTCCGACAGGTCATGCGGGTGGCTGGTGGTGAAGCGCACGCGCTCGATGCCCGGCACCTCCGCGCAGCGCAGCAGCAGCTGGGCGAAGGACACGCCGCCCAGGTACGAGTTCACGTTCTGCCCGATGAGCGTCACCTCGCGCACGCCCACCTTGGCCAGCCCGTCCACCTCCTGGAGCACGTCCGGGAAGGCGCGGCTCACCTCGCGGCCGCGCGTGTGCGGCACGATGCAGAAGGAGCAGACGTTGTCGCAGCCCTTCATCACCGTGACGAACTCGGTGACCTTGCCGCGGGACGTCTCCGGGTCGGCGCGCGGGAAGACGTACTCCTCGGAGTCGACGAAGGCCGTCTCGACGACGCGCGCGCGCTCCGACTCGACGCGGCCGATGATGTCCGGCAGGCGCGCGATGTTGTCGGGGCCGAAGACGAAGTCCAGGTACGGCACCTTCTTGATGAGGCGGTCCTTCTCCTGCTGGGCCACGCAGCCGCCCACGCCGATGAGCGCGCCGCGGCTGGCCTTCACCGGCTTGTAGCGGCCCAGCGCGGACAGCATCTTGTCCTCGGCCTTCTCGCGGATGGAGCAGGTGTTGAGGATGATGAGGTCGGCGTTCTCCGGCACCGGCGTCGGCTCGTAGGACATCTTCGCCAGCACCTCGCTCATGCGGAGCGAGTCGTTGACGTTCATCTGGCAGCCGAAGGTGTGGATGAAGTAGCGCTTCATGGGATTTCTCTGAGCAAGAACGTGCCCTTATGCGACGGCCGGGCGTGGAAATCAACCGAACCGGGGACGGCGGTCATCCCTGGCTGAAGAGGCCGGTCATCCGGGTGTGCAGGTCCACCAGCCGCGCCTCGTGGGCCTTGAGGAGCGCCAGGGTGTCCTCGCCATAGCGGCGCGCCAGGGCGTCCGTGGCCTGCTCCTGCTTGACCAGCTCCCCGCGGAGGCGGGCCCTCAGCTCGTCCGTCTCGGGGCTCGGGGGGTGGGACTCGAGCTGACGCAGCTTGTCGTCCAGCTTGCGAGCCGTCCACCGGCGGCCTCCGAAGGCGCGCAGCAGGGACACGCCCTGCTCCAGCGTCTTGGCGTCCAGGCCGGAGGCGTCCTGAGCCTGGCGGTGGGCGGTGGCGAGGGCCTGGGCGCTCCGGTCCGAGCCTGCGTGGGAGAGGAAGGACTCCTGGAAGCGCACCAGGGCGTCGAGCAGCGAGGTGTCCACGCGGGGCGTGGCCATGCGGAGGGTCCGGTCATCCGCCGCGGAGAGGTCCGTGCTGTGGACCTCGCGGTTGGGGACGTCCTGGTAGCCGTGGTCGTCGAAGAGAGAGGGGGCCATGGGCGCTCCTGGGGAAATCGCGGGGATGTGTAACAGGGCCTGGTGCGCCACGGTAGGCTCGTGGCGCGCCGGGTCTCGGGTGGGGGCATGTCGGTCGAGGGCCCGTCAGGCAGGTCGGCTCCTCGTCCCTGCTCCTCCCGGCCGACCGGAATCCGGGGGCGGTTGCGTATCAGGCGATATGACTTCTTGGACAGCACCTGTGGTGGGGCGGTGGTGGTGGTTGGGTCTGCTGGGTGCCCTGCCCGCGTGGGCCGAGCCGGTGCGACTGGCGGATGTGTCGACTCCCGGGAGCGTCGTCAACACGGGGCCCATGGGGCTGACGGCGATGGAGGGGTACGCGCTCTTCTTCGGGGAGAACTCGCGCGAGCTCTATCGGACGGATGGGACGCCCGAGGGGACGAAGCTGCTGCGCACGCTCGCGTGGCGGCCCGAGCCGCTCGGCCCCGACAACTTCGGCTGGCAGCCTCCGCCCCGCTTCGCCGTCCTGGGCGCGAGCGCCTGGTGGCGAGGCCCCGAGGGACTGTGGACCACGGACGGCACCCCCGAGGGCACGCGCTTCATGGGGAGCCTGGGGCTCGCCGAGTCGCCGACCACGCCCGTCTCCTTCGGTGGCGCGCTCTACTTCTCGGCCGGCTCGCGGCTGTATCGCTCGGACGGCACGGCGCAGGGGACGCGGGAACTCGCGGCGTTCGCGATGAAGGACCTCGGCGTGACGCCGGCCGTGGAGGCGGGAGGCCAGCTCTTCTTCGGGTGTGAGTCCGGGACGTCGGGCCTGGAGCTGTGCCGGACGGATGGCACGTCCGCGGGCACGACGGTGGTCTCGGACCTGGTGCCCGGCTCCGGCGGTGGCGCACCTCGGCTGCTGGGCGCGGTGGCGGGCCGGGTGCTCTTCTCCGCGAGCGCGGGGACGGCGACGAGCCCTCGTCGGCTCTACGCGAGTGACGGCACGGCGACGGGCACTGTCCTGCTGCATGCCTCCGCGTCGCTGGGGGACGATGGCGTGGAGGCTCCGCTGGGTCTCCAGGGGCTCGCGCAGTCCCCCACCCTGTTGGACGGCGTGGCGTACTTCCCCTGCGTGAGCGAGGCGACGGGCGAGGAGCTCTGTCGAACCGAGGGCACGGCGGAGAGCACGACGATCCTGGACCTGAATCCAGGCACGGGCGCCACGTCGCCGCGCAAGCCGGCCGTACTCGGTGGGAGGCTCATCTTCCAGGCGTGCGCGTCACTGGGCGTGGGCAACGGTCAGGAGTGTCGGCTCCATGCGAGTGACGGCACGGTGGGCGGCAGCGAGGTTGTCTGGGGGGCGAAGCCCTTCGCGGGAATCGGGATGCGTGCCGGATTGAGCGCGGTGGGCAACCACCTCGTCTTCTACGGTCATCAGGGAGGGGGCTCGAGCTCGCTGTGGGCGACGGATGGCACGCAGGATGGAACGAGGCTGTTGCTGCAGCTCTCACCCGTCGAGCAGTTCGTCATCGCGGACCTGCGACGGGACGCGGTCGTCTTCGGGGGCAAGCTGCTCTTCCCCGCGAGCGATGGACTGCGTGGGTTGGAGCTGCACTTCACGGATGGCACGCAGCAGGGCACGAACATCGTGGCGGACCCCACCCCGAGGCGGGGTACGGGTCGGGTCCTGGACATGGCGGCGCTCGACGAGCGGCTCTATGTGACATCGCACCTGGGGGCGGGCCAGCGACTGATTCGGCTCGACGGCACGACGATGGCCAAGAACCTCCACTTCGCGACGAACAGCCTCAACGATTGGATCCAGCTGGCGCCCTTCCAGGGCCAAGCGTTGCTCTCCACGGCGTCGGGCCTGTGGGCCACGGATGACAGCGCCTCGGGCATCCACCACGTGACGGGGGATGTCTCCTCGGCCCGCATCATCCCCGGCGGGGACAAGGCCTTCCTCACGGTGGGAGGCCAGCTCTGGCGCACGGACGCCACACAGTCGGGGACCTGGCGCATCTCGGATGCCCCTGAGGGCGTGTCCGAGCCGGCGTACGTCCAGGGGAGTCTCTGGTTCAGCGGCAAGACGGAGGATGGTCGCCTGGAGCCCTGGACGACGACGGGAGAGCTCGGCCTGACGCGCAAGCTCAAGGACATCCACGTCGTCACCAGCGACGGGGGCTCGGCTCCACGCGAGTTCACGGGGCTGGGCGCGCTGACGTTCTTCTCCGCGAGGGACCAGGCCGGCCGCGAGCTGTGGAAGTCCGACGGCACCACGAGCGGCACGGTGCGCGTGGCGGACCTCCGTCCGGGGGAGGCCGGTGCGTCACCCGAGCAGCTCTTCGCGTGGAAGGGCCACCTCTACTTCTGGGCGACGGCGACGGAAGGTGTCACGACGCTGTGGAAGACGGATGGGACGGAGGCGGGCACGGTGTCGCTGCGCGCGGCGACGTTGCGGCGTGCTGCCACGGCATATGGATTGGACGACGCGAACTTCGTGGCGTG
The DNA here is from genome assembly GCF_020037055.1 of Myxococcus sp. AS-1-15. NCBI lineage: Bacteria > Pseudomonadati > Myxococcota > Myxococcia > Myxococcales > Myxococcaceae > Myxococcus > Myxococcus sp. AS-1-15. Next base: position 338,861 of record NZ_JAIQDF010000005.1, on the reverse strand, counting down.
GGGCGACCACCTGTTCTTCAGCGGCGCGGACGCGGAAGGTGGCCGCGAGCTGTGGCGCACGGATGGGACGGAGGAAGGCACGGTGCGCGTCGCGGACCTGATGCCCGGAGTCGACTCGTCACATCCGAACGCGTTGCTCCTGGCGTCGCCCGAGGGTCCGCTGGTGTTCGCGGCGCTCGGTCCCACGACGGGGCGCGAGCTGTGGCGGCTGGATTCGCCCACGGGGGCGCCGACCCTGCTCGCGGAGATGATTCCGGGGGCGAGAGGCTCGAACCCGAGCCGCCTCACAATGGTGGGCTCGACGCTCTACTTCCAGGCGGATTACGGGCAGGGCATGACGGTCTACAAGCTGGCGGGCCTCATCGCGGACACCTTCCCGCCGAGGGTCAGCTGTCCGCCCAACCAGTCCGTGCAGGCGACGAGCACTCGAGGCGCCGAGGTCCGCTTCGAGGACGCCACGGCCTACGACGACTCGGGTGAAGTGCTCACGCTCGACGCAAGCCACGCCTCCGGAGCGACGTTCCCAGTGGGCACCACGGAGGTGACGTTCACGGCCAAGGACCTCGCGAGCAACGAGGGCACGTGCTCCTTCTCGGTGACGGTGACGGGGACCTCCCAGCCCGACGCGGGCCCGTCCACGCCGGATGCGGGAGGTCCTCCGCCCACGCAGCCGCCGGGCGAGGACAGCGGCTGTGGCTGCCAGAGCGGTGCCTCTTCCCTTCCCTGGGCGATGGCGCTGTTCGCGCTGCTCGGCCTGTCGCGGCGTCGCCCTCGCGTGATGCCCAGGTAGGCATTTGTCGCAGGCCCGGCCTTCCGAGCCGCGCTGAAAGCCGCCTTGCAATCCGTTGGATATATAGCTAGCTATATATCGCGCTATGAATTGGAGGTTCGGCATGGAAGTCGATTTCCTCGCGGGGCTCGGAGTGGGTTTCCTGGGCAGTCGTCTCAAGCGGTTGGCGGAGCGGATGCAGGCCGACGCTGGGGAGGTGGCCCGTTCGTTGGACCTGCCGGTGATGCCCGCGCAGATGTCGTTGTTGATGACGCTGCGGCTGCACGGGCCGATGACGGTGGGCGAGGTGGCGGAGCGTCTGGGGGTGGCGCAGCCGACGGTGACGCGGGCGCTCGGGTCGCTGGAGGAGTTCATCGAGACGCGGCGCTCGCCGGACGATCAGCGCGCGAAGGTGCTGGCGCTGACGGAGAAAGGCGAGGCGCTGCTGGTCCGGGTGCAGACGCAGCTGCTGGCGCGCATCGAGCCCGCAGCGGCCCAGCTGGTCGAGGGCCTGTCGGGGGACTTCATGCAGGGCCTGGCGAAGGTGGAGGCGCGGCTGGCCGAGTCCTCGATGCTGAAGCGGATTGAGGCCGCGGGCCCGCCGGCGATGTGGGTGCGAGACTTCTCCGATGACCAGGCGGAGGCCTTCCACCGCATCAACGCCGAGTGGATCCAGGAGATGTTCAAGCTCGAGGAGAACGACATCGCGCTGCTGTCGAAGCCGCGCGAGTTGATCCTCGACAAGGGCGGCGTGGTGCTGTTCGCGGAGACGCCGCAGTTGGGGGTGGTCGGCACCTGCGCGCTGATGGTGTCGAAGGACGGCTGGGTGGAGCTGACGAAGATGGGCGTGCTGAAGAGCGCGCGCGGTCTGAAGGTCGGTGAGTTCCTGCTCGCGAAGACGCTGGAGCGGGCGTCCAGCCTGGGCATGGACAAGATCTACCTGCTGACGAACAAGAAGTGCGGCCCGGCCATCCATCTGTACGAGAAGCTGGGCTTCGTGCACGACGCCGAAATCATGCAGCGGTTCGGCGCACGCTACGCGCGCTGCGACGTGGCGATGTCGTATCAGCCGAGGAGCCGCTCGTGAGTCCCCTGCCCGGCCATTCAGGCGGCAGCCCGCTCAAGCCGGAACGAGCTGGTCCGCGATGCGCGCCAGGTCCGACACGGAGGTCACCACCACGGCCTGGTGACAGTGCTTCTCGTAGGTGAGCATCTCGCTGTCACCGATGCCCCAGTTGCCGCGCTCCTCGGGGCAGATCCACAGCACGCGCTTCGCCTTGCGACGCAAGTCCTTCAGCGCCCAGACGTTGTTCGCGTTGTAGTTGTTCCGCCCATCCCCAATCACCATCACCGTGGTCCGCCGGGTGATGCTGCCCAGGTGGTCGCGGGTGAAGTCCGCCAGCGCACGGCCATAGTTCGAGTTGGCGCTCAGGGACACCGTCTTCCCCGCCGTCGCCATGTCGATGGCCTCGTCCACGTCCAGGTCCTTGAAGTACTGCGTCACCTCGCCCACGTCGGACACGAAGACGAACGAGCGCACGCGCACGAACAGCGACTGCATCGTGTGCATGAACAGCAGCATCATCCGCGAAGCGTTCCGGACCGAGTCCGACACGTCGCACAGCACCACCAGCTCCGGACGCTCGGGCCTGCGGCTGCGGAACTGGGGCACCATCGGCACCCCACCCCACGTCATGTTCCGACGCAGCGTCCTGCGCACGTTCAGCGCCCCCTTGCGGTGCGAGCGCTGCCGACGAATCAACCGGCTGCGCAGCTTCTCCGCCAGCGTGCGCACGGCGGACTCCATCTGGTCCACCTCCGCCTGCGAGAGCAGGTGCAGCGGCTTGTCCTGCGCCGTGTCCGTCCGCCGACGGATGCGAGCCTCCGCCTGCCGCTTCACCTCCTGCCGCGCGGCGTCTTCAATCTTCCGCATCGCCGCGGCCACGTGCCGCGAGACGATCTCCACGCCCTCCGGCGCCAGCCCACGCGCCTTCAGCTCCGCCTCCAGCGACTTCATGTCGGACCGGGCCTTGTCGATGCCCGCCCCCGCCAGCATCCGCCGCGCGAAGAACCCCGCCTGCAGCGGACTCTCCAGCTGAGACAGGTCCAACTGCAGCGACGCCATCCGGAAGATCTGCGCCAGCCGCGCCCTGTCCCCCTCCAGCACCGCCTGCGCCAACGGCGACATCTCCGGCAGCAACAGGTTCATCTGGTAGGTGACCATCTTCAGCAGGTCCCCATCCAGGTACCCCTCCTCCTGGAGCTGCGCGGCCAGCGACTTGTCGATGGCCTCGAACGTCGCCGCCGCCCCCGAGAAGAAGAAGTCGAACGCGCGGTTGAACGTGTCCACGTCCAGCTCACGCTTCACCAGCGTGGTCCGCAGCACCGCCCGGAACAGCGCCCGGTCCGTCAGTCCCACCTCGGCCGCCGCCTTCAGCGCGTCCTGCACCTCGGACGTGCTCACCCGCACGCCGTTCTGCCGCAGCACCTCCGCGAACTCGACGATGCGCGCGTCCATCAGCCCTGCCCCACCCGCTCGAAGGACATCACCGCCTCCACGTGGTGCGTCTGGGGGAACATGTCCACCACCTGCAGCGCCACGGGCCGATAGCCCGCCTCCACCAACCCCGCCGCGTCCCGCGCCAGCGAGGCCGGGTCACACGCCACGTACACCACCCGCCGGACCCCCAGCGCCACCATCCACTTCGCCAGCCCCGGAGCTCCGGCGCGAGGCGGGTCCGCCAGGCACACGTCGAACCGACGCCCCTCGGCCACCAGCCCGTCGCAGACCTTCCGCGCATCGCCCTGCACGAAGCGCACGTTGCTCACGCCCGCCTCACGCGCACTGCGCTGAGCCAGCTCCACGCCCAACGGGCTCGACTCCACTCCGAGCACCGACTGCACGCCCGCCGCCAACGGGAACGTGAAGTTTCCGTTGCCCGAATACAGCTCCAGCACCGACTCCTCGTCCCGCCCCGCCAGCTCGAAGATGGCCGACGTCACCAGCCCCACGTTCGCCTCCGCGTGCGCCTGGGCAAAGGCATCCGGCCGCAGATACAGCGGCACCTCCGGCCGCAACGGCGAGAGCGAGCGCAGCACCGGCCTGCCCACCAGCCTCGGCGAGCCCTCCTTCGGCACCAGCACCGCCCCTTCCAACCGCAGCGCCCGGACCGCGCCCTCCGCGGCCTCCAGGTGCCGCGCCGTCACCGGCCCCGTCAACGTCACGGCGAAGGCCGCCTTGTCGCCCTCGGCCAGCAGCAACACCTCCTCGGTGTCCTTCGCCAGCGGCTTGAGCAGCGGCACCAGCTTCCCGGGCAGCGCCGTCAGCACGGGCGTCAACGCGCCACACTCGGACACCGCGAGCCGCTCATGGCTGCGCCGGCTGAAGTACCCGAGCGTTCCCTTGCCCGCCGGGTGCAGCACCGCGCGCCGCCGGTAGCCCCAGTCCCGAGGCGCCACCATCAGCGGCCGGACGGTGAAGTCCTCGCGCCGCAGGTGCCCCAGGTGCTCGAGCGTCGAGAGGACGATCTCCTGCTTCGCCTCACGCTGCGCGGACTCCGCGAGCCCCAACCAGTCACACCCACCACACTCTCCGGCCAGGGTGCACGGCGCCGGACGCCGGGCGGGCCCCGGGGTGACGACCTCGCGCAGCACCCCGCGCAGCACCCGTCCCTGGGTTTCCAGATGGACGCGGACGGTGTCGCCGGGAAACGCGCCCGGGATGAAGACGGTGCGCCCCTGCCAGGACGCGACGCCTTCGCCGAGCTGCCCGAGGCGCTCGATGACCAGTGGAATGGGTGTCTCGGGGAGGGGCAGCATGCAGGCGCTCGATGGGGCGCCCTCAGGCGGGCCGCCCTACTTCCGGGTCGCGTCCGACGGGAGCTCCGAGCGCAACCGCTCCACGAACTCGCCGATCCGCGACCGCTTGTCGTCGTCAACGTCCAGGAACTCCACCGCCATCCCCGGGGACTGGGAGGACGCGGCGCCGAGCGCGTTGGTGCGCGTCACCCGGCCCTTCAACTCCACCGGGAAGTGCGCCCCCGGCAACGTCACCAGCAGCTTCACCACCGTGTCGACCGGCAGCGGCTTGTCGGTGTTGATGTAGAGCCCGCCTCGCGACAGGTTGACGGCCCAGTCCGTCACGAACCCCGCCACGCTCCGGTACGCCACCGGCAGCTCGTACTCCACCCGCGGCGCGCGGTGGTCGATGGGGTTCTGCTTCTCCGAGGTATCGGCCATTCGAGGGGCTCCGCCGGGGAAGTCGTCCGTACCACCCTCCCCCAGCGGCGCACCTTAGCCTCGGTCGCTCAGACTTTCATCTCGCGCACGTCCGGGGCGATCTTCAGCTTGGGCTCGGTGAGCTTCTGCACCAGCTCCACCGTCACGCCCGGGGCCACCTCGCGCAGCACCAGGCCCTCTGGCGTCACGTCGATGTAGGCGTGGTCCGTGACGATGTGGTGCACGCACTTGAGGCCCGTCAGCGGCAGCGAGCACTTCTTGAGGATCTTCGGCTGACCCTCCTTGTTCGCGTGCTCCATGGCCACGTAGATGCGCTTGGCGCCCACCGCCAGGTCCATGGCCCCGCCCATGCCCTTGATCATCTTCCCGGGGATCATCCAGTTCGCCAGGTCCCCCTCCTCGGAGACCTCCATCGCGCCCAGGACGGCCATGTCGATGTGGCCCCCGCGGATCATCCCGAACGACAGCGCCGAGTCGAAGAACGACGCGCCCTTCACCGTCGTCACCGTCTCCTTGCCCGCGTTGATGAGGTCCGGGTCTTCCTTGCCCGCCTCGGGATAGGGCCCGATGCCGAGCAGGCCGTTCTCCGACTGGAGCACCACCTCCACGCCCTCGGGGATGTAGTTGGGGACGAGCGTGGGGATGCCGATGCCCAGGTTCACGTAGAAGCCATCCCGCAGCTCCTGGGCGATGCGCTTCGCAAGCTGTTCACGAGTCAGTGGCATGGGGTCCTCAGGCCGTCTTGCGGACGGTGCGCCGCTCGATCCACTTCTGGAGGTTCTTCGCCTGGACGATGCGCTTCACGAAGATGCTCGGGATGTGCACCTGGTCGGGGTCCAGCTCGCCCGGCTGAACAATCTCCTCCGCCTCGACGATGGTGACCTTGGCCGCCATGCACATCATCGGGGAGAAGTTGCGCGCGGTCTTGTTGAACACCAGGTTGCCCCACGTGTCCGCCTTGGCCGCGTGGATGATGGCGAAGTCCGCCTTCAGCGGCGTCTCCAGCACGTGCAGCCGCCCGTCGATGACGCGCGTCTCCTTGCCCTCGGCCACCTGGGTGCCCGCGCCCGTCGGCGTGAAGAACCCGCCGATGCCGCAGCCGCCCGCGCGGATGCGCTCGGCCAGCGTGCCCTGCGGGTTGAGCTCCACGTCCAGCTCGCCGGAGAGGAACTGGCGCTCGAACTCCTTGTTCTCCCCCACGTAGCTCGACACCATCTTCTTCACCTGCTTGTTCTGGAGCAGGATGCCCAGCCCGAGCTCGGTGGTGCCGCAGTTGTTGGAGATGATGGTGAGGTTCTTCACGCCCTTGCGATGAATCGCCTCGATGAGATTCTCGGGGTTGCCACACAACCCGAAGCCGCCGCTCATCAGCGTACAGCCGTCCGGGATGTCGGCGACCGCCTCGTCCGCGCTCGCGTAGACCTTGTTCATGCGCCCTCCTGATAACGGAAACGGGGTGAAGGCCCGTCGAAGGCCCTCACCCCGCCCCTCTCCCCGTGGGGAGAGGGTGGACTACCGCTCCACCATCAGCGCGATGCCCTCGCCGCCGCCGATGCACAGCGACGCGACGCCCCGCTTCTTGCCCTGGTCCTTCATCGTCTGCAGCAGCGTCACCAGCACGCGCGCGCCCGAGGCGCCAATCGGGTGGCCCAGCACCACGCCGCCGCCGCGCACGTTCACCTTCGCCGGGTCCAGGCCGAGGATGCGGTTGTTGGCGATGGACACCACCGCGAACGCCTCGTTGATCTCCCACAGGTCCACGTCCGCCGCCTTCACGCCCTTCTTCGTCAGCAGCGTGTTGATGGCGTCCGCCGGCGCGATGGTGAACTCCACGGGCTTGCGCGCCGCCTGCGCGTAGCCGGTGATGCGGCCGAGGATGGTCTTCCCCTCCGCCTTCGCCCGCTCCTCGCTCATCAGCACCAGCGCCGCGGCGCCGTCGTTGATGGAGGACGCGTTGGCGGCCGTCACCGTGCCGTCCTTCTTGAACACGGGCTTGAGGCCGGGAATCTTGTCCGGCTTGGCGTTGCGAGGACCCTCGTCCTCGGACACCGTCGTCTCCTCACCGGGCTTCTTGCCGGGGATGACCACGGGGACGATCTCCGCGGCGAACAGGCCCTCCTTCTGGGACTGGATGGCGCGGCGGGTGGACTCCAGCGCGAACTCGTCCTGCTGCGCGCGGCTGATGTTCTGCGACGTGGCGCACTCCTCGGCGCAGTTGCCCATGTGGACGTTGCCGTACACGTCCCAGAGGCCGTCGTGGATCATCGCGTCCTTGAACTCCACGTTCCCCATGCGCGCGCCGCCACGCATCGTGTGGCTGATGTACGGCGCGTTGCTCATGGACTCCATGCCGCCCACGACGACGACGTCCGCCTCGCCCAGCGCAATGGCCTGCGCGCCCGCGATGACGGCCTTCAGGCCGGAGCCACAGACCTTGTTGAGCGTGGTGGCGGGAACTCCCTCGGGCAGGCCGGCGAACAGCGTGGCCTGACGGGCGGGCGCCTGGCCGACGCCGGCCTGGAGCACGTTGCCCATGATGACTTCCTGTACGGCCTCGGGCTTGACGCCCGCGCGCTCGAGCGCGGCCTTGATGGCCACAGCGCCCAGCTGCGGAGCCGTCAGCTTGGAGAGCGCCCCCTGGAAGGAGCCGATGGGGGTACGGGCCGCGCCCACGATGACGACTTCACGAGCCATGAATCTGTCTCCCTTGAGGATGTACGGAGGTCCTTCGATAACAGCGGCGCTCGCCCTTATCACCGGGCGTTCCCCGGAGTTCAAGCGTCCTCGCTCGCCGTCCGGGCCGGAGCGTCGCCTGTCCGACCGGTCGGGAGGTCGGCGCCCATTCCCCCGAAAAGGCAACGGCCGGGCCCCCTTGCGGGAACCCGGCCGTCACGCCGTGAAGCGGCTCGCTGACTACTTCTTGGTCAGCTTGCCCATCACGTCGCCGAGGCGCGCCTTGGAGCCTTCCGCCTGCTTGCGGAGGTACTCGCGGTAGTCGTCGCCCTCGCCGATCAGCGCCTTCATGGACAGCGCGACCTTCCGGTCCGGCGTGTTGATGTCGATGATCTTCACCTCGACATCCTGGTTCTCCTGCACCACGTCACGCGGGTTCTCGACACGCTCCTCCTTCAGCTCGGAGACGTGGACGAGGCCCTCGATGCCCGGCTCGATCTCCACGAACGCGCCGAAGTCGGTGACCTTGGTGACCTTGCCCTTCACGCGGCTGCCCACAGGCAGGCGCTCGGACAGCGTCTCCCAGGGGTCCGGCTGGAGCTGCTTGATGCCCAGGCTGAAGCGCTCGTTCTCGACGTCGATGTTGAGGACCACCGCCTCGACCTCGTCGCCCTTCTTGAACATCTCGCCCGGGTGCTTGATGCGCTGGGTCCAGGAGATGTCGGACACGTGCACCAGGCCGTCCACGCCCTCCTCGACGCCGACGAACACGCCGAAGTCGGTGACGTTGCGGATCTGACCCTTGATGACGGAGCCGATCGGGTACTTGTCCTCGAGCAGCGTCCAGGGGTTCTGCTCGATCTGCTTCATGCCCAGCGCGATGCGCTTGGCCTTCGGATCGATGTCCAGGACGACGGCCTCCACCTCCTGGCCGACCTCCAGGATCTTGGACGGGTGCTTGAGGCGCTTGGTCCAGGACATCTCGGACACGTGCACCAGACCCTCGACGCCCTGCTCGATCTCGATGAACGCGCCGTAGTCGGTGATGCTGACGACCTTGCCCTTGACGCGCGTGCCGACCGGGTACTTCTCGTCGGCGCGGTGCCACGGGTCCTCCTGGATCTGCTTCAGGCCCAGGCTGACGCGCTCCTGCGTCGGGTCGAACTTGAGGACGACGACGCGGACCTCGTCACCCACGTTGAACATCTCGCTGGGGTGACCGATGCGGCCCCACGACATGTCCGTGATGTGGAGCAGGCCGTCGATGCCGCCCAGGTCGATGAACGCACCGTAGTCGGTGAGGTTCTTGACCACGCCCTTGAGGACCGCACCCTCCTTCAGGTTCTTGAGGGTCTCCTTCTTCATCTCCTCGCGCTGCTTCTCGAGGAGCACGCGGCGGCTCAGGACGATGTTGCCGCGCTTCTTGTTGAACTTGATGACCTTGAACTCGAATTCCTTCGAGATGTACTGGTCAAGGTTGCGCACGGGCCGGATGTCGACCTGGCTGCCCGGGAGGAACGCCTTCACGCCGATGTCGACGGAGAGGCCACCCTTCACGCGGCCGACGATGGTGCCCTTGACGATCTCATCGCGCTCGCAGGCGGCGCTGATCTCGTCCCAGATGCGCATCTTGTCGGCCTTCTCCTTGGAGAGGACGACCATGCCGGTGTCGTTCTCACGGCTCTCCAGGAGGACCTCGACCGGGTCGCCCGCCTTGACGGAGATCTCTCCGCGAGGGCTGGTGAACTCGGAGATCGGGACCTGACCCTCGGACTTGTAGCCGATGTCGACGATCGCGAAGTCCTTGGTCACCTGCACGACGGTGCCCTTGACGATCTCCCCTTCCTTCAGGATGCCGTCGCCACCGCGCTGCTTGAGCGACTCTTCGAACATCGCCGCGAAGTTCTCATCGCCGGCGTCCGTCTCGATCTGCTGGTTCACGTTCTGCTGCATGGAGTTGGAAGTCCTTTGAAACGGTACAGCTGCCCCCTGATTTGATGGACGGGGCCTCCGCGCGGGGAGCAGCGGGAGGTCACGGACGTCCCCACCTCTGGGGACTTTTGAATGAAGCCGCGCACCCTAGACACCGGTTATTCCGGTAGTCAAGCGCGCTCGTGCCCCATGTGCTGATCACGGGATGTGCTCCGCCGGAACTGTCAAGACCCGGTGGGACCTTCCGCATCACTCGAACTAAGACCGCTCGCCCTCCCGTGCACCCCTGACTTCAGGGAGTCACGCGAGCGACCGGTGCACCTGCCCGGTCAGCGAGCCCGCGCACTGTACTCGAAAAATCCGCTGAAATGCGACCGCTCGCGTGCAGGCCCGTTCCGCTCGTGGGTCGAGGTCCGCGAGTCCGGTGCCCGGCGTGAGTCATGGGGGAGGTGCGCCCGGGGGGGTGGACTGTTTTCCCGCACGTCGGCGGCCGCGGGCCTCTTCCTTCCCTTCCCTCTCATGAGGTCGTCGCCTTCGCTCCGGGCTGGCACCGTGTACTGGGATTCCAAGAAGGACATAGAATGCCGCGTTCACTTCTCGGCTGGCACAGGATGTCCATGCTTCGTTGGAGCCCTTCCCTGCTTCTGGTGGTCGTCGTCCTGCTGGGCGCGGGTCGTGTGTCCGCGCAGGGTGTGGACTCGAACCGGCTCATCCTGTCGCGCGACAGGAACGTGGAGGTCCTGCTCGTCGAGGAGAAGGCCTACGCGGGCGCGTCCCACACGCTGGGGTGGCTCTACTACGACGACCTGGTGTCGCGGGGGTACGTGGACATCGGGAACCCGGATGATCCCAACGACGACGTGCTCATCGACGTCGAGGGCAATGGCATCCCGGACTTCCACGAGGACTTGTACAACCTCAATCCGGACCGGGGTTACATCGGCGAGGCCACGCGGTGCATCCCGGAGCGCATCTTCTTCCATCGGCGGGCGGAGACCGGTGAGGTGCTCCGCCTGCGCGAGCCGGAGCTGCTGACGGGCGGTTGCACGTCGGCCACCAGCTACTCGCCGAATGGTGGGCCCAAGCGATGGCCGGACGATGTGCCGGACTATCCCGCGCGTCCGGTGGGCGCGGTGGTGGGGCAGCGCGTGCGCGATGCGACGGACCTGGTGGATGCCAGCGGGAACTTCCGTTCGGGCGCGGTGCCGGGGCTGCTGGATGCGTACTTCAGCGACCGGGGCGTCTTCCCCCACATCCCCAACCTGCTCGAGCCGGATGATGCACAGAACGGCCACATGGGATTGGGGAACATCATCCTGTTGAGCACGGATGACGATGCGAACCTGTGCCCTGGGTCGCCCGCGGTGGAGTGCCTCACGCCGCGGCTGGCATCCCGGGGCCCGGGGCAGCCGGCGTCGGTGGGACCCATCTGGGACCTGTCGGGCGCGCTGGATGGGCTGCCTGACTACAAGGCGAGCGCATTCGGTCCGGACGGGCGCGTCATCGCGGGGCGGGACGTGACGGCGGCCATCAACGAGGAGGACCGCCGGGTGAGCCTGGGGACGGTGACGGGGGGGCGGGAGATCGTCTTCTTCCTCGTCACGTATCTGGAGCATGACTACGACCGCGCCACGGATGCGTGCTTCCTGCCCGCCATCACCCCCGAGGGCCGGTACCAGTGCGAGCTGTGGGGGCACGGGGACATCAACGTCTTCTTCTCGAAGACGATACTGAACCTGGACCTGCATCAGTCGCTGTCGACGGACCGGGTGACGACGGTCAACCCGAGTTCGAACTGGCTCAGCCCGACGAGCTACTCGCGGCTCCAGTCGCGCGAGTACGGCAAGGTCCAGATCGTCGAATCCTACGACATGGACGCGTGGAGCTATCAGCAGCGCACGCCCCACGTGTTGATGCTGGCGCCCATGGAGTCGACGGACACGTGGGTGATGAGCTGGGAGGATCTCACCGCGGGCGGAGATCTGTCGTTCAACGACCTGACGTTGCTCATCCGGGGCGTGGGCATCGAGCCCACGGTGACGCGGCTGGAGCACCAGGGCGGGCCCATCATCGAGGGCGAGTCGACGTTCTTCACGGCGTATGTGACGGACGTCTCGGGCACTCCGCTGACGACGGGCACGATGAGCTTCTTCGTGAATGGGGACTTCGTCACGTCCCAGGACGTCGACAGCGCGGGGTCCGCCACCGTGGCGCTCTCGTTCTTCCCGATGGGCGAACATCGTGTCGTCGCGGAGTTCGGTGGCATCGAGAACGTGTACTCGTGGAGCATGTCCGAGGAACTGCTGGTGGTCGCCGAGCCTGCGGACGGCGGGAGCCTGCCGGATGCGGGGCAGCCGGATGGCGGCCCTCGGGATGCCGGGGCGCCCGATGCCGGGGCGTTCGACGCAGGACCTCCGGATGCAGGAGCGCCGGACTCGGGTACCCCCGATGCGGGGGTTCCGGATGCTGGCACGCCCGACGCGGGCACCGCCGACGCGGGCGCGGAGCCTGATGCGGGAGCTCCCCCGGAGCCCGACGCGGGTGAAGATGCGGGCACGCCGCCCGAGCCTGACGCCGGTGAAGATGCGGGCACGCCGCCCGAGCCTGACGCCGGTGAGGTGAAGATGCGGGCACGCCGCCCGAGCCTGACGCCGGTGAAGATGCGGGCACGCCGCCCGAGCCTGACGCCGGTGACGACGCGGGTACGACGCCGCAGCCAGAACCGGACGCGGGTGACGGCGACGCCGGCACTGCTCCCGACGCAGGCACCGAGGACGCGGGACCCTCGGACCCCAACGGCCCCAGCGAGCCGGAACTGCCAGGCCCTCGCGACTTGACGGTCACCGGTTGGGGTTGCGGCGCCACCGACGCCAGCAGCGCGTCCTTCGTGATGCTGGCGCTCTGGGTGGGTGTGTCGTTCCTCCGGAGGCGGAAGCTCGACTGACGACGAGGACGGGACTCTCGGTGTGATGGATTGTCAACGCCGAGAGTCGCCCGCCCTCGTGAAGCCCTCGGTCGTGGTGGGCACCTCGGCCCGATGCCTATCGGACGGAGGTGCGATGAAGGAATTGCCCCTCACGGGACAACGACACTTCCTCCAGTGGCTTTCCTCCATGGCTTGTGTTGCATGACAGGTGCTACAGCCACAGGAATGCAAATACAAAACAGCAGCCAATCGAGGCGTGGTGCGTTGCTGGCGTTCGCATTCCTGGCGGCTGCCTGCGGAGGCGGTCTCCCAGAGACGGATGACGCCCCTGCTGAGCAGGAGGGGCTCGGGCAGATGGAGCAGACGCTTCCCCCGCCGCTGCACTGCACCAGCGAGACCTTCGGGTACACCGCCTACTATTCAGACTCTTCGATGACCGTGGAGGTCGGGCGGCAGGATTGCATCTGCGGCGAGCTGTACATGCACGGCTCGCGCAGCATGTATTTCAGGACGCACACCTACTCCAACTGTCGGGGCTGATTCGCCCCAGGCCTCACGGCGTCTTCCAGTCCCCGTAGCACGCCGTGAGTCCGCACTCAGGACACCGGCAGCCGATGTAGACCCAGCGGACATCCGTGGTGCCCTTGTAGAAGGCGAAGCCCACGGCCATCTCGAACGCCCCATTCCCACAGGGGCACTCGGCCTGTTGGAGCTCAGCCTCCTCGAGGAATTCCTCGCTGTCCGCGAGGGGCACCTCGTGCTCGCACTTCACGCAGCACTGCACCGCCGCACCCGCCTCCTCGTCGAGGATGAGATGGGAGCGCTCGTGGCCACACTCCGGGCAGCTCAACTCATCCAGCCGCTCGAGGGGATACTTGTTCGCCTTGCTGTACCGCTCCAGCTCGGGGCGGATGTCCGCGCGCGAATCGCCGTAGTAATGCCGGCCCTTCTTCTTCAACGCCACGCGCCTACCCCAGCAGCTTGAAGCTCTCGCGCGCAATCACCACGCGCTGCACCTCGCTGGTGCCCTCGTAGATGGTCTGCACGCGGGCGTCGCGGAAGTACCGCTCCACCGGGAACTCGTCGATGTAGCCGTAGCCACCATGAAGCTGCACGGCCTTGTCGCAGACGCGGTTGCTCGTCTCGCTGGCGTACAGCTTCGCCATCGACGCCTCGCGGGAGAACGGCTGCTTCTGGTCCTTGAGGAACGCCGCGCGCAGGGTCAGCAGCTCCGCCGCGTCGATCTGCGTCTTCATGTCGGCGATCATGAACCGCGGGCCCTGGAACTCCCCCACGGCCTGGCCGAAGGCCTTGCGGTCCTTCACATACGAGACCGTCGCCTCCAGCGCCGCCCGCGCCACGCCGCACGCCTGCGACGCGATGCCGATGCGCCCGCCGTCCAGCGCGACCATCGCCAGCCGGAACCCCTGCCCTTCCGCCGCCAGCAGGTTCTCCGCCGGAATGACGCAGTCCTCGAACGTCAGCGGCACGGTGTTCGACGAGCGCAGGCCCATCTTGTCCTCGTGACGCCCGACGATGAGGCCCTTCGTCCCGCCCTCCACGATGAAGCAGGACAAGCCCTTGTTGCCCGCGCCCGACGTCCGCGCCCACACCACGAACACCCCGGCGTGCGCACCCGACGTGATCCACTGCTTGCTGCCGTTGAGCACCCACGTGTCGCCACGCCGCACCGCCGTGGTCCTGAGCGCGCCCGGGTCCGAGCCTGCGTGCGGCTCGGAGAGCGCGAACGAGCCCGCCACCGCCTCACCGGACGCCAGCCGCGTCACGTACTTCTCGCGCTGGGCCTCGGTCCCGAAGGCGTTGATCAGCTCGCCACACATGTTCGTGACGGCCATCGTCACCGCGGTGGACGCGTCCGCCGCCGCCATCTCCATCATCGCCAGCGCGTAGGAGACGGCGCCCGCCTCCGAGCCGCCGTACTTCGCCGGGATGTTCACCCCGAGCAGCCCCAGCTCCCCCAGCTCCTTGTAGAGCTCCGTCGGGAAGCGCTCCGTGCGGTCCAGCTCGCGGGCCAGCGGCGCCACGCGCTCGCGCGCGAACTTGCGGGCCGTCTCGCGAATCAGCGTCTGGGTCTCGGTCAGCTCGAGGTTCACGGAGGTCTTCCTACTCGACGGCCTTGAGGTTGAACGGGTACTCGATGGGGTGGTCCGTGCCGTCCGGAGGCTTGGGGAACGTCATGGACGTCAGCACGGCCACCACGCAGTCGTGCAGGTTCGGGTCCTTCAGCGTGCTGCCCTTCTTCACCTTGGCGTTCTTCACCAGGCCATTGGCGTCGATGGTGAAGGACGTGTGCAACTTGCCCTCCACCTTCTTGTCCTTCTCCGCCATGTGGTCCTCGTAGCACTCCTGGATGCGCCCCTGGTTGTAGGCGACCACCTGGCGGATGGAGTCCGGCGTGAAGGGCATCCGCTCCACGTCCGGCGCGTCGCTCTTCGCGGGCGCCGGCTTCGTGGGGGCCGCGGGCTTCCCGCCCTCGGACTTCTTCGACGGAGTGCCCTGGGCGAGCGCCGCGGCGGACGCCAGGACCAGTACGGGAAGCAGTGCCCTCTTCATGATGCCTACTCCTTCAGGACGTTGGCCGAGATGACGATGCGCTGGATCTCGCTCGTCCCCTCGTAGATCTCGGTGATGCGAGCGTCGCGCACGTGGCGCTCCGCGTCCATCTCCTTGCTGTAGCCCATGCCGCCGTGCACCTGGAGGGCCTTGTTCGTCACGCGGTTGGCCATCTCGCTGGCGAACAGCTTCGCCATCGCGCTCTCCGCGCTGTGACGCACGCCCTTGTCCTTGAGCAGGGCCGCCCGCCAGATGAGCAGCCGGGCCGCGTCGATCTCCATGGCCATGTCGGCGATCATGAACTGGATGGCCTGGTGCTCGCGGATGGGCTTGCCGAACGACTTGCGCTCACCCGAGTAGCGGACGGCCTCCTCGTACGCGGCGCGCGCGATGCCCAGCGCCTGGGACGCGATGCCGATGCGGCCGCCGTCCAGCGTGGACATGGCGACCTTGAAGCCCTCGCCCTCCTTGCCCAGCAGGTTCTTGGCCGGCACGCGCATGTCCTCGAAGAACATGGAGCAGGACCAGGCGGCGCTGATGCCCATCTTCTTGTCGGGCTCGGCGCGCGTGAAGCCGGGGGTGTTGGTGGGGACCAGGAAGGCGCTGATGCCCTTGTGGCCCGCCTCCTTGTTCGTCATCGTGAACAGCACGATGGCGTCGGCCTTGGGGCCGTTGGTGATCCAGTTCTTCGAGCCGTTGATGATGTACTCGTCACCCCGGCGCACCGCGACGGTCTGCTGGGCGGCGGCGTCGCTGCCGGCCTCGGGCTCCGTCAGGCCGAAGCAGCCGAGCTTGTCACCCCGCGCGAACGGCGTGAGGAACTCCTCCTTCTGCGCCTCGGTGCCGAACTTCATCACCGGATCACAGTAGAGCGAGTTGTTCACGCTCATGATGACGCCGGTGGAGGCACAGCCGCGGCTGATCTCCTCCATGGCGAGCGCGTAACAGACATTGTCCAGGCCCGCGCCGCCGTACTG
The DNA here is from genome assembly GCF_020037055.1 of Myxococcus sp. AS-1-15. Taxonomy (NCBI): domain Bacteria; kingdom Pseudomonadati; phylum Myxococcota; class Myxococcia; order Myxococcales; family Myxococcaceae; genus Myxococcus; species Myxococcus sp. AS-1-15. Next base: position 322,771 of record NZ_JAIQDF010000005.1, on the reverse strand, counting down.
CTCGGGGACGGCGACACCGAGCAGCGACAGCTCGGCGAGCTTCTTCACCGCATCGGTGGGCCACGTGTGGTGCTCATCCCACTTGCGGGCGTTGGGGGTCAGTTCCTTGGCGGCGAACTCGCGGCACATCCGCTGGATCTCGCGCTGGACGTCGGTCAGCTCGAAGTTCATGAGGGCTCCATATTACGGGGGGTGCTCCCAGGGAATAGCGAAGACGAAGGACCCGTCCCCAAGCGACGGTTACCGTGCCGAGGAGCCGCCGGTTGGCCGCCCCCGCTCCCCGGATTCCAGGGGCGAGCCCAGGAACATGTTCAGGGGCACCGTGACGTCGAAGGACACGTCCATCCGCGCCCCCTCCCCCGTCCAGGCCCGGCGCAGCACCACCGACACCGTCCACGGCGTCGTGGCCTCGTGCCGTTCAATCAGGTCATACGTGAGGCCCACCCCCGCCACGCCCCCGGAGCCGTCCTGCCCCCACAGGCCCGCTCCCTCGGCGAGCACCCCGAGGCGCGCCCGGTCCGGGAACACCGACACGCGTGCCCCCGCGAGCAGCCGCCACTTCGCGGGGGCCAGGCGGACCTGGGGCTCGAGGAAGGGCGAGACGAGCAGCGTGGGCCCGGGGATGTCCCACGCTCCGAGCGCCCACGGATGGATGGGCCAGGAGAGCACCCAGTGGTCTGGAGCCCCCGAGGCCCACTGGTAGCGGACATCGGGCATCAACGGCTCGAGGAAGCACCCGGTATAGATGCACAGCGAGCGCTTCCACGACACGAGCGGCGAGGCGCGGCCGTGCTCGTCGTCGGGCGGGGCTTCGCGAGCGGGTTCAGGGGGCTCACCCTCGCGCGCGGGCGGACGAACGGGCTCGTCGGCGAGCGCGCGGCTCGAAGGGGCCAGGCGCCCATCGAGGACGCCCGTCGGGACACGCTCGGCGCGGGCCGGCGACGCGGCCAGGAGGACCGTGAGGAGACTCCCGACCGCGCGCGCGTGAATCACACGCCCGTGAAGCTCGCGGGACGCTTGGCGAGGAAGGCCTGCATGCCCTCGCGCTGGTCATGGGAGCCGAACAGCTCCGCGAAGCCCTGGCGCTCGAGCGTGTTGGCCTCGGTGAGGTCCTTGTCCGCGCCCTGCTCGATGACCCGCTTGGCCTTGCCGATGGCCAATGGGCTGTTCTTGAGCATCTTCGCCGCGACGGCGCGGCAGTGCGCGAGCAGCCCGTCGGCCGGCAGCACCTCCAGCACCAGGCCGATCTCCTTCGCCTTGGCCGCGTCGATGCGCGCGCCCGTGAAGATGAGCTCCTTCGCGCGGGCCCGGCCCACCACGCGGGTGAGCCGCTGCGTGCCGCCGAAGCCCGGAATGACCCCCAGGCCCACTTCCGGCAGGCCGAGCTGCGCCTTCTCGGACGCGTAGATGAAGTCGCACGCCAGGGCCAGCTCACAGCCGCCGCCCAGCGCGAAGCCGTTCACCGCGGCGATGGTGGGGATGGTCAAGGACTCCAGCAGCGCGAGCGCGCGGTGGCCCAGGGCGGCGAACTCCTGCGCCTGGGACTCGTTCAGCGCCGCCATCTCCGCGATGTCCGCGCCCGCGACGAAGGCCTTCTCGCCTCCGCCGGTGACGATGAGCACGCGCGTCTCGACGCCGAGCGAGCGCACCGCCGCCTCGAACTCCTGCAGCGTCTTGTTGTTGAGGGCGTTGAGCGCCTTGGGACGGTCGATGGTCAGCGTGGCGACCGCGCCGTCGTGCTCCAGTCGGAGGTTCTCGTAGGTCATGGTCCGGTGTCCTCTCTGGGCTCAGTACTTGTAGAAGCCGCGGCCGCTCTTCTTGCCGTACCAGCCGGCGTCCACGTACTGACGCAGCAGCGGGCACGGGCGGTACTTCGAGTCACCCAGGCCCTTGTGCAGCACCTCGGCGATGTAGAGCACCGTGTCCAGGCCGATGAAGTCGGCCAGCTGCAGCGGGCCCATGGGCTGGTTGGTGCCCAGCTTCATCGCGGTGTCGATGTCCTCCGCGGAGCCCAGGCCCTCCATCAGCGCGTAGCAGGCCTCGTTCAGCATCGGGATGAGGATGCGGTTGACGATGAAGCCCGGGAAGTCCTTGGAGACGACCGTCGTCTTGCCCATGCGCTCGGACAAGGCGCGCGTGGTGGCGTAGGTCTCGTCGGACGTCGCGGCGCCGCGGATGAGCTCCACCAGCTGCATCACCGGCACCGGGTTCATGAAGTGCATGCCGATGACGGACTCGGGGCGCTTCGTGGACGCGGCGATGCGGGTGATGGGGATGGAGGAGGTGTTGGTGGCGAGGATGCCGCCCGGCCGGACGACGGCGTCCAGGTCCTGGAAGATGCGGCGCTTGAGGTCCTCGTTCTCCGTCACCGCCTCGATGGCGAAGTCGACATCCTTCGCCTCGGTGACATTCGTGAGGGTGGCGAGGTTGGCCTCGGCGGCCTGCTGCTTCGCGGCGTCGAGCTTGCCCTTCTCCACCAGCTTCTTCAGGCCCGCGCGGATGCGGTCCTCGCCCTTGGCGAGACCTTCCTTGGACACGTCCGCCAGCGTGACGCGCAGACCCGCCTGCAATGCCACCTGCGCGATGCCCGCGCCCATCTGCCCGGCGCCGACGACGACGATGTGCTCCGTTGCCATGGTGCTCTCGAACCCCTCGGTCGGAATGTGAATGACGTCGAGCGGCCTTAGCCCACGCCCCCGGGGCGGTCAACGAGTCGCGGCGGGCAACTCCACCTGGCGGACGATGTAGCGCTCCTCCCCCACCGACAGGCGCTCCTCCACGCGCTGGCGCTCCTCGCGGCCCGCGAGCTTCACGAAGAACACCGCGCGGAAGTCACCCTCGGGCAGGTCCACCTTGAAGGTGAGCTCCGGGGGCGCGCCGGTGTCGCCGAAGAAGCGCTCCTCGCGCTTGATGAGCTCGCCGTCCGCGCCGCTCACCTGGAGGTCCAGGGCGCGCGCCTGTCGCCAGCCGTCACCCGAGGGATGGATGACCAGCTCGCGCTCGGGGATGCCGGTCACCTGCCAGAACCACAGGCCCAGCCCGACGGCCAGCAGCAGCGGCAGCCGCTTGGCGAGCGGCGAGGAACGGAAGCCCTTCCGCGCGGGCGCGGCGGGTGTTTCAGGGGGAGGCGTGTCCGCCACCACTACTCCTTCTTCGAGCGCCGGGAGCCGGGGCGGCGGGCATTGAGCTCGGAGATGACCACGCGCGCGGTGGGGGCCGCGGCGTGCTTCTTCTCCTTGGGGCGCGGCTCGGCGGCGGGAGGCTCGGGCTCATCCTCACCGAGCTTCTCGGCCTTGTCCGGCGGGACGAGCCGGACCTGCGCCTTGATCTCCAGCGTCATGCCGGAGACCAGCTTGAGGAACTCGTCGCGCAGCTTCTCGGACTGGAGGAAGCGGCGGAGCTCCTCGGTGATCGCGCCCGTGACTTCATCCTTGGTCTTCTCCGCCTGGGAGAGGATGAAGCCGAGGGCTTCTTTCGGGAGCTTGAGCTGGCCGGCGAGGTTGCGGATGCCCTCTTCGGTCATGAAGAGGGCGCCCAGGCCGGCGACGGCCATGCGGCGGACGAACTCCGGGACGAAACCCGCGGGCCCCGAGGCGCGCCCTTCCCGGCCGGAACGGTCCTCGTCGATGAGCGGGTCGTCGGGATACTCGTCGTTGCCGGCCGGGGGCATGAAGCGTCTCCTGGGTGGGTCAGCGTGCCTGCACCACCGGCAGCGGGATGCTCTTGGCGCTCTGCGCGGACACGCGGCCCGCGATGTTGCGAGCGACCTCCAGGAAGGCCTTGGCCTCCGGGCTGTCCTTGGCGCCCACCACCACCGGTACGCCCGAGTCTCCCGACACACGCACCTTCAAGTCCAGCGGAACTTCCCCGAGGAACGGGATGCCGAACATCTCCGCGGCCTTGCGACCACCGCCGTGGTTGAAGATGGGGGTGACGTGCGAGCAGTTCGGGCAGACGAACTGGGACATGTTCTCCACGATGCCCAGCACGGGGATGTGGACCTTGTCGAACATCTGCTTGGCGCGGACCACGTCGGCCAGGGCCACGTCCTGCGGCGTGGTGACGAGCACCGCCCCCGCGGCGCGGATGGACTGCGACAGCGACAGGGCCACGTCACCGGTGCCCGGGGGCAGGTCCAGGACGAGGTAGTCGAGCTCGCCCCAGTTCACGTCACGCACCAGCTGCATCAGCGCGCCGTGGAGCATGGGGCCGCGCCAGATGAGCGCCTGGTCGGCCTCGACGAGGAAGCCGATGGACATGACCTTGAGGCCGTGGGCGATGAGCGGATCCAGCGACTTGCCGTCGGGGCTCACGGGCTTCTTGTCGCCCAGGCCCGTCATCAGGGGGACGGAGGGGCCGTAGAAGTCGGCGTCGAGCAGGCCGACCTTGGCGCCGTGCTGGGCCAGGGCGGTGGCCAGGTTGACGGCGACGGTGCTCTTGCCGACGCCGCCCTTCCCCGCTCCGACGAGGATGATGTTCTTCACCTTGGGGAGCAGCGCGCCCGCGGGGACACCGCCGCCGGCGGAGCGGACCTGGGCGCCCCACTCGATGTTGAAGGACTTCAGGCCGGGGACGGCCTTGAGGGCGGCCTCGGAGTCGGCCTGGATCTTCCCCTTCATGGGGCAGGCGGGCGTGGTGAGCTCGATCTTGAGTTTGACGGTGTCGCCGGTGACGCGGACGTCCTTCACCATTCCGGCCTTCACCAGATCCACGTGCAGCTCGGGATCGATCACCTTCGACATGGCCGCGAGGACGTCGGCCTCGGTAACGCTCATCGGGACACCTGAAACCTTTTGGAAAACGGGCGCTTGGGAGCACCCCCAGGGGCGCGGAACATGCCAGTCCGGGAGGAGCTGTACAACGTCGTTTAACGCGGTGTGGCCCAGGACGCACCCTGGCGGCGGACTGGAGGGCCGGAGGGTGTCGACAGGCTGAAGGTGTCCATCAGGGACACTGTGGGAACGGGCAGGCGGGCCTATTCCAGGGCCAAGACACGGTACTCGCCGTCCTCGAGGACCAGGAGGACGGCGCGCTCGTCGCCCAGGGGGAAGACGGCCTCACCGGCGCCGACTCGCACGTGGGTGTTGAGGGCGAGCCGGGCGCGGCGCAGGCGCTCCTTGGAGAGGGGCTCGCGCTCGAAGTCCTCCTTGAGCCGCTCGGGGGTGTAGCGGGCGCGCAAGGGAGCGGCGAGGAGGCCGTAGGCGGTCTTCCAGTCCTTGGCGTCGGAGGCGTCGAGGAAGCGGCGGAGCGCGGCGCGAGGGACATCGGCCGGGCGGGCCTCGACGACGCGCCAGTCGGGGCCGGAGCGCGCGAGGGTGAGCGCGGGGGCTCGGGCCTCGAGGAGCTCGGTGCTGGAGCGGACGGCGGCGGCGCGCTCACGGCGGGTGGCTTCGTCCGAGTAGCGCTCCAGGAAGGCCGTCTCCCCGTCGGGGCCGTTGGTGGTGAGGGCGTAGGCGTCCTGGAGCCGGCCTTCATCGAGCGCGCGAGCGTAGGCCTCCGCCACGGAGACGGGCTCACGCGACGGCGTGGCGCAGGCGGGGGCCAGCACGAGGAGCCCTGTGAGGACGGTGCGCTTCATGGGGCGCGGACCGTACCACGGAGCTTGTGCGCGAACCGGCGCAGCCACGAGTCGACCTCGGGCTCGTCCGCCAACGACACGAGCATCTCCTTCGCATCGCCGCTCAGGTCCCACGACACCGGGCACAGGGCATACGTGGCCGGGTGCGCTGCGCCCATCAGGAGCTTCAGAATTGACATCCGCGGCGCGGGCGCACCGTAGGACTTCAACTCGAAGTCACCCGGCGCCACCTTCGCGAGCGACAGCGCGTACCGGCACGCCTCCTCGAACCCGCCGAGCTTGTCCACCAGCCCGGCCTCCTTGGCGCGCAGGCCCGAGTACACGCGGCCCTCGGCCAGCGCGTGGATCTCCTCCTTGGTCCGCCCGCGCGCCTTCGCCACGTGCCCCAGGAAGGATTGGTACATCTCCTCGATGTCCGCCTCGAGCGCGGCCCGCTCCCCTTCCGTGAACGCGCGCGAGAACGACAGCAGCCCCGCGTTCGCCCCGCGCGTGATCACCGTCTTGTGGATGCCCAACATCTGCATCAGCCCGGACGTGTCGAACTTGCCCGCGAACACGCCAATGGAGCCCACCACCGCGTGCGGCGCGCTCCACAGCTCCTTCGCGCCCAGCGCCACCATGTAGCCCGCACTGGCGCAGACCCGGTCCATGTACGCAATCACGGGCTTCTTCTTCGCCACCCGCTGCACCACCTCGAGGATCTGCTCCGAGGCGATCGCCGCCCCACCCGGGCTGTTCACATACAGGAGGATGGCCTTGGACCGCTTGTCCCGCGCCGCCGCCCTCAACCCCTTCACCACCGCGTCCGACGTCGCGAACCGGCCCCCCGCGTTCCCGCTCCCGGGGACAATCATCCCGGACACCGGCACGAACGCCAGCCGGGGCTTGCGCTTCCACCGCCGCCACTTCACCGGCGGAAACGGCACCGTCTCCAGGTACATCTCCATCGGCTCCAGCTCCGTGTCGTCATCCTCCGGAGCCGCGCCGTCCTTCTTCTCCACCATCCCCAGGTGCAGCGGCAGGTCCACCTCGCTCACCAGCCCATCCACCAGCCCCGCCGCCTGCGCTCGTTGCGCGCTGTACGGCCCCTGGTCGATGAGCGCCCTCACCTCGTCCGGCGTCTTCTTCCGCGCCGCGGACACCGCCTCCACCAGCGCGGCGTAGCGCTCGTCCAGGAACGACTCCACCGTGCGCCGCTGGATGTCGGAGACCTCCGGGTGCGTGAACAGCTCCGGCGCTGTCTTGTAGTCACCGCGCCGGATGAACTGCGGCCGGATGCCGATGCGCGACAGCCCCTCCCCCAACGCCGTCGACTCCGCCGCGTACCCCACCAGCTCCAGCCGCCCCATCGGCGCGAGCAGCACCTCGTCCGCCGCGCAGAGCACCGGATACGAATCCGTGTCCACCATCACCGCCCACGTCACCACCCGCTTGCCCGCAGCACGGAACTCCGCCAGCAACGCCAGCAGCGCGTCTCGCTTCGCCTGGGGCAACCCCAACCCCTCCACCTCCAGCAACACCCCCTTCACCTTGGCGTCCCGCGCCAACAGCCGCAGCGCCTCGCCGAACTTCTCCAGGGACGTCACGTCCGAGGGCTCCGGCTTCGAGCCACCCCCCAGTGAGAACCGGGGCTTGCGCTGCTCCCGGTACGGCGGATCCCCCGTCAGGCGGAAGCGCACGTAGGCCGGACGGCTCCCGGCCGCGAACATCCGGAAGGGCGCACCCAGGAGGGTTCGCAGGAGCAGCAACAGGTTGGCGATGGCGAGGAAGGGCAGGCGCAGCATGGCGTCCCGAGGTCGATGTGGGCACCCAGGCGCGTACTGGACACGCTCTCCCGGTGCAAGCCCTGTTCAGCAGGCCCGTTGGGTCGTGATAGCCTCCCCCGCCATGCGAACCCCTTCCCTTGCCCGACTCCTCCTCGTCCTCGCGCTCGCGACGGGCGGAGCCGCGCTGGCCCAGCCGCGCAAACCGGTCCAGGAATTCAACGCCCCCCGTGAGCTCACCGCCGAGGAGCGCGAGGCCGCCAAGCAGCGCGCCATGGGCAACAACCTCAACAACTACGGCAAGGACATCCAGGTGAAGACCCAGCCGTTCCCCTGGAAGGCCGCGGGCCTCGCCGGCATCGTGTTCCTCGTCGCCATCCCCTTCGCCATCCGGGCCTTCCGGAACACGTCGAAGGACATGGACAACATCAACACCTTCGGGAACAACTCCAACCGCGCCGACGACGAGGCGGCCTGAAGCACCCTCGCGCTCCAGCTCTCCGTCGAGCTGGAGCCGACGGCGCGGCCTACGGCTGCGCCACCCCCGTCTCGTAGGCCGTGCGGATGCTCTGCGCGCAGGCCCGTGACTTCTCGCCCTCCTCGCTCCCCAGCTGACGCAGGCGCGCCAGGACCATGTACCGGGTCCGGGCCGCGTTCACCCACGGGTAGAAGCCGAAGGCCCCCGCGGACGAGTGTCCCGTCACCGTCCAGGTGCCGCCGACGCGCTCCCCTTCAATCCAGTGCCCCAGCCCGTAGTACGCCTCGCCCGCCGTCCACGGCGTGAATGACACCCCCGTGCCTCCGGGCCCGGCGGGCACGGCGTCCACCGTCAGCCGGGTGGCCAGCGCGGTCTGGTTGTTGAGCAGCTTCAAGAGGAAGACGCGGTACTGCGCCGCGCTCCCGGAGAAGCCCCCCGCGGGGGCCACGTCGCTGTCGGACTCCGGGAAGGTGGTGCCCAGCAAGGGGTTGAGCCAGTCCATCACGCTCGCGATGCCCGTGCCCCTGCGCAGGGGCATGTCATCCAGCGCCAGCTTCTGCATGTGGCCGCCGTTGTAGAAGTAGCGGCCATTCTGCAGCGGGCGGTAGGTGACGTCCTTGAACGACGCCCCGTAGCACGTGGACACGTTCGTCCCGGCCACGTCACACAGCGTGGTGTTCTCGTCGATGTAGCCGCTGGTGAAGTTGAGGCGCTTCTTCTCGTCCACGGTGAGGTTCGCGTAGCCCTTGGACTCCACGTAGGCGCCCGCGTAGAGCCACTTGCTCGCGGAGGCGATGGGCATCACCGTCGTCGCCGTGACGCCGCTCCCCTTCGACAGGCCGTAGAGCGGCCCTGTCCCGGTGCCGATCTCCCAGTAGAAGTTCCCGAGCGACTTGCAGCCCAGCGCTTCGTGGGCCGTGTCGAACGCGGCCTGTTCGTACACCGTGAGGGCCGCGCGCGTCGTCCCTTCATTCGCTTCGAGCGCGGCGTCGGGATGACCACAGCCGACACTGCCCAGGGACCACAGCGCGCACGCCCAGATGAACCGCGTCGTTCCGCTTCGCTTCATGGGACCTTCCTCCTGAAATGGCCCCATGAGAACCCGCACCCCGCGCGAAGGTTACGCGGCGAAGTCGCCGTTCTTCAGACCTCCTTGAAGTTCCAACCCGCGAGGTGCTTCAGGTCCTTGGCGCCACCGACGGGGATGCGCATCGGCATGGGTTGGCGGTGCGCTGGCGCGGGCACGCCCACCGCGATGCGCTTGATGCCGGTCGTCTTGTCGAGGCTCGCGCACCAGGTCTGCCAGCGCTCGCCGTTCAAGCGGTCCCGGAACTGGAGGCCCACGACCTGCTCCGCCGTGGGCGGCGTGGGGGACAAGAGGTCGAGGAACTCCATCCGGCCGCGCAGGGTTCCAGAGGGCTCATCGGTGCGCACCTGGTGGCAATAGGCCGCGCCCCAGAGGTCCTCGCGGAACTGGATGGCATACACGCTGCCCGGCGTCGGCGGCCCTGGGAGGGACTTCGGCTTCGCGCTGGCGGGAGTCGCCGCGCTGACCGGCTTGCGTCGCTTCGTGGCCGGCGGTGCCGGGGCGGCGACGGGTTCCTTCTTCGGTCGATCGAGGTGGCCGAACAGCTTCTCGACGTTCTCGTTCCGGACGCCGTCCTTGGCCGACCACCACGCCAGCGGGGCCGGGACCTCGACCCGAATCGTGGGGCGCTGGTCGCGCTCCACGGCCCGGGTGAAGCGGGTCAGCAGGCCCGGGTGCTCGGGCGTCTCGAGGATGCTGATGAACGCGAGCGCCTCCAGCACCGTCTCGCAGCGATAGGTGCTGCTGGCGCTCAGCAGCTTCGCCTTGTGGAGCGCGGTGCGCGCATGGCTGTAGCGCGACGCGGGCGGAAGGCGGCGCAGCAGGTCCAGTATCTGGTGGAACACCCAGACATCGCGCGGCGTGGGCTTGGGCCACCCGGCGGCCTTCTGGTCCAGGGCCCGCGTCAGGGTGAGCACGCCCTCCGTCGGTTGCGCCGCCCCCCACATCGCCCCCTGGACGTGATTCAGGTACGCGGTGCAGGTGGCGTCGACGGCATCTTCCTCGAAGAAGCAGACCCGGCAGTGGCCACCGCCCATGGGGTCTTCCTTGTGGGTCGGCATCGCGCGCCCGAGGATGGCGGCGGGCAGGACGGCCAACCACGCTACATCGGCGGAGGTCATCGAGGCCACGAACGCATCCGCGGCGCGTTGCAGGTCCACGGCCTTGGCGGCCTTGCGCAGCTTCTGGATGACCTCGTCGTGCTCCCACTGCACGAAGGTGTTGGGCACCATCCCCGCGGTCTTCAGGCGCTGGTGGTCCTCCTTCGTGAAGGAGGTGGGGATGCGGTGGCAGTAGTTCCCGTCGTCGTCGAAGAAGGTGCTGTTCGTGCCGTAGACGCGGGCCAGCAACGCCATGACTTCGGGGTCAGGAGGACTCATCCCGCGGGGCGTACCTCGACGGCCCCGCTCGCGTCCACCTGGACGCGCACCGGCAGGAAGCGCTCCACGACGCGCGCATGCGTCGTCAGGTGGTCCGTCACCCGCGCCGCCGTGAAGCGCGTGGTCCCGGGCTCCGCCTTCCCCAATCGGCCCGAGGCCAGCAGCGCCGCGGGCAGGAGGATCTGATCCGCGAGGTACTCGTCCAGCGCGCCGCCGGTCTCCATGAAGTGCGCCAGGGCCTCGCCCGCTTCGCGCCCCACCTCTTCCGCGGGACGGCCCTTCTCTCCCAGCGCCGTGAAGCCCGCGATGGTGTGCTCGAACTGGGCGAGCACGAAGGTCACCGTGCCCGTCGAACGCGTCACGGGCAGCGGCCGGTTCTCCGCCTCCGCGACGATGCCTCGCTCGCGCAGCGTCGCCACCGTGGCTCGCGACTGTCGCTCCGCGATGCTGAAGGGCAAGCCGCCCACGAAGGACGAGACATGCACCTCGTGCAGCATCCCACGCGCGGGCAGCTCCACCAGCAGCGGCGGCTGCCTGGGCGCGCCCACCTCCGCGACCAGCTCCCCCGCGCCCTCGGGGTAGAAGCCCGCCTGCGGCATGGTGAGGTGCACCGGCAGCCCGTATGCCATGGCCACCGGCTGCCAGACCGTGGCCACGTAGTGGAAGCTGGGACTGTGCGGCAGGTGCGTCCCACCGCGCAGCGTCAGCCGTCCGCCGCCCGCGAGGGCCAGCGGATAGACGAGACACTGGAACAGGAGCGGTGTGCTCCCGGCGGTGCCCACCTCGACCAGGTAGTCCCCGGCGCGCACGGAGCCCGGGGTGAAGGAGAGCTCCGAGGCGCCCACGGAGGCGCCCTCACTCGTGCCGCCCAGGACCTCCGCGCCGCGCACACACGCCAGATGTTGCGGACGCAGTCCGGGAGGGTCCCTCCGCGAGCGCAGGTGGGTGATGTGGAACGGTCGGCCGGTGATGAGCGACAGCGACAACGCCGAGCGGAGGATCTGCCCTCCTCCCTCGCCCTCACTCCCGTCGAGTCGCACCAGCCCGTTGTCGGGCCCCTCGGTGCCAGTCACTGTCCCACCCTCCCGTCCGTCGTCCCGCGATGCGGCGAAACCTAACAGGAACGGGAGGGGATCTCCCGTCCGTCAACCCTCACGCCTCGTCGAGCGGGCGATGCCTGACACATGCGCCCTCGGGCCCGCCACCCTGTGCACCCCGGGGTGGCGCCATGCCCACCTCGAGTGCGGCTGAGGCTACGAGCCAGGGTGCATCGAGCGGTCCTGGGTGTCCGGCGCCGCAGAATGGACCTCGGAGAACCCTCTCGCCGTGCCTCCTCGGCGGGTGCCGAAGGCGAACCGAATGCCGTGTCATCCTTCGACCGTCGTCGCGCCGGTCGGCTGTTGACGGCGCGTCGTCCGCCACCGCGCGGACGACCGTGCCGCGCCCCCACCTCATGCATCCAGCGAGGATGCGTCCTCCGCCACGGAGCGAGCGGTCAGGCAGGGCATCACCCGCCCTGCGCGTCCAGCGACGGCAGCACGCCCACCTTGAGCGAGCTCGGATGCGTGGAGGAGTGGTACACGCGATGGAAGGCGCGCGTGAAGTCCGACTCCTTCGCCTCGAAGATGTTGGGCACGTAGGTCTGCGGGTTCCGGTCGATGAACGGGAACCAGCTGGACTGGACCTGGATCATCACCCGGTGCCCGCGCTGGAACGTGTGGAACACGTCGTTCATCGTGAAGCGCACCTTCGTCACCTCGTTCGGCTTGAAGGGCTTGGGCTCGCTGTAGCTGTCGCGGAAGCGGCCGCGGAACGGCTCGCCGCGAATCAGCGTCTGCTGCGCGCCCCGGTTCTCCAGCCCCTTCTCCGCGTCGGCGCGCGACCAGCCGCGCATCGTGCCCGGGTTCACGTCCACCAGCTTCACCACCCAGTCCGCGTCCGAGCCCGTCGTGGAGACCCACAGCTCCGCCTCCAGCGGCCCCGCCACCGTGAGGTCCTGCTCCAGCGGCTCCGTCTGGAACACCAGCACGTCCGGTCTCGTCGACGCGAAGCGCTGGTCCTCCGCCATGAAGCTGCTGCTCCAGCGCGTCAGGATCTCCTGTGTGTACGGCACGGGCTTCGCCGGGTCGCTGATGTACTCGGCGAAGGACTCCGCCGGGTTCGTCCCCGCGGGCGCCTTCATCGACAACCCACCCTTGGGCTGGAAGAACAGCCGCGTCTCACGCAGCCCCTTCGGCGGCCACGCGTCGAACTGACGCCAGCGGTTGGCGCCCGTCTCGAACACCATCGCCTCCGGCACCTCGGGCTTCGCGCCGCCCTTGAGGTGGTACTTGAAGAACCCCTGCGCCAGCGTCTGGAACGCCTCCGCCGTGTTGAAGCCGAACTCCGTGTCCGCCAGCTTGTCGACCTCGCCCCGCGCCCAGCCACCGTGCGGCCACGGTCCGATGAGCAGCGTGTTCTGCGTCCCCGGGTTCTGCTTCTCGATGGCCGCGTACGTCCGCAGCGGTCCGTACAGGTCCTCCGTGTCGTACCACCCGCCCACCGTCAGCACCGCCGCCTTGATGTTCTTCAGGTGCGGCAAGAGGTTCCGCGCCTGCCAGAAGGCGTCGTAGTTGGGGTGCGCGACCACGTCCTTCCAGAACGCGACGTCCCCCTTCATGTGCTTCGTCTCCGCGTTGCTCAGCGGCCCCAGGTCCAGGAAGAACTGATACCCATCCGGCGTGCCGAACGGGAAGCGGTTCCAGTCCTCGTTGTCCGTCGGCGCGGGCCTCGGCTTGCCGAAGCTGGAGAAGAAGTTGAACGCCAGCGTCAGGTTGAAGGCGCCATGCCGGTGCATGTCGTCCCAGAACCAGTCCGCGATGGGCGCCTGCGGCGACACGGCCTTGAGCGCCGGGTGCGAGTCGATGGCGCCCGCCGACGTGTAGAAGCCCGGATACGAGATGCCCCACTGCCCCACCTTGCCGTTGTTGTTCGGCAGGCGCTTCACCATCCAGTCGATGGTGTCGTACGTGTCCGTGCTCTCGTCGATGTCCTTGGGCCCGCGCTTGTTCGGGTTGTGCGGCCGCACGTTGACGAACTCGCCCTCCGACATGTTCCGGCCGCGCACGTCCTGGAAGACGAAGATGTAGCCGTCCTTCTCGAACTCCTCACCCGGCCCCAGGGCGCCGCGGTACCGGTCCAGCCCATAGGGCGCGACGCTGTAGGGCGTGCGGACCAACAGGATGGGGTACTTCTTCGCCGGCGACGCATCCACCGGCGCGTAGACGGACGTGAAGAGCTTCACGCCGTCCCGCATGGGGATGCGGTACTCGAACTTGGTGTAGCCCTTGCGGATGCGCTCGGCACGCTCCGGAGGCGGGCCCTCGGGCGGTTTCGAGCGCTGGGCCACCGCGGGACTGCCGAGGACGCACAGCAACACTGCCACGAGGCGACGGGATACGGGGGACATGCACGCTCCTGGAAGAGACGCGACATCGTGGGGGACGCAAGCCGGCCCCGAACTCCCCGGAACGACGTTTGTTCCCGAGCCGCCCGGGTTCAGCCCTTCCCCTCTCCGCCTTCCTCGGGGGCGCTGTCCAGTCCGTATTTGCGCAGCTTGTCGTGGAGCGTGGCCCGGCCAATGCCCAGACGCCGCGCCGCGCCACTGCGGTTGCCGCCCTCGATGCGCAGCGCGTCCAGGATGAGCCCGCGCTCGTAGGCCTCCACCCGCTCCTTGAGCCCCAGACCTGCCCCAGCCTCCTCGCCGCGAGGTGGCACCTCGGACTGCGCCATCGTCGCTGGCGCACCGGTGGTGACGGGGGGCGGCAGGAGGGCCAGGTCCAGCTCGCCGTCACTGGACAGCGCCACCAGGCTCTCCAGCGTGTTCTCCAGCTCGCGCACGTTGCCGGGCCATGGCAGCGCGGAGAGCTTCTCGAAGAACCCCTCCGGAAGCGCCAGGCGTCCCGTGTGGAAGCGGCCGCTGAAGCGGTCCAGGAACATGCGCGACAGCACGGGGATGTCCTCCGGCCGCTCTCTCAGCGGTGGCACGCGGAGCTGCACCACGTTGAGCCGGTAGTAGAGGTCCTCGCGGAACTGTCCCTCCGCCGCGCGCTTGCGGAGGTCGCGGTGCGTCGCCGCCAGGATTCGCACGTCCACCTTCACGGGTCGGTCCTCTCCCACCGGGCGGACCTCGCCCTCCTGGAGCACTCGCAGCAGCTTGGCCTGGAGCGGCGGTGCCAGCTCGCCGACCTCGTCCAACAGCAGCGTGCCACCATCGGCCTCGCGGAACAGCCCCTGGCGTGACTTGACGGCCCCGGTGAAGGCGCCCTTCGAGTGTCCGAACAGCTCCGCCTCCGCGAGCTCCTCGGTGAGCGCCGCGCAGTTGAAGCGCAGATAGGGACGGTTCGCGCGCGGCGAGGCGCGCACCAGCGCCTCCGCCACGCGCTCCTTGCCCGTGCCGCTCTCGCCCGTGATGAGCACCGTCACGTCTCGCGAGCCCGCGCGCTGGACCAGCTGCGCCAGCCGCCCCATGGACTCCGAGGAGAAGACCAGCGAACGCGAAAGGTTGAGCTCTCCGGTCAGTCGCTCGTTCTCGTCCCGCAGTCGCACGGACTCGAGCGCGCGCGTGACGACGGCGAGCAGCTCGTCCACGTCGAAGGGCTTGCGGAAGTAGTCGTAGGCGCCGGCCTTCACCGCCTCCACCGCGAAGCGCTCCGAGCCATGCGCGGTGATGACGATGAGGCGCGGAGCCCTCGGCGTCGCGCTCACGCGGCGCACCAGCTCCAGACCGTCCATCCGGGGCATCCGCAGGTCCGTGATGACCAGCTCGAAGGAACGCGCCGCGAGCTTCTCCAGCGCGGCCGCGCCGTCCTCGGCCTGCTCCACCTCCACGCCCCGCAGACTCCGGAGCATCTCCTTGAGCGTGAAGCGCACGCCCGCGTCGTCATCGACCACGAGCACGCGAGTCGTCTCGTTCGCCTCAGCCCGCACGCGCCACCTCCCGCTCCCGCACGCCATCGAGCGTGCCCGCGGGCAGCTCCCGAGGCAACATCAGCTCCGCGATACAGCCCCCCGTGTCCTCGTTGCGCAGCGTCACGTCGCCCCCGTGTTGCCGCGCCAGCGCGCGCGCCACCGTCAACCCCAGTCCCGAGCCCCGCGCCTTCGTGGTGACCCCCGCCTCGAAGACGCGGTCGACCAGCTCCGGCGACAGCCCCGTCCCCGAGTCGCGGACGGTGACGCGCACGTCGCCCGCGCTCCCCGACTCGACATCCATGGACACCTGGCCTCCCGGAGGGCTGGCCTCGATGGCGTTGTGGAGCAGGTTCATCACCACCTGCTTCACCTTGCGAGCGTCACACACCGCGAGCACCGGCCCGTCCCCACCGCGCGACAGCCGCACCTGGTGCTCGGTGGCCAGGCCCTCGTGGAGGACGAGCGCCTCGTCACACAGCGACGCCAGGTCCACCTGGTTGACCGAGAGCGGGACGAGCGGGCGCGAGAAGTTGAGGAACTCCTCCAGGATGCCCTGCATCCGCGTCACCTCGCCCGCGAGCACCTCCAGTCGCTCGCGAGGCTGCGCGCGCCCGTCCTCTCGGAGCATGAGCTGCGTGAGCCCCTTCACCGTGGCCAGCGGGTTCTTCAGCTCGTGGGCAATCTCCCCCGACAGCGCCTCCAGCGTCCGCGCGTGGGTGCGGTGCGTGGCGAAGAGCTCGTCACGCTGGAGGAAGGACTCGGTGAGCATGTCCTCGAAGGTGCCGCGGATGGCGGCGCCCACGATGTTGGCCGCGACGACCAGGAACAACATCCCCACGGCGATGGCGAACAACATCGCCTTGGGAGGCTCGCCCAGGAACGACAGGTGCAACGGCGGGGTCCACTCGAACAGGTGGGCCGCCGACAGGAGCGACACCAGGACCAGCTCCGCCGCCATCAACGCCCACCGCTGCCGCTGGGGCAGCACGGCGGCGCCCACGAAGGCGAGCGGCAACACCAGCGGCAGCAGCGGACTGGCCAGCCCTCCCGTGCCCCAGGTCAGGCTCTGCTCCAGGAAGATGCCCAGCGCGAGGTTGCCGGAGATGCTCCGGGTGGTGAGCCCCTCGCGCTCGTAGCGGCGCAGCTCGTAGAAGAAGAACGACAGCGCCACCACCACCTGCCCCACCAGCCAGTAGCGTCGCCAGGGCGCGCCATCCGCGAGCGCCGCGGTGGACACGGCGAGCATCAGCACCGCGCCGCCGTACGCCCTCAGGCGCACCATGCGCCCGAAGATGTGGGCGATGTGCTTGAGCTGGATGGCCTGGAAGCTGCGTCGACTTCGCGGTTCCATTTGCGCCTTCTGTCAGCGAGCGGCGGGCCCGCCTGGAGAGGTGACGGTGACAGGGCCGTCCATGCCCGTCGAGAGCACCGGATGCTGCGCCGCCGTCTCCCACGTGAGCGTGGGCCACCACTGCTCGCGGACGGGCTCCGCGTCCGGCTCCACGCTCTGCCCCGGCCGGGGCAGCAGCAACGTCACGGAGGCGCTGGTGGCCGCCGCGCGCACCCGCTCGGCGGGCTCCGTCCAACCGTGGTAGGCGAGCCCGAAGAGGGCCCAGTGGATGGGCAGCATCACCTGCCCCCGTAGCATCTGGTGTGCCAGCACCGCCTGCTCCGGACCGATGTGCCAGTCCGGCCACGCCCGGTGGTACTGCCCCGTCTCAATCATCGTCACGTCGAAGGGCCCCAGCTTCTCGCCGATGTCCTTCATCGCCGGGAACAGCCCCGTGTCGCCGGAGAACCAGGCTCGGCGCGTGGGGCCCACGAAGGCGTAGCTGGCCCAGAGCTTGGCGTCGTTGTCGAACAGGTACCGGCCGGACGCATGGCGCGCGGGCGTGGCGACGATGTCCACCGCCCCCACCTTCGTGCGCTCCCACCAGTCGAGCTCCACGATGCGGTCCACCGGCACGCCCCAGTACTCCAGGTGCGCACCCACGCCGAGCGGGACGATGAAGACCGCCTTCGTCTGCTCCTTCAGCGCCACCATCGTCGGCTGGTCCAGGTGGTCGTAGTGGTCGTGGGAGACGACGACGGCGTCGATGGGCGGCAGGTCCTTCATCGCGATGGGCGGCTGGAACCAGCGCTTGGGGCCCGCCCAGGTGAAGGGGGACACGCGCTCGCTCCACACCGGGTCCGTCAGGATGCGCAGGCCGTCGAGCTCCACCAGCTGCGACGAGTGCCCCATCCACGTCACTCGCAGGCCCGACGCGGGCGGCGTCTGGAAGCGCTTCGGGTCGATGGGCTCCACGGCGAGCGGGGCCTGGGGGCTCGCATGGGGGCTGGCGTCGAGCAGTCCCCCGAACATCTCCCCGTAGTGGTTCACCAGGGGCTGTGGGTTCACGAAGCGCCCGTCCTTCCACTGGGGCGAGCGCTCCATGCGCGCCCTGCGCTCCCCCGTCGCCCGCTTGCCGAAGGCCGTGTAGCCATCCACGACCAGGAAGAGCGTGCCCAGCACCAGCGCCGCGCCCAGTCCCATCATCCCTCGACGCAGCACGCGTCGGGCCGTTCCTCGTGTCTTCATCGGGCTGCTCCCAAGGGCATGCACAGCGCGCGCACGGCGAGGGTCAACCCATCGACGAAGGCCTCGCGTGTGTCACCGCTGTGTTTGAGTCCTCGCGCCGTGGCGTTCAGCGTGTCCACGAGCTGCCGGGCGGACAGTCCCGCCGGCTTGTAGGCGGCCGCGAGCCCCGAGGCCCGCACCACCTTCGTCACCGCTTCCACGAACAGGGCCTCGTGCTGGACGACGACCTCGCGCGCGGCGGTGCCGTTCACCACCTCGGTCAGGTCCGACGCCCCCGCGCCCACGCTGCCCACGAAGTGTCCCATCCACGCGTCGAACCCGCGCACCAGCCGGGCCTCGATGGACAGGGAGTCGTCCGAGAGGCCCTCGCGGGCCCGCTGGAGCGCGCCCTCCATCGCGTGCCGCAAGGTGGCCTGGAACAGCTCCTCCTTCGTCGCGAAGTGGAGGTACAGCCCCTGGCGCGAGATGTCGGCGGCCCGGGCCACCTCGTCCATGGACGTCTTGCGGAAGCCGTAGCGCAGGAAGACGCCGAGCGCCGCGTCCAGCAAGCGGTGCCTCCGTGCGTCCTCCGCCGCGGGCCTGGCGGGAGTCTTCGTGTCCGTGCCCATTCTTGTCAGATTTGACAAGATGGACCCAGATTGTCAACTCGACCTGCCGGGCCCGTGGCTGAGCTCAGCGGAGGCTGGAGCGGCCGCCGTCGATGGCGCGCAGCGCGGGCTTGGAGGTGCGACGGGCCGAGGCCTTGGGCTTGCTCGCCGCCTTCTTCTTGGGAGGCGCGGCGGCCTTGGGCTTCTGGGCCGGCAGGCGCTTGCGTGGGTGTGGGAGTGGCAGGCTGAAGAACAGGTACATGTCGAGCAGCATGGGGCCTCTTCGCCTTCGGGACTTGCGCGTGGAGCGTGGCGCGCGGCCGTAGAGCAATGGCGGTGCCACGGCGAGCGCAAGGTGCCATGGCGCTGCGTCCACGGGCGTGAAGAAGCATGAAGAAGGGATGTTGGACTGTCGTGGGGTGTCGGGCTTCCGGCGGGGGTGCCGGATATCCGGCGGGGTGGCCGCGCGGGACTCCGACACCTGGCGGGCGGCCCTGGTGTGGAAACCCTGGCATGCGGTTTGCCATCGAGGGCGGTCGTCACGCGGCGCGAGGCCGCGGCATCGAGGGGAGACTCCATGCGACGTGCCGTCGTGTTGTTCGTGGTCCTGGTGGTGGCGCTCGCCACGCTCCTGGGGGTGCGCATCCTGAAGGACCGACGGGCCGCGGAGGGACCCGCGGGGGGCTCGGGGGTGGTGGAGGGCACGGCGGTGGACCTCCGCGCCCGCATCAACGCCCGCGTGCTGTCGCGGCAGGTGGAGGAAGGCGCCCGCGTGGAGAAGGACGCGGTGCTCGTCACGCTCGATTGCACCGAGCCCGAGGCCGGGCTGGAGGAGGCCCGCGCGAGGTTGTCCATGGCCCAGGCGCAGGCGGACGCGGCGCGAGCGGCGGCGGTGGCCGCGAGCCGCAGCAGCGAGGCGGTGGCGGCGCAGGCGCAGGGAAGCCAGGCGCAGATCGCCTCGCTGGCGGACCAGCAGGGCCTGGCCCAGCGGCAGGCGGACCGGCTCCAGAAGATGGGTGATGCGACCACGGAGGCCGCGCTGGACCAGGCCCGCGCGCAGGCGCAGTCGTTGGAGCAGCAGCTCGCGGCGGCGCGCCATGCGAGCACGGCCGCGTCCCGTCAGGCGCGCGCGGCCACCGAACAGGAGCGCGCGAGCCTGCAGCAGGCGGAGTCCGCGCTTCGCGCCATCCAGGCCGCGGAGGCCACGGTGAGGCGGGCCCAGGTCGCCGTGTCGGAGTGCGAGCTGCGCGCGCCGCTGAGCGGGACGGTGGAGACGCTGGCGCTCGAGGTGGGTGAGCTCGCCCTGCCCGGCGCCGTCGTGGCGCGGCTGGTCGACACGCATCGTCCCAAGGCGACCTTCTATCTGCCGAACGCGGAGCTCGCGGCGGCGCGGCCGGGCCAGTCCGCCACGGTGCGCGCGGATGCGTATCCCGACCGGACCTTCAATGCCCGCGTGGTGACGGTGGCGCGCGAGGCCGCCTTCACGCCTCGCAACGTGCAGACGCGCGGCGACAGGGACAGGCTCGTCTATCCCGTGGAGGTGCACATCGAGGCGCCCGCGGACGTGCTGCTGCCCGGCATGCCGGTGGAGATCACCCTGGGCCCGGTGAACGACGCGGCGGTGGCGGAGCAGCGGCCATGAGTCCCTGCCCCGACGTGGACGTGTCGCTGGAGGACGTGCGCCGGAGCTTCGGGAAGGCCCTGGCGCTGCGAGGCGTGTCGCTGGCCGTGCAGCCCGGCGAGGTCTACGGACTGGTGGGTCCGGATGGCGCGGGGAAGACGACGGCCATCCGCTTGATGGCGGGGCTGCTGCTGCCGGACGCGGGGCGCGTGAGGATGCTCGGTGAGGACCCGGCGGACACCCGCTCGGCGGTGCGCGAGTCCCTGGGCCTGGTGCCCCAGCGCAACACGCTCTATGGCGACCTGAGCGTCGACGAGAACCTGCGCTTCTTCGCGCGGCTGTTCGGCCTGTCCCGCGAGGACTTCGCGGAGCGGCGCGAGCGACTGCTCGACATCACCCGCCTGGGCCGCTTCACGGAGCGGCGCGCGGATGCGTTGTCTGGAGGCATGTACAAGAAGCTGGCGCTGGCGTGCGCCCTGCTCCACCGGCCGCGCGTGCTGCTGCTGGACGAGCCCACCAACGGCGTGGACCCGGTGAGCCGCCGCGAGCTGTGGGAGCTGCTCTACTCGCTGGTCCACGAAGGCATGACGCTGCTGGTGTCCACGCCGTACATGGACGAGGCGGCCCGGTGTCATCGGGTGGGCCTGCTCTACTCGGGCACCCTCATCGCGGAGGGAGACCCCCGGGCCCTGGCGCGTGAACACGGCGCCGCGGCGTCCAACTTCGAGGCCGTGTTCCTGGCGCTGGTCGAGAAGCACACCGGCGGGAGGGCCGCATGACGCCGGCCATCGAGGTGCGTCACCTGACGCGCAGGTTCGGCGCCTTCACCGCCGTGGACGACGTGAGCTTCGACGTGGGGGTCGGGGAGATCTTCGGCTACCTGGGCGCGAACGGCGCGGGCAAGTCCACCACCATCCGGATGCTGTGTGGCCTCTTGCGCCCCACGGGCGGAGACGCGCGCGTCGCCGGCTTCGACGTGGAGCACGAGCCCGAGCGCGTGAAGGCGGGCATCGGCTACATGTCCCAGAAGTTCTCGCTCTACCTGGACCTGAGCGTGCGCGCGAACCTGGAGTTCTTCGCGTCCGCGTACGGTGCGCATGGGAAGGAGCTGCGCACGCGCATCGGGGAGATGGTGGAGCGCATGCAGTTGGAGGCGGTCCAGGACGAGGTGACGGGCGCCCTGCCCGGCGGCATGCAGCAGCGCGTGGCGCTGGCGAGCGCGGTGCTGCACCGGCCTCGCATCGTCTTCCTCGACGAGCCCACCGCGGGCGTGGACCCGGTGCAGCGGCGCTCCTTCTGGGAGCTGATTCGCGACCTCGCGTCCCGCGGCACCACCGTCTTCGTCACCACGCACTACATGGACGAGGCGGAGAACTGCGCCCGGATCGGCATCATGGTGGACGGGAGACTGGTGGCGCTCGACACGCCGGCGGGCCTGAAGGCGACACACGCGCCGGGCCGGGTGCTGGAGGTGCGCGGGCCGAACCTGTCCTCGGCGCTCGACTCGCTGCGCGGCATGGACGGGGTGCTGGACGTGAGCCGCTTCGGCTCGGGGGCCACGGTGCGGGTGGACCCGGCGCGGCTTCCCTCGGAGACGCTGGCCGGGTGGCTGCGGGCTCGGGGCGTGGACCCGTTGGAGCTCGAGGACTCCGCGCCGACGCTGGATGACGTGTTCCTGGCGCTCACGGCCCGCGCCCAGCGGGGGGATGACTGACGCCATGGCCGCGACACGCGCGAATCATCGGGTGGGACGCATCCTCGCGATGGCGGAGAAGGAGGTGCTGCACATCCGCCGGGACATCCGCACCCTGTATCTGGCCCTGGCGATGCCGGTGCTGATGCTGGTGCTGTTCGGCTTCGGCATCAGCTTCGACGTGGACCACCTGGAGCTGGCGGTGGTGGACCAGGACCGCACGGACCTGTCACGCGAGCTGGTGCGCCACGTCACCGCGTCGAACGAGTTCGTCGTCACGCACGAGGGCACCTCCCCCGAGGACGCCCTGGGCGAGCTGCGCCGTGGCGCCGTGACGGGCGTGCTCCTCTTGAACAAGGGGTTCGCGGAGGACGTGAAGCGCGGCGGCGCGCAGGTGCAGTGGCTGGTGGACGGCTCGGACGGGAACACGGCGACCCAGGCGCTCGCGAAGGCGCAGGCGCTGGTGCAGATGGCGGGTCGCTCCATGGGGGGCACGGTGCTGCTCGCGGCGCCGCCGCTGGAGGCGCGCGTGCGGACGCTGTTCAACCCGGATGCGCGCTCGGCGATGTTCCTGGTGCCGGGGCTGGCCGCGTACCTGCTGGCCATCGTCGCGGTGCTCATCACCGCGCTGACGGTGGCGCGCGAGTGGGAGCGCGGCTCCATGGAGCAGCTCTTCGCGACGCCGGTGGGACGGTTGGAGATCGTCGTCGGCAAGCTGCTGCCCTACCTGGGCATCGGCCTGCTCCAGGTCCTGCTGGTGCTGACGGTGGGGGCCTGGGTGTTCGACGTGCCGGTGCGCGGCAGCCTCGTGGTCCTGGGGCTGGGCTCGGTCCTGTTCCTGGTGGGGATGCTGGGCCAGGGGCTGCTCATCTCGGTGGTGACGCGCAACCAGGTGGTGGCGACGCAGGTGGCGACGATGACGTCGGTGCTGCCGTCGATGTTGCTGTCGGGGTTCATCTTCCCCATCGAGAACCTGCCGGTGCCGCTGAAGCTCATCAGCACGTTGATTCCGGCGCGGTACTTCGTGGCGACGCTGCGCGGGGTGCTCCTGCGCGGCAATGGAATGTCGGTGCTGTGGCCTCAGCTGGTGGCCCTGGCCCTGTTCGCGCTCTTCATGCTGGTGCTGGCGACCCGCCGCTTCCAGCGGCGCCTGGATTGAAGGGAGGGACACGGACATGCATCCGCTGATGGTGCAGTACCGGGCCGTGGTGGTGAAGGAGGTGCGCCAGACGGCCAGGGACAGGCGCGTCATGGCGCTGCTGACGCTGGCACCCCTGATGCAACTCTTCCTGCTGGGCTTCGCGGTGAACTTCGACGTGCGCCATGTCCCCACGGTGGTGGTGGACCGGGACAGGACGGCGGAGAGCCGCGACTACACGCGCTCCCTGCTCGCCGGGGACACGCTGGACTTGAAGGCGGAGCTCTCCGACGAGCGCACCGCCGAGGAGGCCTTGGAGCGAGGCGAGGCCTCGGTCGCGCTCATCATCCCCCGGGACTTCCAGAGGGATGTCTTGAAGGGCCAGGGCGCGCAGGTGCAGGCGCTGGTGGATGGCTCGGACCCGACGCGCTCGTCCGTCGCGGGGAACGCCGTGGCACAGTTCGCGGTGCTGCGCGCGACCCAGCTCGCCTCGGCGCAGGCCCAGCGGCAGGGAGACCTGCTTCCTCTCGCCCCCGTGGAGCTGGTGCCACGCGTGCTCTACAACCCGGAGCTGGCCACGTCCGTGTACGTGGTGCCGGGCATCGCGGCGATGCTGCTGCTCATCGTCACCACCGTCATCATGGCCATGGGGTTGTCGCGTGAGCGTGAGACGGGGACGCTGGAGCAGCTCCAGGTGACGCCGCTGCGCCCCGGCATCCTGATGGCCGGCAAGGTGACGCCGTTCCTGCTCATCGGTCTGGTGGACGTGGGGCTGGCGCTGTGCGTGGGCGTGTGGGTCTTCGGCGTGCCGCTGCGTGGCAGCCTGACGCTCGTCACGGTGGCCACGCTCTTCTATCTGTTGTCCACGCTGGGCGTGGGGCTGCTCATCGCCACGGTGAGTCGCACGCAGCAGCAGGCGTTCGTCGGAGGCTTCCTCTTCGTGCTGCCGGCGGTGCTGCTGTCGGGGGTGATGAGCCCCGTCCGGGCGATGCCGGACTGGCTCGCGTGGGTGACGTACCTGAACCCGGTGCGCTACTACGTGGAGGTGCTGCGCGGTGTGCTGCTGCGAGAGGCGGGGCTGCCGGACTTGTGGCTGCAGCTGGTCCTGCTCGCCTTCTTCGGCATCTTGATGATGGCCGTGGCGGCGCGGCGGTTCCGGAAGACGTCCGCCTGAGGACGTGTGGGGTGGAGTCGTCAGGGGAGCGAGCGCTGCGGAGGCCCGCTCCCGTGCGCTCGCACTGAGACTGGAAAGCGCGCGGGGCGTGCGTTACAGGCGGGCACCAGCATGTCCGAGACCGCCGCCCCTGCCCTCTCCGTCTTCCGTCATCGCGATTTCCGCCTCTACCAGATCGCCCGGCTCTGCGCGGTGCTCGCGATGCAGGTCGAGTCGGTGGCCATCGGCTGGCAGGTGTACGAGGTGACCGGGAGCGCGCTGGCGCTCGGGTACACGGGGCTCTCGCAGTTCGTGCCCTTCCTGTGCTTCTGCCTGATTGGGGGACAGGTCGCGGACCGGTTCGACCGACGGAAGATCCTCGCCATCTGTCAGGGCGTGATGCTGCTGTGCAGCCTGGCGCTGCTGTCGTTCTCGCTGGGGCACATCCGGGATGTCCGCTTCGTGTATGGCGTGCTGGTGCTGTTCGGCACGGCGCGCGCGTTCTATGCGCCGGCGGGCTCGGCGCTCACGCCGCACCTGGTTCCGAAGGAGGAGCTGACGCGCGCGGTGGCGGTGAACTCCACCACGTGGCAGGTGGCCACCATCGCGGGTCCGGCGGTGGGCGGTGTGCTCTACGGGTGGGCGGGACCGACGGGCGCGTATCTGGGCTCGGCCACGCTGTGCGCGCTGACGGTGGTGTGGATCCTCTCGCTGAAGGTGCGGACGGGCCGGGCCTCCTCGGCGCCCCTGTCGTTCTCCACGCTGGTGGCGGGGCTGGGGTTCGTGCGTCGGCAGCGGCTGTTGCTGGGCAGCATCACGCTGGACCTGTTCGCGGTGCTGCTGGGGGGCGCGGTGGCGCTGCTGCCCATCTATGCGCGGGATGTGCTGCACACGGGGCCGTGGGGGCTGGGGCTCTTGCGGTGTGCTCCGGCGGCGGGCGCGGCGTTGGTGGCGGTGGTGCTGGCGATGCGGCCGCTGGGGGGACGGGCGGGCGTGAAGATGTTCGTGGCGGTGGCCATCTTCGGCGGGGCGACGCTGGTGTTCGGGATGAGCCGCTCGCTGCCGTTGTCGCTGCTCGCGCTGGCGGTGGCCGGCGCGGCGGACATGGTGAGCGTGGTGGTGCGTCACACGCTGGAGCTGATGGCCACGCCCGACGAGATGCGTGGGCGGGTGGGCGCGGTGAACATGATGTGCATCGGCGCCTCCAACGAGCTGGGTGAGTTCCGCGCGGGTTGGCTCGCGGAGCACGTGGGCGCGGTTCCCGCCGTGGTGACGGGCGCGGTAGGGACGCTGGCCATCGTGGTGCTCTGGGCCTGGGGCTTCCCCGAGCTGCGGCGCGTGGACCGGCTGGAGACGGCGACGCGAGGCACGCAGCCCGAGCCCCGGGAGGCCGAGGCTCCCGCGTCACAGGCAGGGTGAGGTCAGGCCGCGGCGCCCTCATAGCTGACGCGCAGGCCACGGTGCGTGACGGTGATGACGGGGCGGCCCATCCATCCGCAGTGCTTGCAGACGCCGCTGGGACCTGACGCCGTGACACGCACGGGCAGGTCCGATGCGCAGACAGGGCAACCCTCGGGAATCTTGAAGTCGCGCGATGCGGGGTGTGCTTCGGTCATGCATTTGAGGTAACGCAGACGTCGACCTCCGCAAGCACGCGGGCGGTGCTGGGAGCAGGCGGGCACACGAGGGGCCGTGCGCCGTGTCGCTTCAGGTGGCCTCGTCAAGGAGCCGGCGATAGGCGCTGACGATCTCCGCGTCGGTGAGGTCGTTGAGGCCCTCGGTGACTTCGAGCTCGGTGTCGATGATTCCGGGGACGCGTGTGGGGGCGAAGCCTCCCAGCCAGATGCGTGACTGCTTCGCCTGGGCGAGGGAGCGGAGCGAGAAGGCCTGGGCGTCGCCGCGGACGTAGACGCGGAACATGTTCGTCTGGATGGGACGGGGTTGCACGGTGAGCCGTGGGTCCGCAGCCAGGGCTTCGCTCAAGGCCTTGGTGCGGCGGAACAGCGCGGGCAGGCCGGCGATGGCGCCATCGAGCCGCATCGCCGCGGAGGCGACGGAGGGATAGTGGTGGTAGAGGTTGCCGCCGTGTCGGTGGCGCCACAGGCGGGCCTCGCGGATGAAGTCCTCGCTGCCCACGAGCATGGCCCCGCTCAGCGCGCCGATGTGCTTGTAGAGGGAGACATAGACGGAGTCGAAGCCTCGGCAGATGTCGGCGAGGGGGCGGTCGTAGAAGGGCTGGCACTCCCACAGGCGGGCGCCGTCCATGTGCAGCTTCACGTTCTTTTCTCGACAGGTGCTCTTGAGCTCCTGGAGTTGTTCCCAGGTCTGGAGCTGACCGCCCAGCCAGCGCACGGGGAGCTCGACGCTGACGGTGCCGAGCGGGTCCGGTGAGTGTTGTACGTCGCGGGCGAGGAGCGGGCGCGTCCAGGGCGAGAGGATGACGTCGCGCAGGTTGTGGAGGACGACGTGGCTGCTGTCCTCGTGCAGCACGTGGTGCGAGGACGGGTGGAGGCCGACGTTCCGGTTGCCGCGCGCATCCGCGTAGATGCGCAGCGCGATGAGCTGGGCCATGGTGCCGGTGGGCATGTAACAGCCGGCCGGGAAGCCGAGCAGCGTCGCGAGCTTCTTCTCGAAGGACTCGACCAGCTCGCCCTGTCCGTAGAAGTCGCTGCCGGTGCCCTGGCGGCGCATCCATTCACCGATGGCGATGAGCTCCGCGGCGGGGTCGGGAGCGATGGTGCCGGTGACGGAGCCGCGACAGGCGCGGCGGATCGCATCGACCTCTGCGCGGGTGGGCGGAGCGGTCGCGGGCTTCGAGGCCTGGGGCTTCGCGGGGGCGGCGTGTGAGACGACGGGGGCGAGCAGCGCGCTCCCCGCGAGCAGGCGGGTCAACGCGAGGAACTCACTTCGGCTGAAGCGGTGGTGGGACATCGAGCACTCCTCGGGGCACGGATGATGGTCCTCGCGCTCGAGCGTAATCCCGTGGCCCGTGTGACTTGGGCGATTCCCGCCTCTGGCACACGCAATCCCGGATGCGGACCTCCGCGCCCGAGTCACCCGTGCCCCGCCTTGATGCGCTGGAGGCTTTCGCGCGAAGGTGATGTCCACCATGGCGGAGAGCCCTCCTCGCGCGAACTCCTGGTGGACCTGGCCCCGTTCGCTCCTGCTGGCGCTCGCGCTGGGCACCCTCGTCTCCCTGCCCTCCCTTCGCGTCGGACTGCTGCTCGATGACCTGGTCCACCGTCTCGCCCTCTCCGGGCAGGTCGCCGCGCTGGGCGATTGGGGACCCCTGACGCTCTATGAGTTCGTGGGCGGCCCGCGCACCGATCCACAGCGACTCCGTGAAGCCGGGCTGCTCCCCTGGTGGACCTCGGACACGTTGTCCATTCGCTTCTTCCGCCCCATCCCGAGCGCCCTGCTCTCCGCCGATGAATGGCTCTTCGGCGACGCTCCCCTCCCCGCCCATCTGCACAGCCTCGCCTGGTTCCTCGGTCTCATCGCCGTGGTGGGCTGGCTCCATCGACGACTCCTTCCCGCCCCCGTCGCCGCGCTCGCCACCGTCCTCCACGCCATCGCCGCCGCGCACCTGTTCCCCGTCGCGTGGCTCGCCGCCCGACATCCCCTGGTCTCCGCGCTGCTGGGCCTCCTCGCCCTCGCCGCACACCTGCGCGCCCGTGAAGACAGCTGGGCTCCCGGTCGTGTCCTCGCGCCCCTCGCCCTCGCGCTCGCGTTGCTCTCGGGCGAAGCCGCGCTGAGCGCCGTCGCCCTCCTCGGCGCCTACGAGCTGTTCGGCCGTCGCGACACCCTCCACACCCGGATTCGCTGGCTCGCGCCCTACGCGGTCCTCGTCGTCGCCTATCTCGCCTTCTACGCAACCCAGGGCTACGGCGCGCGCGGCAGCGGCGGCTACCTCAACCCCATCGCCGCTCCCGGCGACTTCCTCGCCACCCTCCTCCAGCGCGTCTTCATCCTCATGGGCGAGCTCGTCGTGGCCACCCCCTCCGACGCCGCCGCGGGCACCCCCGCCTCCCACGCGGGCTTCGCGGCCTGGGGTGCCCTCACCTCGGCACTCGTCCTGCTGATGTTCCGCGCCATCCGCCCGCTCCTCTCCGAACAGGAGCAACACTCCCTCCACTGGCTCATCCCCGGAGGCATCGCCGCCACCCTCCCCGGCGCCGCCGGCATCATCGGCGGCCGGGTCCTCATGGTGCCGCTCCTCGCCGGCAGCGCCCTCATCGCGACGCTCATCCTCCGCGGCTGGACCGCCGCTCGTGAAGCCCAACGTCCCCGTCGCCATCGACTGCTGCTCTGGACGGCCGTCAGCGCCCTCGTCCTCGGCCACTGTCTCCTGGGCCCCGCGTTCCGTGTGGGACTCGGCATCTCCCTGGGCCGCCTCGCCGACGCGCAGTGGCGCATCGCCCGCGAGGCGCCTCCTTGCAAGGGGACCCTCGTCCTGGTCGTCGCCGCGGACCCGAGCATCTCGCTCTACGTCCCCGCCGCCATGGCCCTCCAGGGCCGCGCCCCCCAGCACTACCGCCTGCTCAGCGCCGCACCCCATGACCACGTGCTCGAGCGGACCTCCGCCCACGCGTTCGACCTCATCGTGCGCGGCACACCCCGCAACCTGGGGTTCTGGGAGCAGGTCAACCGCGACGTGCCTCCGCCTCCAGGCTCACGACTGACGTTGGGCGACCTCCTCGTCACCGTGAAGGAGTCCACCGACACGGGCTTCACCCGCGCGAGCTTCGACTTCGGCCGACCCCTCGAGTCCGACGCGTTCTGCTTCGTCACCTGGAGCGACACCGGCCTGCGTCGAATCGACCTGCCCGCTCCTGGCCAACATCTCGCTCTGCCTTACAGCCGGGGTCCCGCAGGGATGTGAACACTCCCCCGCGAGGGGCTGTGCATGAGCCGACGCGGGCCCGGCAGGTCGATTGCCCGAGCCAGGGCACCGGCGCGCAAATCGCGCCACTCCACCCCTGCCCCAGGCCCTCATGACGCCACTCCGCATGCTCCGCCTCGCACCGCTCCTCGCTTGCGCCCCGTTGTTCCTCTCCGCCTGCAACGACGACAGCGACGATGACTCGCTGGAGCCCGACGAGGCGCAGTTCAAGGTGATGACCCGCAACATCTACCTGGGCGGCAACATCGAGCTGCTCGCCACCGCCCAGGCCCCCCAGGACATCCCCGCCCTCGCCGCGCGCATCTACACCACGGTCCAGGCCACCGACTTCGCCGCGCGCGCCAAGCTGATCGCGGATGAAATCCAGGCCACCGACCCCGCGCTCATCGGCCTGCAGGAGGTCTCCCTCTTCCGCACCCAGAGCCCGAGCGACTTCAGCAACAACCCGCTGCCCAACGCGACCACCGTGACGTACGACTTCCTGGCCATCCTCCAGGCCGAGCTCCAGGCCCGGGGCCTGAGCTACCGCGTCGCCGCCACCATCCAGAACGCGGACGCGGAGGTCCCCGCGGCGCTCGCCGGCAACGCCACCGACCTCACCGATGTCCGCCTGACGGACCGCGACGTCATCCTCGCGCGGGGCGACGTGCAGATCGCCAACGTGGAGACCGCGAACTTCGCCTTCGCCCAGGACGTCCCCGTGGGCGGCGCGTCCATCCGCTTCACGCGCGGCTACGCCAAGCTCGACGCCACGCTGAACCGCGTCCCCTTCACCTTCGTCAACACCCACCTGGAGACGCTCCGCCCCGGCAACGAGAACCAGGCCGCGGAGCTGGCCGCCCTCGTCAACACCTACAAGCGGCCGCTCATCGTCGTCGGCGACATGAACACCGGCCCGGGCGCGGTGACCACCGGCTACGACACCCTCGTCAGCGCGAACACCGGACTGGTCGATGCCTGGACGCGCGTGGGCACTGGCGACGGCTTCACCTGCTGCTTCAGCGAGACGGTGAACGACACCACCACGGCCGCGCTCGACGAGCGCATCGACCTGGTGCTGTTCGCCGACGATGACGACGACATCGACGTGCGCTCGGCCATCATCGTCGGCAACCAGCTGGACGACCGCAACGCCGCGGGCCTCTGGCCGTCCGACCACGCGGGCGTGGTGGTGGAGTTCCGCGTCGAGCGCTGAGGGGGTGACACACGGAGGGCTGGAGGTCTCCCGGGTCCGGGAGTATTCAAGCCCCCACATGTCTCTTCGCCTCATCAAGCGCCTGTCGCGGGACTGGTTCCTCCTGGGGATGCTCGGTGCCGTGGGGCTCGCGCTCCTCTTCCCCGACTTCGGCAGGTCCGGCGGCGCGATGCACGCCGACGTCGTCACCAACGTCGGCATCTTCCTGGTCTTCTTCCTGCACGGCCTGGGCATGCCCACTTCCCAGCTCAAGGCCGGCGCCCTCCAGTGGCGGTTGCACGTGCTGGTGCAGTCGTTCACCTTCCTCGTCTTCCCCGCGCTCTGGATGGTGCTCAACCTCATGGTGGGCCGGTGGGTGTCGGACGAGGTGTCGCTCGGCTTCCTGTTCCTCTGCGCCGTGCCGTCCACCATCTCCTCTTCCGTGGCGATGACCGGCGTGGCCCGGGGCAACGTGGCGGGCGCCATCTTCGACGCGAGCCTGTCCAGCCTCCTGGGCATCGTCCTCACCCCGCTCATCGTCGGCCTGCTCGCGCAGACCACCGGGGCGCGCCTGTCCATGGGCGAGGCCATCCTCAAGCTGTCCGCGCTGCTGCTGTTGCCCCTGGCCCTGGGACAGCTGGCCCGGCCGCTCCTGGGCGCGACGTTCGCCCGCCATCGCAAGTACACCAACGGCATCGACCGGCTGTTCATCCTGGTGCTCGTCTACGCGTCCTTCTGCGACTCGGTGGCCTCCGGCATCTTCGGCCTCCACGGCGGCGCCACCCTGGCGCTGGTGCTCGGAGGGGCGGCGCTCATCCTGGTCATCGTCCTGACGCTGAGCACCCAGGCCGCGCGGCGACTGGGGTTCGACAAGGAGGATGAGATCGCCGCGGTGTTCTGCGGCTCGAAGAAGACGCTCGCCTCGGGCGTGCCCATGGCGCGGCTCCTGTTCGGCGCGCACCCGGCCCTGGGGCTCATCGTCCTGCCCCTGATGTTCTACCACCAGCTCCAGCTCCTGGTGTGCTCGGTGCTCGCGGAGCGCTACGCGGCCCGCCCACAGGGGCCCTGAATCGGCGATGCTACGCGGATGGCACCGATGCGACGTGACCCCACCGTGGCGGCGGTTCGGCACTTCAACCGCTTCTACACGCAGAAGATCGGCGTGCTGGACGAAGGCCTGCTCCACAGCGAGTTCTCGCTCACCGAGGCGCGCGTCATCTACGAGCTGTACCACCGCGAGTCCCCCACCGCGACGGAGCTCAGCCGCGAGCTGGCGCTCGACGCGGGCTACCTGAGCCGGCTGTTGCGCAACTTCAGCAACCAGGGCCTCATCGAGAAGGTCCCCTCCGCGCTCGACGCCCGCCAGCACCTGGTGCGGCTCACCGACAAGGGCGAGCAGACCTACAACCGGCTCAACAGCCGCTCCAACGACTCCATCCGCGCCCTGCTCTCCCCGCTGCGCGCCGACGAGCGCCCGCGCCTCCTGGACGCGATGCAGACCATCGAGGAACTCCTGGGCGAGCGCTCCACCCAGGCCGCCCCGCCCCACGTCGTCCTGCGCGAGCACCGCCCCGGGGACATGGGCTGGGTCGTCCAGCGCCACGGCGTCCTGTACAGCCAGGAGTACGGCTGGGACCTGCGCTTCGAGGCGCTGGTGGCCGGCATCACCTCGCGCTTCATCCAGGAGCGGGACCCGGCGCGGGAGCGCTGCTGGATCGCCGAGCTGAACGGCCGCCCCGTCGGCTCGGTGTTCCTGGTGCGCGACACCAAGACGGTGGCGAAGCTGCGCCTGCTGCTCGTGGAGCCCTCGGCCCGGGGCCACGGCGTCGGCACGAAGCTGATGGACGCCTGTCTCCAGTTCGCCCGCGAGGCCGGCTACCGCAAGGTGCGGCTGTGGACGGAGCAGCAGCTCCACTCGGCGCGCCGCATGTACGAGCGCGCGGGCTTCACGCTCGTGGGCAAGGAGCCGCACGCCATGTTCGGCGAGGGCCTGATGAGCGAGACGTGGGAGCTGAAGCTCTGAACGAGTAAGGCGGCCCCACGCGTGAGCGCGAGGCCGCCGGGAGGCCCCCGGGCGACGGTGGGAGCGCCCCGCGCGAGCGCGCCCCACCGTGCCGGAGGTCAGGGTGAGCGCCGGACTACAGCGGGCTCACGCAGGTGCAGGTGCTGGCCGCGCCGTAGCAGGCGGCGCTGCTGCCCGCGGCGACGACGGAGTAGCAGGTGTTGTGGCCGGAGAGGACCTCGCCGTCCACGTAGTTGGTGGCCGTGGTGGTGGCGACGCGCGCCTTGCCGTACTGGCAGCCGTTGATGCCGTCCGACTTCATCACCCAGTACTGGGTCGCGCCGCTGACGGCGCTCCAGCTCAGGGAGACCTGGCCCGTGGCCGGCGTCACCGTGACGGTGGGCGCCGCCGAGGGGCCGCCCGAACAGCCGCTGTTCACCGGCGCCGGGGTGGAACAGGCGATGTTGTGGCGGTTGAACGCATTGTAGATGGCCGTCATGTGCGGCGTGCCATCGTTGATGTTGCCGTTGTCGTCGTCCGCCGCCAGCCACTGCTTGTAGCCGTTGGTGGCCGCGCAGCCGTCGGACGTGCCCGCCGTGCAGTTGCAGGCGTGCCACGAGCCGATGTTGCCGCTGCCCTGGTAGAACACCTTGTTGCCGATGTTCTGCGCCGTGTTCCAGTCGTAGTTGAACGGCGCCGAGCGCAGGTCCCGCGCGATGAAGTCCCACGCGGCCTGACGCACGGGGGACGCGGCGCAGTGCACCTGACGGCTGCAGGGGCCGGTGCCGCTGGAGCAGCGCGTGCAGACGAAGTTCTGCGGGGTGGTGGGCGTGGGCGGGTTGTGGGCCGCGTAGTCGGCGTCCCGGACACCCGAGCAGTTGGTCGCGCACCAGGCCCCGCCCGTCTGCGCCTCGTTGACGTTGTAGCCCGTGCCATCGGCCGTCATGCCGCAGCCGTTGTTGAGCGTCTGGAAGAAGCCGTAGCCCACGCACGAGGCCGGAGACTGGCCGGAGGTCGGCGTGGCCGACGGGTTGAACGGCAGGCGGTACATGGACGCGATGTCGGCGTAGGCCTCGCTGGAGTTGCTCAGCGTGCCGGCCGTGTCGTTGTCATCCATGCCGTGGCCCCACTCGTGGTCGAACACGGCGGCAATCTCACCCGTGTTCCGGCAGCCACCGCCGCTGCGGTAGAAGTTCACGGTGGAGCCGTTCCAGAAGGCGTTGCAGGTGCTCTGGATGTTGACGTTGGCCGTCATGGACGCCTGCAGCCAGGTGTTGGTGGGCAGCCAGCCGCGCGCCAGCTCCTTGATGCGGTTGAGCTCGTAGAACGCGCTGCGGGTCGCCGCCGTGTTGCCGCTCGTCGGCGACGGGCAGGTCACGGTGCCGGTGCCCAGGTTGATGTTGCCCGCGCCGGACGCGCTGAGCGAGCCGCAGGTGTCGGAGAGGCGGATGTACCGGCCGTTGAGCGTGGTGGTCGTCGTGCCGGAGGTGTAGTTGTAGACGCCGTAGCCGTCCGTGTAGACGCCGGTGCCCACGTTGGCCCAGGGCATGGGGTAGTTGGGCTGGTGGGCGCCGCAGAACGAGCCGGGCGTGCACGGGTTGGGGATGCCCGTGTTGGTGAACACGTAGGCGCCGCCCGTCACGGACTGGTCGAAGTAGTGGTTGTCGTCCTCGAGCGCGAGCACGTCACCGGTGGCCGCGTCCACGGTGACCTTCCAGCGCTCGTGGCCCTCGGTGGTGGTGAAGCCGTACGTCCACACCAGCTGGTGCGTCATGCCCCGGCCGAAGCCCGCGTTGGGCACGGACACCGGCGTCACCTCCAGCGTGGGCTCCTTCCAGATGCCCTCCGGGCTCTCGTACAGGCCGAAGCGCTCGTGCGCGAGCACCGTGGCCTTCTCCGCGTCCACCAGCGGCATCGGCGACACGCCGATGTTCGCCCAGGACTCGGTGCCCAGGAGGATGAGGTTGCCGTGGCTGATGGTGGCCGCCAGCCGCCCGTACCGCACGGGGATGCCCTGGTACTGCTGCGGGATGGAGACCTGCCACAGGTCCGGGGTGATCTGATCCGCCCGGGCCTCGCCCAACTGCAGCAGGTCCACGCCCACCGCGGCGCGGTTGGCCTCCACGAACTTGAAGACGAGGTCGGCCACGACGGCCCCGTCCACCTTGTCGACCGAGCGACCCAGCTGCCGGCCCAGGCTCCCCAGGGTCAGCTTGTTGCCCACCCCGTTGCCGGGGATGAGCGGGACGGCGCCCTGGATGTTGGCGGCCGTCCCCGTCACGACGTCGATGTAGATCTCGAAGTTGTTCCCGTTGCGGGCGAAGAAGTCGTCCCAGACCTTCTTGCTGTCAGGGCCCAGCTTCGGCAGGGCCTCGGACAAGGGCACCTGCCCGCTGGCCAACGACAGCTCGGGCTTGAAGAACGCCTGGGAGGCCAGGGCGCCCTTGGGGGAGTTGTCCGTGGGATTGAAGCCCCACGCCTGGGACGTCGCCATCACTGCCATGCATACGGCGGCTTTCACGACGCTGCGCATTGCGGTGCTCCTTCACGTGAAGGACCAACGAAACGGGGACTCCATGGGGCCGGGATTGGCCCAGGGAATCCCCGGGTTGCGCATAATCCAGATTTGCACGGAGAGTGCTCTAGATTGGCACTGAAAGTGTTTCCCGCAAGACTTTGACTAGACGCGGTACGTGGCCGCCACGGTGTCCATCTGAGCGGCGACCTCCCGCAGGGAGGCGGTGATGCGCTGGGCGGCCTGAAGGCCTTGCATGGACTCCTCCATCATCCGGGACAGGTCGGTGACGGCGGTGAAGATCTGCGCCACGCCGGCGTTCTGCTGGGTGACGGCGGCGGCGATCTGCTGAGCGGCGGAGGCGTTGTCCTGGATGATGCCGGTGAGCTCGCGGAGGCTGTCGCCGCTGGCGCGCACCTGGGTGAGGCCCGTCTCCGCGCTGCCCTGGCTCTGCTCGGCCTGGGTGACGGTGGACTGGATGGAGCGGCGGATGTCCTCGAGGATCTCCCGCACGCGGCCGGTGGAGGTGATCGACTGGTCGGCGAGGCTGCGGATCTCGCGCGCCACCACGCCGAAGCCCTTGCCGTGCTCGCCCGAGCGCACGGACTCGATGGCCGCGTTGAGGGCGAGCATGTTGGACTGGTCGGCCAGGTCCTTCACCGTCTGGGTGATGCCGCCAATCTGCTGGGTGCGCTCGTTGAGCGCGGCGATGCTGCGGGCGACGACGCCCACCTGCTCGCGCAGCTCCTCGAAGCCCTGGAGGCTGGCGGAGACCGTGGCCTCGCCGGCCAGGCCCACCTCGCGGGCGCGGGCGGTGACGCCGAGCACGGCCTGGGAGCGCTCGGCGGCCATCAGCGAGGTCTGCTTGATCTCCTGAGCGGTGACCTGCGTCTCCTGGAGGGCGGCGGCCTGCTTCGTCAGCGTGCGCTCCTGCTGGGCGGCGGCGGCGGTGAGCTCGGAGACCGTCTGGCTGAGGACCTTGGTGCCCGCCTGCAGGCCGCGGGTGGACTCGCGCAGGTGCTCCATCATCAGGGCGAAGGCGGAGGCGAGCTCCCCCACCTCGTCGCGCCGGGTGGAGATGTCCACGCGCTGGGTGAGGTCGCCCTCGCGCACCACGCGGGTGACCACCTGGCTCAACCGGGAGATGGGCCCGGTGGCGCCGCGCGCGAGCAGGAAGCCGCCCACGCCGGCCACGACGAGCGCCAGCGCCGTCAGCCCCACGGCCACCCTGCCCGCCTCCGCCAGCGGCGCGTACGCGTCCTCCGGGTCCACGGTGGCCACGAAGCGCCAGCCGTCGCCCACGTCCCGCACGCTGCTGGCGTTGACCGCCTCCACGCTGACGACGTCATCGGGCCGGGCGATGTCCCGCTCGTGCGTGTCGAAGAGCGTGGTGCCCTGCGCGTCCAGCACCTCCAGCGCGAAGCTCTTCTGGCCCCGGGCGCGGGAGCGCTCCAGCGCGGGCGCCACCACCTCGCCCACCTGGCTCCACTCATAGGCGGCCAGCAGCACGCCGATGCGCGCGCCGCTGATGGGGCTGAGCACGGGCACGGCCAGCGGGAGCACGGTGCGCTCGAAGAACGGGTCCACCTTCGTGAAGCCGGTGATGTCCTGGGTGCCGTTGAGCGCGGCCTTGAACCAGGGCGCGGCGCGCACCTGGCTCTCGCGGCCCTCGTAGGCGCGCCGCAGCTTCTCCTCGCTGGCGGACACCGCGCGGCCGTCCTCGGTGAAGAGCACCAGGCCCGCGAACGAGGGGTGGCGCTTCTCCAGGGCGACGAGCACCGCGTCGCTCTTCTCGAAGGTGTCGAACAGCAGCGCGCCGCGGAGGATGGCGTCCTCGGACCAGGAGCGCGCGTTGGCCTCGCGCTCCACCAGGGCGCTCTCCACCAGGTCTCTCAGGCCCTGGGCCTCCACGCGCAGGGTGGCGTGGATCTGGTCCTGGAGGTTGTTGAAGACGAAGACGCGGCCCAACAGGTTGAAGGGCAGCAGGGCCCCGAGCGTGAGCAGGGCGACGGCCACCGTCAGTCGGGTACGAAGGGAGAGTCCGTCGAAGAGGCGCATGGGGTGGCGGCGGGACTTCAGAGGTCGAGCAGGGAGAGCGAGAGGGTGACGGCGCCGATGACGCGGCCCGCGTCGCGGACCGGCAGGGACACCTGGACCACGTAGGCCTGGGAGGACTCGTCGAAGAAGGGCTTCTCCTCGAGCATGCGTCCCTCGCGGAACGGCACCTGGAACTTCTCCTCGTCGCCCTGCCAGTAGTCGGACGTGCGGCGCGTGGCGCCCACCAGCGCGCCCAGCCGGTCCATGGCGAAGGCCTCCGCCACCACCCGGCTGCCCAGGGCCTCGCGGTGGCGCGCCAGCACCCGTGAGCAGCGCGCGTCGAGCACGCGCTGCTTGAAGGGCGTGAGCGCCGGCGTGGACAGCCAGACGTCATCCTCCGCGCGGATGGTGGCGAGCGTCAGGCCGCGCGCGTTCTGGGCCCGCACGGCTTGAACGAGCTCCGGATCCGCGGCCACGCGCTGCAACGCCGCCTGGAGCCGGCTCACCTTCGCGAGCTGCGCGGCGCCGTCCGGAGGAAGTCCTCCGAGCAGCAGGAGCGCCATGCCGAAATGCCACATCACGACCTCAACGCGTCCGCACGCTGCATCGGCGAGACAGACTTCCCCCTCTCCGCCGGCGGATGTGTCGACGATACATGAATGAGACGTCGCCGGTGAGCCCCACACCTGAACGGCCCCTCACCTTCCCTCCGCTCACCTGCCCGCCCGGAGCCATCCTGACCCAGGCTCAGCCCCGCTCATTCGTGAAACACTGAAACCCCAAGCGGACGACGAGGCTGCGCCGGGTACAACGTGACCGCGAGCCCTTCGCGTCAGCGATGTCTTCAGCGAACCGCCTGGGCGAAGTGACGTGCGAGTCTTTGCAGCAGCTCGCGGTTCTCCGGCTCCGCGGCCTCGAGCCTGGGGAGCTGGCTCACCAGCTGCGTCACGTCCTTGTGACGCAGCGCGAGGTCCTCGGCGCCCAGCTCGAACCAGCGTCCCAGCTCGCGCGCGGTCAGCTCCAGGTGGAACTGGAAGCCGTAGGAGCTGCCCAGCCGGAAGGCCTGCTGCGTGTAGCGGTCCGTGGACGCGAGCAGCGTCGCGCCGGGCACGGCCTTGAACGTGTCACCATGCCAGTGGGCCACGGTGCCGCGCGGGCGCGCGCCGGTGATGACGGCGTCCTTCAGGGCCTCCGGCGTCCAGCGCACCGGGCCCACGCCGACCTCGAAGCCGTTCTTGCCGGGGAAGACCTCCGCGCCCGCCGCGTCCGCGAGCAGCTGCGCGCCCAGGCAGATGCCCAGGCACGGGCGCTCATGGGCCAGCCGTTCCATGAGGATGGAGCTCTCGTCGCGCAGGAACGGGTGCTGGTCGGCTTCGTAGACGCCCATGGGGCCGCCCATCACCACCACCAGCTCCGCGTCCACGTCCTCGTGCCGGACGGCGCGGAAGCGGTGGACCAGCGTGAAGCCCACCTCCGTCAACGCGGGTCCCAGCAGGCCGACGCCCTCGTGCTCCTCGTGCTGATACACCACCGCGCGCATCGTCACGTCCCCTTCCGCCCCGCCTGGGGCTGCTCGGCCAGCGACGTCCTTCGCTCACGACGTGGGCTTGTCGCCCTTCAGGATGCGCAGCAGTCCCTCCTGCGCCACGGACGCGACGAGCCTTCCCTCGCGCGTGTAGACGGAGCCGCGAGACAGGCCGCGCGCGTTGCCGGACCACGGGCTGTCCATGACGTACAGGAGCCAGTCGTTCACCTTCAGGTCCCCATGGAACCAGAGGGCGTGGTCCAGGCTCGCGCCGATGACGTGGGGCTGGAAGAAGCTGGCCGCGTGCGGCAGCAGCGCGGTGCTGATGAGGTTGAAGTCGGACGCGTACGCGAGCACGTACTTGTGCACCTGCGGGTCCTCCGGGAGCGCTCCGTCCGCGCGAATCCAGACGGCCTTGCGAGGCTCCCCCGGCACCGGATGGAACGGGTCCATGTAGTCCACCGGCCGCATCTCGATGGGCTTGTCGCAGAGGATCTTCTCGCGCAGCCGCGCGGGGATGCGGTCCACCTGGCGCTTGAGCAGCTCCAGGTCCGTGGGCAGCGCCTCGGGAGGCGGCACCGCCGGCATGGGCGACTGGTGCGCGTACCCGGGCTCGTCGCCGTGGAAGGAGGCCATCATCGTGAAGATGGGCTGCCCCTTCTGGATGGCGACGATGCGCCGCGTGCTGATGCTGCCGCCGTCGCGCACCCGGTCCACCGTGTAGACGACGGGCTGGCTCGCGTCGCCGGGCCGCAGGAAGTACCCGTGCAGCGAGTGCACGTGCCGCGCGGTCTCCACCGTCTGGCTCGCCGCCGACAGGGCCTGCCCCAGCACCTGTCCGCCGAAGAGCTGACGGAAGCCCAGATCCTGGCTCTTTCCGCGAAAAAGGTTTTCCTCGATGACTTCCAGCTTGAGGAGTTCCAGCAGCTCGTCCAGGACGCGGCTCATGAGGCGTCGTCCTAGCCGACCCTGGCCACGGCTGTCGCGCCCCGTGTGCGTGACGCGTCCCGGAGAGGACGGCCGCTCGGGGAACGAAAGGAAATGAGGAGCGGGGCCGGGCGTTGAGCCAGGGAAGCCCTTCTTCCACGAGCCCGCCCTTGCGCACACCCCATCTGCTGACGACGCTGTGCCTGTTGCCCTCGCTGGCCCTCGGCGCCGAGCCCGCCGCGCCCCCGTCCGACGCGGAGCGCTGGTGGGGCCATGTCCGCCACCTCGCCGACGACGCACTGCAGGGGCGGGACACCGGCAGCGAGGGCCACCGCAAGGCCGCGGCCTACGTGGCCGAGCAACTGGCGGCGCTCGGCGTCAAGCCCGGCGCGGGTGACAGCTACCTCCAGGAGGTGCCGCTCGTCTCCCGACAGCTCGTCGAGGCGAAGTCGAGCCTGGCGTTGGTGCGTGACGGCCGCGCCAAGGCGCTGGTCATCGGTCAGGACGCCATCATCTCCCCGCGCTCGGGCGAGGCGGGCTCGGTGGAGGCGCCCATGGTCTTCGTGGGCCACGGGCTGTCCATCCCGGAGGCGGGCCACGACGACCTGGCCGGCGTGGACTTGAAGGGGAAGATCGCCGTCTATCTCCAGGGCGGCCCGGCCCACGTCTCCGGCCCGCTGCGCGCGCACCACAGCTCGCAGGCCGAGCGCACGAAGGCCCTGAAGAGGGCGGGCGCCCTCGGCACGGTGATGCTGCTCAACCCGAAGCTGGAGGAGACGCCGTGGTCGCGCACCGCCGCGTCGCGACACCAGAAGGCGATGACCTTCGAGGACCCGGCGCTGGATGAGAGCGCGGGCCTGAAAGTGGGCGTCACCGTCAACGCGGCCCACGCGCAGAAGCTGTTCGCCGGCGCGCCGCATTCGTTCCAGGACATCCTGAAGCGGGCGAACGCGAACCAGCCGATGCCGCGCTTCGAGCTGCCCGCGCGCCTGAAGGCGAGCTCCGAGCGTGTGTCCTCGCGCACGACGTCGCCCAACGTGGTGGGCCTGCTGCCGGGCAGCGACCCGGCCCTGGCCGGCGAGTACGTGGTGCTCACCGCGCACCTGGACCACGTGGGCGTGGGCCAGCCCGTGGACGGTGACAACCTCTACAACGGCGCCATGGACAACGCGACGGGCGTGGCCGCGGTGCTGGAGGTGGCGCGCGCGCTCACGGCCCGGAAGCCGGGGCGCTCCGTGCTGTTCGTGCTGGTGACGGGCGAGGAGAAGGGCCTGCTCGGCTCGCGCTACTTCGCGCTGCGCCCCACGGTGCCCGCGGACACGCTGGTCGCCAACTTCAACCTGGACATGTTCCTGCCGCTGTTCGCCTTCGAGCGCGTCGTCGCGTACGGCCAGGAGGAGTCCAACCTCGCGACGCCGCTGGCCCAGGTCGCCTCCCGGCACGGCGTGAAGCCGATGCCGGACCCGGAGCCCCACCGGCTGCTCTTCATCCGCAGCGACCAGTACTCCTTCATCCGCCAGGGCGTGCCGGCCTTGTCCTTCAAGTTCGGCTACGCGCCGGGCTCCGCCGAGGAGCGCACCTTCAAGCGCTGGTACACGCGCCACTACCACGCGCCGTCGGATGACCTGTCGCAGCCCATCCACCAGGAGGGCGCCGTGAAGTTCGTCCGCATGCTCGCGGACCTGACGCTCGCGGTGGCCAACGCCCCGGAGCGCCCGCGCTGGAACGACGACAGCTTCTTCCTGCGCTTCGCGCCGACGAAGGCGAACGCGACCCCCTCCCTGAGCAATCCATGACACCGCCCATGCGGGCCCGGTAACACGCGTACAGGTGTAGCTTTCCATCGACGTGACAAACAATGACGCCCGGCGTCATCGCTGCTCACGTGCGGGATGCAAATCGCAAGGGGTGGCTTGAAGCGAGACACCCATTTGCGCCACGCTTGTTTGCATTGAGACATCTGCCGCGAGACGGGCGAGGAGCGCCCGCACATCGACGGGGGGCGAATGCAGTCAAACGTGTTCACCGCGGTTCTGATTCCACTGTCGTTGGCCGTCATCATGCTCGGCCTGGGACTGTCGCTGACGCTCGCGGACTTCAAGCGCGTCATCGTCTACCCGCGAGCGGTGATCGTGGGGCTCGTGTGCCAGATGCTGGTGCTTCCCGCCGGCGGTGTTCTCATTGCCCATGCCTTCGGACTGGGGCCGGAGCTGGCGGTGGGGCTGATGTTGCTGGCGGCCTCCCCCGGCGGCGCGACGGCGAACCTCTTCAGCCACCTGGCCCGCGGTGACGTGGCCCTGAACATCACGCTCACGGCGGTCAACAGCGCGCTGACGCTGGTGACGCTGCCGCTCATCGTGAACTTCTCGCTCAACCACTTCATGGGCGAGGACCGGGCGGTGCCCATGCAGTTCGCCAAGGTGCTGCAGGTCTTCATCATCGTGCTGGGGCCGGTGAGCATCGGCATGCTGGTGCGCTCGAGGAAGCCCCAGGTGGCGCTCAAGCTGGACAAGCCCATCCGCATCATGTCCGCCGCGTTCCTGGCGGTGGTCATCGCGGCGGCCGTGTACCAGGAGCGCCAGAACATCGGCGCGTACTTCCAGCAGGTGGGCCTGGCGGCGCTGAGCTTCAACCTGTTGAGCATGGGCGTGGGCTTCGTGACGCCGCTGCTGTTCCGGCTCCCCCGGCGTCAGGCGGTGGCCATCGGCATGGAGATCGGCATCCACAACGGCATCCTCGCGATGACGATTGCGATGAGCCCGCTGCTGTTGGGCAACGCCACCATGGCCATCCCGCCGGCCATCTACAGCATCATCATGTACTTCACGGCCGCGGCGTTCGGCTACGCGGTGACGCGACGCCACGCGGACGAGCAGGACTCTCCCGCCGCAACCCCCAGTCGTTCCTGAAGCACCCGCCGCGGTTCCTCCCCGCCGCGGTCTCCCCCACCCGAGGAAGTGTCGAGATGATGCTCAAGCGTCTATCGCTGTCCATCTGCACGCTCTGTTTGAGCCTGGGTCTGGTGTCCCCCGCGGCCGCGCAGCAGTCCGCGGCCACGCCGACGCCTCCGCCGGATGCTCCCACGGCCGGGCCCACGAACACCCCGGAGGTCGCCCCCGCCAGCGAGCCCTCCCCGGTCCCCCCACCCCGCCCCATCCCCAACGTCCGGCTGTACATGACCAGCTTCAACCTGTTCCGCGTCAACCCCATCGGGTTGGAGACGCAGAACCGGCTGGTCATCCAGAAGCGGCTGTTCAACAGCGAGTCCGTGCTGATGCGTGACACGTTCGTCAACGCCGCGGCCCTCATCAAGGCGAACCCCGCCTCGTTGAAGGTGGGGCCGATGTTCGAGATCCAGCCGATCGCCCTGTTCAACCTGCGGCTGAGCTACGAGTACACGAACTTCCTGGGGACCATGGGCTTCCTGCAGGGGTACGCGAACCCGCTGAACGACTTCTCGGATGACGCGCTGGATGCGCGCGAGGACGCGGCCTACAGCACCAGCGGCCACCACTTCCTGGTGGAGCCGACGCTGCAGGCGAAGGTGGGCCCCATCGCGGTGCGCACCAAGTTCAGCATCGAGTACTGGAACCTGTCGCTGCGCGACGGCGAGACGACGTTCTACGACCCGATGCTCGACTCGCTGCTCGCGGGCAAGGGCTGGGTCTTCACCAACGACTCGGACGTCGTCTACCTGTCCGGCCGGTGGATGCTGGGCGCGCGCTTCAGCGGCGTGTGGCCGCAGTACA
The DNA here is from genome assembly GCF_020037055.1 of Myxococcus sp. AS-1-15. NCBI lineage: Bacteria > Pseudomonadati > Myxococcota > Myxococcia > Myxococcales > Myxococcaceae > Myxococcus > Myxococcus sp. AS-1-15. The sequence continues at coordinate 279,934 of NZ_JAIQDF010000005.1, read as the reverse complement.
CCGAGGACCAGGGCGTCTCCGACGCGTTGAAGGCGGACAACAGCCACATGCGCGCGGGCCCCGTCGTCTCCTATGCCTTCAACACGGACGAGGGCACGATGTTCAACCGCCCCACGGTGCTGGGCATGGTGGCCTGGTACCTGAAGCACCCCAGCCGTCAGGAGGCGATGCCGTACCTGCTGCTGGGCTTCTCCTTCAACTCGGACCTGATGGGCGGGCGCTAGTCCGCGTCAGGGAGGAAGGGCCGCTCCCGCGAGAGGACTTCGCGGAAGCGGCGGTCGGGCCCGGGGCTCACGAAGGCCCCGGGGTTCGAATCAGTGGTGGCTGTCCGGGCCGTGAGCGTGGCCGTGCTCCAGCTCCTCGGCCGTGGCGGCGCGGACGTCGGCCACGGTCAGCTGGAAGTGCAGCGTCTTGCCGGCGAGCGGGTGGTTGTAGTCCACCACCACGGTGTCGCCCTTGATCTCCTTCACGAGCAGGTCGACCTCGTCGCCCTCGGGGTCCGTGGCGGTGAGGATGCCGCCCTCCTGGAGCTCCAGCCCTTCGGGGAACTCGTCACGGGGGACCTCCTCGAGGCCCTCGGGGTCATGCGGCCCGTAGCCGTCCTCGGGGGGGATGACGACCGACAGGCTGTCTCCCTTCGCCTTGCCCTCCAGGGCCTTCTCCAGGCCGGGGACGACCTCCTCGTGGCCCTGCAGGTAGACGAGCGGATCTCCCGGCTCGCTCTCGTCAATGAGCTTTCCATCGCCGAGGTGAAGCTTGAAGTCGATGGAGACGACACTGTCCTTCGCGATTTTCATGGCGCCTCTCTTAGCGCAGGCCGTTGTCCAACGCTCCCATCATGTGCTCGGCCGGTCTGCGGGAGGGCATGGGAGCGGGGCCCCCCGCCCGAAACCGGACGCAAGGGCTTTCAGGGGCCGGGGCGAGGTGGGCGGGCGCCCAGGTCCAGCGCGCGGGCTCGCGTGCTCCGGTCGATTCGGCCCTCCAGGCGAACGATGCGGCGCCGGTGGTCCTCCGGCAACTCCGCCGCCGCCGAGAGTCGGGCGTGGCGCAGCGCGGCCGCGAGGTCCTTGAGGGAGTGCTCGTAGAGCTTGGTCAGCTCCAGGTGCAGGCTCGCCGCCTGGAAGCCCCGGGCGGACTGGAGGGCCTGGTGCAGGTGGTCCGCGGCGGCCTGGGGCTCGCCGGCCATGCGGGCCAGGCGCGAGGCCAGGGCGTGGGCCTCCATGCCCACGGTGCCGGCGCCTTTCGTCGCCGCGGCCGCGAAGGCCCGGGCCCGGGTGTGGTCTCCCGCCCGGAGCGCCACGCTCGCGAAGCCGAGCAGGTCCCTGGGGTCCTCGTCCCGGGGAACGGCGGTGCCGTCGCCGGCGCGGAAGCGGCGGACCATCTCGCCCAGGAGGGCGGCGAGGAGGAGGAGGTCGTTGGCGTTGTGCTCGAGCACGGGCGTCAGCGAGGCGCCGTCGCCGCCGCGCAGGTAGCGGAAGTACAGGTCCGGGATGAGCGAGCCGTCCACGTCGTCGACGCGGCGCAGGCCGAGCACCTGCTCCTCCATGTGGACCAGGCGCGTGCCGGCGCCCCGGTGCTTGAAGACGCGGCGGGCGCAGTGGAGCAGGTCCAGGTGGGGCAGCTCGGCGGGGGCCTTCACGCGGTTGAGGACGAAGCGCGTGCGCAAGAGCGGCCAGTCGAAGCTCTTGCCGTTGAAGGTGACGATGCAGGAGGAGCGGGCCATGCGCTCGGCGAGCACGCGCAGCATGGGGGCCTCTTCGCCGAGCTTGCGCAGGAAGAGCTGGTGGACGCGCAGCGAGCGCCCCTCGAACCAGGCGAGGCCCACGAGGAACGGCACGGTGCCGGTGCCGCCGGCGAGGCCCGTGGTCTCCGTGTCGAGGAAGAGCATGCGCTGGTAGTCCACGCCGGCCAGGTCCTCGTGGAGCGCGAGCCGGGCGACCAGGGCGCCCTCCACGTCGAGGGCGCCGGCCACGGGGGCGCTGCCGTGGTGGTGGTCCGGAGGCAGGAGGCGCTCGGAGACGTGGACGGTGCCGTGCGGTGTCTCCTGGGCCACGACGGGCAGCGGACCGGGAGGAGGACGTGGCTGGGTGGGACCTCGGCGCGCGGCCGTCTGGCCCTGGCGCTCGGACCAGTCCGCGAGCATCCGCCGGAGGGACTCGATGCGCGGGTCGCTCGGGCGCGCGGGGGCCTGGGGCGATGCGGTGGCGGCTGACGGTTCGGGCGCGATGGAGTGGCGCGATGACGCGTCCGGCCCGGGGGCTTGTCCCGTATGGGCAGGAGCCGGGGCGGCTGACACCGTCGGCGGCGGTGACGCAGGAGCGAAGGTGTTCGCCTCGGCTGAACGCTCCGCGACGTTCCCTGGTGGAGCCCTCCCCTCGTCCGACGGCTCCGGGAGCGTGGCCACGCGGCTCGCGGGCTTGCCGCCGGGGCCCACGCCCGTCAGTCGCGCCAGCTTTCGCTTGAGGTCCACGCGCCGAGCCCTCCGCCGTCTACTGCACGCCCGCGACGCCGAGCAGGCTCAGCACCTCGAGCCCCAAGCGCTTGCGCGGATGCGGGTCCACGGGAGCCTGTCCCGGCATGACACCCGACGCCGGGCCGATGCACGCCGGGCAGCCCTCCTCACACGCGCAGGACTCCAGGAGTCGCCGCGCGCGCACGAGCAGTTCGTCGCGCTGGTCATACAGCCGCGCCGCCAGCCCCACGCCGCCGGGGATGTTGTCGTAGAGGAAGATGGTCGGATCGAACCCCACCCCACCATCCTTGCGCGGAGGCCCGTCCGCGTCATCGCGGCTGCCCAGCGTCTTGCCGATGTCCCGGGGGTCGATCATCAACCCCACGCACGCCACCGTGCGCAGCGCCGTGGCGATGCCTCGCAGCGCGTCGATGACCGCGGGCCTCGGTGCCTTCATCGAGCGCACCACCGACTCCGGCACCGTCAGCCACAGCGCCGTGGTGTGCATCTGCATCTCCGGCAGCGCCACCTCGCCGTAACCGACGTTCTCGTGCGTGTGGTACTTGATCTTCTTGTACCCCACGACCTTCTCGATGACGCTCACCTCGCCCATGCCGGCCTGGAGCGACGGGCCCACGGGCGCGCCCTGGTCCTCCTGGATGACATTCACGCGCACGTACGTCATCGCGTCCGTGAAGTAGTCCGGCGCCACCTTGCGCACGAAGGCCTTGTGGTTCTCGTAGTCGAACTGCTCGACCTGATACTGCTCGGCCTCGTGCTGGTAGATGGCCTGCTCGTGCAACATCGTGTGCGCCGAGCGGAAGTCCATCTCCGCCAGCGTGCGGTCCGTGCCGCGCTCGATGATGACCACGTTGTCCCAGCCCACGCTGCGCAGGGACACGTGGTTCGCCGGATACGCATCCGAGGACCAGTGGAACACGCGCCGGCCGCCCTCCCCCGCCGTCGGATGCACCACCTGATGCTGCGCCAGGAACCCCAGCGCCTCCGCCGTCGACTCCGCCGGCACGTCGCCGAAGGCCTCGCCCTCCTCGAACGGCAGCTCGAACGACGCGCACTTGAGATGCTGGACCAGGATCTCCACGTTGTCCGGGTCGATGCGCGCGTGCTCCACCGGAGCGCCGATGAGGAAGCGCGGGTCCGCGGCCATGTACTGGTCCAACGGCGCGCTCGACGTCACCAGCAACGCCAGGCTCCCCGCGCCACGACGTCCCGCGCGGCCGAAGCGCTGCATCAGCGCCGCCACCGAGCCCGGGTACCCCGCGCACACCACCGCGTCCAGCGAGCCGATGTCGATGCCCAGCTCCAGCGCGTTCGTCGCGACGACACACCGCACGTCCCCCGCGCGCAGCGCCGCCTCCGTCGCCCGCCGCGTCCCCGGCAGATAGCCACCCCGGTAGCCCTGGATGAGCGACGGATCCAACTTCTCCTCGACGAACCGGTCGCGCAGGTACTTGAGCATCACCTCGATGTTGTTGCGCGACTGGCCGAACAGCAGCGTGGACACGCCCGCGCGCACCAGGTCCGATGTCAGCCGCACCGCCGTTTTGAGATAGCTGGCGCGGATGCCCAGCTCCGCGTTGACCACGGGCGGGTTGAACACCATGACCCGCCGCTCACCCGCCGGCGCCCCGCTCTCCGCGACCAGCTCCACGTCACACCCGAGCATCCTCCGCGCATGCGCCTGCGGATTGCCGATGGTCGCCGACGCCGCGATGAACACCGGGTCCGAGCCATGGAAGCGCGCCACCCGACGCAGCCGGCGCAGCACGTTCGCCAGGTGCGAGCCGAAGACGCCCCGATACGTGTGCAGCTCGTCGATGACCACGTAGCGCAGGTTTGAGAACAAACGAGCCCAGCTCGCGTGGTGCGGGAGGATGCCCGTGTGGAGCATGTCGGGGTTGGTGAGCAGCACGCCCCCCCGCTCCCGGGCGGCGCGGCGTGCGTCCGCCGGCGTGTCCCCGTCGAAGGTGATCGCGCCATGCGTCAGCCCGGCCTCGCGCATGAAGGCCCGGAGGGATTCCTCCTGGTCCCTGGACAGCGCCTTGGTGGGGAACAGGTAGAGGGCGCGCGCCTGGGGCTCCCGGGCGAAGCGATCCATCAGCGGCAGGTTGTAGCAGAGGCTCTTGCCCGAGGCGGTGGGGGTGGCGATGACCAGGTTCCGGCCCGCGCGGGCCAGCCGGAAGGCCTCGGCCTGGTGGGAGAAGAGCTGCTCGACGCCTCGCTGGCGGAGCGCCTCCCGCACCTGGGGGGCCACGTCCTCGGGGATGGGCGCGAACGAGCCGACCCGGGCGGGGGTGGCCTCGTCGAGCGAGAAGCAGGGCGACAGGCCCCGGTCCGCCTTCCATTGCTGGAGCACGGAGTCCAACCCCCGGGGGGCGTTCCACGGGGTGCGACGCGGGCCACCGAAGGCCCCTTCTTCCTTCTCGAACTTCATGGGGCGGGCACTGTACAGGTGTGTACCGGGGCGGACAACGCGAACACGGTCGAGCACGCCGGACGGGGCTCGGCTAGGTTCCCGCGCCCGTGGCCCTCGCCATCTTCCTGTTCACCTACGTCTTCATCGCCGGCGCCCGGCTCCCCTTCCTCAAGCTCGACCGCCCCGGAGGCGCGCTGCTCGGCGCGGTCCTCATGGTGGTGTTCGGCGTGGTCTCGCCCGCGGAGGTCTTCAACCACAGCGAGGACACCGCGAAGCACGCCATCGACGCGGACACCATCGTCCTGCTGCTCGGGATGATGCTGCTGGCCGCGTACATGTCCCAGGCCGCCGTCTTCCGCACGGCCGGCGCCTGGGCGGTACGTCGCGCCCGCACGCCCCGCCTGTTGTTGATCGCCGTGACGTTCATCTCCGCGGTGCTGTCCGCCTTCCTGGTCAACGACACGGTGTGCTTGATGCTCACGCCGCTGGTGCTCGCCACGGTGGATGACGCGAAGCTGCCGCCCGTGCCGTACCTGCTCGCCGTGTGCATGGGCAGCAACAGCGGCTCGGTGGCCACCTTCACCGGCAACCCGCAGAACATGCTCATCCAGGGCGCGTCGGGAATCTCGTACGCCAGCTTCGCGGCGTACATGGCGGTGCCCGCGCTCCTGTCGACCGTCATCGTCGCCGCCGCGCTGGTGTACCTCTTCCGCAACGAGCTGAGCACGAAGCGCTTCGAGCCCCAGCCGCCGCCGCCGCCCGTGGACCGCTGGCTCCTGGTGCTGACGCTCACGGTGACGGTGGGCGTCATCGTGGCCTTCTTCGCCGGGCTGCCCATGAGCTGGAGCGCGCTGGCCGGCGCCGCGCTGGTGATGGCCCTGTCCCGTCGCGAGCCGCGCGAGGCGCTCGAGCGCGTGGACTGGGTGCTGCTCTTGTTCTTCGCCAGCCTCTTCGTGGTGGTCTACGGCGTGAACAAGCACGGCTGGGCGGAGGAGATCCGCCTCATCTTCGCGCCGCTGATGGCGGGGCCGCCGTGGCGGGAGACGCTGGGCTTCGCGGGGCTGACGCTGGTGGCGTCCAACCTCTTCAGCAACGTGCCCTTCGTCATGCTCGCGCGCTCGTGGGTGCCCACGCTGCAGAACGTGGAGCTGGGCTGGCACGTGCTGGCCCTGGGCTCCACGCTGGCCGGCAACCTCACCCTCGTCGGCAGCGTCGCCAACCTCATCGTCTTCGAGGCGGCGCGCGGCAAGGTGGACATGTCCTTCATGCGCTACCTGCGCGTGGGGCTGCCCGTGACGCTCGTCAGCTTCGTGGTGGGGATCGCGGTGCTCCTCGCGGAGCACGCCCTGTTCTGACTCAGGGGTCCGGGTCCGGCAGCTCGCCCGGCGCCAGCTCCGGGTCGGGCGGCTTGGGCGGCTCGACGAAGGTGGGCGCGACGGCGTCGGGAGCGGCGGGGCCCGGAGGCGTCGCCACCGAGGGGCCGCCGCGACGGTCCCTGGGCGTGAGGTCCTTCACGAACTCGAGCGCCACCTGGTCCAACAGCGTGGTGAGCGCCTGGCGGAACAGGTCCGGGTTCTTCCCCACCTTGAACGGGTCCAGGTGCTCCGCGCCCGCCTCCACCTGGTCCACCTCGAACGGGTGACGCCACACCTCCGAGCGCCCATCCAGCGTGAACATCCGGCCATAGCCGCGCAGGAAGGCACCCGCGTGGCCCTTCTTGCTGCGCATGCCGTACTCCTGCACCACGAACTCGACGATGGTGTCCGCGCCCAGCGGCGTCACCAGGTCGTAGTCCGGAGCGTTCGCGGGGACCTCCTCCACCAGGAAGCTCTCCAGCACGGACGCCACGCGCGCGGGGTCCACCGTGTACGTCCACGGGGCCTCGCGAGGCAGCTGTGTCAGCGTGTTGACGCGCAGCCGCTCGGAAATCTCGAAGCGCGTCACCGCCTGCTGGAGCTTCACGGTGAGCCGCCGGTCCGCCTCCACGGGCTCCAGCTTCTTGAGCTTGTCGCCGTACGCGGAGTCTTCGCGGAATACGAAGCTGCGAGGTCCCGCGCCGTCCTCGATGCGGGAGATGAAGGCGGGGCGGCGCACGCGGTCCAGGTCGGCGCCGGCGAGCCGCTGCGACGCACAGCCGGCGCAGAGCGCCAGCGCGAGAAACGGGAGAAGGCTTCGCGTCATGACCTGAGACTTACCCCATTGCGGGGCGGCCCGCCCCTTCCGGGCCCGTGGCGCCGCCCTGCCCTCCCGACGAGCCGTCCGCTGGTATGCTCCCGCGCGTGAATCCTTCCTCCGTGGCACCCCCTCCCCCCGGCCGTAAGCGCCGGCTCGGGGAAATCCTCATGGATGCGGGTCTCCTGACCGAGACCCAGCTTCGCTCCGCGCTGGCCGAGCAGCGCAAGTGGGGAGGCCGCCTGGGCCTCACGCTGGTGCAGATGCGCTTCGTGGACGAGAGCTCCATGGTGCACGCCCTGTCGCGCCAGCTCGCCATCCCCACGGTGGACCTGGATGCCCTGACGCCTTCGGCTCCGGCGATGCAGGCGCTGCGCGTGGACATCGCCGAGCGCTACACGGTGTTCCCCACCGCCTACGAGCCGTCGAGCAAGCTGCTCACGGTGGCCACGTCGGACCCGACGAACGTGGAGTCGCTCCAGGAGCTGGCGTTCCACACGGGCCAGCGGCTCCAGGTGGTGGTGGCCGCGGCCTCGTCCATCGAGCGGGCCATCCGCCGCCACTACCATGGGGAGATCACCTCCACGACGGCGTCTCCGCTGGCGTTCGGAATCGACGAGCAGACCTTCGAGCTGGCGCCTCCGTCCGAGTCGGCCGTGGAGCTGATGCCCGCCCCGCGCGCGTCGGGCCCGTCGTCCGTCCGGGAGGGTGAGCTCACGCAGCAGGTGGAGGCCCTCACCCAGAAGGTGACAGACCTGGAGCGCATGGTGGCGCAGCAGGCGCGCTCGCTGCGCGCCATGCTGGAGCTCCTGGAGACGCGGGGCCTCGTCACCCGCGACGACTACCTCGCGAAGGTGCGCTGAGGGACGAGGCCCGGTTCAGACGAGGATGAGGTCCTCGTCGCCGCCCAGGGCCTCCACGCCGAGCACCTGCTCCGTGCGGCGAAGGCGCTCGTCGCTCAGCTCGGAGATGAGCACCAGGATCTGAGGGTGGCTGGAGATGAGCGCGTCGAAGTCGGCGCGCGGCAGTCGCAGGAGCGTGGTGTGACGCCCCGCGGTCACGGTGGCCGTGGCGGGGGTCTTCTGGAGCAGGGAGATTTCGCCGAAGAGGTCTCCCTCCTTCAGCCGCGTGAGCAGGTGCCCGTCCTTGTGCACCTCCACCTCGCCCGAGAGCAGGACGTAGAGCCCGTCCGTCTGGTCCCCGTCGCGGATGATGACGTCACCGCGCTCGACGTCGCGGGCGCGGAAGCGCTCCACCAGCGTGCGCCGGTCCTTCCGGTTGAAGGGCCGGAAGAGCGCGGAGGTGTTCATCACGTTGGTGAGCAGACGCTGGCGCACGAACTTCTTCAGGGCCGCGGCCACCTGCGGATGGCTCCGGGAGAGCGAGGCCAGGACGGGCGCGGAGATCTCCAACAGCTGCGTGTCCTCGGAGGCGGCCTCCACGGAGGCGGTGCGCGGCGCTCCGGAGAGGATGGCCATCTCGCCGAAGAACGCGCCGCCCTCGAGCACCGCGAGCTCCACGCGGCGCTCGGCGTCCATCCGGAAGACGCGGGCCTGGCCCTCGCAGATGACGTAGAAGGCATCGCCGTGGCTGCCCTGCTCGATGATGCGCTCCCCCGCGCTGAAGCGGCGCAGCGGGCAGCGCTCGAACAGCTCGATGAAGGCGTCGCGAGGCAGGTCCGAGAACAGCGGGATGGTCGGCAGCGCGTCCAGAGAGGGCGCGTCGGTGATGACCTCCTCGGTGAGGCTGAAGACCTCCTCCTCGTCGCTGACGGCGGCGCTCCCGGCCCGCTGATTCAGACCGGCCTGGGCCGCGAGCTCCACGGCATGCAGCAGGGAGTCCGCTTCGAGCTCCAGCTCGGTGAAGGACGACGGGCGCGGCGTCACCGCGCGCAGCGATGCGCCCAGCTCGCGGGACACCTCGCGGAACGGGACGGCGGTGGCGCCCGCGGGGGGCGTGACGTCCGCGCGGCGCGGGCGCAGGCCCGGAGGCGCCGAGGGCGGGTCGATGAGCGTGGGCGTCGGCGGGAGGCCGGGCTCCATCGCCTGTGCATCCGCGATGGGCGAGGACAACGCCTTCCACTTCCCGCTCAAGGGGGACTTCGCCGCGGGCACAGGTGCCGAGGGGGGCGTGATTCGCTGCGGGGTGCGCGGCGCGAGTCCTGGAGGCAGTGAGCTCGCCGTGGGGGGCGCACCCGGCTCGGGCTCGCCCACGACGACGTCGAAGCCTTCATCCTCGGAGGCGGTGCTCGAGGCGGGCGACGGTGCCATCGAAGCCCGTGCCACGGCAACGGTGCTCGAGGGGGAGAGGCCCGCTTCGGCCCATCCGGTGCTCGACGGCTCGACGTGGGAGGACGGTGCCTCGTCATCGTGAGTGGCGGGCTCGGCTTCCTGCCCCACGCTCACGGAATGGACGACGACCTCCTCCGCGCTGGAGGTGTTGGAGGACGTCTCCACGGAGAGCTCGAGTCCATCCGATGCGTCGCCCGACACCGGTTGCGGGGACGGCGCGGGGCGCTCGGGCGGCGGCGGCGCGGAGAGCGCGCTGCCCATGGGGCCTCGGGCCCGGGCGCCCACGGGCGTGCCTCGGCGCGCGTAGAGGTTCGCCAGCATCTGCTGGACGCCCTGGTGGCTCGGGTCCAGCTCGAGGATGAGCTTGCTCGCGGCGATGGCGCGCGGGAGGAAGCCCTCCTTGGCGAAGCCCTCGGCGGCGGACTGGTACGCGGCGACGGCGCGCTCGCGCTCCCCTGCCTTCGCCCAGGCGTCACCCATGCGCAGGCGCGACTGGTGGTCCTTGGGGTCGAGCTTGCAGAAGTCCTCGTACAGCTCGGCGGCCTTGGAGAAGCGCCCCTTGGTGAAGGCCGCGGCGGCGCTGTCCTTGAGCTTGCGTGCTTCCATTACCGAGCCCCCTCCGAAGCCGTGCCCCCCTTCGCCAGCGCCGCGCCCGCCGCGTCACGCACGGTCCGGAAGTAGTCGCTCTTGAGCGCATCGAGGAACTCCGAGTGCGTCGTCGCGCCCATGCGCTTGAGCGCCGTGGCCGCCGCCGCGCGAATCTCCGGCAGGTCGTGGAACAAGTCCCTCGCGACCACGTCGGCCGCCTGCACGTCCCCGATCGTCCCGAGCGCCAGCAGCACGTCGCGCCTCGCCACGCTGTTGGTCTCGTCGAGCGCCTTGATGAGCGTGGGCACCGCGTCCTTCGCCTGGATGCGCGCGAGCACCACCGCCGCGAGCGCCGCCTCCGGCCCACCCTCCTTCACCACGCCCTGGAGCACCGCCGACGCCGACGCCGGCACCCCGGGGCCCTTCGCCAGCGCGTCCAGCACGAGCAGCTTCTCGCCGCCCATCTTCGGCAGCGCCTCCAGCAAGGCCACCTGCCCCGCCTCGCCCGACTCGGCGAGCGCCTGCGCCAGCGTCTTCTGGAGATCCCTCTCGGGCTCGAAGATTCCCTCGCGAGCCACGGCCACGCCCTCGGCGCCCAGGCGCGTCAGGCCCACGAGCGCCGCCGTGCGCAGGGGGATGCTCGGGTCCTGGCTGTATCCCTTGAGCAGCTCCAGGGCGCCCGGCGCGCGCAGGGTCCCCAGCGCGCGAATCAGCGTCGCCAGCGGGACGAGCCGCTCGGCCTCCACGTCGTCGAACAGCTCGCTGGGCACGCGGGGCTTGACCACGGTGCGGCCCGCGTCCTTGGCCCGCTGCGCGTTGAGCGCCTTCACCCGCTCGAAGAGCGAGGCGTGGCGGGACGCGCGCTCGTCATTCGGCGAGGCCGCGACGTGCGGGGAGGTCGTGGCGGACGGGTCGAACCCGGCGCCGTAAGTCTCGGGGAGCTTCTGGGTGACCCAGTCCGAGCGCAGCGCCTCCAGCCCCTTGGCCTCCTGCTCGTAGAGCTTCTGGAGCTGGGGCACGACGGACGCGTCGCCCACCGCGGCCACGGCGTCCACGGCGAGCATGCGCAGCGTGGCATCGTTCTGGTTGAGCCACGGCGTCACCTTCGCGAGCAGCGGCTGGGCCACGGGGCCGAGCCCGGCGACGGCCTGGAGCCCGCTCGCGGCGGTGGCGGGACGCGCCAGGCGCTCGCCGATGGGGTCCAACGGGCAGCCGCCGCGGGTGCGCATCGCCAGGGCCGCCGCGAGCGCGTCGGACGGGGCACCATCGAGCGCGACGGCGCACAGCGCGGTGTCGGTCTCCGGCGTGCGCGGGAAGGACAGGATGGCGTCGATGGCCAGAGGGCTCACCGCGCTCTTCTCCACGGCCACGGCCTGGAGGCGCGGCGCGGCGGCGGGGTCCTGCAGCTTGCTCAGCGCGGTGATGGCGGACTCGCGCAGCTCCGGGAAACTCTCGTCGAGCAGCAGCGCGATGTCGCCCACGGCCCGCTTGTCACCCGCGTCGCCCAGGCCGCGCACGGCGGCGGCGGCGAGGATGACCTGGCTGTCTCGGACCAGGGGCAGGAGCCGATTCACGGCCTCGGGACGACCGCTCTTGCCCAGCTCCTCGGCGGCGCCGACGCGCTCGGGGAGCTCGCCTTCGGTGAGCGTGAGGAGGTTGCGGTCCCACTGGCCCTTGGCCTCGGCGGCCACGACTTCCGCCATGGCGCCCGGCACGTTGGCGTTCTTGAGGGCCTGGACGATGACCTGGCGGGTGGTGCGCCCCCGGCGCCCGTACTGGAGCGTGAGGTAGGCCTTGGCCTTGTCGTTGCGCACCTTGGAGAGCGCCATGGCCGCGCGGCCCTGGACCTCCTCGTCGGAGTCCTCGAGCAGCTCGCCCAGCAGGTCGACGACGCGAGGATCCTGACTCTCGCCGAGCGCGACGGCCGCCTCCGCGCGGACGATGGACGCCAGGTCCTTGGCCGCGCGGGTGAAGAGGATCAGGTCATCGGGATTGCCCTGTCCGGCGAGCTTCTTCACCGCCAGGGCGCGGACCTCCGGTCGAGGACTCTGGAGGTCTGCGAGGAGCTGGTCCCGGCTCCCGTTGCAACCGAGGACCAGGGCCAGCATGAGGATGTAGGGGCGTGCGCCGGTTCGCATCGGTCTCCGCTGAGGGAAACGGTGGAAAAGTCGCGGGGGGTTATATCAACACCCCCCTTGTCGCCCAATCCGCCGTGTGGTCCTCAGCGAGGACGGCGAGGTCCCTTGGAAGGTCCGCCGGACCGGCCGCCGCGCGGAGCCTGAGCGCTCCAGCGGGGCTTGGAGCCCGACTCCTTCTTCTTGCCCCAGTCCTGGAAGCCCTCGGACTTGCGACCGTCCGTGGGAGCGGCCCCTCGGGCGCCCGCGCGGACGACTCGCTCACGGGGAGCGCCACGGTCGTCGTAGGGGGCCCAGCTCTTCCCCTCGCCGCCTGCTCCCTTGGCGCCCCTGCCGCCGGGCTTCGCGCCGAAGCCGCGACCCCGAGGGCCAGCGCCCTCCGCGTCACGGGGCCCCCGAGACGGACGCCCCTCGGCGCGGCCGCGCGGAGCGGCCTTGTCGCCGAACGAACGACGCGCTGGGCCACCCGCGCTTCGCGCACCACCGAAGCGAGGACGTCCCTCTCCGCTGGACTCACCGCCCGCGGCACCGCCGAAGCGGGGACGGCTCATGCCACTGGATGCGCCACGGGACGCAGCGCCGCCGAAGCGAGGACGGCCTTCGCCGCTGGGCGCGCGATCGGAGCTCCCGCCACGGCCGAACCGGGCCTGGCCCGTACTACCCGCACCACGAGGACCCCGAGGACGATCCTCGCTCCCGGCGCCGAAGGACTTGCGAGCCGGGCGATCCTCGCCGGCACCGAAGGCCTTACGGGCCGGACGATCCTCGCCACCCGCGCCGAAGGACCGACGGGCCGGACGATCCTCGCCACCCGCGCCGAAGGACCGACGGGCAGGACGATCCTCGCCGGCACCAAAGGACTTGCGAGCCGGACGATCCTCGCCGGCGCCGAAGGACTTGCGAGCCGGACGATCCTCTCCACCCGCGCCGAAGGACTTGCGAGCCGGACGATCCGCTCCACCCGCGCTGAAGGACCGACGGGCAGGACGATTCTCGCCACCCGCACTCCACTCCTTACGGGCAGGACGTCCCGCGCTGCGGGCACCACCCTCGTCGTTGGAGCCCCACGTCTTGCGAGCCGGACGTCCCTCACCGCGGGCACCCTCGTCGCCGCCAGCGCCCCACGTCTTGCGTACGGGGCGGCCCTCGCCACCCGCGCTACGAGGACTGTCATCGCCGCCCCAGGACTTGCGAACCGGACGACCTTCGCCTCCGGCACCAAAGGACTTGCGAGCCGGACGGCCCTCATCACCGCCGAAAGACTTACGCGCCGGACGACCCTCGTCACCGCCGAAGGACTTGCGCGCCGGACGGCCCTCATCACCGCCGAAAGACTTACGCGCCGGACGACCCTCGTCACCGCCAAAGGGCTTGCGCGCCGGACGACCCTCGTCACTGCCGAAGGACCTACGCGCCGGGCGGCCCTCATCGCCGCCGAAGGACTTACGAGCCGGGCGATCCTCGCCACCGGCGCTGAATGCCCTACGGGCCGGACGGTCCTCACCACCCGCACCGAACGACTTACGAGCCGGACGCCCCTCGCCACCAGCGCTCCGAGCGCCACGAGGCCCCTCGTCACCGCCGAACGTCTTGCGCGCCGGGCGCCCCTCACCGCGAGCGCCCTCGCCCCACTCCTTCCGAGCAGGACGACCGAAGCGCGACGCACCACCTTCCGCACGCGGTCCACGCGAGCGCGGAGCATCCCCGCTCCCGAACTCCTTGCGAGCCGGACGACCCGCGCCCGCACGGTCCCGGCCGAAGCGCGCGAGCCCCGAGCCACCCTCACCCGCCGGCTTCCGCTCCGCACGGGCCGCGGGCTTGCGGCGCACCGGCGCCGCGTCATCGTCCATGGCCAGCTCGTCCTCGTCCGACTCATCGAAGCCCGGCGCCGCGCGACCATGGCGCCGAGGCGGCAGCCGCAGCTCCGACGACGGAGGCGACGCCTTCCCGTCGGCCACCTCGTTGAGCAGCTCGACCTCCGCCTTCTTCAGCGGACGCAGCTCACCCGGGCGCAAACCCTCCACGCCCACGCCCGCGTAGGCCGGACGGAACAGGCGCACCACCGGGTGCCCCACGGCGGCGCACAGCCGCTTGATGAGGTGCGGACGGCCCTCCGCCACGACGATCTTCAGCCACGTGTTCTTCTCGGCGGCCTCGAACACGCCCACCGACACCGGCGTGGCCATGCCGTCCTCCAGCCGCACGCCGCCGCGCAGCTTCTCCAGCGTCGGCACGTCGGGCTGGCCCTTCACCTTCGCCAGATATGTGCGAGGCACCTGGAAGCTCGGGTGCGTCAGCTTGTGCGCCAGCGCGCCATCATCCGTGAACAGCAGCGCTCCCTCGGCGTCGTAGTCCAGCCGGCCCACGGGGAACAGGCGCTTGCCCGTCTCCTCCACGTAGTTCGCCACCGTCGGGCGCCCCTGGGGGTCCGACAGCGTGGTCACCACGCCCACGGGCTTGTAGAGCAGGAAGTAGGACGATTCGTCCGGCGGCGTGACGAGCTTGCCGTCCACGGAGACCAGGTCCGTCCCCGGCTCCACCCGGCTTCCCAGCTCCGTCACCGTCGTGTTGTTCACCGCCACGCGGCCCGCGGTGATCAGCTCTTCTGCGTGCCGGCGCGAAGCAACTCCCGCGCGGGCCAGGTACTTCTGTAGTCGTTCGGCCGCCATTACTTCCCCTTCACTTGCTGCCCGTCACTCGGGCTTCTGCCCCTCGGTGCCCGTCTCGGGCTTGGGGGCTGTGTCCAGGACACTGGAGCTGGCCTTCTGTATCTGGTCAGCCGCCGCCATGGCTTCCTCCAGGTCCTCCAGCGCGGCCTCGCTCGCCGCCGCGCTCTTCTCCATCCGCTTCGTGAATCCCGGGTCGGAGAGTGCTTCCACCGTCCCCGCCGCTGCCGGTGCGGGTCGTACTTCTTTCTCCACGATTTCGCGATGCTCCTGCGTGAGCTCGTGGAATTCCCGCAGCGTGGGCAACGCCGACAGGTCCTTCAGGGCGAAGAACTCCAGGAATTCACGCGTAGTGCCATAGAGGATGGGTCGCCCCACCTCCTCGCGCTTGCCCAGGATCTTCACCAGCTTGCGGTCGATCAACGCCTTGAGCACGGCGCCGCAATCCACGCCGCGGATGTCCTCCAACTCCGGCCGCGTCACCGGCTGCCGGTACGCGATGATGGCCAGGGTCTCCACCGCCGCCCGGGTGAGCCGCTGGGGCTTCACGCGCAGGTAGCGCCGGACGTACTCGCCCGAGTGGGGGTCCGTGCGGAACTGCCAGCCGCCGGCCACCTCGTACAGGACGATGCCGCTGATGCCGTCCCGGTGGATGCCGGACAGCTGGTTGAGCGCCTCGGCGATGAGCGTCTGCTCGATGCCGGTCGCCTGGTACAGCTCGTCCACGGACAGGGGGCGCTCCGCCACGAAGAGCACGCTCTCGATGACCGTCCGGACGCGGTCCTGCGACAGCTTGCGGCTCTTGGAGACCAGCTTCTCGAAGGAGGTCTCCAGGTCGGGCGTGGACTCGGAGTCCTCCTCGATGGCCGCCGCTTCCACCTCGTCCAGCTCGTCCGCCGGGCCGGGGCCCGTGACGGCCGCCAGCTCCTCCTCGGAGAAGGGGCTCGGCCCTCCGGACGCGGCGGACTCCTCGCCGTCTCCGCCTCGGGAGCCTTTCCTACCGGTAGTCACTCTCGTCGACCTCCGTGGGGGCCAGCCGCTCCAGGGCATCCCCGTTGGGCAACAACAGGATGGGCCCGAGCGGCTCGTCCTGTACCACACGGATGAGCCGGCGTTTCACCATTTCCAGAATCGCCAGGAAGGTGACCACAATCTCCTGGCGGGTGGGCGTGTCCTCCTCGTTGAACAGGCTCTCGAAGAGGACCTGTCCCTGGGGACGCAGCCGCCCGACGATGCGCAGGATGGCCTCGGAGAGGGTGATCTTCTCCCGGACCACCTCGTGCTGGACCTTGGGCGTCAGCCGCTCCAGCACCCGGTCCAGCGCCTCGATGAGCTTGAGGACGCTGAACTCCTGCAGGCCCACCTCCTCCTCGGGGATGGGCACCGCCTCCACCGGGACGCTGCGCGCGAACACGTCCCGGCCCAGGATGTCCTGGCGGGCCATGTGCTCGGCGGCGTCCTTGTACTTCTGGTACTCGAGCAGCCGGCGGACCAGCTCCGCGCGGGGGTCCTCGGGCTCCTCCACCGCCGCCAGGGCCTCGCCGCCCTCGGGCACCGCCACCGCGTCCTGGCGGGGCAGCAGCATGCGGCTCTTCAGGTGGGCCAACGTGGACGCCATCACCAGGAACTCCCCGGCGATGTCCAGGTTGATCTCCCGCATCCGCTCCAGGTGCTCCAGGTACTTCTCGGTGATGAGCGCCAGGGGGATGTCGAAGATGTCGACCCGGTGCTCCTTGATGAGATGGAGCAGCAGGTCGAGCGGACCCTCGAAGTTGGGCAGCGCGACGCGGAAGGCGTCCGCCGGGGTCCGGGGCGGGGCGCCTTCGCCGAGGCCTTCATCGGCCGATGTCGGGCGGCCGTCACTCACCGGCGTGTTCCTGGCGGCCCTTCTGGCTGTCGGTGGCTGCTGGTCATCACGCAAGGGCCCGGATTCGCGTGATTCGAGCGCGAACCGGGGGACACACCTCCTTAACAGTGGGTCCCAGGTGGGTCAAACAAACGGCGGTAAACACCCGTTCAGGCCCGGAACCTCACGGGATGCCCACCGCGCGCCGGACCTTGTCCATCAGGACGGAGGCCTCCTGGCGGGCCCGCTGGGCGCCATCCTGGAGGATGCGCTCCAGCTCCGCCGGGTCGCCCGCCAGCTCGGCGTACCGCTGACGGGCCGGTCCGAAGGTCGTGTGGAAGGCCTCCAGGAGCTTCTTCTTGTACTCCCCGTAGCCCTTCCCTCCCGCCCTCCACGACGCGTCCACCTCCGCGAACTCGGACGCCGGCAGCATCAGCTTGAGCAAGTCGTAAAGCGGCACCTCGCTGACGAGCGACGCGTCCGCCGGCTTGCCCTCGGGCACCGGCTTGGGCGCCTCCACCGGCGTGGAGTCCGTCTTGATGGACATGATGCGCTTCTTGATCTCCTTCTCGTCCCCGAACATCTCGATGGTGTTCCCGTAGGACTTGGACATCTTCTTGCCGTCCACTCCGGGCACCGTCTGGGTGGCCTCCTGGATGCGAGCCTGGGGCAGCTTGAGGATGCCGGGCGCGTGGCCGCGCTCCTTGCCGTCCGGGTCCGCCGGATCGTAGCCCTTCACGTACTCGGTGTTGAACTTCACCGCCCAGTCACGGGCGAACTCCACGTGCTGGATCTGATCCTTGCCCACCGGGACGAAGTCCGTGCTGTAGAGCAGGATGTCCGCCGCCATCAGCACCGGGTAGGCGAAGAGGCCGAAGTCCGGGCTGATGCCCTTGGCCACCTTGTCCTTGTAGCTGTGGGCCCGCTCCAGGTGCGCGTGCGGCACCACGGTGCCCAGGATCCAGTTGAGCTCGAGCACCTCGCGCACATCGCTCTGGCGGAAGAGCACCGCCTTCTTCGGGTCCACCCCGAGCGCCAGGTACGCCAGCGCCGCCTCGCGGGTGAGCTCCAGCGCGAGCTTCGCGTCACGCACCGTGGTGAGCGCGTGCAGGTTGGCGATGAAGTAGTACGCCTCGCCCTCTTCCTGGAGCTGCACGAACTGGCGAATGGCGCCGAAGTAGTTGCCGATGTGCAGCTTGCCGGAGGACTGCACGCCTGAGAGGGTCCGCATGTCGGGTTCCGAGTCGGGAGTCAGCGCGCAGAGTCGTTTTCGCGCGTTTTGTGTTCTGCAGCGTCGAGGTGGTTCGCACACCCGCCGCGCCCCTGCAATCTTCCGTTCAGTCGCGGGCACTCCCCGGGCCTGACGCCCGCCCGCCGCGAGCCCTCGTGGAAAATTGCGGCGCGCATGGAAATCCTGAGTGATTCCAGGCGCTTGCGGTTGAGTGCCGGTGGGTGGAGCGGTACCCTGACCGCCACACCTGCGAGCAACCTCACCTCGGGAGGACAGACCGGCATGGAGTCATTCAAGGGAAGTCTCGCCAGCTATCGCCTGCAGATGGTGATGCCGCCGTTGTTCTCGACCGCGGGGGTGGAAGGCACCCTGCGCGTGGAGCGCGGAGCCATCCGGCGGTGTTTCCAGGTGAAGGACGGCTTCCTGGTGGGTGAGAGCTCGAATGACCCCCGCGAGCACCTGTCCCAGGTCCTGGTGAACCTGCGCATCCTGGATGCTCCCCGGGCCGCGGCGGCCTTCGAGGCGGCGGAGGGCGCGGGCACCCCCTATGGCACCTTCCTGGTGCAGCGCTGCTTCGTGGAGCTGCCCCGCCTCATCGAGGCGATGGAGCACAAGGCCCGCGAGGCCCTCTTCGACTGCTACGGCTGGGAGTCGGGCGAGGTGGAGTTCACCCCGAAGCTCCCGCCGTCCGCCCGCGCGGTGGGGTTGAAGCTCGCGCTGAACAGCCTGCACCGCGACGCGGTGACGCGGCTGCGCGAGTGGTCCGTGTTCCGCGAGGTCTTCCCGCACCTGGACGCCACCTTCAGGGTGTTCCGCGAGTTCGCCGTGGAGACCTTCTCCGAGGAGGAGGACAAGCTGCTGGAGCTGGCCGCGAGCGGCGCCACGCTGGGGGAGATGCTGGCCACGGCGAAGGAGGCCCCGCTGTTCGCCGCGCGGTGGATCCTCCACCTCTATCGCCGGGGCGCCCTGGCGCCGCGCCTGCCCAAGGGCCCCAGGCTGGGAGAGGCCGCGGAGCTGGCCGAGCTCCTGAACCTGGTGAAGCGCTTCCTGGAGTCGGGCAAGTACGACCACGCGGTGGCCCTGGCCGCGCAGATCCTCGAGCGAGGCCCCGTCCCCGAGGCCCACGCCCTGTACCGTGAGGCCGAGGTCCGCCTGACGCTGGCCCTGAGCGACGAGCTGTTCGCGCTGGATGGACGGCTCGTCTTCGAGCCCATCCCCCGCCCCACCCCGTCGCAGCTTACGGCAGATGACCTCTATCTGTACTCGAAGCTGCGAGGCAGCCGGAGCATCCGCCAGGCGCTGCGCACCGCGGCCATGGGCGAGCTGGCCGCGTCGCGTTCGGTGCACCGGCTGATGGCCTCCGGGCTCATTCACGTCGCGCCCCTGCCCGGCTCCGACGCCACCGCCGAGGCGCGCCGCACCAGCACGGACCCCTTCGGCGTCCCCGCGGTCAACGTGGGCTCCTGAAGCCAGAGCTCCCCCAGGTCCAGGACCACCGCGTCGAAGGGCTCCGCGCGCATCCGGGCGGAGCCTTCGTGCACCCCCACCCGCGCCCAGCCCCTGTTCCCGCGTCGGTACACCTCCAGGCGACACCGGGCCGGGTCGATGAGCCAGACATGCTCCACGCGGGCCTGGTGATACGCCTGCATCCGAGAGGAGAGCTCCCCGCTCCGTGACGAGAGCACCTCGCAGACCCAATCCGGCGCGGGTGTGAGCCAGGGTGCCTCAGGCTCGGGGGGCTCCGGCACCTCCGCCCGTCGCCAGGCCGCCAACGGGGGCACGACGACGCCCGACTCCAGGTGGAGCTCCGGCGTCTCCAGGAACCACCAGCCCCCCGGCCCGCTCCGGGCCCAGTCGAAGGGCCGCACGAGCAGCGCTCCCAGCCGATGCACCAGCGGATTCAGGTCCACCGCCGCGCGGGGCATGGGCGCGGGCCACAGCGCCTCGAGCGGCTCCGCCACCCACGGCAGGGGCGGCGTCTCGATGTCCTCATACGTCCTGGGCTTCGTTCCTCGGATGTCTCCCACGCCTGCCTCCGTCGATGGGACGCCCAGCGTCCCTCGCGTGACACCCCACCCCACAGGGTGTCAACCTGATACGTAGGCAGTCTAACGCCCGGTCTGACATGTCGGGTCCACCGACCCCACCGTCGCGGCTACGACCCCGTCTTGCGCTTCTTCTTGGGGGTGAACGCGTCGCTGCGCGGGTGGAACTCGTCGTAGACCGAGCGCAGCCGGGCGCTGTTCACGTGCGTGTAGATTTGCGTCGTGGCCAGGTCCGCGTGACCGAGCATCTGCTGCACGGCCCGCAGGTCCGCGCCGCGCTCCACCAGGTGCGTGGCGAACGAGTGCCGCAGCTTGTGCGGAGACAGCGGCTTGAGGATGCCCGCCTTCAGGGCGTAGCGCTTGATGAGCTTCCAGAACCCCTGCCGGGTGAAGCCTGAGCCCCGGGGCGTCACGAACAGCGCCCGCGCCTCACGCCGCCCGAGCATCGCCGGACGCGAGCCGGCCAGGTACTCGCGGACCTTCTCCACCGCCACGCGCCCCAACGGGACGACGCGCTCCTTGGCGCCCTTGCCCTTCGCGACCAGATACCCCGCGCTGAGCTGCACGTCGTTGACGCCCAGGCCGCACAGCTCGCTGACGCGCAGCCCCGTGGCGTAGAGCACCTCCAGCATCGCCCTGTCCCGAAGCCCCGCGGGAGAGCCCTCGTCCGGCGCGGCGAGCAGCTGCTCCACCTCCTCGAGCGTCAGGAACGAGGGCAGCTTGCGCGCCGAGCGCGGCGTGTCCACGTCCTCCGTCGGGTCCTTGTCCGCCAGCCGCTCGGCGACGAGGAAGCGGTGGAAGCCGCGCAGCGCGGCCAGGTGTCGCGCCTGGCTGCGCTTGCCCAGGCCGCCCTTCGTCAGCGCCGACAGGTGCGCCGTCACATCCTCCTGGCGCGCCCGCGTCACATCGTCGACGCCGCGCCCGCGCAGGTCCTCGAAGTACGCGGTGAGGTCCGCGGCGTAGGCATCCACCGTCTTGCCGGACAGCCCGCGCTCGGCGCGGATGAACGCGATGAACGCGTCGAGCAACCCTTCCATGGCCTTCAGGCTAGCGGAGCCTCGCGCCGAGGCAATCCAACGCCCCCAACTTCCCGGGCGCGCCCCTCAGCCATGGGGCCCGCCCGCCGCGCCCTCCGTCGTCGAGGCGCGCTCCAGCGCCTGCACCACCCACGGCCAGCCCACCAGGATGTTGCCCGGCGAGCGCAGGCAGGCATCCGCCACCGCCAGCACCTCCGCCGGCCGCGAGCGCACCGCCAGCGCCAGGTGCCGGCTCAGGAACGGGTGCGGCAGGTAGCTCAGGTTGTGATGGCGCACCGGCACCCAGTGCAACGTCGGGCGCCCCGTCCACCGCTCCACCGCGTACGCCACCGCCGACGCGAGCACCTCCAGCGCGTACAGCGGCAACCGGAACGCGCTCACCAGGAAGGCCACCAGCGCCGACGCCGCCACCGCGCCCGCGAACGACACGTTGGCCTGCCGGCTCCACACCAACATGGGCACCACGCTGGTGACGATGGCCGCCACCTGCACCCGCCACACCGACGGACCCCGCCCGCCGCTGATGCTCGCGATGCTGCCCACCGACAGCCCGGACACCATGCCCAGGCAGATGCCCACCGCCACCCCCGCCGCGCCCCCGAGCACCGGCCCGAAGGCCCCCGCCGCCGTCGCGTGCAACCCCACCAGCATGGACAGGCTCGCCAAGGAGCCCAACATCACCCCGGCCGCGAGCCCCGACACCTGCGCGAGGGCCAGACCCACCGCCGAACAACACAACGCGGACACCGCCCAGCCGCCGCGAAGTGGAATGCCGGCACAGTACAACCCCAGCCCCACCAGCCCCGTCACCAGCGGCGAGCCCACCACCAGCATCAACAACATCCGCCGGACGTAGAGCCCCGCGGCCCGGCCGCCATTGGCCTGCTCACGCCACAGCTGGCCGATGCGCCCCCCGGGCGCGAGGATTCCCGCCGCGCGGAGCCTGTAGTGCAGGTCCACCGGGCGGAACAACAGTAGCAATAGCAACCTCATCAGCGACGGAACCTGCTGCGGCATGTCCGTTCGCGTTGGCTCCGCGGCCCCTGATTCCACGGCGGCCCCCCTCTTGTTCGAGTTTCAGTCCTCCAGCCTACCCTTGCCCTGCCGGAGGATTTCAAGCGTGTCGCCGATGAGTGAAACCACTGTCGACGGTTCGTTCAATGTCACGCCTCCGTCGAGGATGAGCTCCAGGCCATGCCCGAACGCGTCCTTGATCTCCCGCGCGTCCGTGAGCGGCTCACCGTCCGTATTGCTCACCGACGTCGTCACCAGGGGGCGCCCCAGTGCACGCGTCAGCTCGCGCGCCAGGGGGGCATCCGGGACCCGGATGCCGACCTGCTTCTGCTTCGACATCATCAAATCGGGCACCAGCCGCGTCGCCTCGAGGATGAAGGTGAACGCACCTGGAGTGAGACCCTTCATCGTCCGATACGCGAAATTGCTGACGTGAGCGTAACGGGCGACGTCCGACAGGTCCGGGCAGAGGAAGGACAGGGGCTTCTTCTTGTCGCGTCCCTTGAGCTGGTAGAGCCGCTCGATGGCCTTCTTCGAGCCCAGGTCACAGCCCATGCCGTAGTACGTGTCCGTCGGGTAGGCGATGAGCCCGCCGCGCTCGAGCACCTCCACCGCGCGCTGGATGTGGCGCGGCGACGGGTGCTCCATGTCCACCTCGAGGATGGGTGCGGCCATGATTCGTGTGTCCCTCCTGCGTGCGGCCCAAAAGCCTACGCGGTTCCCTGTGCCTCGTCCGTCCTGACTTCGCCACTGGCCGTCAGTGCACGTCGCGTCAACACCGGGCCCACCAGCTCGTGCGCGGTGATCATCGCGACGATGAGCACCTCCACCTGGGGCCCGAAGGTCGGGAACGTGCGCGACACCAGCGCCGCCAGGCCGAACGTCACGCCCGCCTGCGAGATGAGCCCCATCCACAGGTACTCCTTCAGCCGCGGGTCATCCGTGGGGGCGAAGCGTCGACAGGCGAACCAGATGGCCAGCCCCCGGAGCACCACCAGGAGCAGCGCCGCCGGCCCCACCGTCATCAACGCGTCCAGCTTCAACCCCGCGCCCGCCGCCGCGAAGAAGAGCGCGAACACCGGCAGCCCCGCGCGCTGGATGGCGTGGTGGATGCGCTCCCCCTCGCGCTCGTCCAGGTTGGCGATGAGCGCGCCGGCCGCCAGCGACACCAGCAGCGGGGACAGGTGCAGCCGCGTGCCCCCCTCCGCCGCCGCGAAGGACAGTCCCACCAGAAACAGCGGCAGCTCCTGCTTCACTCCTCGCATGTAGAGGAGCATCACCACCGCGAGCACCCCGCCCACCACCACCGAGCCGAACAGCTCCCACCCCACCCCGCTCAACAGGCCCGTCACGTCCAGCCCGCCGCCGAAGCTCGCCCGCGTCACGCCGGCCGCCAGCGCGAACGCCACCATGACGAACAGGTCGCCGATGATGACCAGCGCCATCAGGAACTCCGTGAAGGAGCCCCGCGCGCTCGTCTCCTGGACGATGGCGATGGTCACCGTGGGCGAGAACGACACCACCACCGTGGACACCAGCGCACTCACCGCCAGCGCCTGCTGCCAGGACATCGGCGCCAGGAACGGCAGCAGCGGCTTGAGCGCGAAGGTCGCCCCGAAGCACACGGCGAACGTCACGCCGCACACCGCGGCGCACAGGAGCGCCACCCTCGCGCCCACGCGGCGGATGAGCCCCAGCCGCAGCTCCGTGCCGGCCACCAGCGCGATGAGGCTCACCGCGAGCCCCTTCACCAGGTCCAACCCCTTGACGCCCTCGCCCGGGATGAAGCCCAACGCGTACGGCCCCACCGCCACGCCCACCAGCAGGTAGCCCGTGAGCCGGGGCAGCCCCAGCCCCTTGGCCACCTTGCCCGCGAACAGGCCGCACAAGAGCAGCGCGCCGGCCGCCAGCGTCACCGGCGTGCCCGCGTCCTCGCGCAGCACCTGGGCGCGGCTGATGATGGCCAGCAGCCCCACCAGGAGCAGCAACCGCAGCACCGCGCCCCTCATGTGGCCACCCCCACGCTCGCGGACTCCGGAGGCTCACGCGGCGGCGGTGGCGAGAGGACCTGGCGGAACGCCGGTCCCGCAAGCAGCTCGTTCACCACCGCGCCCACCACCACCACGTCCAACACCCGGCGCGCCAATGTGCCCGGCACCAGGAACTCGTATTCGGCCACCAGGCACAGCGCGAGCCCGCCCTGCGCGATGAGCGCGTAGCCCACCCGGGGCGGCAGCTCCAACACGCCCCGCGCCAGCCGCTGCGCCATCCGTCCCCCCACCACCTTTCCCAGGAACCGCAGCCCCACGAAGCCCGGCACCAGCGCCCAGGCCGCCCAGTCGCGCGTGTACAGCCCGCTGCCCACGAGGAACACCACCACCAGGAACACCGGCCGCTCCACCCGCCCCAGCGCGCGCGCCACCCGCTCCACCGTGCGCCCGCCCACCAGCGCCAGCGTCGCCCCACACGCCACGCCCGCCAGCAGCGCCGACACCCGCAGGTACGCCGCCGCGCCGCCCACGAGCGCCACCATGCCCAACGTCACCGTGGTCAGCTCCGCCGGGTCCTTCATCGCCCGCGTCAGGAACGCCAGCAACGCGCCGCACAGGACGCCCAGCAGCATGGCCAGACACACCAGCCCCAGCCCCTCCCCCGCGTTGGAGCCCGCGCCCAGCACCAGCGCCACCGCCAGCACCGCCAGCCCCAGCGCGTCGTCGAGCATCGTCAGCAGCGCCACGCCCAGCCCCCGCGCCCGGTCCATCCGCCCGCCCCGGTACGCCAGCACCGCGAAGTGTCCGGAGGACAGGCTCGCCGCCGCGCCCAGGAGCGACGCCGCCCCCACCGCCGCCACCACGGACGGCCGCGATGTCAGCATCAGGGGCACCACCAGCGGCACCGCCACGAACAGGAACGCCGTGCCCGAGTGCGCCAGCGCCGCCGCGTACACCGGCCGGGGCAACAGCCGCAGCAGCCGGGGCTCCAGGTTCAACCCCAGGATGACGCCCGCGGTGCCCAGCCCCAGCGCCATCACCGGGCGCATCAACTGGACGTCCTCCGCGGACAGCACCCCCGCCGCCGAGGGCCCCAACACCACGCCGAACAACAGGAACAGGAATCCCCCCGCCGCCAGCCGCGCCAGCGCGGGGAAACGCCCCGGGTCCAACGCCGGACTCGATGCGAGCAGGGAGAGCGCCGCGATGGCGAGGAAGACGAGCAGCGCTTGCACGGGGCTTGCTTACACCGGCCACGCCCCGCTCGTCACGAGCGCCGGTGGGTGGGGGCGGCGATCACCGGCAGGGCCACCAGCCGACCCATCGGGGGATCATCCGCGTCCATCTCCAACTGGACACGTTGGATCATCCGCTCCATCTCCTCGGCTGACACGCCGGGGAGGGTGCTCACCAACAACACCCGGTCCTCGTCCGCTCCGAGGGCCAGACTGCGAAGCCCCGCGAACACGGGGACTTCGGCGGACAGCGCCGCGGCCGCGCTGCGAGCTCGGACCACCAGCGGCTCCGGGATTCCAAACTCCCGGAGCCGACGGATGGCTCGCTCGGTGCCTTCCACCTGCTCGAGGAACGTGATGACCAGGTACACGCGGGCCGTCTTACCGGGTCCGCGTGCCGTTGGCCACGCTACTCGTTCTGGCCGGGGCCCGCCGTCTCACCGGAAGGAGCCGCCGGAGGCGTGGAGCCCTCCTGCTGCGGCGCGGAGCCCTCCGGCGTCGCCGCCATCGCGGCCCGGGCCGCGCGCTTGCCCTCCTCGATGAGCTTCTTCACCTTCTGCCCACCCTTGCGGCCAATCTCCTCGTAGAAGTTCGGCCCTCGGGTGGCCTTGACCCGGTCGCCACCCTTCTTGCCGATCTCCTCGTAGAACTTGGCGCCGCGCTCGGCCTTCACCGTCTCGCCGCCCTTGCGGCCAATCTCCTCGTAGAACGAGCGACCTCGCTCCGCCTTCACCGTCGCTCCGCCCTTGCGACCGATGGTCTCGTAGAACTCGCGACCTCGCTCGTTCCGGACCGTCTCGCCACCCTTACGGCCCGCCTCGGCCACCGTCATGCTGCCCTTGTTGTCCTTGTCCGACATTGCGCCCTCTCCTCTCTTGGCTGCCTGCCCCCATCCCTCACCGCGATTGCCCCTTGCCTGAAACCTTGGGACGGAAGCGCCCCGATGCAAGCAAGCTCCGTACACCGCCAGCCGTTCTCGCCTGACCCACCACACCAAAACCCCAATGATTCCGGTGGGTTCGTCAAGCTCGCCCTGCTTACTTTCCCGGCGGAGGCATGCCCGGCAGGACGCTCTCTTGTTGAAAACAATTCCCTCCGCATTGCCGATTCCCGAACCGACACTCACTTTCATGCCCGCGGCGCGCGTTCTCGTGCCGCGGGGAGGCGTTGCGTGGCGCAGGGTGCGAAGACATGGCTTCGGGTCCTGGCCCCGATGCTCGTGTCCGTGGGTGGACTGTTGACGCTCCGGCTCCTGGGGCCGGACTTCATCGACCAGCGACATCTCTCGGATCTGCTGGCCCCACTGGGTGATGCGGCGCCTTTGGCATACATCGCCTTCCTCGCCGTACGTCCCCTGACGTTGCTGCCCGGGCAGCTCATGACCGCCGTGGGCGGGATGATGTTCGGGACGCTCGCAGCGACCCTCTATTCACTAACGGGCAGCTTCCTGGCCGCCATGTTGCTCTTCGTGCTGGCACGCAAGCTGGGGACCCGGCCGATGAAGCGCCTGGCCGGCGGCAAGTACCCGGCGCTCGTGCGCGCGGCGAAGCGCAACGATTTCCTCTTCTCGTTCACCATGTGCATCAACCCGCTGTGCCCCACCGACGTGATGCTGGCCGCGGCCGCCGCCAGTGGCGCGCGGTTCTGGCCCTCGGTGGCCGGCGTGATGCTCGGCACCATTCCCGGCACCTTCCTCACCGCGCAGTTCGGCAGCGGGCTGGCCCAGGGACGCACGGTGATGACCGCGGTGTCCGCCGCGGGCCTGGTCCTGTCGTTGGTGTTGGGCGTGTTCATCGGCCGTCGCTTCTACAAGGAGCTCAATGAGGCTCCGGAAGTCCCTTCACCGCCATCTGATGCGCGAGGGGATTCGACGGTTCCCGAGCTGCGGAGCGCGACGGCCGCGGCGGTGCCTGCCGCTCAGGCCAAGAGCAGCGGCGTCCCTGCCACGTATTGAGTGGAGGCGCGCGCGGGCGCGGACACCCGCGCGGCCCCGGAGGTTCCCTCCGACCTCAGTCCCAGCGGCTGGTGAGCTTCACGGACCACGAGCGGAGCGTGCCACTGCCCTGCCCCGTGGGGTTGGAGATGCGCAGGAGCCACTTGCCGTTGATGGTGCCGTCGCGCGGGATGCCCCGCGTCACGGGGATGCGCGCCGGGGGCACGCCCTCGTTGGGGCCGTCCCACAGCAGGGCCGTCTCACCACCCGGGTCCTCGAGCGTCAGCACCAGCTTCGACGGCTGGGCGTGCACCAGGTCCAGCTCCACGGTGATGTCCTCAGGCACGGTCGCGAGCCCCACCACGCCCACCGTGGACACCCAGGGCGTCGTCGTCGAGGCCGGCAGCGACAGGTCCGCGTGGTTCGTGAACGTGCCCGCCATCCACGACGGACGGCAGAGCCCGTCCTCCGCGCCGGACTGGGGCCCCGAGCACGTCAGGCCCGCGGCACACGGACGCAGCACGGAGCAGCTGTCGCCGTCGCCCGGCACGTACGCCGTGTTGCGGCAGCGGCCGTAGGCGATGGGACCGCCGAAGGCCAAGCCCGTGCACGACAGGCCCGCCTGACACGTGTTCGGCCCGGTGCACGGGTCACCTTCCGGCGCGAGCGCGACGTGGTTCTTCAGCGCCTGCAGCCCCGCGCCATCCATGAACGGCAGGCGGGACAGCTCCACCAGGTGGTCGATGCGGCGCGCGTCGATGACGGCCTGCGCCTGGGCCGCGCTCAGGCCCACGGTGCCCTGCAGGACGTTGAGAGGCGCCGAGTTCGCGGCGGCGAGGACCCGGCGGGCCTCGGCGAGGTTGAACGCGATGCCGTGGAAGATGCCGACCTGCTCGTCCAGCGGCATCTCCACGCGGCCGGTGCCCCGGACATAGGCCTCCAGCGCCTCCAGCGCGGCCGGGCCCACCTGCGGAACCGCGTCCACCTGGGCGATGGAGACGAAGTGGCGATCATCCGCCGTGGACTCGATGCCGTCCGGCCCGTTGCGGTACGCGACCAGGCTCTGCGCGGTGAGCGCGTTGAGCGGCACCTCGTTGTCCAGCACGGCCACCGTCGTCGAGCGGCTGTTGAGGAACGCCAGCACGCCCGTGGACGCCGGAGTCCCCGTCATCAGGGCCTGCGCGCGCGTCATCAGCACCGCGGCGGGCTTCTCGTCGGCGGGGGTTCCACAGCCCAACAGCATGGGAAGAATGGAAAGCGGTAGATACCGCATCAAGTTGAAGGTCATGGGAACCGTGTACATCAGGTGTCCGACGTAATCTTCAACAGAGACGTCACGAGTCGCCGGTCACGGCCCCTTCAGGTCGGCTTCAGCCTGGCGGCGCAGAAGAAGGCGCCCGCGGCGGCGGTGAAGGTGGTGGCGGCAATCCACCCGTTCGCGGGGAGCTGGAACAGGGCCATGGCCGCTCCGACTCCGGCCAGCGTCAGGAAGACGCGTCGCGCGCGGGCCCGGCCTCCGCGCCGACGGCCCGCGGTCACCGAGTAGAAGAAGGCCGCCGCGCCCGCGACGAACTGGGCGAACAGCAATCGGTAGGCCGAGTTCCGCACGAGCTCCTCATGGAGCTCCATGAGGGTGGGCGGCGCCGGGGGCTCGCCGGACAGGGCCCGGAGCGTCGCGTTGAAGCGGACGAAGAGCGCGTTCTCCGAGCCCATGGTCAGGAGGAAGAGCTGGACGAGGATGACCCCGAACAACGTCACGAGGAGGATGAGCCAGGGGACCGCGAAGCGCTGCCGTTGCCATTGGCGCAGGGCGTCGAGTTCCTCGGGTGTCAGCGTGAGCGCATCGGGGTAGCCCAGGCTCAGCAGCGCCTGGGTGGCGGCGATGGTCGACGGCATCGTCGGCGTGCCGAGCCCCGCCAGGGCATGTGTCTCCAGGTAGGAGCGCACCAGCGTCGCGCTGCGCTGGGGGTCGGGCGCGGAGGGCAACTGGAGCAGCAGCGTGTTGATGTTCTCGGCCAGAAGTCCTCGCTCCTCCTCCGAGGCGCCTTGCGCCCGACGGACCAGGGCTGCGAGGCGCTCGGTCGCGGAGTCCTCCGCGCCAGGTCCGGACACCGCCACTCGCTGAAGCTCACCCACCGTGCTCCTCCCGCGCCCCGGTTGCGGCAGGGCGGGAGGCATCGTAGCCAGCCGCCCCCACATTTCGAAATGGCGGCTCAGGAATGGAGGATGGGCTCCAGTTGGGCGGCGATGCGCGGGGGCATGCGCTCTCCGGGGCCCACGCCTGTCGGCCGCATCACCGCGCGGGCCCGGTCCTCGCCGTGGCGCAGGCGCATGCGAATCATCTCCGGGGAGAAGTCGAGCGTATCGCCCATGGGCGCGGTGGGGTCGATGACGGTGATGCGGCAATAGACATACGGCTTGCCGTCCGGGGCGCGGAGCGACGTCCCCTGCTCATGGGCCTGTCTCACCATGTCATTGATGCGCACGAAGACATCCACGTCGTTCATCAGGATTTCGTTGAGGGTGATGTCCGTGAGGCTCCGACGGGCCACGTCCAGGATGTTGGCGGGATGGCGGACGGGCTCCAGTCGCGAGGAAGAACAGGCGATGACGACGATCTCCGTGGGCGAGTACCCGAGCGCGTCGCCCAGCGGCGTCACGTTGCGCAGGCCTCCGTCGACGATGGCCTGGGGACCGATGGGCTCCCAGATGACGGGCATGGTCGCGCTCTGCCAGACGGCGGAGAGGAAGTCGCTCGCGTCGCTCGACACCAGCTCGTATTGCCCCGAGGTGAGCGACACGCGGCCCACGTGGGCGGGGATGGCGAAGGGCCTTCCGGCGAGGTTGCGCTCGACCAGATCTCTCAAGGGCGTGTTGTCATAGATGCCCAGCTTGTTGAGCAGGCCGATGCGCAGGGCGACGACGAGCCAGGGGAATCTCCGGTACACGTCCGACTCGCGGAGGTTCATCCAGAGGTCCGTCAGGCGCTCGTACTCGCGCTGGGCGATGACGGCGCCGTTCAGCGCGCCCACGGAGACGCCGAAGACGCGCTCCCAGCGGAAGCCATGCACCTCACGCAGCACCCGCTCGGCGCCCACCTGGAAGGCGCCCTTGCCTCCACCACCAGACAGCACGAGCGTCGCGGGACGGTCCGACATGGGGCTACCTCGCTGGGGACGGTGGGAAGCGGGAGATAGGCAGGCTGGCGGAGGCCCGGTATCGCCCGAGGGCCCAGGCCCGCTGTCCTCCCCTGGGCCCTTCCCGCGTCGACTCAGCCTTCGGCGGCCCGCACCGCGCGCATGAAGCGCTGGAGCTTGTCGGCGTCGAGCGCCCCCGAAGTCCTCAGTCCGCTGCACACGTCCAGGCCGAACGGTCCCACGGATTGAATCGCCTCCGCCACGTTCTCGGGCTTGAGGCCCCCGGCCAGGAAGACAGGGACGGCGACCGCCTCACGGATGCGCCGGCTGAGGGACCAGTCGTGCACGCGGCCGGTGCCACCCAGCTCCTTCACCGCGAGGGACGGGTTGCCGGAGTCGAGCAGCAAGGCATCCACCTCGCGAGCGACGGCACAAGCCTCCTCCACGGACGCGGCATCGACCACGTGGACCACCTGCACCAGCTTCACAGCGGGCAGCGCCGCGCGCAGCCGCCGCAGTGTCTCCACCGGAAGGCTGTCGACGAACTGCACGGTGTTCACGCGGGTGCGACGGACCTGGGAGATGAGCTGCTCGGCGTCCTCTTCACAGGTCAGCAGGAAGGTGGAGACACCGGGAGGTGTGGTGACGGCGAGCTCGGTGATGAGCGATTCATCGATGACACCGGGACCGCTGGGCATCCTGGAGACGAGCCCCAGTGCATCGGCGCCCCCACTCCACCGCGAGTCTCGCCTCCGCGCGTGACGAGATGCAGCACACCTTCACCCGGACATGTCGCACCGGTTGCATCGGATTCCTCCATCCTTCGAGCGGGCCTGAGCCAGCACGACGACATAGGTAACGAGAGGGAGCCGCGAAAGGAGAAGTCCATCGGCCGGGCACCTTGCCGCTGCACGCGCCGCTTCGGTGCCTTCCGTCGCCTGTCGAGGCCCACCTCGAAGCTCGTCGGATGCGGTCTTCGTCGAGTCACGAGCGCTCGGAGTTCCTGCAACGTCGCGGCGAACAGCCGAGGGACTGGCACTCCCGGTCCGTCTGGCGAGAGAATGAGCGCGGGAGGGACAATGAGTCGAAAGACTGTCTTCGCGGTGGCGATCGGCCTGGCGCTCGTGGGTGTGCTCTTCATCTGGCGCGCGGCGTCGACAGAGGGGGGAGACGCCTCGATTCCCGCCGCGTCCGACTCCGCCTCTCGTGGTGAGTCGGCCAAGGCGAAGCCTGCGTCACCCTCCACCCCGCGAGGGACCGTGGCCCAGGCTCCCGCGACAGGTACACCTCCGGTCGCCGAAGCGATGCGCGAGGAGGAAGGGACCGTCCAGGTCGAAGTCCACGGAAGCTCGCGGCCCGTCGAGGGAGCGCAGGTATCGCTCTACGTCCAGGGGCCGCGTTCACCTGAGACAGGCCGCCCCACGTGGTTCGTCGCGGGGCGAGGAACCACGGACGCCACGGGCACGCTGCGACTCCCCGCGAGGCCCGGTCCGTACCTCGTCACCGCGAAGGCGCGGGGGTTCGCCGCCGCGAGGCTGTCGCTCACCCGTCCTCGTGGCGAGGCACTCACGCCCGTACGCCTCACCCTTGGCGAGGGTGTGACCTTGTCGGGCTCGGTCGTCGAGCGCGCCTCGAAGGCCCCCGTCCCTCTCGCGAGGCTCACGCTCACGCCGCGCACGGTGCTGGCCTCCGCCTCCGTCGCGACCACCTCCGTTCCGGAGGAGGAACGTCACGAAGCCTCGGCCGACGAGCGCGGCCTCTTCCGCTGCGAAGGACTCACGCCCGGCGAATACCAGCTCGAGGTCACGGCGCCCGCCCACTCGACCCGGCGCATCGCCCGGGTCCAGGCTCCGGCCTCCGGACTCGTCGTCGAGCTCGATGGCTCGGCCTTCATCGAGGGATTCGTCGAGCTGCCGGAGGGCAAGCCGGCGGCGGGGGCTCGCGTCACGGCCACGGGCATGGGCGAGACGTTCGAGACGGAAACCAGCGCGGGCGGTGGGTTTTCGCTCGATGTGCCCCCGGGCGTCTATCAAGTGTCGGCGCGGCTGGATGCGCTGACGGGCACCGCGCGGGAGCGCGCGGTCGTCGGCGCGGGGATGACCCTCCGTGACGTCCGCATCCGACTGGGCGCCGCCGCGTCTCTCACGGGAATCGTGCGCGGCAAGGGCACCTCCGTGCCCATCGCGGGAGCCACGGTGTCCATCGCCCCGGGCACCATGGTGGCGACCTTCGACGCCGCCCCCGCCGAGGTCGCGAGCGCCACGAGCGGCACGGACGGACGCTTCGATGCGGGGAACCTCGCACCGGGTTCCTATTCGGTGACGGTCCGGGCGAAGGGCTTCCGGGTTCTGCGGCGAGAAGGCATCACGGTGCTCGCGGGTCAGCGCTTCGAGATGTTGGCCGAACTGGACGCCAATGGGCGCATCGAGGGCACGGTCGTCGACGACAGCGACCAACCTCTCGCGGGAATCCAGGTCACCCCCGAGCGTCGCTGGCGGATGATGCCCATGGAAGGCGTGCTCACGTCGGTGACGGATGCACAGGGTGCCTTCGTTCTCGAGGACGTCCCGCCGGGTGACGTCTTCGTCGCCGCGCGCCGGCCGGGCAGTCAGCTCCATGTCCGCGAGCGCGTGGCGGTGAGCCCCGGCCAGACACATCAGGTGAAGCTCAAGCTGGGGGGCGAAGGCACGCTCGAGGGAACCGTGAAGCTCGCGGACGGGCGCGTGCCCACGGCGGCCGTGACGGTCTTCGCGCAGCTCGCGGACACGGCGCGCACGGAGGCACATCAGATCCCCACCGCGGCGGACGGCACCTGGAGCATGCGAGTGCGAGCCGGGCGCTACCGCGTCGCCGCATGGCTCGTCGACGTGGGCAACCAGAACAGCGACCAGGAGAAGGTCGTCGACCTGAAGGCGGGCGCGACCGAGCGCGTGGACCTGCAGGTCCGCGAGGCGGAGCGTCCCCTCTCCGTCACGGTGCTGGAACCCAATGGCGCGCCGAGTGTCTCGGCCACCGTCATGGGGGCGGAGGCGGGCAAGAACGAGATCTTCCTCGAGGACTCCACGGATGCCTCGGGACAGGTGACGCTGGTCGCCGACTCACTGGGCACCCAGCCGCTGCACATCTGGGCCACGAATGGCGGGCGCCGGGGCGACCTGCCCTCCGTGCCGGCCACGCAGAGGTCGCTGGTCATCCAGCTCCAGCCCGGAGGGCGGCTCACGGGGGCGGTCCGCTCGGCGGGAGGCCGGAGCATCGAGGGCTTCCGCCTGGTGGTCTCCGCGACGAAGAGCGAGGACGACTTCCTGTCGCGACAGGAGCTGGAGCTCGCGGGAGATCGCTTCGTGGTCGAGGACGTCAACCCAGGCGCCGTGACGGTGTCCGTGACGCTGCCCGACGGTCGCGCGGGCAAGGCGGACACGATGAGCGTCGCGGGCCAGACGACCCAGGTCGACGTCGTGGTGGAGGCGGGCGGCGCCATCTCGGGCCGGCTGGTCGACAAGGCGGGCAAGCCCCTTGCCCAGGCGTTCGTGGACGTGGATGGCCTGACCTCGGCGCCCACGGGCGCGGATGGGCGGTTCCGGGTGGAGGATGTCGCGCCGGGCCAGCACCGGCTCATCGCCTGGAGCGAGAAGACGGAGCGCGCGGAGAAGAAGCTCACGCTGGCGGTGGGAAAGAGCCAGGATGTGGGCGACTGGAAGCTGGGCCCACCGCGCATCGAGCCGGGGCGGCTGGGCATCTTCTTCGGGATGGCCGGAGACGACGTCCTGGTGCGCGGCGTGCTCGAGAGCATGCACGGCGATGCGCTTCGCGTGGGAGACATCGTCCAGTCCATCGATGGCGCCACGGTGCTGACGGCGGGAGAGGCACGTGAGCGTGAGTTGGGGGCGCCGGGCAGCCCCGCCATCCTGATCATCCGGCGCGACACGAGGACCTATCCCGTCACCCTCTCCCGAGCCCCCTGAGACGGCTGTGCGTAGCGAGCCGTCTCGCGGGTCCAGTCCGTGGTGCCTTGCATCAGGTTCTTGATCGCGGCGATGTCGCGGTCGATGACGCTCCAGGTCTCGATGCACTGGACGCCCTGTCGTATCCGCTGCTCCACGGCGGCGAAGGTCTCGACCCGCTTCGCGATCTCACCCTCGACCTGGTCCATGGCGGCGGCCTGCCCACAGCCCTCGTGATGCATCAGGAGGAGCACCATGTTGTGCATCTGCCCGCTCGCGGCCTCCTTGGGCGCTGAATAGATGTCGTTGACCATCACCACGACGTCCGTGCACAGCGAGCGCAGCGTCGTCATGTCCTCCGTGCCATGCACGGCGGGCGGAACGTCGAGTCCCTCGGAGCGTTCACAGATGTCGAGGCTCGGCAGGACGCCGATCGAGAGCCGTCGCGTGCGCAGATAGGTCTCGAGGTCCACGGGCCATCCTTGCGTGCGCTCACGCGCCTCCTGGTAGTACGACTCGAAGTACCCGGCGAGGTCCTGGGTGAACCGTGCCTTCCAGGACGCACTCGCGCCAGCGGTCGAACGCCCCCACAACTCCACCAGGGCGGCGCCCAGGCGCGATGAGGGGTACCGCTGGGGGGCCGAGCCCTGGATCACCGCCAACAGTTCGTCCAGCACGGCGCGGGTCGCCTCGAGGTCGAGGCCGATCGGTCCATCGAACTGGTCGTCGAAGACGAAGAGCCACCCCATCCAGTCGCTCACCAGGTCGAGGCCCGCCCCCCGGCTGTTCGGACACATCCTCGCGGACAGCCGGTCGAACCGGCTCGCGTCATAGGTCCGCAGGGCTTCGGGCTGGACGATGAGTCCCTGGAAGGCCAGCCAATGCAGGGTATGCGCCCGAGTGGCCTCGACGTCAGGGCTGATGCCCGCGACGTAGCGAAGGTCGATTCGAGGAACGCGGCTGTGCATGGAACCCTCCTGTTGGCTGTCGTCACGACGCCTTGGCTTGCTCCCGAGAAGGGTGGAGCAGCGAGCCCCATGGCCACGCGCCGTCCTTGGAGCGGAGCTGCTCGGAGTCGCTGTAACGGCCTCCTCGAAGGCGCGGCTGGCCTCGATGTTTCGGCCCAGCGGTCCGTCGAACGGGGCGTCGAAGATGAGGCCCCAGGCCATGAAGTCGATGACGGCCACCGCGAGGTGTGCGCGCGACAGGCCTCCGCATCCGGGCTGATGTCAGACGGATAGGGAATGCCTATCCGCGGAATCTCTGCTCGCATCCACGCACGATAATCAGCGCAATGTTCAGCAACAACCCGAAGGGTGTCCGACGGAACGACTCTCATTCCCGTGCGGTGCGGGGGATGACGACAGCCGGGTGCGGGGTCGACCTGAAACAGCCATCCACCTGAAGACAACTCATCCTCGGAACCGTCAGACCCCTGACGTGTGCGGGTGACCGCGCCGCTCAGAGCCACTGTTTCATGCGCGCTCGCCCCCATCATCCGGACGCGCGCCGGCATGACGCCGACCGGGAGGTCCGCCGTGGGAATCCTCGATCTGATGCTCCGCTGGCCCGTGCTGCGTCAAATCGCGCGCGGCGACGTCAAGGCGCTCGGTGATACGGCCATGACGGAGCGCAGCCGGACGCTGGAGCCCCGCACCGCTCGCGCGGACCGCGTCGTCAAATCCGTCTGCCCCTACTGCGCCGTGGGCTGCGGACAGGACATCTACGTCAAGGACGAGCGCATCATCGACATCGAGGGCGACCCCGACTCGCCCATCTCCCGGGGCCGCCTGTGCCCGAAGGGCTCCGCCACCTTCCAGCTCGTCACCGGCACCCACCGCGTCCAGCACGTGCTCTACCGCCGTCCTGGCGGCTCCGAGTGGGAACGCCTCCCGCTGGAGCAGGCCATGGACATGGTCGCCGAGCGCGTGAAGCGCACCCGCGACGAGACCTGGGAGGACACCGACGTCAACGGCTTCAGCGTCCAGCGCACGCTGGGCCTCGCGCACCTGGGCGGCGCCACGCTCGACAACGAGGAGAACTACCTCCTCAAGAAGCTCTTCACCGCCCTCGGCATCGTCCAGGTGGAGAATCAAGCCCGCATATGACACTCATCGACGGTGCCCGGTCTGGGCATCACGCTGGGACGTGGCGGAGCCACGACCTTCCAACAAGACCTGCGGAACTCTGACTGCATCCTCATCCAGGGCTCCAACATGGCCGAGTGTCACCCGGTGGGCTTCCAGTGGGTGATGGAGGCCAAGGCCCGGGGGGCGACGGTCATCCACGTGGATCCTCGCTACACGCGCACCAGCGCCGTGGCGAACCAGCACGTGCCCATCCGTGTCGGCTCGGACATCGCGTTCCTGGGAGGGCTCGTGCGCTACGTGCTCGAGCACGAGCGCTACTTCAAGGAGTACGTCGTCCACTACACCAACGCCGCCAACCTGGTGCGCGAGGACTTCCAGGACACGGAGTACCTGGACGGGCTCTTCAGTGGCTTCCTGCCGAAGGAGAACAAGTACGACGTCAGCTCCTGGAGCTACGAGGGCGTCGAGGGCCCCACTCCCGCGTCCGGCCACAAGGAACTCTACGCGGAGCCCGGCGCGGGTGAAGGCGAGACGCACGCCACCCTCATCACCGAGGCCATCAAGGACCCCACGCTCCAGCACCCGCGCTGTGTGTTCCAGGTCCTCCGGCGCCACTTCCAGCGCTACACCCCGGCCATCGTCGCCAAGGTCTGCGGCGTCCCCGAGGAGCAGTTCCTGAAGGTCGCCCAGACGCTCTGCGACAACTCCGGCCGCGAGCGCACCACGGCGTTCTGCTACGGGGTGGGCTGGACGCAGCACTCGGTGGGCGTGCAGTACATCCGCACCGCGACCATCCTCCAGCTCCTCTTGGGCAACATCGGCCGGCCCGGCGGCGGCATCCTCGCGCTGCGCGGGCACTCGTCCATCCAGGGCTCCACGGACATCCCCACCCTGTTCAACCTGCTGCCCGGCTACCTGCCCATGCCGAGCGCCACGCAGTCCCCTGCCCTGGCCGACTACCTGGCGTCCCACACGTCCAGCACGGGCTGGTGGAACAACTTCCCCAAGTACGTCGTCTCGCTCTTGAAGGCCTGGTTCGGGGACGCGGCGACCGAGGAGAACGAGTTCGGCTTCCGGCACCTGCCCCGGCTCACCGGCAATCACTCGCACATGCAGACGGTGGTCGACATGGCCGAGGGCCGCATCAAGGGCTACTTCGTGATGGGCGAGAACCCCGCGGTGGGATCCATGAACGGGGCGCTCCAGCGCAAGGGCCTGCGTCAGCTCGAGTGGCTGGTGGTGCGCGACTTCACGCTCATCGAGACGGCCGAGTTCTGGCGCACGGCCCCCGAGGTCCAACGCGGCGACGTGAAGACGGAGGACATCCGCACGGAGGTCTTCTTCTTCCCGGCCGCCGCGCACACGGAGAAGGACGGTTCCTTCACCAACACGCAGCGGATGCTCCAGTGGCACCACGCCGCGGTGGAGCCCCGCGAGGACGTGCGCAGCGAGCTGCACTTCACCTTCCACCTGGGCCGGAGGCTCAAGCGGCTGTACGCGGCCTCGGGAGCGCCCAGGGACCAGGCCCTGCGCCAGTTGACATGGGACTACCCGACCCACGGCGCACTCGAGGAACCGAGCGCCGAGGCGGTGCTCCGGGAGATCAACGGCTACACCGTGACAGATGGCCAGCCCGTGAGCGGCTTCACCGCGCTGAAGGACGACGGCTCCACCGCCTGCGGATGTTGGATCTACTCCGGAGCCTACGCGGAGGGCGTGAACCAGCCGGCGCGCCGCAAGCCAGGGCACGAGCAGACCTGGGTGGCGCCCGAGTGGGGCTGGGCGTGGCCCGCCAATCGCCGCATCCTCTACAACCGGGCCTCCGCGGACCCGCAGGGCCGTCCCTGGAGCGAGCGGAAGAAGTACGTCTGGTGGGACGAGACGCAGCGGAAGTGGACCGGCGAGGATGTCCCCGACTGCATCGCGGACCGACCTCCGGACCATCGCCCTCCTCCCGGCGCCAAGGGCATCGAGTCCCTGGCGGGAGATGACCCATTCATCATGCAGGCCGACGGCAAGGCCTGGCTCTTCGCGCCGAGCGGGATGCTCGATGGCCCCCTGCCCACGCATTACGAGCCCATGGAGTCGCCGGTGAAGAACGCGCTCTACGGGCAGCAGTGCAATCCGACGCGGCTGGAGTGGCACCGCAAGGGCAACCCCTACCACCGCGCGTGGGGTGACCCGCGCTACCCCTTCATCCTCACCACGTACCGGCTCACCGAGCACCACACGGCGGGCGGCATGAGTCGCTGGCTGTCCTGGCTCAGCGAGCTCCAGCCGGAGCAGTTCTGCGAGGTCTCCGTCGAGCTGGCGCGCGAGCGGGGGCTGAGCAACGGCGGCTGGGCCACGCTGCGCACAGCGCGCGGAGACCTGGAGTGCCGCGTGCTCGTCACCGAGCGAATGCGTCCGCTGAAGCTCAACGGCACGTCGGTGCACCAGGTGGGCATCCCGTATCACTGGGGCGTGACGGGCCGCTCGCGCGGGGATGGGGCGAATGAGCTGCTGGGCTTCGTCGCCGACCCCAACGTGGACATCCAGGAGTCGAAGGCGCTCACCTGCGACCTCATCGCGGGCCGCCACGCCACGCGGGCCCGGGCGGCGACGGGTGCCACGCCTCCCGCCCTGCCCTCGGACCTGGCGCCGCACCGACGCGACAGCCTCGCCGCGGGCGACGTCGACCATGTCCCCTGGCAGGAGAAGAAGGACGAGGAGCGATAGCGCATGAGTCGCAAGGGCTTCTTCACCGATTCGACGGTGTGCATCGGCTGCAAGGCCTGTGAGGTGGCTTGCAAGCAATGGAACCAGCTCCCCGATGACGGCTTCCACTTCACCGGGATGTCCTATGACCAGACCGGGGATCTGGGCTGCTCGACCTGGAGGCACGTGGCCTTCGTGGAGCGGCCGGTGCCGATGCCGGGCCACTCGACGGGCGTGGGCGACTTCTCGTGGTTGATGGTGTCGGACGTCTGCAAACACTGTCAGCGCGCGGGGTGTCTGGAGGCGTGTCCCACGGGCGCCATCGTCCGCACGGAGTTCGACACGGTCTACGTCCAGCCGGATGTCTGCAATGGCTGCGGTTACTGCGTGGTGGGCTGTCCCTTCGGCGTCATCGACCGGAGACCGGATGACGGTAGGGCCTGGAAGTGCACCCTCTGCTACGACCGGATTGGCGAGGGCATGACGCCAGCCTGCGCGAAGGCGTGTCCCACCGAGTCCATCGTCTACGGGGACCTCGACGTGCTGCACGAGCGCGCGGACAACCGCCTGCGTGAGCTGCACTCGCAGGGCATCATCAGCGCCTATCTCTACGGGAAGGACGCGACGAACCAGCCTGGGACGGGCGGGCTCAATGCCTTCTTCCTGCTCGTGGATCGCCCGGAGGTCTACAACCTGCCGCCCGACCCCGTCGTCCCGACGATGAAGGCCGGACAGGCCTGGGGCGCGGTGGCCGTGGGGGCGCTGGGGATGGCGGCCATGGCCGTGGGCGCGGTGCTGCTCGGCCGCCGGGGGAACCCATGAGCGCGCGTGACGCCGAAGACACCTTCCTGGACAAGCTCCAGCGGCGCTCGGATGGCCGCAATGTGAACCCGGACCTGGGGACTTTGCTCGGCGAGGGCGCACAGCAGCGGGTGATGGACCTGGACAGCGCCAATCCGACCCATGGGTTCCAGGCTCGGGTTCCTTCCCACTTCGTCGCGGACACGGTGGATGCGCCGAGCTACCACGGGCTGGCCGCCATCAAGCAGCCGGTGTGGATCGCCACGGTGCCCGCGTATCTCTTCGTGGGCGGCGTCGCGGGCGCGGCGAGCCTGCTGGGGCTGGCCATCGACGTGCTTGGCGAGAAGTCGATGGAGCCGCTCGCGCGGCGCTGCCGGATCTTGGGGACCGCGGGGGACATGGTCAGCGCGGGGTTGTTGATCGCCGACCTGGGCCGCCCGACGCGCTTCCTGAACATGCTGCGAGTGTTCCGGCCCACGTCGCCGATGAGCGTGGGTTCGTGGGTGCTGGCGCTGTCGGGTGCGCTCAACACGGTGGGACTGGTGCTGGGGAAGTCGCGAGGTGTGCTCGGCGTCACCGGCAAGGTCGCGGGGTATTCGGCCGCCATGCTGGGGATGCCCTTGGCCGGTTACACGGCGGTGCTGCTCAACAACACGGCGGTGCCGCTGTGGCAGTCCACGCGGCGCACCCTGCCGTTGTTCTTCATGGCGTCGGCGAGCGCGAGCGCGGGGAGCCTGCTGTCCCTGGCGCCGCACACGGAGCGTGATGCGGACGTGCTGCGGCCGTATCGCCTCGCGGGCAAGGCCGCGGAGGTGGTGATGGCGCACGCAGTGGAGCTCGACGCTCGCCGTGCCCCGGAGGTCGCCCGGCCGCTGTCCGAGGGCCTCTCGGGGGCGCTCTGGAAGACCTCCCGGGCCTGCTCGGTGGCGGGGTTGGTGGTGGATGCCCTCCCGGGGCGGCAGCGCTGGAAGCAGGTGGCGGCGGACGTGCTGACGACGGTGGGGGCGGTGGCCGCGCGCTTCGCGGTGTTCCATGGAGGGCAGGCGTCCGCGAGGAATCCGCAGGCGACGTTCAAGCCGCAGCGACAGGGCCATGGGGCGGCGGAGGTGACGGGCCACGCGGTGGCTTCGGATGGGAAGCCCTGGAGCTTCCCGCTGCCCGTGGTGCGGTGAGTGCGGGCCCTGGTGGTTCGGCCCTGTCTGGGGAGGGGCGCTGATACCAGGGGTAGTGGCACCCACGAGGCCCTCCCTTTTGGTCGCCAGGAGCGATAAACCTGGGGGCACCATGGCCGAGACCTCTTCGCTGAACATCCCCACTGTCGACCTTGCAGACCTTGCCTCCGGCGAGGCGAGCCGCATCGAGCGCGCCGCGGCGGCGCTGCGTGAGGCGTTTGGCGTCTTCGGTCTCGTGTACATCAAGAACCACGGCGTCGACACGCAGGCACTCCATCGCTACTACGACGCCTTCGCGGCCTTCATCGCGCGCTCGGCGGAGGCGAAGAAGCCCTACGGTCGCGCGGAGCTCTGGTACCAGCGGGGCTGGACGCCGCCGAACACCGAGGTGGCCGTCGCCGGCAATGGGCAGCCGGACTTCAAGGAGTGCTACTTCGTCGCGCCCTACCCCAACGACGAGGTGGCGGCGATGGAGTTCCCGGAGCTGTATCCGGAGAACGTCTGGCCGCCCGACGCGCCGGAGTACTTCCAGGAAGGCATCGTGACGTTGGGGCGCTCGCTCCACGAGGCGGGCCTCAAGCTGCTGCGAGGCTCGGCGGTGGCGCTGGGGCTGCCCGAGGACACCTTCACCGCGCTCTGCGAGCGGGCTCCGCACATCACCCGCGCGCTCCAGTACCTGCCACTGCGTCCGGAGCAGGTGAACACGGACATCGTCTGGGGCGAGGAGCACACGGACTTCAACCTGCTCACGCTGCTGCCCGGTGGCCGGTTCCTGAACCCCGAGGGCAAGCCGGCGCCGAGCCCGGATGACAAGAGCGGGCTGTATCTGCGCACGCGCGCGACGGACGAGGATCCGCAGGGCCGTAAGGTCCGTGGCACCGCGCCGGCGGGCTGCATCGTGGCGCAGGTGGGACAGCAGCTGGAGATCCTCACGGGCGGCACGTTCCTGGCGACGCCTCACGTGATTACGGCGCCCGGAGTCGCGGGCTGGCAGCGTCAGTCCGCCGCGCACTTCGTGCATGTGCACACCAGCGCGGTGCTGTTCCCGCTGGAGAAGTTCCGCACGCCTTCGGCCATCCGCAGCTACGCGCCGCCGGTCCTCGCGGGGACGTATGATATCAAGACGCTCGTGGACATCGGCCTCGCGCCGCCGAGCGCGCTCGACAAGCTGGGCTACCGCCACTACGACCGGCTCAACCAGCAGCGCGCGGGCGAGTAGCTCCGCGACGAACCAAAAGACAGACATGTCTGTCATTGCATTGATAGACATGTCTGTCTTGTCTTGGATTGCTCTCCTCTCATGCGGGCCTACCTGATGGTTCGTGCATGTAGGCGCGAGTCACGGCCCCTGTATGATCGCTGCTCGAGAGGGCTGGAAATGGCTGAAGGGCTGTTCATGTAGGCATTGGCCTCCAGGATCCTGTTCGCGAGGGTGACAGGCCCTCGAAAAGTAGCTGATAAGTTGTTCATGTAGGCATTGCACATCCAATGCGTGCCATCCCAGCCAAGGCTCGCAGCGAAAAACCACTGAACATCATGGCAGTAGGCTTCAGGAGATATCGAGATGCAAAGCGGACGTACGACGACCGTGATGGTGGCGCTCAGTCTGGGTCTGGTGATGGCGGCGGGATGCGCGAAGAAGCCTGAGGTCCCCGGCTCTCCGGAGGATGTCTATCGGCGCTTCGCGCTCGCGAACCTCACGGGCAGTGAGCAGGCCATCCGCCCCCTCTTCATCGACCACCCGGACGCGGCGATCCTATGGTCGGAAGGGGCCTACCCCGCGGACGTGGCGGAGGAACTCGGCAAGCACTACCGCGAGATGAAGATCGTCCGCATCGAGGAGAAGTTCGAGTGGGTCCTCATGAAGGGCTCCGACTCTCCTATCCCGATGGAGCTCCGTCGCATCGACGGGGTGTGGCGACTCGACGCGTCGCCGATCATCGACTTCCGCAAGCGGGCGGCCGCCCAGCGCGGATCCGACTCCAGTCGGCTCCCGTGAAAAACCCCTGAGAGTCTGTTCAGGGGGAGCGCGTGCCGCGACGCCAGGCGGCGGCGAGAATCCGGCGCCGGGCCACGACACGAGCCTCACTCCACGACGAACCAAAGGCAGCGTCGGAGACCCACGACGCTGCCCCCGCTGTCCTCAGGCCACCTTCTCCTCGATGACCGCGAGCTCCGTCCCCTCGCTCACCTGCTCACCGGGGTGATGACGGAAGCTCGCGAGCACGCCATCGCGCGGGGCGGAGATGGTGATCTCCAT
The DNA here is from genome assembly GCF_020037055.1 of Myxococcus sp. AS-1-15. NCBI lineage: Bacteria > Pseudomonadati > Myxococcota > Myxococcia > Myxococcales > Myxococcaceae > Myxococcus > Myxococcus sp. AS-1-15. Next base: position 236,763 of record NZ_JAIQDF010000005.1, on the reverse strand, counting down.
CTTCATCGCCTCCATCACCAGCAGCGGCGTGCCCTTGGAGACCTTCGCCCCCACCTCGGCCAGGTGCGCGATGACCTTGCCGGGCATCGGCGCGCGCAGCCCGCCCTCCGCCTCCGGGGCCGTCGCCTCGACGTCGAGCGGATCGAACGACTCCAGCTCCCACCGCCGGCCTCGCGCGAACACGCTCCAGCGCGCCCCCACCGGGACCACCGTCGCGTGAACCGTCCCCTCGGGCGACGCCAGCGTCACCGCGTCCCGCTCGCCCACCGTGAACCGCACCGGCACCCGCGCCGCGCTGTCCTGCCCCCCCGGAGCGGACACCCGCATCACATACGTGCCAGGGCCAGAGGCCTCCGCGCGAATCTCCCGCACCACGTCCCCGTGACGCAGCGTCACCAGGAACGGCGCCACCGCGCCCAGCCGGAAGCCATCCAGCTGCGCCCACGGCGAGCCCGGCTCCGCCTTCGCGGCCTCGTCACGCGCCCGCGAGAGCACCGCCACCGCGCCCAGCCGCCAGATGTCGTCGGGAATCTCCCCCTTGGGCGGCTGCAGCGCCTCGCGCTCACGCTCGATGAGGCTCGTGTCCAGGTTCGCCTGGGAGAACGACGCCGTCCTCACCAGGCGGCCCAGGAACTCCACGTTGTTCGCCACGCCGACGACCTGGTAGCGCTCCAGCGCCTCGCGCATCTGCCGCAGCGCCGCCTCCCGGTCCTCGCCCCAGACGATCAGCTTCGCGATCATCGGGTCGTAGTGCGTGGAGATCTCATCCCCCTGCTCCACGCCCGTGTCCACGCGCACGTGCCGCGACGTCTCCGGCGGCACCAGGTGCACCAGCCGACCCACGGACGGGATGAAGCCCGCGTCCGGGTTCTCCGCGTAGATGCGCGCCTCCATCGCGTGGCCCCGGATGGACAGCTCCGCCTGCGTCTTCGGCAGCCGCTCACCGGAGGCCACCCGCAGCTGCCACTCCACCAGGTCCAGGCCGGTGATCTCCTCCGTGACGGGGTGCTCCACCTGGAGACGCGTGTTCATCTCCATGAAGTAGAAGTTCCCCGCGGGGTCCGCGATGAACTCCACCGTGCCCGCGCCCACGTAGTTCACGGCCTTGGCCGCGAGGATGGCCGTCTCGCCCATCTTCGCGCGCAAAGCCTCCGTCATCCCCGGCGCCGGTGCCTCCTCGAGCACCTTCTGGTGACGCCGCTGCACCGAGCAGTCCCGCTCGAACAGGTGCACGTAGTTTCCGTGCGTGTCACCGAACACCTGCACCTCGATGTGTCGCGGCCGCTCGACGTACTTCTCGATGAGCACCAGGTCCGAGCCGAACGCGCCCAGCGCCTCGCGCCGGCACGACGCCAGCTGCGCCTCCAAGTCCTCCGCGCGGTCCACCCGGCGCATGCCCTTGCCGCCGCCACCTGCGCTCGCCTTGATGAGCACCGGGAAGCCGATGCGCTGGGCCTCCGCCTTGAGCCGCTCCACGCCCTGCTCGTCGCCGTGGTAGCCCGGCGTCGTCGGCACCTTCGCCTTCTCCATCAACGCCTTGGACGCGGACTTGGAGCCCATCGCCCGGATGGACTCGGCGTTCGGCCCCACGAAGACGATGCCCGCCGCCGCGCAGGCCTCGGCGAGCACGGGATTCTCCGAGAGGAAGCCGTAGCCCGGGTGGATGGCCTGGGCGCCCGTCTTCTTCGCCGCGTCGATGAGCTTCTCCACCACCAGATACGACTCGCGCGCGGCGGGAGGCCCCAGCCGGACGGCCTCGTCCGCCAGGCGGACGTGACGGGCGCCCGCGTCGGCGTCCGAATAGACGGCCACCGTGCGGATACCGAGCCGACGCGCCGTGCGGATGATGCGGCAGGCAATCTCGCCGCGATTCGCGATGAGCAGACTTTCGAACATGGTCGAGTCCTACATCCGGAAGACGCCGAATCGAGTCTCCTGAATCGGAGCATTCAACACGGTCGAGAGTGAAAGGCCGAGCACGCGACGACTCTGCGAGGGGTCGATGACCCCGTCGTCCCACAGCCGCGCGGTGGCGTAATACGGGTGCCCCTGCTCCTCGTACTGCGCGCGGATGGGCGCCTTGAACTCCTCCTCCGCCTCCTTCGCCCACGTGCCGCCCTGGCCCTCGATTCCGTCCCGCTTCACCGTGGCCAGCACCGACGCCGCCTGCTCGCCGCCCATCACGCTGATGCGCGCGTTGGGCCACATCCACAGGAAGCGCGGCGAATACGCCCGGCCGCACATGCCGTAGTTGCCGGCCCCGAAGCTGCCGCCGATCAGCATCGTCACCTTGGGCACCCGCGCGGTGGCCACGGCCGTCACCATCTTCGCGCCGTCCTTCGCGATGCCCGCGTTCTCCACCTTCCGGCCCACCATGAAGCCGGTGATGTTCTGCAGGAACACCAGGGGGATGCCGCGCTGCGAGCACAGCTCGATGAAGTGCGCGCCCTTCTGCGCCGACTCGCCGAACAGGATGCCGTTGTTGGCGATGATGCCGACCGGGATGCCGTAGAGGTGCGCGAAGCCCGTCACCAGCGTGGTGCCGTAGCGCGCCTTGAACTCGTCCAGCCGCGAGCCGTCCACCAGCCGGGCAATCACCTCGCGCACGTCGTAGCGCTTGCGCGCGTCGAACGGGATGATGCCGCCCAGCTCGCTCGGGTCGTAGAGCGGCTCCTCGGAGCGCTCCAGCGCCACCGTGTGCGGCCGCGTGCGGTTCAGGTTCGCCACGATCCGCCGCGCGAGGAACAGCGCGTGCGCGTCGTTCTCCGCCAGGTGGTCCGCCACGCCGGAGATGCGCGTGTGCACGTCACCGCCGCCCAGGTCCTCGTTGGTGACGACCTCGCCGGTGGCCGCCTTCACCAGCGGCGGGCCGCCCAGGAAGATGGTGCCCTGGTTCTTGACGATGATGGTCTCGTCGCTCATCGCCGGCACGTACGCGCCGCCCGCCGTGCACGAGCCCATCACCACGGCGATCTGCGGGATGCCCGCCGCGCTCATCTGCGCCTGGTTGAAGAAGATGCGGCCGAAGTGCTCCCGGTCCGGGAACACGTCGTCCTGGCGCGGCAGGTACGCGCCGCCGGAGTCCACCAGGTACACGCACGGCAGGCGGTTCTCCTGGGCGATCTCCTGCGCGCGCAGGTGCTTCTTCACCGTCATCGGGTAGTACGTGCCACCCTTCACCGTCGCGTCGTTGGCGACGATCATGCACTCCTGGCCCTGGACGCGGCCGATGCCGGCGATCATCCCCGCGGACGGGGACTCACCGCCGTACATGTTCCAGGCCGCCAGCTGGCCGATCTCCAGGAACGGCGAGCCGGGGTCCAGCAGGCGCTCGACGCGATCCCGGGGCAGCAGCTTGCCTCGGGAGACATGGCGCTGGCGGGAGCTCTCGCCGCCGCCCTTGGCCGTGAGCGCCACCTTCTCGCGCAGGTCGCCGACCAGCTTCTGCATCGCCTCCGCGTTCGCGCGGAAGTCGGCGGAGCGGGTATCCGTGGTTGATTTGAGGATGGCCATGGTGGTGTTCCCTATGCGGTCTCGGCGAACAGCTCGCGCCCGATGAGCATGCGGCGGATCTCCGACGTCCCGGCGCCGATCTCATAGAGCTTGGCGTCGCGCCACAAGCGCGCCGTGGGGTACTCGTTGACGTAGCCATTGCCGCCGAGGATCTGGATGGCCTGTCCCGCCATCCACGTCGCCTTCTCCGCGGAATAGAGGATGGCGCCCGCGGCGTCCTTGCGCAGCGTCCTGGCGTGGTCCGCCTTGTCGCAGGCCTGACCCACCGCGTAGACGTACGCGCGGCACGCCGACCACGACGTGTACATGTCCGCGAGCTTCGCCTGGATGAGCTGGAACTGGCCGATGCTCTCCCCGAACTGCTTGCGCTCGTGGACGTACGGCAGCACCACGTCGATGCAGGAGCCCATGATGCCCAGGGGCCCACCGGCGAGCACCGCGCGCTCGTAGTCGAGCCCCGACATGAGCACCTTCACGCCCGCGCCCACGCCGCCGAGCACGTTCTCCTCCGGCACCTCGCAGTCCTCGAAGAAGACCGGGTACGTGTTGGAGCCGCGCATGCCCAGCTTGTCCAGCTTGGTGCCGAAGCTGAGCCCCTTGGAGCCGCCCTCGACGATGAAGGCGGTGATGCCCTTGGGGCCCAGCGCCTCGTCCGTCTTCGCGTAGACCACCAGCACCTTCGCGTTGGCGCCGTTGGTGATCCACATCTTGGCGCCGTTGAGGATGTACTTGTCCCCGCGCTTCTCGGCCTTGAGCTTCATGCTGACGACGTCCGAACCCGCGTCCGGCTCGCTCATCGCCAGCGCGCCCACGTGCTCGCCGCTGAGGAGCCCGGGCAGGTACTTGCGCCGCTGGGCGTCGGTGCCGTTGCGGTAGACCTGGTTCACGCACAGGTTCGAGTGCGCGCCGTAGGACAGGCCGACGGACGCGGACGCGCGGGAGATCTCCTCCATGGCGACGATGTGGGCCAGGTAGCCGAGGCCCGCTCCGCCATACTCCTCGCTCACCGTCATGCCGAGGACGCCCAGGGCGCCCAGCTTCGTCCAGAGGTCCTCCGGGAACAGGTTCTCCCGGTCGATGTCGGCCGCCCGGGGAGCAATCTCCTTGGCGGCGAAGGCGCGCACGGTGTTGCGCAACATCTCGACGGATTCACCGAGCGCGAAGCCCAGCTCTGCGAAGTGAGCCATGAAGTCGTTTCCCAACCAGCGTCTCGAGGTGGCTGGCGGACATTAGGTACGAGGGAGGGCTCGCGTGCGCCAGGGTGGTTGCAAATCGTGCCAACCAGGCCATGCTGCTCGCCGATGCCCCGACGCCTCCAGCGCTCCCCCGAACCCCTGCCGCGCGCGGAGACGCCCATGGCGTTCGTCCGCGCCATCGTGCTCGCGTACGAGAAGTACGGGGTGGACCCGCACGACGCACTGCGAAAGGCGGAGATCACCCGCGCGCAGCTCGGCCGGGTGTCTGCGCGCATCAACGCCGGGCAGTTCGAGACGCTCTCGGCCACGGCGATGCAGGAGCTGGATGACGAGGCCCTGGGGTGGTTCACCCGCCGGCTCCCCTGGGGGACGTACGGGATGCTCTGCCGGGCCTCGCTCAGCTCACCGACGCTGGGCATCGCGCTGCAGCGCTGGTGTCGCCACCACCGGCTGCTGACCGAGGACGTCCTGCTCTCACTCGAGGTGGAGGGCACGACGGCGCGGCTCGCCATCGAGGAGCGGCACGAGCTGGGGGCCATGCGCGAGTTCTGTCTGCTCAGCAGCCTGCGCTACGTGCATGGGTACGCCTGTTGGCTGGTCAACTCACAGCTGCCCCTGCGCGAGGTGACGTTCCCCTTCGCGACGCCGGCGCACCAGTCCGTGTACCCGCTCCTGTTCCCGGGGCCGGTGCGCTTTTCGGCCACCCGCGCCAGCATGAGCTTCGACGTGGGCTACCTGGAGCTGGCGGCCAAGCGTGACGAGCAGGCCCTGCGGGCGATGCTCAAGCGGGCGCTGCCGCTGACGGTGCGGCAGTACCGGAGGGACCGGCGGCTGGTCGAGCGGGTGCGCTCACAGCTGAGCGACCCTCGCGCCTCGGGGACCACCGCGCAGCACGTGGCGTCCGCGCTGCACGTGTCGGTGCGCTCGCTGCATCGACAGCTGGCGCTCGAGGGGACGTCGCTGCAGAACCTCAAGGACGACGTGCGGCGACGCCACGCGCTGGAGCTGCTCGGGCGCTCCTCGGTGCCCATCAAACACGTGGCGCTGGACGTGGGGTACGCGGACGAGAAGATCTTCTCGCGAGCGTTCAAGCAGTGGACCGGAGAGTCGCCGAGCGAGTACCGCCAGCGGCTCCAACGCGCGGGCGAGTGAGGTCTCAGAACGACTGGCGCAGCACGGCCTCCACCGCGGCCTTGCGCCCTGGGCTCAGGCGCAGCCGGGTGCCGTCGCGCAGGATGACGACCCAGCCCTTGTCCACGTCGGGCTCCAGCTCCTTGATGCGACTGACGTTCACCAACGTGGACCGGTGGACGCGCACGAAGCACTTCGGGTCCAGCCACTGCTCGACCCGGTTGAGCGTCTCGCGCAGCATGGGGCTCTTCGCGCCGGAGTGCAGCACGACGTAGTTGCCCTCCGCCTCGCACCAGTCCAGCTCGGCGACGGGCACGACGACCACCTTGCCGTCCGTCTTCACCGCGATGCGCTCCAGGTACTGTCCGGTGTCCGCGGGCGGCGCGTTGGCCGGCGTGTAGCCCGCGAGCAGTGACGACAGTCGCTCGAGGAGCGCCCGCTCCCGGCCCTGCTCACGCTGCTTGCGTGCGCGCGAGAGCGCCTCCTGGAAGCGGGCCGCGCTGAAGGGCTTGAGGAGGTAGTCGAGGGCGTTCGCCTCGAAGGCGCGAACGGCGTGCTGGTCGAAGGCGGTGACGAAGATGACCGGCGGCATCAGCTCGGGCCCGACTTCGCGCAGGACGTCGAAGCCGTCGACCTCGGGCATCTGGACGTCGAGGAACACCAGGTCCGGCCTCTCTCGGAGGATGACGTCCACCGCGTCGCCTCCGCTCTCGCATTCCCAGAGCGCCGTGACGTCGGGGGCACGGGACAAGAGGTGGCGCACGTTGTCGCGGGCCAGCGGCTCGTCGTCCACCACCAGCACCCGCCAGCCTGCCTCGCTCCCCTCACCCATTCGCTGCCCTCCCCTGCGGTGACGGCTCGACCGTGGACACCTGGAACGGAAGCTCCACGCGGGCCAGGGCGCCACCGCCCGGTGCGTCCTCGAGGGTCACACCATAGCCTTCGCCATGGAGTTGCTGGATGCGCTCGCGGGTATTCGCCACGCCGATCCCCGTTCCGGGTGTGCTCCCTGGACGGAGCCCGGGGCCGTCGTCGCGGACCTCGAGCACCAGCCGTTCGCCCTGTCGCAGGGAGCGGACCCAGATGTTCCCTCGGGCCGCGCGGCGGGAGGTGCCGTGCTTGATGGCGTTCTCGACCAGGGGTTGAAGGACGAGCATGGGCACGCGTGCCCCCAGCGTCTCCGGCTCTGCTTCCAGGTGGAAGCGCAGGCGACTGCCGAAGCGGAGCTGCTCGATGCCGAGATAGCGGCGGACCAGGTCCAGCTCCTCGGACAGCGCGATGCCCTGCTCGTTGCGTCCGTCCAGGCTCGCCCGCAGCAGCGAGCTCAGCTCCACGAGCGCGTCCTCGGCCTCCGTGTTCCGTGTCTGTCGGACGAGGGAGACGACGGCGTTCAACGTGTTGAAGAGGAAGTGCGGGTCGAGCTGCGCCCGGAGCGCTTCCAGTCGTGCCTCCGCCAGACGTGCCGCGAGCCGAGACTCCCCCAGCTCCCGCTCACGGGCCCGGCGGAACGCGCCCAGGGTCGCCCAGGCCGCGAGGAACAGCAGGTACTCGAAGGACCCGAGCACGCCTCGCTCCAGCAGGAGCCTCCGGAACCCGTCGGTGAACGCGAGCCCGCGAGCCGACCAGGACTCCAGCACCGAGAGCCCCAACGCGAGGAGCGCCGAATGGGCCAGGACGAAGCCGCCCCCCAGCGCGATGAGCCATCCCCCGGTCCGAGCTTCGAGCGGCGCCTCCCGTGACACCCGCCGGAACGTCGCCAGCAGGAGTGGCGCGAGCAGGGCCCAGACACTGTAGGGAATCAGGGCCAGCACCAGCGCGGAGACGAAGCCTTGCTGGTCACGAACCTGAGCGGTCAGCGCTTGCGGCAACGCCGCGAGCAGGCCGAGTCCCATCCCCAACCACCAGGCTCGGCTCACGGTGCGACCCCCTCTCTGCTCCAGGCTGTGGCAGGGCGCACGCGACTTCACCACACCTCTCGTCGGTTGAAGACGCCCATCGCTCGCGGTGCCCTGGGGGGGCGAGCGGACCTCGTGAGCCGCTCCTCCGAGAAGCGGGCCCAAGCCGCGGCCCTCCTATGATGGAGCGACGCCCCCGGCCTGAGCGTGGCATCCCGCCCGGCGGCCGGGCCTAGGGGCTCGTGACGCGCACGAGGCTCGTCATCGCGTCCACGTACAGCGTGGTGTCGTCGGCATACAGCGGCAGCAACGGGGTGACCGCGACCTGGTTCAGCTTCGTCTTGCGGAGCTGCTGCGTGGTCGGGTCCTTGAACACCGCGAACGGGACGTCCTGGATGACGTAGGGCTCGCCATCCACGTGGCCGATGATCATCAAGACATGACCGGGAACGACGATGAGGTCACCCACCTGCGCCTGGGCCACCGCGCGCAGCCGCTCTGCATGCGAGTCGCTCGCCGTGAAGAGTCGGTGGTTCATCGCCGCGCTCTTCCCTTGCATCCCGGAGTTGGGCGGCAGGAACAAGCCCAGGCTGCGGTACACCTCGCTGGTCAGTCCGCTGCAGTCGCGCGCATTGAACTGGTGCCCCCAGCCGTAGCGCTCGCCGAGGAACTTGAACGCCTGACGGAGGATGTTGGCGCGTGTCAGGGGCAGATAGCCCGGCGCGGTGTCGGCGGTACGGCGCAGCAGCGCGCTCTGGAAGGCCAGCGTGCCGTCCCGCTCGCGCACCGGCAGCAGCACCGGCCACGACGCATAGCTGCTGGCGCCGTTGACGGGCTCGCCGGGAGCCACGTCGGCCCGCGGCAACGCGACCCCCATGTCGAGCTCGAGCTCGGACACGCCGGGGGCTTCCGGTGTGAAGACCGTGCGTACCTGGTCGCCCGTGACGACACGTCCGGGCGCCTTCGCCACGTAGGAGAACACCGCGTCCGCCGTGCCCTCCGCCACGTCCGCGCGCCGGACCCACGCGGGCCCCTGGGTCGTCTGGACGAACAGCCAATGCTGGTCCGCGCTTTGGTGCGCGATGACGACGGGCTCGCCCGGGAACAGGATGCCGGCCTGGAGGCTCTCGTAGTCGCGCAGGTTCTCCGCCGCGAAGAACCGCCGGTCGGACGGCAGTGCCCGCAGGGGCGTGCGCCGCACGCTCAGGCCGTAGCGCGCGGGGGCGGCTTCGGGGATGTGCTCGGTCGCGGCGTTCCGGCGCAGCTCCTCGAGCATCGCCTCCGTCACCGGCTGACCCTGTTCGTCGATGATGGCCTGGATGGGCGTCTGCTGCGCATCCTTGACCCAGCCGGCGACCTGCGACCGCGTCAGCGGGGTCGGCATGCGCTTCAAATCGTTCAGCCCGCCATCCGGACCGAACGCGCGCGTACGCCTGGCCGCCACCTGCTCGGCGTCGAGCAGTACCTCGTCGGGAGAAGGTGCGCGGCGGATCCAGAACTCGGGCGACAGCATGTCTTCGCTGAACGCGGGCACCCCGGATGGAGACACGGCGACCGCGGACGGCGCGGCGCACGCGGTAGTCCCCATCACCGCGAGCGACAGCATCCGCAGGCGCCAGGTGCGTGCGCCAGCCCGGCATGTCGTCGCACGTGGCTGGGTGGAGGGGGATGCCAGGCGGCTCATTCGTTGAACTCCCACAGGGGAAGACGGCTCCGTGTCGCGCCGGGGGCTCACCCTCTGGCACAACGAACGCTCGGCGCGAGCTATTTCGCGGGCGCCCGGCGTTTTCTCCGGAGGGCCACCGAGATGTCACGGTTCCTGCTCTTTCTGGGTGGGCATGTTGCGTGAGACCATCCTCGCCACAGCACAATCGGAGGAGAACGCATGCATCGCAGCCTGTCGCTCACCTGTGTGGCGCTGTTCCTGATGGTGTCCCCGCTCGCCGCGCATGCCCAGACGGCGCCCCCGGGGTACGCGCTGGAGTTGGACGAGCAGTTCACGCCTGGGGACATCCAGGACCTGGAGATGCAGGGCTACAATCGCTGTCTCGGCCAGTGCCAGGGATGGACGCGAGTCTTCACCTTCGACTGGGAGTTCGAGGACGCGCCCACGGTGGAGATGGCCGCGCGCGCCATCCAGGCGATGCCGGGCTTCAATCCCAACCTTGTCAGCGCAGGCACGAACACGTACGAGCAGTTCGCGACGCGGCTCTACTACCCCTTCCAGCCGCTGGCCGACGCCTACCTGAACAACTGGTGGGACGGTGAGGAGGAGGTCTTCGTCGCCGCCTACCAGCACTATCGGCTCCCCCGGTACTACCAGGCCTACGTCATCCTCTTCGCCCATTCGGGGACGGTGCTGTTCTACGAGCAGGCCGACTTCGAGTAGCCGCTGAACACGCGAGGCCTGTCCTGGTCCGCATCCGGGCCTCGCGTGGGTGACGGGGCGTTCGGCTATGCTCCTCCGACTCCGTGAACACGACGCCCCCGGGCTCCGCGCCCGATGACTCCCGCTCCCACGTTCCTGGAACCGCTTCCGGACGAGCGCGCACGCTGCCTGTGACGGAAGCGCCCGCGCCCCGCGGTGGGCTCGCGCGGAGCACGGGGACCGCCCTGCTCATCGCCGTGGGGCTCGCCCTTCCGGGAGCCACGGCCTACCTGCTCCGCCCGCGGCCCCCGGCCACAGCGAGCAAGCCATCGCTTTCCGTGACGAGCCCCGTCGCACGCACGGGCCCGGTGAGCATCTGCGTCCTGAAGTTCCGTGACGTCAACGAGGACACCTCACTCGAGCTCGCCCTCGCCGAGGCCGTCATCACGGACATCGGCGCGCATCCCGGGCTTCGCATCGTCGAGCGCGAGCAACTCGACCTCCCGATGAAGGAACAGGACTTCCACCAGTCGGACCGCGTCGACCCGGAGACACGTGCGCGGTTGGGCCGCCTCATCGGCGCCGAGGTCGTCGTGCTCGGCAGCATCCAACGCGCCGGTCCCCTGCTCCGCGTCGCCGCCCGGTTCGTCCACGTGGAGACCGGCGAGGTGCTCGACACCGCGCGCGTCGAGGGCCCCGCACAGCAGCCCTTCGAGGTGCAGGACGCCCTCACCGCACGGGTTCGCACGCTCCTCCCGGCACTGAACGCAAGGCTGCGCCCGTGAGCCCAGCCCGCGCACTCCTGCTCCTCCTCCTCTGCGCCCAGACCGCGCTCGCGGCCACCCCGTCCAAGCCCCCACCGGGTCCCGCCGCGGTGATGCCGTTCCGCAACCTCAACGGCGACACGTCCATGGACTGGCTCGCGCGCGGCATGACGGAGACGTTGATCTCCGACCTGCGCGCCAGCGGACGCGTCCAGGTCGTCGAGCGCGAGCAGCTCGAAGCGGCACTCGCCGAGCTGAGCGCGAAGGACCGACAACAGCTCACCGAGTCCTCGGCCGTCCGCGTGGGCCGGCTCGTCGGCGCCCGGACCCTGGTCCTCGGCAGCATCCAACGCGCGGAGAATCAGGTCCGCATCAACGCGCGCTTCATCGACGTGGAGACGGGCGTCGTCCTGGACACCGCCAAGGTCACCGGCTCCCTGGAGCGCATCTTCGCCCTCCAGGACCAAGTCTGTGGCCGGCTGCTCCGTGAGCCCGTGAAGCCACGCGCGGGACGCCCCTCGGGCAAGGCGGCCGTGCTCGCGCTCGAGACCTACGGCCGCGCCATGGCCACCACCTCGCCCGAGGAGCGCGCCTGGCTCTTGCGCGCGACGCTGTCCGGCTCGCCGGACTTCGCCTACGCCCAGGAGGAGCTGTCCCGGATGGACCAGCGCCTGGCCGATCTCGCGCGCGAGGCAGAGCCCGAGGTGAAGGACGAAGAGGCTCGCCTGCGTGGCGTCATGGAGGACCCGAAGAGCCCCGCGGACGAGCGCTCGGCCGCGGCCCTCCAGCTCCTCAACCTGTCCCGCGCGCGCGGACGCTGGCGCACGCTCATCCGTGATTCCGAGCGCATCCTCGCGCTCGACCTGTCCGCGCATCTCGGTCGCCATCCGTCCGAGGAGGCCTCGCTCTACCGCTTCCAGGCTTTCGGTTACCTCGACGACTGGGAGGCCCAACGTGTCGCGGGCGAGGACTTCCTGCGCCGCTGGCCGCTCAGCCCCCTGGCGGCCTATGTGGACCTGATGCTGCGCACCACCGCGAGCAACGTGGCGGACGGCCAGCGGGCCTTCGAGAAGATGCGCGCGGACCTCGCCGCGGAGGAACAGGCCGTGGCCCTGCGGATCAGCGAGCTCGAGAAGAAGGGCAAGCCCACGCAGGAGGAGCACCGCAAGATCGCGCTGCGTCGGTGCCTGGAGCACAACAACCACCCGCGCTTCCGCGTCCATGTCCTGGCTCCATGCCGCGCGTACTACGAGACCTGGAGCGCCAGCGCGACGACCCCCGCGCAGAAGAACGACCTGCGCTACGCGAGGGAGGCGGAGCTGACCTCCCTCGTCGGCCTGCGCCGCTACGCCGAGGCCCGTGCGCGTCTCGCCGCCTTCCGCCAGGAGGACCCCGACGGCGAGCGCATCAGCCGCGCCCGCGCCGTGGTGCTCAACATCGGTGCCCACGAAGAGGAGTGAGCCTCAAGGCACGATCGCGGGCAGCTTCGTCACGAACCCGTCCGGATTGCCCAGGAGCGTGTTGCCCTCGTAGTTCCCCTCCAGGTAGCCACCCAGGTACAGGTTGTCGTCCTCGTCCAGCACGACGCCCATCGGGTACACCGGCTTCTCCACGCCGCCGAGCACCGCCGGCGCCGTCTGCCGGATCCACTGGATGGCACCCGCGGTGTCCATCTTGAAGACGAACGGATGTCCCGCGCCTCCCGCCGTGTCCGTGGGCGAGCCCACGTCCCCGTGGCCCGTCCCCGCCACATAGAGGAAGTTGTCGAACGGGTTGCTGAAGAGGCTCCAGGCGAAGTTGCCCGCGCCGGAGTCCAGTTCCTTCACCCACTGCCGCGTGCCCGCCGGGCTGTAGCGCGCGACGAAGGTCGCGACCTGGGGCGTGCCCACCGGCAGCCCATCCATGCCGCCGCCGCTGTACCCCGTCACGTAGAGCTGGCCGTTCGTGTCCACCGCCGCGTCCCGGAGGCTCGCGTTCGTGCCCGGCGCCCCCAACAGCCGCGTCCACTGCTTCACGCCATCCGCGTCGTACTTGATGATGAACGCATCCTCCGGACCGGTCAGCACCTGGCCGTCCAGGTTGCCCGCCGTGATGCCCGCGACGTAGACGTTGCCCGAGTCATCCGCGGCGGCCCGATTGGCCCGCGTGCGCTGCCCCGCGACGCCGAACTGCCGCGTCCACAGCAGCGTGCCCGCCGCGTTGAACTTGCTGACGAACCCATCCGCGATGCCCGTCTTCGTATTGCCCGGCAGCGCCCCGTCCGTCTGCCCCACCAGGAACGCGTTGTCGACGTGGTCGAGGGACACGCCAAGCCCCTCCGTCCCCACTCCGGGAGCGCCCACCTGCCGCGTCCAGCCGTGCACGCCCGTGTAGCGGTAGCGCAGCAGGAACGCGTCCTTGGTCCCGATCAGCGGCGCGCCTTGCAGCGAGCCGCTCGTGTACCCGGCGACGTAGATCTCCTCGAACCGCCGATTGCGCGCCACGCTCTCGCCCACGACGATGCCGTTCGGCACGCCCAGCTGCCTATGGAAGCTGACGTTCCCATTCCAGTCCCTCGCGGTGAGGAACGCGTCCATGCCGCCCACCAGCGGCGAGCCATGCAGCCCCACGTTGGTCATGCCCGTGACGTAGGTCCGCGCCGCCGGGTCGCCCGCCATGTCGTGGATCCGGGTGAAGCCGCCCGTGGCACCGACTGTGTTCGTCCACAGGTCATCCACCGACGGGAAGGCCCGGCACTCGTACATCTCCATCAGGTTGAGCGAGATGGTCTCGATGCCCGCGCGGGCGTCGTTGTCGTCCGTCACGTTCAGCCGGTACTTCTTGTAAGCACCCGGGGAGGCCACGTCGAACTGGCGCCGCTCGACGCCCGCCCACCCCGTCTGCGCCGAGCGCGTGTCCACCACCACCCACGCGCTGCCGTTCCAGCCCTCGAACGTCCAGTTGCGTGGCGCCCGCGAGGTGATGCCGCCGTTGTTGTAGCTGAGCGCGTAGCGCCGAACGATGCGCGGCAGCCCCGGGAACTCGTACGCCAGCCACGCGGGCGCGACGTTCTTCGTGGACAGCCAGAAGGCGCTCGTGTTGTCGAACGCCTTCCACGCCTCGTAGATCGTGGGGTTCGACGTCCACCCGCCGGAGCTGGTGACGATGCCCGAGGGGCTGGTGGCGCTCGTCATCACCGGCAGGATGTTGACGCAGTTGTCGAGGGCCTGTGCCGAGCTCGTCAGCTCCTCCTGGGGCCCGTCGGCAGGTGGCTCCCCACCCTGGCAGCCCCCCAGCGCCAGCGCGCCGAACAACGCCCACCCCGCTACCGCGTTCACGCCTCTCATGGTGTCTCTCCTTCGACCCGCCACGGGCCCCGTTGATGGGGCTCCGGGGGTCCACGGAGATACCGGCCCCCCGGGAAACGACCGGGAGGAGAGTGACGAAACCGCCCCCGGGCGGGACGAAACCGCCCCCGCCGGGGATGAGACCTGAATCAAAGTTCATATTTTCCAGCCCCTTGCAAGCGGGCCTCTTTTCCACGCGCTGCGTCGAAAGAATCGGCCTTGCCGCAGGGCGACCCAACCCATTGAATGGTGCTCATGAAATTCCTGCGTGAGCTGCGCTCGGTCCTGAACCTGACGGTGCTGGTGGCGGGGCTCGGCTACTTCGTCGACCTCTTCGACATCACGTTGTTCGGCGTGGTGCGCGCCGCCTCGCTCCGCGACATCGGCATCACCAGCCCGGAGGAGGTGCTGTCGAAGGGCATCCTCATCTACAACTGCCAGATGGTGGGGATGATGGTGGGCGGCCTGCTGTGGGGCGTGCTCGCCGACAAGCGCGGACGGCTCTCCGTCATGTTCGGCTCCATCCTGCTGTACTCGTTCGCCAACCTGGCCAACGCCTTCGCCTGGGACGTGACGAGCTACGCGGTGTTCCGCTTCCTGGGCGGCGTGGGGCTCGCGGGTGAGCTGGGCGCGGCCATCACCCTGGTCGCCGAGTCGCTCCCCAAGGAGAAGCGCGGCCTGGGCACCACCATCGTCGCGACGCTCGGCATGCTCGGCATCGTCGCCGCGGCCTTCGTGGGGCAGCACCTCAACTGGAAGGTGGCCTACTTCACCGGCGGCATCATGGGCATCGCGCTGCTGTTCGCCCGCTTCAAGGTCTCCGAGTCGGAGCTGTTCACCAAGAAGACGGACCCGTCGCGCGCCAATCCGCTGCTGCTGCTGCAGGGCAACCGCTTCCTCAAGTACATCTGCTGCATCCTCATCGGCGTGCCCATCTACTTCACCACGGGCATCCTCTTCACCTTCGCGCCGGAGCTCACCGCGGGCCTCAACGTCCAGGGCACCGTGACGGCCGGCAACGCCATCCTCTACGGCTCCATCGGCCTGACGATTGGCGACCTGCTCGCGGGCCTCTTCAGCCAGTGGCTCAAGAGCCGCAAGCGCGCCGTGGCGCTCAACCTGGTCGGTGGCTTCCTGCTGATGCTCGTCTACGGGCTGGTGCCCGGGCTCACCAGCACCATGGTCTACATCCTCAGCTTCCTCATCGGCATCATGGTGGGCTACTGGGCGGTGCTGGTGACCATGGCCGCCGAGCAGTTCGGCACCAACATCCGAGGCACGGTGGCCACGACGGTGCCCAACTTCGTCCGGGGCTCCGCCGCCATCGCCGCCAGCGGCTTCGCCGTCCTGAAGGGCCACATCAGCGTGCCCGCCGCCGCCCTCACCGTGGGCAGCATCTGCTTCGGCCTGGCCCTGCTGGCCCTCACCCGCATCGAGGAGACCTTCCACCGCGACCTCGACTACGAGGAGACCGGCCCCGACGCGGCCACCGCGCCGAGCGCTGGCCCCCAGGCCTCCTGAAGCGGCCCCTTCAGCCCTGGCGCGCGCGCACCCGCACGGGCATGCCGCGCTTGGGCACGAAGGTCAGCCGCGTCTGCCACTCCACCGGCGTGCGACCCAGGTACTCCACGTCGCAGCGTTGCAGCAGCAAGGCCAGCGTCTGCACCGTGTCCACCTGGGACATGTGCTGGCCCACGCAGATGCGCTGACCCGCTCCGAAGGGCACGTAAGCGCACTTGTGCTGCCCCACCTGCCGCTCCGGCAGGAAGCGGTCCGGGTCGAACGTCTCCGCGTCCTTCCAGTGGTCCGGGTGCCGGTGGATGGCGTACGGGCACATGAGCAGCTGCGTCCCCTTCGGGAGCATGACGCCGCCCACCTCCACGTCCTCCGCCGTCTCGCGCAGGATGGTCCACGCCGGAGGGCTGAGCCGGTTGATCTCCTGCACCACCCGCGTGGTGTACGGGAGCTTCGCCACGTCCTCGTACTTCGGCGCCTCGTCGCCGCACACCTCCCGCACCTCCTCGCGGATGCGGCGCACCACGTCCGGGTACTGGGTGCACGCGTGCACGGCCCACGTGAGCGACGTGGCGATCATCTCGAAGCTCGCGCCGAAGAGGTTCACGATCTCGTCGCGCACCTCCTTGTCGTTCATCGACTCGCCCGTCTCCCGCGCGCGCGACTCCACCAGCATGGACAGCAGCGTGATGTCGCCGTCGCGGGTGCCGCGCTCCCGGCGCTTGCTCAGCCGGCCGTAGATCCACCCGTTGATGAGCCACAGCGCCATGCCCATGCGCGGGGCCTTGGGGTCGAAGCGGGGCAGGAGCTTGTAGAACAGCACGCCCCACGGCGTGTGGCGCCGGCCGAACACGTCGATGGCGTCCATGATGCGCGCGAAGTGCTCCTCGCGGGGGTTCTCGTCGAAGCACGTGCGCCACATCACCCCGAACATCAGGCGCGCGGCCTCCGTGTACATGTCGAAGGACTCCCCCTTCGCCCCCAGCGCCATCCACCGCTCCACCCCCTTGTGCAGCTCGTCCGAGAACAGCCCGGACCACAGGCGCACCTTCTCCTTGCTGAACAGCGGCTGGACCATGTGCCGCTGGCGCTTCCAGTGGTCCCCCCGGCTCACCGTCAACCCATTGCCGTTGAAGGGGTTCTCGATGCGCGGCTTGGGGAACAGCTGCGGCTCGTCGATGAGCACCCGCTTGACGTCCACGGGGTTTCGCAGGAACGCGATGGGGGTGCCGTAGACCCGGACGAGGGACACGTCGCCGTACTCGGCATGGAGCTTGTTCGCGAGCGCCAGGGGCTCGTTGAGCATGGGGAAGAAGCTCCCCAGGACGGGCAGTCCCCGGGGGCCGGCCACGCGGCGCCCGGAGGATGAGTTCACGGAGGTGTCCATGGCCCGATTTGCGCCGGTCACCTCCGGGCCGTCAAGGTGGCCCCACTGACTTGAACCCGACGTCCGCCCTCGGGCCGGTTGCACCGGGCCCCCCAGCCGCCCTATCCCCTGGACCCAAGCCATGGCTCCCTCTTCCATCCGACCCATCCAGAAAGTGCTGTGCGCCAACCGCGGCGAGATCGCCATCCGCGTGTTCCGGGCCTGCAACGAGCTCGGCATCCGCACCGTCGCCATCTACAGCGACGAGGACCGGACCCACGAGCACCGCCACAAGGCGGACGAGGCCTACCTGGTGGGCCGAGGCAAGCGCCCCGTGGAGGCCTACCTGGGCATCGACGAAATCCTCGACGTGGCCGAGCGCGCCGGCGTGGACGCCATCCACCCTGGCTACGGCTTCCTGTCGGAGAACGCTGGGTTCGCCGAGGCCTGCGAGCGCCGGGGCATCCGCTTCATCGGCCCCACCTCCGCCGTCGTGCGGACCATGGGCGACAAGGTCGCCGCCAAGCAGCTGGCGAAGCAGGTCGGCGTGCCCACCGTGCCGGGCACCACGCTGGAGGGCGACGACGCGAGCGTGCTCGCCCAGGCGCGCCGGTTCTTCCAGGAGCACGGCGGCCCGGTGCTGGTGAAGGCCGCCCACGGCGGCGGCGGGCGCGGCATGCGCGTGGTGCGCGAGGAGAAGGAGCTGGAGGCGGCGCTCACGTCCGCGCGCTCCGAGGCCCAGAGCGCCTTCGGCTCCTCGGCGGTGTTCCTGGAGAAGTTCCTGGAGCGGGTGCGCCACATCGAGGTGCAACTGCTCGGTGACCTCCATGGCGGCCTGGTCCACCTGCACGAGCGCGACTGCTCGGTGCAGCGCCGGCACCAGAAGGTCATCGAGATCGCCCCCGCGCCCAACCTGGCCCCCGCCCTGCGAAGCGCCATCTGCGACGCGGCGGTGCGGCTGGCGCGCGAGGCGGGCTACAGCAGTGCGGGCACCGCGGAGTTCCTCGTCTCCGACAGCCACTTCTACTTCATCGAGTGCAACGCGCGGCTCCAGGTGGAGCACACCGTCACCGAGCAGGTGACGGGCGTGGACCTGGTGCAGAGCCAGATCCGCATCGCGGAGGGCTACGCGCTCGGCTCACCCGAGGTGGGCATCACCTCGCAGGCGTCGCTCCAGCCGCGCGGCTACGCGGTGCAGCTGCGCGTCACCACGGAGGACCCGTCCAACAACTTCATGCCGGACGCGGGCATCATCACCGCGTGGCGCGCGGCCACCGGCTTCGGCATCCGCCTGGACGGCTCCAACGGCTACACCAACGCGCACATCTCGCCGTTCTACGACTCCATGCTGGTGAAGGTCATCGCCTACGCGCCGACCTTCGAAGGCGCGGTGATGAAGGGCCAGCGCGCGCTGCGCGAGTTCCGCATCCGCGGCGTGAAGACCAACCTGCCCTTCCTGGAGAACGTGCTGCGCCACCCCGCCTTCCAGGCCGGTGAGACGTACACGCGCTTCATCGACGAGACGCCGGAGCTGTTCCAGCTCACGCCGCGCAGGGATCGCGCGAGCAAGCTGCTCACGTACCTGGCCGAGGTCATCGTCAACGGCCACCCCACCATCAAGAAGCACCAGCGGCTCAAGCCCACCCAGTTCATGGAGCCCCGCGTGCCGGTGGCGCCGCCCGGCCCCGTGCCGAAGGGCACCGCGCAGATCCTCGCGGAGAAGGGCCCCCGGGGGCTGGCCGAGTGGGTGCTCGCGCAGAAGCGCGTGCTCCTGACGGACACCACCATGAGGGACGCACACCAGTCGCTGCTGGCCACGCGCATGCGCACGCGCGACATCCTGCGCGTGGCGCCGGCCACCGCGCACCTGGCCTCGGAGCTGTTCAGCCTGGAGAGCTGGGGCGGCGCCACGTTCGACACGTCGTACCGCTTCCTCAACGAGGACCCGTGGGCGCGCCTGCGCTCGCTCAAGGCGGCCGCGCCCAATCTGCTCCTCCAGATGCTCCTGCGCGGCGCCAACGCCGTGGGCTACACCAGCTATCCGAACAACGTGGTGGAGGCCTTCATCGACGAGGCGGCCGAGGCGGGCGTGGACGTCTTCCGCATCTTCGACAGCCTCAATGACCTGGGCAGCATGGAGGTGTCCATCCAGCGCGTGCTCAAGACGGGCAAGGTGGCGGAGGTGGCCATCTGCTACACGGGCGACGTCGCCAACCCCAAGCGCAAGAAGTACACGCTGGACTACTACGCGGACCTGGCGAAGCGCATCGAGGACTCGGGCGCCCACTTCCTGTGCATCAAGGACATGGCGGGCCTCTTGCGCCCCCGCGCCGCGGCCATGCTGATGGACCGCCTGCGCGAGGTGACGAAGCTGCCCATCCACCTGCACATGCACGACACCGCGGGCAACGGCGTCGCCAGCTACCTGGAGGCCATCGAGCACGGCGTGCACATCGTCGACGTGGCGCTGGGCAGCATGGCGGGCCTCACCAGCCAGCCCAGCCTCAACGCGCTGGTCAGCGCCCTGCG
The DNA here is from genome assembly GCF_020037055.1 of Myxococcus sp. AS-1-15. Lineage (NCBI taxonomy): Bacteria > Pseudomonadati > Myxococcota > Myxococcia > Myxococcales > Myxococcaceae > Myxococcus > Myxococcus sp. AS-1-15. The sequence continues at coordinate 217,160 of NZ_JAIQDF010000005.1, read as the reverse complement.
CGGCCACCCACGCGAGACGGGCCTGGCCAACGCGCGCCTGCAGCCGCTCGCCAACTACTGGGAGGACGTGCGCGAGTACTACGCCCCCTTCGAGAGCGGCCTCAAGAGCACGACGAGCGAGGTCTACTACCACGAGATTCCGGGCGGTCAGTACTCCAACCTCCGGCCGCAGGTGGCGGAGATGGGGCTCTTGAGCCGGTGGAACGACGTGAAGGACGCGTTCGCGCTGGTCAACGTGCTGGTGGGGGACATCCCCAAGGTGACGCCGTCGTCGAAGATGGTGGGCGACTTCGCCATCTTCCTCCTGAAGAACGACCTGATGGTGCGCGCGGCCACGCTCGCGGAGGCCGCCGCGCTCACCCACCAGAAGCTCATCGCCGAGGCGCCCCGGCTCGACTTCCCCTCCAGCGTCGTGGGCTACTTCCGCGGCGAGCTGGGCCAGCCGCCCAACGGCTTCCCCGAGGACCTGCGCGCCGCGGTGCTCAAGGGCCTGCCGCGCGTGGAGGGCCGCCCGTCGGCGAGCATGCCCGCGCTGGACCTGGAGGCGCTGCGCGCGGAGCTGGCGAAGAAGACGGGCCAGCCCATCTCCCACGCGGACGCCATCTCCAGCGCGCTCTACCCGCGCGTGATGGCCGGGTACCTGGACGACGCGGGCCGGTTCGAGGACGTGTCCATCCTCGACACGCCGAACTACTTCTACGGCATGGAGGTGGGCCAGGAGATCTGGGTGGACCTGGAGCCGGGCAAGACGCTGGTCATCAGCCTGTCCGCGGTGGGCGAGCCCGACGAGGACGGCCTGCGCACCGTCTACTTCGCGCTCAACGGCCACAACCGCACGGTGCAGGTGCGAGACCGGAGCCGCGCCGCGCGCGTGGAGGCCCGTCGGCAGGCGGACCGCGCCAACCCCAACCACGTCGCCGCGAGCATGCCGGGCACGGTCATCGCGGTGCACGTGAAGGCCGGGGCCAGCGTGGAGTCGGGCGCGCCGCTCGTCACGCTGGAGGCGATGAAGATGGAGACGGTGGTGCGCGCGCCTCGCGCGGGCACCATCGCGGAGGTGGCCACCACGCTGAAGGCCGCGGTCCAGGGCGGTGACCTGCTCGCGGTGCTCCAGTAGCGGCGCTTCACGAAACCCGGGCGGAACGTTGAGTGTGGGCGCGGCCTTTGACATGGTCGCGCCCCATGAAGCGTTCACTCCTGTCCTTATTGGCACTGACGTCGTGCGCCACCTCCTCGAGCACCACGGCACCGGGCTCGGACTCCACCGCGTCGCAGGTTCCCGCGTTGCCGGAAGAGGTCCGGCTGGCGGACCTGCGGCAGATGACGTTCGGCGGTGAGAACGCGGAGGCGTACTGGTCGTTCGACGGCAAGCAGCTCTCGCTCCAGGCCCGTCACGAGGGCATGGGGTGCGACCGCATCTACCGCATGGAAGTGGACCCGGCGAGCGGCGCGGCCGCCAAGGTGTCCCCCGTCTCCAGCGGCGAGGGCGCCACCACGTGCGCGCACTTCCTGCCCGGGGACCAGGAGGTCATCTACGCGTCCACGCACCTGGGCGGCGCCGCGTGCCCTCCCAAGCCGGACCACTCGATGGGCTACGTCTGGGCCCTCTACGACTCGTATGACGTCTTCAAGTCGAACGCGGATGGCTCGGGCCTGACGCGGCTGACCCAGACGCCGGGCTACGACGCCGAGGGCACGGTCTGCGCGAAGGACGGCTCCATCCTCTTCACGTCCGTGCGGGATGGAGACCTGGAGCTGTACCGGATGGACCGCGACGGGAAGAACGTGAAGCGGCTGACGCACACGCCCGGCTATGACGGCGGCGCGTTCTTCAACGCGGACTGCTCCAAGATCGTCTGGCGCGCGTCGCGGCCGGCGCCCGGCAAGGCGCTGGACGACTACAAGGCCCTGCTCGACAAGGGGCTGGTGCGGCCGACGAAGCTGGAGCTGTACGTGGCCAACGCGGACGGCTCCGAGGCCAGGCAGATCACCTGGCTGAACGGCGCCGCCTTCGCGCCCTTCTTCCACCCCAACGGCCGACGCATCCTGTTCTCGTCCAACCACGGTGACCCGAAGGGCCGTGAGTTCGACATCTGGGCGGTGGACGTCGATGGCTCCAACCTGGAGCGCATCACCCACGCGCCGGGCTTCGATGGCTTCCCGATGTTCTCGCCGGACGGCAAGTGGCTGGCGTTCTCCAGCAACCGCGCCACCGCGCCGGGCAAGAGCGACACCAACCTGTTCATCGCCCGGTGGGTGGAGGACGCGAAGCCCGTGTCCACCACCGCGTCCGCCGCGGACCGCGTCCGTCAGGACGTCACCTGGCTGGCCGCGTCCGAGCGCGAGGGTCGTGGCATCGGCACGGATGGCATCGAGGCCGCCGGCGGCTACATCGAGAAGCGCTTCCAGGAGCTGGGCCTGAAGCCCGCGGGGGACTCGGACTCCTTCCGTCAGGCGTTCCCCGTCGTCACCGCGGTGAAGCCCGTCGTCGGCACCGAGGTGCGCATCGGCAAGACGGCGCTGACGGGCGATGCGTTCAGCGTGCTCGGCTTCTCCGCGCAGCAGCAGGCGCAGGGCGCGCTGGTGTTCGCCAACTACGGAATCGTCGAGCCGTCGCTCTCCGTGGACGACTACGCGAAGCTGTCGGTGAAGGGGAAGATCGTCGTGGTGCGGCGCTTCGTCCCGGACACGGCGGCGTTCGCCGACACGGACAAGCAGCGGCGCTTCGGTGACCTCCGCTACAAGGCGTGGCAGGCGGCGCAGCGGGGCGCGAAGGCGCTCATCGTGGTGGACTGGCCGCAGGCTCCGACGCCCACGCCCAAGGAGTGGCAGATGCCGCCCGAGGCGACCCTGCCCGCGCTGCACCCCGAGGGTCCTGGCGACGCGGGGCTGCCGGTCGTCGTGGTGAAGCGCGCGGCGCTGGAGCCGGTGTGGGCCTCGCTCACCAAGGGCCAGCGCGTGGACGCGGCGGTCGGCGTGAAGCTGGAGGTCGAGCAGCGCTCGGCGTTCAACGTCGCGGGCCTGCTGGAGGCTGGCGAGGGCAAGGCGCCCGGCGTCGTCGTGGTGGGCGCGCACTATGACCACCTGGGCTTCGGGGGCCGTGGCTCGCTGACGCCGGACCGGCACGAGCCGCACGTCGGCGCGGATGACAACGCCTCGGGCGTCGCGGGCCTGCTGGAGATCGCCCGCACGCTGAAGGAGCACCGCGCCGCGCTGAAGCGCGACGTGCTGTTCCTGGCCTTCTCGGGTGAGGAGTCGGGCCTGCTGGGCTCCACGCACTTCACCCGTCAGCGGGGCGACGCGGGCATGAAGCAGGTGGCCGCGATGCTGAACCTGGACATGGTGGGCCGGCTGCGCTCCGGTGGGCTCTCCGTGCTGGGCGCCGAGTCCGCGAGTGAGTGGGCCCCGCTGCTCACCCGCGCGTGCGCCGAGGCGCGCGTCGCGTGCAACCCGAGCGGTGATGGCTACGGCCCCAGCGACCACTCGCCCTTCTACGCGTCGGGCGTGCCGGTGCTGCACTTCTTCACGGGGACGCACACGGACTACCACAAGCCCTCCGACACGGTGGAGGGGCTCAACGCCGTGGGCACCGCGCAGGTCGCGCAGGTCGCGTCCGGGGTCGCGCTGGGCCTGGATGGTGCCACCACGCTGACGTACCGCAAGGTCCCCTCCCCCACGCCGCGCGGAGATATGCGCAGCTTCAACGCGTCGCTCGGCACGGTGCCGGACTACGCGGGCCCACCGAACGGGCTGAAGGGCATGTTGCTTGCGGGCGTGCGCGCGGGTGGCGCGGCGGACCAGGCCGGCATGCTGCGCGGCGACGTCCTGGTGAAGCTGGGCAAGCACGTCATCGGCGGCGTGGAGGACCTGATGTTCGTCCTCAACGCCTCCAAGCCCGGTGAGACGGTGGAGGCCCGCGTGATTCGCGACGGCAAGGAGTTGCCGCTCGAGGTCACGTTCCAGGAGAGCAAGCGCCCTCGCTGAGTCCTCGCGTCACGCGTCGATGAAGGGCCCACGGGCCCGGGCCACGTCCGTGAAAGGACGTCCCGGGCCCGTGTCGTTCCGGGGGCTCAGCAGCCCACGTTGCCCCAGCAGTACGGGACGATGCCCAGCTCGAACTCCACGCCGCCCAGCGGCGCGAAGGCGAAGTTCCAGGGGTTGGAGCCCGCGCCCCACATGAGGCCCGTCAGCGCCACGCCATTGGCGGTGAAGACGTACACGGGAGAGCCGCTGTCACCGCCCGCGCCATTCTGCGCGCCGCTGGTCGCGATGTAGTTGCAGTAGAACGTGTCGGGCACTCCGCCGCCGTTCACCGTGGCGCAGGCCCACTGGATGGTGCCGCTGGTGGTGCCCGAGGTCCGGCCCGTCTTGAACACCGTCTGCCCCTGCGACGGATAGAGCACCTTCCCCGTCACCTCATTCCAGGCGGAGATGTTCAGGTTGAACGCCCCAGGCGTCTGCACCACGCGGGAGCTGATGGCCGCATCCGCGCGGAAGAAGGCGCTGTCGCTGTAGCGGCAACGACGCCCCGCGGGACAGCTGCCTCCCGTCGCGTAGAACGGGTCCGTCGTCTCCGTCCCCACCTGCCACGGGTACACGGCCTGATAGGCGAGGGTCGACTCCACGCCCCCCTGCACCGTGGTGCAGTGGGAGTTGGTCACGAAGCCCAGCGTCCCGCCTTGCAGCGCCGCGAAGCCCAGCGTGCAGTACTTGCCCGGCGTTTCAATCTGAAGTCCGCCCGCCACGGGCGTCCATCCGCCCTGCACGCTGGCGGGACGGACGGGGCCGACCTCGACCACGTCCACCGCGTCGCGGTCCACCGCCAGCCGCCCGAGCGTCCACTCGACGCGGGCACGCGACTCGGCGCGCTCGATGCCGATGGCCACGCGGTTCGACTTCTCGTCCACGTCCGTGAAGACGGCGCCCGGCAGCGCGAGCACCTCCGGCGTGAGTCGCTCCTGAATCGCCTTCAGCTGGGAGAACGTCCGCGTCGCCGGCTCCGTCACCACGCCCGCCGAGGGAATCTTGTCCACGCCGAACACGGAGGTGATGGCGCCGCGCGCCGCCGGGGCCGCGGAGGCATTCACCAGCCGCACCACCAGACGCCCCTTCTCATCGTGGTACATGCCGGCGAAGCCCGGCGCCGAGCGCTCCACCTCGAGCAGCGCCTCATCCAACGTCCGAGGACGCGCGGCACTGCTACTGCTGGCGGGCTCCGCGGTCGGCCCACCGGCCCACGCCGCATCACTGAAGCCTCCCAGGCACAGCGAGGCACTGCCCACCACGACACGAAGAATCGCTTGCTGGCGCATGACGTTCGCCCCCACGACCACGGGTGATTCCCGGCCGGTCGGTCGCGGACACACGCCGGGCGCTGCGACCCGGGACTCCATCACTTCACGCGGAGGACTTGAAGCAGGATTCTGTGAATTTCCGGAAATATCTCAGGCCAGCAGGAGCTCGCGGATGGCCTCGGCGACCAGCCCCTTCGCCTTGTTCGCGGCCTGCTCCAGCGAGTCCCGGATGCGCCCGAGCGTGGCGGACTCCACGCCCTCCAGCGCGGTGAGCGCCGCCGTGTCCTTCTCCGAGTCCTCCGAGGTGAGCAGCGTCGACAGCAGCGTGGCGGCCTCCAGCGGAGGCGCGCCGACCCGCAGCAGCGCCACCGCGGCGCTGGCGGCCACACGAGGGCTCTCGTCCAGCAGATGCCTGCGCAGCGTGGCCACCGTCGCGAGCGAGGACAGTCGCCCCAGTCCGAGCAACGACACGGACTCCAACCGGATGGGCGCCTGCGGGTCCTCGGCCGACTTCAGCAGCACGGGCTCCAGGGCGGCCAGCTCGGGCGCGGCCTGGCCCTCGCGGCGGTCGTCCTCCAGCAGGCTGCGCAGGGACATCAGCGCCAGGTACTGACGCGTGCCCTCGGCGCGCCCCACCTGGTCCACGAGCGCGGGCACGGCCAGCTGCGGCGCCGCGGGTGCGAGCGAACCGAGCGACTCGAGCGCGGCCCCGGCCACCGGCTCCACATCCTCCAACGCGGTCAGCAGGCGCGGCAGCAGCGACACGGCGGACTCGCCCACGCGGCCCACGACGCCGGCGGCCACGCGTCGGACGGAGGGCCGCTCGTGCCCCAGCGCCTGCTCCAGCGCACTCAATGGCAGGGGTGCCATGCGGTACAGGTTCGCCACGAGCAGCGCGGCGTCGTCCAGCGCGGGCGCCTCGGCATCCATGCGGGACACCGCGGACAGCACCGCCTCCATCGCGGGCTGCGTCAGGGACACGGGCGGTGGCCACCAGGTCGTCTGGAGCAGGTGGAGGATGGGGGCATAGGCCTTCGTCGCCTCCGGACGCTCCAGCTCCTTCAGGAGCAGCCTCGCGACCCGCTCACGGACCTGATGGTCCTCCGCGCAGAGCGCGTCGCCCAGCGTCTCCAGTGCCTCCGACACGCCTCGCGGGTCCGAGGAGGAAAGGCGGGACACGGACTCATCCAACGACGGGGCACGGTTCGCCACGGATCCTCACATCTCGAAGGGTGCCCTGGAATCATCCCGCCGGTGCCGATGGATTCCAAGGCGGGGATTCACCCGCGTTCAAGTGCACGCACCCGGTAGGCCCGAGGTGAAATACCGAACGCTCGCGTGAAGCTCATCGTGAAATGGGACAGGTCACCGAAGCCGGATTCCAGTGCGATGTCCGTGACCCGGGTCCGACTTGCCCTGAGTAGATTCGCCGCCAGGCGCAACCGCATGGCGATGACCCACTGCCGGGGCGTCTGTCCCGTCACCGCTCGGAACACGCGCAGGAAGTGGAAGCGCGTCAGCCCCGCGATGCTCGCCAGCGTCTCCAGCGAGCAGTCGTCCGAGACATGGTCCTCGAGGTAGCGCAGCACGCGCGCCACGCTTCGGGCCTGTCGCTCGGAGAGCTCCACCCGTGTCGCGGCGGGCGCACCGCCCAGGCGCAGCGCGACGTCCAGCACGGACAGCACCACCTCGCGCAGCTCCTCCGCGTCGCCCGGCTCCAGGGCCTGCCGCGCCAGGAGGACCGCCTCCAGCGACCCGAGCGACGCGGGGACGCTCGTCCGCTCGAAGGGGCGCGTGTCCTCCGCCCGCGAACCCAGGAGGGCCTCGTCCAGCATCGCGTCCGAGCACTCGATGACGAGCGAGCGATCTCCTCCGTCATCGACGTGGCGGAACTCATACGGCGCGGCGCGATTGCCGAGCAGCAGCGCGCCCGGCCCCACCACCGCGTCCCCTTCGGGGCCTCGCGCGTGGAAGGCTCCGGACAGCACGACGCTGACGCAGACCCGCGCGTGCGCGCCTTCGACCACGGGGCTGTGGCAGCCCGCGCGACAGACGCAGTCGCTGACGTCGAACGCCTCGCCCTCCCCCAGCACGTGGTAGCCGGGGGCGCGCTCGGGGAGCACGGCAAGATTCCCAAAGTTCCGCGTCATGGGCCGATGCTACTCCGACCTCCGAGGGACGGAACCGTCGGTCAGGAGGAATGGCACATGGTGGGGTCGATGCGCGGCGTGCTGGTGACGTTGGGATTGCTGGGCCTGGGGTGCGGCGCGCACCCAGGCGGTGAGCGAATGACCGCGGCGAAGCGCGCCGACAGCTGCACGCCGGAGCTCTACGGCGCGGGCCTCTTCACCACCGGCGCCTGGGACTTCTTCATGGCCTTCTCGCCGGACCAGCGGCGCGTGCTCTTCGGCCGCGCGGATGACGCCTTCGAGCGCTTCACGATGTACGAGACGCGGCTCGACGCCAAGGGACGTTGGTCGCGGCCGGAGCTCCCGCGCTTCGCCAGGGAGTGGAGCAACGCGGACCCGCATCTGTCGCCGGACGGGCGCACGGTTTTCTTCATCTCGGACCGCCCCGAGCCGGGCGAGCCCGGACCTCGTGCCAGTTACGACATCTGGTCCGCGTCCCTGGGCGCCGATGGTGAGTGGGAGGACGCACGCCGACTGCCCGCGCCCGTCAACGACAAGAGCCGTGACGAGTGGTCTCCGGCGGTCGCCGCGAACGGCAACCTCTACTTCGGCGGAGACCTCCCGGGCACGCACGGAGGCAGCGACCTGTGGGTCTCCCGCTGGGTCGACGGGGCCTACCAACCGCCGGAGAACCTGGGGGCCGCCATCAACTCCTCGATGCACGAGCTGGAGCCGTGGATCGCCCCGGACGAGAGCTACCTCATCTTCAGTGCGTTGCGCCGACCCGATGGATTGGGCCGATATGACCTGTTCCTCAGCCGCAAGGTCGACGGCAAGTGGGAGCCCGCGCGGAGGCTGTGCGCGGGCATCAACACGCGCGACAGCGAGTACAACCACAGCGTGTCGCCGGACGGGAAGTGGCTCTACTTCAGCAGCACGCGGCCGTTCTCCGGAGACGTGGGCGAGCGCTTCGACACGCCCAGGGATGACGCCAGCCTCCAGGGCATCGGCAATGGCACCGGGGACATGTACCGCATCCCGATGAGCGCCATCGGCCTTTGACCTCAGGCCCGGAGCGTGGGCGAGCCCGTCTTCCGGACCGCGCCGGGAGACACGCCCATGAAGCGCTTGAAGGCGCGACTGAACGCGGCCTCGGACTGATAGCCCATGCGCGTGGCGAGCTCCCCCAGTCCGGGGCGCTCGTCCTTGAGCGCCGAGTGCGCGACGTACATCCGCCACCGCGCGAGGTAGTGCATGGGCGGCTCGCCGACCCGCTGGGTGAAGCGCGCGGAGAACGCGGAGCGGGACATGGCCACGCTCGACGCCAGCGAGGCCACCGTCCACGGACGCGTGGGCTCGCGGTGGATGAGCGCGAGCGCGCGGCCCACGTCGGGGTCCTGAAGCGCGCCCAACCACCCTGACTTCGCCTGGGAGTCCTGCGCCATCCACTCGCGCAGGGCCTGCACCACGAGCACGTCCGCGAGCCGCGTGATGACCGTCTCGCCACCGGGCCGCAGCTCCTGGGCCTCCGCGGCCATGAAGCGCAGCGTGCTCTGGAGCCAGTCCATGCGCGGTGAGTTGGACGGCTCCACCAGGATGATGCCCGGTAACAGGGACATGAGGTGTCGCGCGGCGGGATGGTCCAGCCGGACGGCGCCGCAGATGAGCGTCGTGGGCGCGCCACCGCCGCCGTGCCGGAGGATGGAGTAGCGCTCGCTCACCAGCTCCTCGGAGAGCTCCTCGAGCCTGCGCGCGGGGCCGCCGCGCTCGTGCACCAATCGATGTCCCGCGCCATGCGGCACGAGCGCGAACGTGCCCGGCTGGAGCAGCCGCGCCTCCACACCTTCGACCTCGAGCCAGCACTGTCCCGTGGTGACGACGTGGAACATGAGGCTCCCCTCCGTCGCGGGCAGATCGAGCCCCCACGGCGCCGTCAGCTCCGAGCGGCAATAGAACGTGCCGCTCATCCGCAGGAAGTGCAGCGCCTCGCCCAGCGCGTCGACCGGGGGTCTGAGTTCAGCCATGTCGTGACGATGCGCCCTGCCCTCCTCCAAGTCCAGCCCCTCCTGGACGAACGAGCATGAACCAGCGACTTGGTGTCATTGAGAGTCCCGGTCCTGGGCCCGATATTGGACTCCAGGCAAGCCAATGCCGTGGGGCCTCGGGCCCCGGGAGAACACATGCTGACCGTGATGGGAGCGACCGGGAACACCGGCAAGAAGGTGGTGGAGCTGTTGTTGGAGGCGGGCCAGGACGTGCTGGCCCTGGGACGCTCGGAGGAGCGCTTGGGCGAGCTGGCGGCGAAAGGCGCCAAGGTGCTCGCGGGCGATTCGGAGGACTCGGCGTATCTGACGCGGGCCTTCCGTGGCGCCGAGGCCGTCTACACGCTGCTCCCCACGGACCGCGAGTCCGCGAGCTACCACGAAGCCCAGCGCCGCAAGGGCGAGGCCATCGTCCAGGCGCTGCGTGACAGCGGCGTGCGACACGTCGTCGCGCTGAGCAGCCTGGGCGCGGACCTGGCCGAGGGTACGGGTCTGCTCGCCACGCTGCATGCGCAGGAGCAGCGTCTCCGGACGCTGAAGGACACGCACGTGCTGCTGCTGCGTCCGGTGTCCTTCTTCGAGAACTTCCTCGACGCGCTCCCCGTCATCGAGCATGAGGGCGTCAACGCGGACTCCGTCACGCCGGACCTCGCCCTGCCGATGATTGCGTCACGCGACATCGCGGAGGTCGCTGCCCGAGCGCTCGTTCGACGCGACTGGACGGGCGTCGTCGTCCGCGAGCTGCTCGGTCCCCGGGACCTGAGCTACCGCGAGGCCACCCGCATCCTCGGGGAGCGACTGGGTCGCCCCGGTCTCGACTACGTGCAGCTCCCGCCCGAGGCGATGCAACAGGCGCTCATGCAGGCCGGAATCTCCGAGACGTTCGCCGGGCTCTATGTCGAGATGACACAAGCCTTCAACACGGGGCGCATCCAGCCTCGCGCGGGCAGGACTCCCGACAACACGACCCCGACGCGGTTCGAGGACTTCGTCGCCACGCTCCGGTGAACACCATGCTCGAAACCCTGCTGCCCCTCCTGACGTGGGCGTCCCTGCTCGGCTGCGGCCTGATGGCGGGCGTGTGCTTCGCCTTCTCCACCTTCGTGATGAAGGGCCTGGAGCGAGTGCCTCCGGCGACGGGCATCGCCGCCATGCAAGGCATCAACACCGCCGTGATGCCGAGCGTGTTCCTGGGGGTGTTCATGGCCACCGCCCTCGCCTGCGCGGGGCTGGTGGTGTGCTCGGTGTTCACCTGGGCCCAGCCGGCCGCGCGCCTGCGACTGCTGGGCGGCATGCTGTACCTGGTGGGCTGCTTCGGGGTGACGGCCGGGTTCAACGTCCCGCGCAACGATGCGCTGGCGAGGCTCTCCGCACAGAGCGCGGAGGCACCGGCGTACTGGGCGCGCTACCAGTCGGAGTGGACGGCCTGGAATCACGTGCGGACCCTGGCGTGCCTGGGTGCGCTGGTGAGCCTGGTGCTGTCGCGGGACTGAGGCGTCAGTCCACCTTCGCCACGCGGTTGCGGTCGCCGAGGAACTCCTCCACGCCGTGCGCGATGGCCTTGGCGACGTCCGTCTGGTACGCGCCCGAGGCCAGCCGCTTCTCCTCCTCCGGGTTGGACAGGAACGCGGTCTCCACGAGGATGGCCGGCATCTTCACGCCGAGCAGCACGTAGAACAGCGCCTCCTTGTGGCCCAGGCCCTTGATGTCCGAGTACTTGCGGGACAGCTCCGTCACCAGGCTGCGCTGCACCTGGTTCGCCAGCCGCGAGGACTCCTCGGTGTTCGCCTTGGTCGCCAGGTCCGCGAGGATGAACTGCAAATCGCTGATGCCCTTCTCCGACGACGCGTTCTCGCGCGCCGCCAGGCGGATGGAGTAGCGGTCCGCGGACGTGTTCAGCGTGTACGTCTCGATGCCGCGCAGCTTCCGGCTGGTGGCCGCGTTGCAGTGGACGGAGATGAACAAATCACCGCGCTCGGTGTTGGCGAACTTCGCGCGGTCCTCCAGGCGGATGAAGCGATCATCCTCGCGCGTCAGCACCACCTCCAGGCCCTTCTCGCGCAGCAGGTCCGCCAGCTTGAGGGAGATGGACAGGGCCACCTCCTTCTCGCGCGTCCCCTCCTTACCGATGGCGCCCGTGTCGTGACCACCGTGACCGGGGTCGATGATGACGCGGCGGACCTTCAGCCCCAGCTGCTCGGCCAGCGTCAGCTCCGCGCGGCGCGACTGCTTCGCCACGGCCTTGAGGCGCGCCTGCGCGACCTCGTCGTCGACGGGACGGGTGATGGGCTTGGGGGGCTCGACCGGGCTCTTCTGCTCGGCCTTCGGGGCCTCGGCGACCTTGACGGGCTCGGGCTCCGGACGGCGCTCCTGCGCGCGAGGCGTCTCCGACTTCGCCGAGGCGACCTCCACCGGCGCGGACGGCTTCACGTCCACCGCGGGCGTGGGCTGCGACGCCGGCTCGGCCGGCTTCGTCACGGAGGCGACCTTGCCCGTCTCCACCGGCTTCGACGTCTGGGACTCCTTGGCGGCCAGCGCCGAGGCGACGGCGGCGTCGAGGCCGCCCTTGCTCTCACCGGACGGCTCACCGCCCACGGGGGTGGTGGGGTCCAGGCGGGGGATGATCGGGGACGGCTCGCGGGCCAGCTTCTCGATGGCGCCGACGAGCGCGGACGCGGGCTTCTCGGCCGGTGACTCGACGTGGGCCACGGCGGTGCCCTTGTCCTCCTTCGCGGGGACGGGCGTGGGGGTCGGCTTGCGCGCGGGGGGCGGCGTGACCTTGGACGCGGGGAGCGAGGCGAGCAGCGCCTTCATCTCCTTCGTCTGGTCACCCTTGCTGTTGACGGCGAGCATCTCGGTCAGGACGCGACGGGCCTCCTCGGGGCGGTCCGTGCGGTGGACGTGGATGCGCGCGAGCGCCAGGGCGGCGTCATCGGCGAGCCGGTGCTTGGGGTATTCGGTACGCAGCTTGTCGTAGTCCGCGATGGCGGCCTTGAGGTCCTCCTCGACGAAGGAGATGCGGCTGAGTTCCTGGAGCAGCTCGCCCGCGGTGAAGAGGGCATCCGGGGCGCGGTCCGACTTGGGGTGGGCCTTGGCCACCGCCTGGAACTTGTGCACGACGTTGAGCCAGTGGTGGCGCAGCTTGCGCCGGGCGGCGTCGTCCTTCAGCGCGTAGTAGGCGCGCCGGGCTCCCTGGTAGGCGTCCTCGGCCTCGTTCCGCTTCGCGGCGCCCACCGTGCCCGGGACGAGCAGCAGGAGGATCAGCGCGAGCAAAAGGCGTGGGGACATGAAGAACCTCCGGCGGGCTGGGAGCTACAGGCGTGTGTCACACAGCCCCACGTCACCGGCAAATTTTCGACCCCCTCCGAGGGCTCGTCAGCGCAGCCACCCGAGCACGCCGGCCAGGTCCTGGTCGATGACCCGCGCCCAGCCGGGCTCCCGGGGCACCACCGCCGCGAGCACCTTGGTGCCGTTGCGCACCGGCGCCCTGCCCGGCCGTACCCGCGCGCGGACCTCCATCTTCACGTCCTGACGGAAGTAGTGCGCGGGGAAGACGACCTCGCCGCCCTCCTCCGGCAGCGGCCCGTCCGGCGTCAGCCACACCAGCGCGCCCAGGCGCAGGGGCTCCACCTCGGAGCGCACGAGCCGCTTCGCTTCGCGGGTGAAGAAGACTCCAGCGAGGAGCAACCCCAGGAGTACGCCCCAGGGGACCAGGTTGGTGCGCAGGGCCTGCGAACGGGCGAAGCGCTCCTCGCGGGGCTGCCCCGGAGCCGCGGGGTCCACCAGCAGCTTCACTGTCGCGCCCTTCCCGAGGCCCTCGGCGTCCTCGGCGAAGGTCCTGACGCCGGAGACGGAGTGCTCCACGTCCTGGAAGGTGTAGAGCACCTCCAGGGTGGCCTCGGCGCCGACGCGGGCATCGACGGGAGGAAGCCGGGTGGAGACGATGGTCCCGTCGACCTCCTCGGCGCGGGAGGTGAAGCCCTGCTCCTCCACGAAGTGGCGGCCGGCCCACAGGGCCACCGCGCCGAGCAGCGCCACGAAGGCCAGCCCGAGCACGGCGTCACGCGCGAGGCGGCCCACCGCGCCGGGGACCTGCGTCAGACGGACCTTCCGAGGTGCATGAGGGATGGCGAGCTGCATGGCGCCACGAGCCTACACGCGATCCGCCTTGGCGCCAGCCGCTCGCGCACGGGCACGAGCAAAGGAGCCTCAGCGAGGTGCTTGGGTCACGCCCTCGATGCGGGACGGTGAGCCCCGCGCGGCTTTTCGTCGACGCGGTCAGCCCTGCGCGGGGAGCTTCACCCAGACGCCGCGGAAGCGCTTCTTCGCCGGGTCCTTCAGCTTCTTGCACGCGGTGCCATCGACAGGGACGGTGCCGTCGTCGCTGAGCAGGAGGATCTCCTCCGCGTCCTCGGGCGTGAAGAACGCCTCCGGGTTGAAGCCCGCGAGGTCGACGGTGCTCGCGAGCACGGGCGCGTCGTCCCCGCCCAGCCAGGTGAACAGGCGCGAGGTGCCCGAGCCATCCGTGCCGCCGCTGATGATGAGGTACCGGCCGTGCCACCAGGACAGCGAGCGGATGCCCATGCCGCCCAGGTCCACGAGGCGGGGCTCCCCCACGCGCGCGGATTGCCCTTCGAGCACCATCTGCACGGGGTTGAGCACGGGCACCAGGAGCGCCTTGCCCTGCGGTACGGGGCTGCGGAAGCCGACGTAGATGGACGCGCCGTCCGCCATCGCCGTCATGCCCTCGATGTTGAGCCCGCCCTCGGCCTTGGGGGCGAGCGGCTCCGCCTCCGCGAGCCGGAGGCCCGACAGCTGCGGCGCCGCCAGCAGGTCATCGAGGAGCTGCGTATAAGGCCGGCCCACGAGCCGGGGTTTGCCGTCGACCTCCTCGGTGGCGAAGAAGCGCAGCCGGCTGGGGGCCTTCTTCCCGGCGCTGTTGCGTCCGTGAGACGTGAGCCAGAACGAGTACGTGCCCAGCCCCGTCGCCGCCTCGATGTCCGCCTCGGGGGGCTTCTTCTTGTGGGCCGGCAGCTCCAGGTCCGGAGACAGGTCCACGCTCTGCACGGGAGCGCCGCCGCGCCGCGCGTCGTAGACGCGGAGGATGTTGTCCTCGTCATCGCCCACGACGAACAGCGAGCCGCCGAGGGCCACGGCCCCGGAGGCATCACACATGCCCTCGAACACGAGGACATCCCGCCCCGAGCCCCCCTCGGCGGGAGCACTCTCGGACGCCGAGGACACACCACGGGCCGCACAGCCCGTCACGCAGATTCCCAGGATGATGGAGGCCAGCCTCATAGACCCCCAGATCTCGTCACGAGCCGGCCGCGCGGGAAGCCCCCGTGAGGTGAGTGTGGGCTGTGCGACAGTCCCCCGTGCCCCCATTGGGCGTCACCGCGTGACGCGTTTGCGTCTACCTGGGACGCAAGTGCGCGTGCGGCGCTCTGCCGGGCCCCACGGGTGCTGAGCCGGTACGCCCCTTGCTCAAGGGGCCCGCCAGGGTCCCGCGGAGGCGTTCTCGGAGGCCCCACCCCTTCCACGTGAGGCGCTCGCAATGAAGATCACCTTCGACGGCATCGACTACGAGACCGACGACACCTCCCAGAAGGACGCCCTCGCGCGAGCCATCGACACCTGCGCGGAGACGTGGAAGCTCGACCAGGCCATCACCGCGCTGCGCTTCAAGTCCTTCAGCAACCCGACCGTCGTCTCGACGGTCATCGCGTACATGGAGAAGCGGCGCACACAGCTGGATACGCCGCAGCTGACGTTCACCCAGGGCTTCGTCTTCCGGGATGATCGCAAGAAGTGCACGGTGTGCACGACGCCGCTGGAGCTGGAGAAGTACGGGACGGGGAGCGACTGGTTCAGCAGCTCGGACTTCAACCAGTTCATCTGCGGCTCCTGCGCGATGAAGAAGCCCACCGACATCAAGACCTGCTCGACGACGGGCTGCGGCCGGCTGTTCTGGTCCTGCACGCCCCAGACGACCTGCGCGGACTGCTACGCGCGGAAGCATTACGAGGGCCTGGCCTCCGGCACTGCCATCACCATGAGCCAGGTCAAGCTCGACGTCCCCCAGTACCATGGCGGCGTCTATGCGGAGACCCTCTTCCGCAACTTCATCAAGGCGCAGACGAACATCGACTCCATCTGCGTCAGCAGGAACAACGGCATCGACCTGGTCTTCATCACGAACGGCGACGACGAATACGACCAGCTGACGAACTGCATCGGCGCGGCCAAGACGGTCCACGTCAGCACCTCGCGCTACCCCTCCCGGGATCGCAAGTCGCGCATCGAGACCCGGCGCGGCCGCGTCATCCACTGCGTCGAGGTGAAGGTGAACGACGCGCAGTGCTCCAAGGCCCAGCGGAACGCCCAGGAGTTCGTCAATGACCGGATCAAGCGGGCGCTGAAGGGCGAATACGGCGACGACGCCCTGGAAGGCGCGGGGGCGGTCGAGCGGGCCATGAACGGGGGCGCCGAGTTCGAACTGCACCTCATCCGCGTGTCGATGCCCCGCTTCGGGAGCGACGAGTACACCCAGGGCGCGCCCATCACCGCGGTCCGCTACCCCTGGGGCGAGACGCGTGTCACCGGCGGCACCCAGATGACGCTCCTGGCCCAGTGCAACAGCATCACCTACATGGACAGCAGCTGGATTGGAGACATCGGCGAGCGCATCGCGATGCAGTTCCTGGAGCAGCTCGGGTTCGACATCCGGGGGCCGGTGCAGAACAACACCGGCAACGGCGTGGACATCACGGCCAAGCTCAAGCACACGCCCACCAGTCCCCGCTGGGCCTTCTTCGAGGTGAAGGCCAGCACCGCGAAGTTCCAGACGTCGCTGGAGCACGCGGAGGAGGAGCAGTGGATGTTCGTGATGGACCGCTGCTCCAAGGCCGTCATGCACATCCAGAACTACAAGGGCCTGGGCGCGTACCAGGGCAGCTCGGTCCACCCCACCGTCGCGACGGTCAGCGACCTGTTCTGGGACTTCCAGTCACCCGAGCACTGGGCGACCCGGGCCCTGTACTTCCGCGTGGCGGTGCGCCTTCCCAACCCGGGTCAGAACGACGCGCCGCAGGTGAAGCTGCTGGCGTGGGACAGCCCGCGCAGCCAGGGGACGAAGGCGCTGAAGAAGGACCCCATCCCCCAGCCGCTGTTCATCGGCTACGGAGGGTCATCGTTCCCCACGCCGACCACCACCGTGGGCAAGGTGTCGATCCAGACGTTCGCGCCCCACCCGTTTGGTGGACGCTACGACAACGTGCACTCCTGCTTCGTCATGGGCTGTGATTGCTCGCAGTTCGTCGCCTCGAGCCCTTTCTCCAAGACGTGCCAGACCTGTCTGCACGACCACGGGAGCTGAATACACAGTGCCCCCGAGGACTGTCTGCCCCATCCGGGCTCAAGACCGACCGAAATCCTGAACCCAATAGTTGTACGTGCTGCCCGGCGCGATGGCGTTACCGACGCCCGGGTGAGTCCTCTTGGAACGAAAGCAGACTAGTCAACTGTTGCAGCTTTTTGACTCCAAGGGGAGGCCCGACACATCTCGGGCACCCGGAACGCACGTGTGTACTATGGGCGCCCCTATGACCCACCATCGACTCTCGTGGCACCTGAGCATCCCCGCCCTCGCCGCGCTGTTCCTCCTCGTGGCCACGCCCGCCGTGGCCCAGAAGTCGATTCCTCCCGAGAAGGCACCTGCCAGCCCCCTCGCGATGACGGCGAAGATGCTGGACGACAACACCTACGTGAAGGTGACGTACCACTCGCCCCGCATCCAGGACCCCAAGACGGGCGAGAAGCGGCAGATCTTCGGCAAGCTCGTCCCCTATGGCGAGGTGTGGCGCCTGGGCGCGAACCAGGCCACGGAGCTGACCACCACCGGTGACATCGAGCTCGCCGGCAAGAAGCTCGCCGCCGGCACCTACTCGCTCTTCACCATTCCCCAGGCCGACAAGTGGACCCTCATCGTCAGCAAGGACGTGGGCCAGTGGGGCGCGTACAAGTACGACAAGACGAAGGACGTGCTGCGCGTGGACGTTCCCACCAAGAAGTCCGCCGACACCTACGAGGCCCTCACCATCACCATCGATGTGAAGGCCCCCGCGCTCAACTTCGCCTGGGAGAACACCCAGGTCTCCGTCCCCCTGAGCGTCGCCAAGAAGAAGTAGCCACCATCGCCGCGGCGCCGGGCGCAGGTCCGCGAACCTCGCCCGGCCCGCTGCTACTCCAGCTCGCGCTGGAGCTTCGCCAACAGGTTGAGCGCGTCCAGCGGCGTCAGGTTGTTGATGGCCGCTGACTTGAGCACCTCCAGCGCCTTCTGATGCGACGCGGGCAGCGCGGGAGCCGGGGCCACGGGCTCACCGAACAACCCCAGCTGTCCCGCCGCCACGGCCGCCTTCTTCGGGTTCTGCCGCACCGCGACCCGAGGCCGTCCCGCGTCGTCCAGCTCCCCGGACTCCAGGTTCTGGAGCAGCTCGCGCGCCCGACCCACCACCTCCGTCGGCAGGCCCGCCAGCTTCGCCACCTCGATGCCGTAGGAGCGACTCGCCCCGCCCGGAATCAGCTTCCGCAGGAAGATGACCTTGCCGCCCTGCTCCTTCACGGCGATGCACAGGTTCTTCACCTTGGACCGCTCACGCGCCAGGTCCACCAGCTCGTGGTAGTGCGTGGCGAACAGCGTGCGCGCGCTCACGTGGTCGTGCAGGTGTTCCGCCACCGCCCACGCGATGGACAGACCATCGAACGTCGACGTCCCACGGCCAATCTCATCCAGGATGATGAGGCTCTTGTTCGTCGCGTGGTGGAGGATGTGACTGGTCTCCGTCATCTCCACCATGAACGTCGACTGACCACGCGCCAGGTTGTCCGCCGCGCCCACGCGCGTGAAGATGCGGTCACACAGGCCGATCCGCGCGGCCTTCGCCGGAACGAACGAGCCCGCCTGCGCCATCAGCGCCGTCAGCGCCACCTGCCGCATCACCGTGCTCTTGCCCGCCATGTTCGGGCCGGTGATGACCAGCAGCTGCGCGTCCTCCGGGTCCATCCGCACGTCGTTGGGAACGAAGGACTCCCCCGCCCCCAGCATCCGCTCCACCACCGGATGCCTCCCGGCGGTGATGCTCAGCACCTCCGACGCGTCCACCTCCGGCCGCGTGTAGCCGTACTCCGACGCGCACCGCGCGAAGGACAGCAGCGCGTCCGCCGTGGCCACCGCCTCCGCCACGGATCGGATGCGCGGGGCCGCCTGCGCCACCTTCGCCCGCAGCTCCTCGAAGAGCTGCAGCTCCAGCGCGCACCGGCGCTCCTCCGCCGTCAGCACCTGCTCCTCGTGCTCCTTCAGCTCCGGCGTGACGAACCGCTCCGCCCCCACCGTGGTCTGCTTGCGGATGTAGTCCGCCGGCACCAGGTGCAGGTTCGACTTCGTCACCTCCAGGTAGTACCCGAAGACCTTGTTGTAGCGGATCTTCAGCGAGCCGATGCCGGTGCGCTCCTTCTCCCGCGCCTCGATCTTCAGCAGCACGTCCTTGCCGGACGTCGACAGCTCCACCAGGCGGTCCAGCTCCGCGTGGTACCCCTGCCGGATGAAGCCACCCTCCTTCAGCGCCACGGGAGGCTCGTCCACCACCGAGCGCGCCAACAGATTCGCCAGCTCCGGCAACGCCGTCAGCGGCCCCGCGAGAGACTGGAGCAACGGCGCCTGACACCGCGCCAGCGCCGCGCCCAACCGCGGCAGCTGCGCCAACGAAACCCCGAGCGCCCGCAGGTCCCGCGCGTTGCCCGCGCCCAGCGACAGCCGGCCCGTCAGCCGCTCCAGGTCCGCCACCTCCTTGAGGATGCCCGTCAGCTCCTCACGCCACACGCTCTTCGCGGACAGCTCCTCCACCGCGTCCAGCCGCGCGTGGATCTCCGGGAGCGACCCCAGCGGCGAGGCCAGCCAGCGCGCCAGCTTCCGCGCCCCCAGGCTCGTCACCGTCCGGTCCAGCACCCCCAACAGCGAACCCTTGCGCCCACCGTCCCGCTGCGAGCGCAGCACCTCCAGGTTCGCGCGAGAGGACTCGTCCATCAGCAGGCTGCCCGAGCGCTCCTGCCGGCTCAGCCGGTCCACGTGCGCCGCGGGCGTCTTCTGCGTGTCCTTCAGATACCGCAGCGCCGCGCCCGCAGCCCCCGTGGCCAGCGGCGCGTCATCCAATCCGAACGCCGACAGCGACTGCACCGCGAAGTGCGAGCGCAGGTAGCCCGCCGCCCGAGCCGGCTCGAAGGCCGCGACCTCCCCCTCCGCCACCGCCGGCACGCGAGGCAGCCGCGAGCACAGCTGCGCCACCTCCGCCGAGTTGCGCTGCCCCGCGGGCACCAGCAGCTCCCGAGGCTCCACGCGAGACAGCGACTCCGCCAGCTCCGCCGCCGAGCCCGCCTCCATCGCGAGGAACTCGCCGGTGGACGCCTCCAGCAGCGCCCCACCAAAGCCCTTCTCGTTCCAGTACACGGCGGCCAGGAAGTTGCTGTCGCGAGGCTCGAGCACCTCCTCGTCCAGCACCATGCCGGGGGTGATGACCCGCGTCACCTCGCGCCGGACGATGCCCGGCCCGCTGCCGGCCTCCTCCACCTGCTCGCAGATGGCGACCTTCAGGCCCTCGCCGATGAGGCGCGCGATGTACCGGCGCGACGAGTGGTACGGGATGCCGCACATGGGCACCTTGTCGGCGCCCTTGGCCCTGGCGGTGAGCGTGATCTGGAGGATCTCCGAGGCCTTCACCGCGTCCTCGAAGAACATCTCGTAGAAGTCCCCGAGCCGGAAGAAGAGCACCGTGTCCGGGTGCAGCGCCTTCACCTCGAGGTACTGGCGCATCATCGGCGTCAGGGACGCGATCTCCCTCGCGCCCGAGCCTTCGCTCGCCTTGTCCCCGTCCGGCGCGACGTCCTGCGTCGGGTCCACGGGAAGCTCCACCGCTGCTGCCTTGGCTGCCTTCATCTGCTGCGTCACGGCCATCCCCGCCCTTCTCTCATGCCCCCACCCCTGGATCAACGAACCGCTGACCCTACCCGCCCGGTTTCCCTATCATCCACCACCGACATTTCCGCTCGCGCCGTCGCGAAAACGGATGCAGCCGTCCATGGGCGAGTGCATCTTCCGCGCCGCCATGGAGTCGCCTCCCCCCTCGACCGCCCCCAGGACACGCAGCCCGACGCCCGTACCCGCGCTCTTCCGGGTGGCGATTGCTCCGCTCCGGGCCTTCTTCCAGCTCCAGACCAGCAGCGGCATCCTGCTGGCCGTGTGCGCCGTGCTCGCCATGGCCTGGGCCAACTCGCCGTGGGCCGCGTCCTATGAGGGCCTCTTCGACGCCCGGCTGTCCTTCGGGGTGGCGAGCACCCACGCGACCTTCACCGTCCGCCAGCTCATCAACGACGGGCTGATGACGCTGTTCTTCTTCCTCGTCGGCATGGAGGTCAAGCGCGAGCTGAGCGCCGGGGAGCTGCGCACGCCGGCCCGCGCCGTGCTCCCGCTCATCGCGGCCCTGGGCGGCATGGTGGTGCCGGGCCTGCTCTACGCCGTCATCAACGCGGGCTCTGCCGCGCAGGCGGGCTGGGCCATCCCCATGGCCACCGACATCGCGTTCTCCATCGGCTGTCTGTCGCTCGTCGGCTCACGCGTGAGCCACGGGCTGGTGGTGTTCCTCACGGCGCTCGCCATCTTCGATGACATCGGCGGCATCCTGGTCATCGCGCTGTTCTACGGCACCGGCGTGCACGGGGGCTGGCTCCTGGCCGCGGGCGCGGTGGTGGCGGTGCTGGTCGCGCTCAACCGCTTCTATGTCCGCAATGGCATCCCCTGGCTGCTGGCCGGCGCGGCGCTCTGGTTCACGATGCACCACGGCGGCATCCACGCGACGCTGGCGGGCGTGGTGATAGGGCTGTGCATCCCCTCGCGGCCCACGAGGCCCGGGCGCGAGGTGCTCGACGACCTGTCCGTCTACATCCGGGACTGCACCGGGCGCGCCGAGGACGAGTCCATGCGGGGCGCGCAGCTGCTCTACATCGAGGAGCGCCTGGAGGAGCTCGAGCCGCCGCTCAACCGCTTCGAGCACCTGTGGAAGGGCTGGGTGGCGTACGGAATCGTCCCCCTGTTCGCGCTGGCGAACTCGGGCATCCCGCTGGCGGGCATGGGCTGGGGAGACCTGCTGTCGCCCGTGCCGCTGGGCATCATCGTCGGCCTCTTCGTGGGCAAGCAGGTGGGCATCCTCGCCTTCACGTGGGGGGCTGTGCGGCTGGGCGTGTCGTCGATGCCGGGCGGCGGGAGCCTCGCGCAGCTGCACGGGGTGGCGGTGGTGGCGGGCATCGGCTTCACGGTGGCGCTGTTCGTGGCGGGGCTGGCCTTCGGGGACCAGCCCGCGGTGCTGAACGAAGCGAAGCTGGGCATCGTGGTGGGCTCGCTGCTGTCGGCGCTGGTGGGGTATGTCCTGCTGCGCTTCGTGGCGAAGCCGGCGGTCGCGGTCTAACGTCGTCGCGAGGAGAAAGCGTTTCCGTGAACCTCCAGGACCTGAACCGTGTGCGGCAGATTACGGTCATCGCGGCCCGGCATGGCTTCGGCGAGGTGCTGGAGCGCGCGGGGCTGTGGCGCATCCTCGGGCGGCAGGAGAAGGTCGAGGTCTCGCCGGAGGCCCAGCGAGCCTCCACGGCCCGGCGCTTCCGGATGCTGCTCAACGACCTGGGCCCCACCTTCGTGAAGCTGGGCCAGGTGCTCTCCACGCGGGCGGACCTGCTGCCCGCGGAGTTCGTGGACGAGCTGGCGCTGCTGCAGGACAACGTGGAGCCGATTCCACTCGAGCAGGTGCACGCGCAGATTCGCGAGTCGCTGGGCAAGGATGCGCGCGAGCTGTTCAAGCACATCGACGAGGCGCCGCTGGCGGCGGCGTCGATCGCCCAGGTGCACCGGGCGGTGACGCTGGAGGGCGACGAGGTGGTGGTGAAGGTGCAGCGGCCGGGCATCGCCGCGAGCATCGACTCGGACCTGGTGGTGCTGCGCAACCTGGCGCGTCTCTTGGAAGCCGTGGTGGAGGAGACGGGCATCTACACGCCCACGGGCATCGTCGACGAGTTCGACCGGGCCATCCACGAGGAGCTCGACTTCATCAACGAGGCCGCCAACGTCCGCGCGTTCCTGGAGAACCACCGGGAGCGCGCGTACATGAAGATTCCGCGCGTCTACGCGGCGCTGTCGAGCCGGACGGTGCTGACGCTGGAGTTCATCCGGGGGGTGAAGATCAGCCAGGCGGAGCTGTCGGACGAGGACCGGAAGACCATCGCCAACCACATCCTGGAGGCGAGCTTCCGGCAGCTCTTCGACGACGGGCTCTTCCACGGCGACCCGCATCCGGGGAACGTGTTGCTGCTGGAGGGCAACAGGCTGGCGCTGCTGGACTTCGGCGTGGTGGGACGGCTGACGCGGCCGATGCAGGAGACGCTG
Source organism: Myxococcus sp. AS-1-15 (assembly GCF_020037055.1). NCBI lineage: Bacteria > Pseudomonadati > Myxococcota > Myxococcia > Myxococcales > Myxococcaceae > Myxococcus > Myxococcus sp. AS-1-15. The sequence continues at coordinate 194,212 of NZ_JAIQDF010000005.1, read as the reverse complement.
GTGATGCTGTGCCTGGCGGTGGCGCTGAAGGACAGCGACTCGGTGGCGCGCATCCTCTACCGGGTGGGCGTGCCGGACGCGCGGGCGAACCTGGTGGGCTTCCGCAACGACATCGAGAGCATCCTGGGGCAGCACCTGCCCACGACGCTGGGTCAGGTGGACACGCGCTCGCTGCTGAGGGACTTGCTGGATCTGGCGGTGAAGTACCGCATCCGGATCCCGAAGGAGTACGCGCTGCTCAGCCGCGCGTCGGTGTCCACGGAGGGCATGCTGCGCAGCCTGTACCCGGAGATGAACATCGTCGAGGTGGTGCTGCCGTACGCGAAGGAGCTGCTCGCGGGGCGGTATGACCCGATGCAGTTGCAGGGCGGGCTGATGCGCACGCTCCTGCGCATCCAGTCGATGGCGGCGGACCTGCCCACGCAGCTGTCGCAGATCTTGTTGGACATGGAGTCGGGCAAGTTCACGGTGACGGTGCGGGCGGACCAGTTCGAGAAGCTGAACGAGAACCTGCGCAGCGCGTCGGTCATCATGTTCATGGGGTTGTGCGCCTGCGGCCTCATCGTCGGGGCGTTCATCTCCTTCGCGCCCAAGCCGTGGATGTACGGGAACATCCCGGTGCTCGGGGCCCTAGGCATCGCCCTGGCCGCGGCGCTCTTTGGCGCGGCCATCACCTGGTATCTGTTCGGTGGTCGTGGGCTCGGCAAGGTCCGGCTGAGCAAGTACTTGAAGGGGCCGAAGCGGAAGTAGCACTGGCGCGGGCTCATCCATCTTGCGGCCCCGAAGTTGATCGCGGAACTGCCGCCATGGCCAGCGCTTGGAGCACCCCGCCCCGGTGCATTCCAGTCGTGGTTCGCCTCCCACTCCTCGGGCGACGTGGAGGAACGCACCACACGAGCATCGTGCCCGCAGCTCCAGCGCGAGCACCAGGACTTCGAACCTCACGCTCTCCGTCTTCAAGCACTTCTGGGCCGCGCACTTGAGGAAGGGCCCCCGCTCTCCGATCCAGAGCCGTCGCTCTCCCCGACACGACTGGCACAGGAAGTCTTGAGGCGTCAGCAGGCGCCGTAAAGCGGCGGGGAGCGGATCCTTCTCGGCGAGGGGCTTGTCCTGTTCTCGCGGCACCGCCCTCAAGCTCCCCACCCTGGGCCGCCGGGGAGTGACGACTTGCGCCGCGGGGAGTGGTACCTCGAGCGGCAGGAGCGTCGGAATCTGGTCGGGCACCTCTTCTTCTGGAGTGGCCTCGCTCCTCTTCTTGCTCGGCGCACCACCGCGAGGCGGGCGTCCGACACGGGAGGCGCGCGCCTCTTTCGGAGCCCGGAAGCGCTCGGGTGAGGCCTCCCACTCCCGTGCAATGGCCTCGGCACGGCGCACGAGCTCCGCGCGCAGGGCGTCCTCGACCGGAGCGGCCTCCTCCGGTGGAGCTCCCTCTGGAGGAATCTCCAGTTCCTTCAGCCTCGCGAAGACCGGTCGCATCGCGGCCTCGGGGTCCCGGAAGAACGCGCTGCCTCGAATCCTCACGAACCGCCACCCGAGGCGCTCGAGCAGCGCCTGACGTGCCATGTCCTCCGGGAGCTTCTCGAGGGGATGGTAGCGATCTCCATCACACTCCACCGCCAGCCGGCGCCCTCCCCCCTCGACCACCAGGTCGATGCGGTAGTGTCCCACGCGCCACTGCGGCGTCACCCGATAGCCCGCGCGGACCAGGAGCGCGAGCACCTCCTTCTCGAAGGGAGACTCCGTCTTGGGCTCGGCACGCAGGAGCGCCCGCTCGACCCCCTGCGGCTGCGCGCAATGCTCCAACAGCCTGCGCCTCAAATCCCCGGGCTGCAGGTCGATGGAGGGATTGAGCGAGTGCACGACCCAGAGCTGGTCCCGGGCCCGGCTCACCGCGACGTTGAAGCGCTGCTTGAAGTCCTGCGTCTCCCGTCGACTCAGGGGGCCGTCCCCATCGGGGCTGTCCACCATGGACAGGAACATCACGTCCCGCTCGTCACCCTGGAACTGGGCGGCGCTTCCGCACAATACGCGCCGTCGCTCGTACTCGGCCGGAGACAGGTGCGCCTGAAGCAACGAATCCACCTTCAACGCCTGTTCCTCTCCGACGAGCGAGATGACGCCGAAGGTGCGCCCCGCATAGGCGGGGTGCTCCACGGCGGCGGCGATGAGGGAGGCCACCGCGATGGCCTCCCGCTCGTTGACCTTCGCCTGGGCATGCCCCTCGACCCGATGGATGTTCAGGGGAGCAAGTCCCTTGGCGCTCGCCGCCTCCCGAAGCGGCTTGATGCGCCCCTCGTAGGACAGCTGATTGCTGAACTCGATGATGTCCGGGACGCAGCGGAAGTGCTCCAGCAGGCACACCATGCCGCTGAAGGATTGCCGGGCGAGGTCGTAGACCGACATCTTTCCGTCATAGAGCACGGCGTTGGGGATTCCGGCGAGGTGCTCGGCGATGAGCTGCTCGACCATGCCCACGTTCTGCCCCACCGCAGAGGGGCTCACCTGCTCGTGGTCTCCCACGACCACCGCGCGGTCCGCCAGGTACAGGGAGATGAGCCCCATCGCATCGCACTGGCTCGCCTCGTCGATGATGACGACATCGAACCGGGTCGCCGCCGTGAAGTTCTCCACCACCTGCGTGAGCGGCATGATCCACACCGGCACGGCTCGCTGACACTCGCTCATCAACTGCGCCGCCTGCGCACGCAAGCGAGGCGCCCGGACTCCCGTCCCCTTCCCGATGCGCCGCTGGATGTCCAACCAGCCCACCAGCGCCTGCTGTTGCCCCAACGTCGTCCGATGGGCCTGGGAGGCCCAGGCACGACGCTCGATGAGCTTCGCGGTGCACTTGCGCAGCTCCTCCGACAGCACCTCGATGCGCGACTGGAGGCTGGCCAGTTGCACGCCGCCGCGGCGCTCGAGCTCGTCGTGAAGCTGCCGCCAGCACCACGCGGCCTGGGGTGCTCCCGGGGGCCGCTCCCGCGCGTGGACGCCCCGACGCTCGCGAATGGCGGAGGCCCAACCCGGGGCGGCCGCCTTCAGCCTCGTGAGCAGCTCCTGTCGTCGCGTGAGTGCCCGCCGCTTCTCCAGGATCTCCGTGAGCCCCACGAACGCGCGGGCGTAGAGTTCGCCATCCCGCGCTTCCAGCGCCTTCGCGAGGCTCCGGACGATGACGGAACCCGCGGAGATTCCTCCCCACGCCTCGAGCCGGGCCCGAGCCTGTCGCAGCTTCTCGCGGACCCGTTCCAGTTCGATTTCACGTGCCCGCGCACGCAGGGCAGGCGCGATGCCTCGTACCAATGCGTCGCGCCGCCGCTGGAACATCCCATGGGGCGCTGGATTGATGGGCTCCGCGTCCAACCGCTCCTTCCAGCGCATCCCGCTCGTGCTCAGCGCCTTGTCCAACGGACGCCAGACGGACTCCGCCCAGTCCAGGCACCGGCCGAGTTCATCGCGAAACTCGAGCAGCCGCTCCTCCAGCGCTTCTCCCAGCTCGGACGAAAGCGGCGCGCCCAACGCGGCCATCTGACCATCCCAGCGCCGCGCCAGCACCTGCCGCTGCTTGCGGAGCGAGAGGCACGCGGAGAGCGCCGCGAAGTGGACCAGCTCCCGAGGCGCTCCCGCCTCGACCCGGCAGCCCCGAATCACTCGCTTCCACGAGGAGCGCGTGAGCAGCGTGAACGCCCCCAGCGTCCCTCCCGCCTCGAGGTGCCGCTGGAGCTCCGCGAGCACGGAGAGCTGCTCGTCCATGGACAGATCCTGTGCTGGAACAGGGGCATGCTGGAACAAGGACTCCCGGGTCGCCAGCTCCATGGCACGCACGTCGGAGATGGCGTCGATGAGGGACCGCCAGGGAGCCGCCTCCCGGTCCCCCGCCAGACCCGCTGACACCGCCGCGAGCTTCCAGGGCAGACCGTCCTCGAATGGGTCGAAGGCGCGAAGGCAGCGTCTGGCCAGCTCCGTCAGGTCCACGGTGTCCTCCGCCCGGGCAGGCCCCTGCCAGAGATTGGGAAGAGCGCCCTCCGCCTCCACCCGGAGCGACTTCCGCTTCTCCAGCAATCCCCCAAGCTCCCCAGGGGACATGACCTCGTCGAGCCTCGGGAGTGGACACGCCAGCTCTGTCTCGTGTTGAGGCGTCAGAACGGCGTTGCCGCGATACAGCTCCCGGACCTCGTCCTCCGATAGGGGAAGCGCGGCACCGAGCATCACCGGCCCCGGCAGCCAGAGGTGCTGCGTCGGCTCGGCCGCGACCCGTCGGGCCGCCTCCGAGGGAGACCAGCTCCGCCCCGCCACCACCACGTCTCGATACTCGTCGGAGAGTGCCTGGAGCAGCTCCTGTCGGGCCTGCTGAAGCTCATCCTTCAGCCGCTCGCGATGCTCCGCGATGGAGGACGCCTCCCTGTCCAGCCGCGTGCCATTGCTCACGGACAATCGCTCCGCCATCGCGGAGACAGCGCCTTCGAGCTGGGCTCGGCTGTCGAGGTCGTTGTCGAGGACGCTCACACACAGCGGCTGGAGCTCCGGCACCACCTGGCCTCGAAGCACCCGCAGCGCCTTGGTGGTATGGCTGGTCACCAGGACGCTCTTGCCCTCGGCGAGCAGATGACCAATCAGGTTCGCGATGGTGTGGGTCTTCCCTGTCCCCGGAGGCCCCTGGACGAGGACACAGCCGTTCCGAGCAAGCCGGCTGGCAATCTCCTCCTGCTCCGCGTTGGCTTGTTTGCTCAGCAGGACATCCACGACCTCGCCAGCGTGGCCTCGGGTTCCCTTGGAGCCCGCCTCCTCGCGCGGGCTCGGCACGTCACAGCCCACCACCCGGGCCAGCGCGGACGGCAGGTCCGGGCGCTTCTCGAGGGATTCCAGGATGCCCTCGAGGGCTCTGGCGAAACCGAGGCTGCGGCTGCGGAGCAACAGCACGGGCTCTCGCCCCATGCGCGGCGGGTCGGCGTCTTCGCTCGGCCGGCCATGCTCGAGTAGCTCCCCGCGCGCGGACAGTTGGATGAGCAGACGTCGCAAGAAGCTCGAGGTCTGCTCACCGCCCAGGGGCTTCACCCCGCCGGCCTGGAGCTCCTCGCGACACCTCGCCAGAATCCTCCCGTCGAGTTCCTCCAGGTGGCTGAACAGCTCCGAGTAGAGGTCGACGCCACGCCCGCTGTCGGAGACCGTGAACTCGGGGACCCGGGAGTTGAACCGCAACTGGACGCGCTGGAGCAGCACGGGATGGAACAATCCACCCGTCGTCTGGCGCCAGCTCAGGATGCCATCGGCGACCAGCAACTCGAGCCGCTCTCCCTCTCGTTCGAGTCGGCCATGAAGCTCATAGAGCTGCTCGAAGATCCTCAGCGCCGCGCGCGCCTGCCGCTCCTCACTCGCCCAGGCCGCGTGACGGGGCATCCAGCTCGCAAGGGCCTCGACGCGCTCGGGACGCTCGTCGAACGACACCCTGCGTGTGGCGCCCTGGTCATCCACCTCGTCGCGAGACGCCGCCGTCCCGGGCTCCACGAGTGGGTCATCCCAGGGCGTGGTCAGCCACTCGGCGAGAGGAGGAGGCGGAGCTGGGGGAGGCACCAGCCGCGGGCGGCGCACCCGGAGGATGAGGTCCGCGTCGGAGCCCTCCGTCCCTTCAGCCCCCTCACTCGCGGCGCTCGCATCGCGCACGAACAGGATGGAGGGATGCGCGGGCAGCGTCGCGAGGCTCAGGCTCCACGGTTGATCCCGAAGCTGGCGCGGAGCGGGGTTTCGATGACGGTTCAGCGCCTGGAGATACCGAAAGACTCTCGTGGTCCGCTCATGCGCGACACGAAGAGATTCTGGATCCAGCATGTGCCCCCCTCGGTGAACCCATGGCCAACGCCGCATGGGCAGGCATGGACACCTCATTCATCCTGTCCCGCCGCGACCGACATGACAACGCCGGGCCCCCCGCGACACGATACCGAGTCTCTCGCGCCACCATGGGTGGACATCGACTGCCATTCACGGTCAGGCGCCAATACACAGGCGCCAGTCGGAGCGCTTCCCGCGCTTCCTTGATTTGCTGAAAGTAGTCGGTGGCGGGAGGGGCCGGAATACCACTCCAGAGGTATGGATGACCCGCGGCCGTTCGGCAGGGACCGGCAGCAAACGCCGTCGTCGGCCCCTCGCTTGACGCGCCGCGAGATCCTCAGCCACCTGCACGAGGGCGACCGCCTGCATCGCTCGCTGAGGCGAGTCGTGCGAGAGGTCCTGCGGACGCGGCTCAAAGCGCGAGGGCGAGCACCAGGTCGCGCTGCGGGTCTGTCCCGAGCACGAAGCGCATCTCCCCCACTTCGATGAAACCCCAGCGCGCGTAGAAGGCCCGCGCGCGCGTATTGCGTTCCCACACACCGAGCCACAACACGTCGTGCCCCCGCCTCCTCGCATCATCCAGGCAGCGGCGCATGAGCGCGGCGCCCACCTTCGCACCGAGGAAGGCGCGGTCGACATAGAGGCGCGACAGGTTCACCGGGCGCTCGGCCCGCACACTCGGCTCACGGGCGCCGTCGCAAAGGAGCGCGAAGCCCGCGGGGACTCCGTCGACCTCCGCGAGCAGGTACAGGTTGCGAGGCTCCCGCAGCTCCTCCTCCTGGATCGCACGGCTGTAGTGCGAGGCCAGGAACGCCTCCACGTTCTCCGGCGTGTTCTCGGCGGCGAAGGTGTCCCTGAAGGTCCTCTCCCCGAGCTCCGTCAGCGTCGCGGCATCCGCCAGCGTCGCGGGACGGATGCTCACTCGCGGCGAGCGTGGTGCATCGGACGTCGTCATGGTCGCCCTCTATACAGCTCACGGGCCGAGCAGGTCCTTGTAGATCTTCCCGTCCTTCATGATGACCAGGAAGTTCTTCTCGGGGTTGGCGATCAACTCGAAGTTGGCCACCGGGTCGCCGTCCACCAGCAACAGGTCCGCGAGCGCCCCCTCCTCGACGACGCCGAGTCGACCCTTGTAGGGGCTGCGCTTGCCCGACAGCGCCAGCAGCTCCGCGTTGGTGCCCGTGGCCATCCGCAGGGCCTCCGCCGGCGTGTACCACCGCGTCATCTTCACCAGCTGCGCGCCCTGCCTCGCCGCCACCTTCGGGTCGAACAACGAGTCCGTCCCCCACGCCGTCTTCAGCTTGTACTTCTTCGCCAACGCATAGGCCTTGTCCGTGCCTTGCGTCATCTCCAGCTGCTTCTCCCGATTGTCCGAGCCCTCCGGAAAGGGCGTCGCGTCCTCGTCGTCGAGGAACGGCTGCAGGCTCAGCCAGACCCCCTTCTCCGCCATGAGCTTCGCGGTGGCGTCATCCATCAACTGCCCGTGGTCGATGACCTTCACCCCCGCCCGGATGGCCGTCTGGATGGCGCGCGGCGTGTACGCATGCACGGCCACGTACGTCCCCCAGTTCTCCGCGGCCTCCACGGCGGACCGGAGCTCGGCTTCCGTGTATTGCGACACATCCAGCGGATCGTGGTCCGAGGACACACCGCCTCCCGCCGCCAGCTTGATCTGCGAGGCCCCCAGCATCAGCTGCTCACGGACCCGGAGCAGGACCTCGTCCTGCCCGTCCGCGATGGCCGCCCCACCCACGCGCTCCGCGAACGTCAGCGAGGACATCGCCGTCCGCGGGAGCGCCTCCGCCCGGCGGTAGTCCCCATGGCCGCTGGTCTGCGAGATCATCGCGCCCGAGGGCCAGATGCGCGGGCCCTCGATGAGCCCCTCATCGATGCCCCGCTTGATGCTGAAGACCGGCCCGGCCATGTCGCGCACGCTGGTGACGCCTCGCAGCAGCGTCGCCTTCGCCTCACGCGCGGCCACCAACGTGAGGTACCCCTCCGGCCCCGCCAGCGCCACGGTCAGCGGCACCGAGGCCATCATCATGTGGTAGTGCGCGTCGATGAGTCCCGGCATGAGCGTGCGCCCCTTGCCCTCGATGACTCGCACCTCGCCCGTGCGCGCGATGGGGCTGCTCGAGATGCGCGCGATCTTGTTGCCCTGAACCAGGACGTTGACGGGCCCGGACAGCCCCTTCGACTTGCCGTCGAACACGCGCACGCCCTGGAAGAGGACCGCGCGGGGAGGAGGCTCGCTCACGGGAGGCTGCGCCGACGCGAGGCTGGACAGGAGCAACAGCACCGCGCTCGACCCGGCGCGGATGCAGCGGACGACATGACCCAACCTCGAACGCATGGCGAGTCCTCGATGTGACGGGTGGAGGTGCACCGTGGAACGCCGAGCACGCGGAGGACTTCTCCTCGCCCGTCGACGCCTCACGGGAATCGCGCGGCACACTGACTTCGGGGGCCACCCCCGACAAGCGAGTGCTCCGCGCGGCGACGCCTCCTGAACGCGCGCCTGTGCGCCGATGAACGGCTCGGCGCGCCTCTGCGGGCTCGTGAGCATCGAGGGCGCCACCTGCGTCACGTCCATGACGCACGGCCCTGCGAGACGCTCGACACGTTCACCCTCCATCAAAACGACCGCGCGCCCCGAGGTGTGATTCCCCCGGGACGCGCGGTTGCCACCGTGGATGATGAAGACTCAGCGCGGCGTGAGCTTGAGCACCTTGCCGTTGGTCGCATCGGTGAGCAGGTAGAGCGCGCCCTCGGGGCCCTGCACCACCTCGCGGATGCGCTCGTTGCGGTTCTTGAGCAGGTGCTCCTCGCCGATGACGCGGTCATTGCGAACCATCAGCCGCACCAGCGCCTGGGCCGCCAGCCCTCCCACGAAGATGTTGTCGCGCCACTCCGGGAACAGCGTCCCCGAGTAGATGGTCATCCCCGAGGGGGCAATCACCGGGTCCCAGTAGTACACCGGCTGCTCCATGCCTTCACCCACGGGGCTGTCGTGGATGGGCGCGCCCGAGTACTCCTCGCCGTACCCGATGGTGGGCCAGCCGTAGTCCTTGCCCGCCTCGGGCCGGTTCAGCTCGTCGCCCCCCTGCGGTCCCATCTCCACGATCCACAGGCGGTTCTGCCCATCGAGCGCCGCCGACAGGATGTTGCGGTGACCCACCGACCAGATCTCCGGCTTCGCCTCCGGCGTGTTCACGTAGGGGTTGTCCTGCGACACGGAGCCATCCGGGTTGATGCGGACCACCTTGCCGAAGTGGCTCTTCACGTCCCGCGCCTGCTTGCGGCCGTCGAGGATGGAGCGCTCGCCGAGCGTGACGAACAGCTTTCCGTCGGGCGTGAACACCAGCCGTCCGCCCGAGTGCAGCGTCGACTCGAGCGTGGGCATCATGCGGAAGATGACCTGGACGTTCTCCACCGCCGGCTGCGCGCCGTCCACCAGCTTCGCGCGCGCCACCGCCAGCCCGTTGCCGCCCTGCCGCGGCTCGGAATAGGTCCAGTAGATGAGCCGGCTCTCCGCGTAGTCGGGACCGACCTCCACGTCGAGCAGGCCTCCCTGGTTCCGGCCATCCACCGCGGGCAGGCCCGTGACGGCGGCCGACTTCTCGCCCTGCTGGGTGACGATGAAGAGCCGCCCCGTGGGCTTCTCCGTCACCAGCATGCGCTGGTCGGGCAGGAAGGCGAGGCCCCAGGGATTCCGGATGCCGGAGGCCACCTCGGTGACCTGGAACTGCGTCTGCGACTGGACCGCCGGAGCGCGCGTCTGGCCGGGGAAGGCCGGAGGGAACTCGGGCACGTTGGGCGGCCCCTGCGGAACGGGAGGACCGCTGGGCAGGGGCCCCGCGTCCGGCTCCTGCGTGCCCCCGTCTTCCGGCGGATTGCCCGCGTCAGACTCCTGCGTGCCCGCGTCTTCCGGCGGATTGCCCGCGTCAGGCTCCTGCGTGCCCGCGTCTTCCGGCGGATTCCCCGCGTCCGGCTGTGGGGTGCCCGAGTCCTGCTGTGGCGTGCCCGAGTCAGGTGTCGGCGTGGGATCTGGATCGTCACTGCAACCAACGAGGAGGGCGGCGACGATGAGGGGCATCGACAGGAAACGCATGCGTCTCTCTCCTGAGGGGGGATGGTGCGGAGGGGGAAGTTGCCGCCGTGCGCATGGAGGCGCAACCCTCGTTGCCGCCAGGACGCGATTCAATTCGCGGCCCATGCCCGCCCGGTCATCCCACGGTGGAAAGTCACCGTGTCACGGCCCCACTTCGACGGCACGAGCCTCGCCCGGGGTGAGCCCGAAGGCCGCGTCCACTGGTGGACCGGGCGTCTGAAACCCACGTCCGACTCCCGGGATGTTGCTTGCCGAGACCGGCGATTTCGTCCTGTATACCTCGCGGGTCGACCCACCCGGGAACCCCTCCCCACTTTCCTCCTGAAGCGAGCCGAACATGAGCAACCTCTTCGACATCCCCTTGAAGTCCATCGATGGCGCTCCCAGCACGCTGGGCCAGTTCAAGGGCAAGGTCCTGTTGGTGGTGAACGTGGCCTCCAAGTGCGGCCTGACGCCGCAGTACGCGGGCCTGGAGAAGCTCTACGAGGAGAAGCGCGCGAAGGGGCTCGAGGTGCTGGGCTTCCCCGCGAACAACTTCATGGGCCAGGAGCCGGGCTCCGAGGAGGAGATCAAGCAGTTCTGCGACCTCAACTACGCGGTGAAGTTCCCGCTGTTCTCCAAGATCTCCGTCGTCGGCGAGGACAAGCACCCGCTCTACCAGGAGCTGACCCGCGCGTTCCCGGACGCCACCGGTGATGGCCCGATGCGCGCGCGCCTCAAGGGCTACGGCATCGAGGCGAACCCCATCCCGGAGGTCCAGTGGAACTTCGAGAAGTTCGTCATCGGCCGTGATGGTCGTGTCGCCGCGCGCTTCGCTCCGGACATCACCGCGGAGGACCCGCGCCTGGTGCAGGCCATCGACGCGGAGCTGGCCAAGGGCGCCTGACGCGGAGGATCGACGACGGGGAGGTTTGCAAGGGCAAGCCCCCGCGTCCTCGCGTTCTGCCTCATCCGGCAAGCATCGGCGGAGCGCCGGGGAACATGGGGCCCCCGTGGCGTATCCAGGATGACCGCCCGCACCTGCGCGGGCGGCGCCATCTCCGAGGCTCCCATGACGACTCCCTCGCGCGGAGCACGGCGCTCTCTGTGCGTCCTGCTCCCCTTCCTCCTGTCTGCCTGCGGTGAGTCGCACCCACCCGGGGACTCGGGCACTCCCGATGCGGGGCCGCCATGGGACGGCACCTACACGGAGCTGGAGGACCTGGGGTACTGGGTGGACACCGGCCGATATGACGCGTGCCAGTTCATCGACGCCGACAACCTGGACCCGCAGCTCTGCCAGCGCCCCACGAGCTTCGACCTGTCGAGCTGCTCCTCCGCCCAGCTCTCCACCGTGGAGAACCAGGGCATCTATCAGGTCGTCCTCCGCGCGGAGCGGCGCGTGCGCCCGGACAGACCCACCAGCACGTTCGTCTCCGGTGGGTCGATCAGCTTCCGCCTCAGCGCCGACGGCTCCAAGGATGCGCTGAGCTCCGGGCCCCTGCTCACGCGGGACACCGGGAACGGGTCCTTCTTCTTCTCAGGCCGTCGCACGCTCGCGCTCACCACCGGCAACCTCGTCACCACCGCCGCGTTCGCCGGCTGCCACGTCCCCTCACCCGGCGTCATCACCGGCTGCTACGTGTCCTGCGTCGAAAACCCCGTGACCGGTTACTCGAAGACGCTCGGCACCTTCGAGGCCACCCGGATGACGTGGGCCCCCGGTGAGGGCGAGTCCTCCGGCGGCCTCGCTCGCGTGGGCGAAGCCGCCACCACGATGATCCGCCCCGCGGACCTCTACATCGCCAAGGAGCACGCCTATGTCGTCTCGCTGGACCGCCCGCCCCTCTTGGGCGGCCTCTCCGTCTTCGACGTGAGGGACCGCACGGCGCCCAAGCTCGTCAAGACGCTCAGCTTCCCGGGTGACACCTCTTGGAACGGCGTCTGGGCGAAGGGCGACACGCTCTATGTCGCCAGCAACTCCTCCGGGCTGGTCATCCTCGACATCAGCGACCCGGCCAACCCCACGTTCGTGCGCCGCGCCGAGGGCCCCACCACCGTCCACACCGTGCTCGTCGACGGCGACCGGCTCTACGCCAACGCCCCCGGCACCGGAACCTACGTCTACGACATCACGAACGCCGTGGACCCCACGCTGCTGCAGATCGTCCGGCCGACCGCGGAGGGCGGCTACGGCGATGGTCCCCACGATGTCTTCGTGTACGAGGACCGGCTCTATGTCAGCAACGGAAGCGATGGCTTCCAGATCATGGACGTCGCCGACTTGAACGACGTCCGCCAGTTGGGCAGCTACTTCCTGCCTCGGCTCGCCACCTATGCGCACCACAGCGCGGTGGGCACCTTCGCGGGGAAGACCATCGCCTTCGAGGGCGGAGAGTTCCCGGGCTCCCACGTGCGCGTGCTCGACGTGACGAACCCGGCGGCCCACATCCCACTCATCGGCACGTTCCGCATGCGCGCCGCCACGTCCATGCACAACCTGCTGCTCCGCGGGAACCTGCTCTACGTCGCCTGGTACCACGAGGGCCTGCGCGTGCTCGACGTCTCCAACCCCACGCAGCCCAGGCAGGTCGCGCACTACAACACCTTCCGGGAGGACGACCCGGGGCGCGAGCACTCCGTCTTCGAGGGCAACTACGGCGTGCGCATCCCCGGGGACGGCTACGTGTACCTGGTCGACGCGTCCCGCGGACTCATCATCCTCAACGAGCTGTAGGCGTCGCGCGCGACAGGTCCTCAAGGACCCGAGTCATGGTTGCCGCTGTCCGCTGTCCGAAAACAGCGGCAACCCACGATGGAACCAGGAGCCCGCACTCGCCTATTCGGGAAGGCCGCCCGCACTGTCGCGGGTGGCTCCCGAGGCGCTCCATGAAGCCATCGCCGCATCCGTTGGGACCCTGGCGCTGCATCCCCCTCCTGCTCCTGCTGCTGTCCGCCTGTGACGACTCCCCTTCGGGAGATGACGCGGGCTCGCTCCCGGACTCGGGCTCCGACGCGGGCACCGCGGACAGCGGCCCGCCTCCCGAGGACGCGGGGACGCCCGACGCGGGGACGCCCGATGCAGGCCGTCCTCCCTGGGACGGGACGTACACCGCGCTCGAGGACCGGGGTGATTGGATCGACACCGGTCGCCATGACACGTGCCAGTTCGTCACGCCCGAGGACCTGGACCCGCAGCGGTGTGAGCGCATCGCGGCCTTCGACCTGTCGAGCTGCTCCACCGAGCAGCTCTCCGGCGTGGAGAACCAGGGCATCTTCCAGCTCAACCTCCGCGAGGAAGCGTCCTACTCTTCCACCCGGCCTCCATCGGACTCCGTCTACAACTCCTTCGCCGGCCTGCGGCTCAGCGCGGATGGCACCCAGGACGCGTACGGCCCCGCGCCGCTCATCGCCCGCGTCACGGAAGGCGGCACGTTCTTCCTCGCGGCGAGGAGGACCGCCCGAAGCCCCTGGGGAGACAGCGTCACCACCACCGCGTTCGCCGGCTGCCACGTCTTCTCTCCTGGCGTCATCACCGGCTGCTACGTGTCCTGCAACAGCCATCCGATGTACGGCTTCACCAAGTCGGTCGGCACCTTCAGGACCGAGCGGATGGCCTGGGCTCCCGGCGAGAACGAGGCCTCCGGCGGGCTGGCGCTCGTGGCAGAGGCCTCCACGACCGTCGGCATGCCCGTGGACGTCTACGTCGCCAAGGAGCACGCCTACGTCGTGTCGGTGAGCACTGGGCCCCTGCTCGGTGGCCTCTCCGTGTTCGACGTGAAGGACCGGACGAGCCCCACGCTCGTCAAGACGGTCACCATCGCCGGAGATGGCGCGTGGAACGGCGTCTGGGCGAAGGGTGACGCGCTCTACGTCGCCAGCGACAGCTCGGGGCTCATCGTCTTCGACATCACGGACCCGGCCAATCCCGTCTTCGTCCGCCACGGCGAGGGCCCTGACACCGTGCACACCGTGCTCGTCGAGGGGGAGCGGCTCTTCGCCAACTCACCCGGCACGGGCACCTTCGTCTACGACATCACCTCGCCCCTCGCTCCGACGCTGCTCCAGCTCATCACGTGGGCACCCGAGGGCTACACCGGCGGTCCGCATGACGTCTTCGTGCACGGCGACCGGCTCTACATCAGCAACGACACGACCGGCTTCCACGTCATGGACATCTCCGACCTGGACGACGTCCGGCACCTCGGTGACTACCTGCAGCCGGGATTCTTCGGCATCTTCTCCCACCACAACGCGGTGGGCACCTTCGCGGGGCGCACCCTCGCCTTCGTGGGCGGCGAGTTCTCGGCCAGCCACGTGCGCGTGCTCGACGTGACGGACCCGACGAACATCCCGCTCATCGGCACGTTCCGCATGCGCCCCCTCACGTCCATGCACAACCTGCTGCTCCGCGGGAACCTGCTCTATGTCGCGTGGTACCAGGAGGGCCTGCGCGTGCTGGACGTCTCCCACCCCACGCAGCCCCGGCAGATCGCCCACTTCAACACCTACCGGGAGACCGACCCGCGGCGAGGCAACGGCATCTTCGAAGGCGCCTTCGGTGTGCGCATCCCTGGGGACGGTTTCGTGTACCTCGTCGACTCGTCACGCGGCCTCATCATCGTCAACGAGCTGTAGCGCTGGCCCCGGGCCGTGTCGTTGCAAGGACACGGCCCGGCGGGTCCCGCGGGCGGCGTTCACGGCACGTGGCCGCGATTCCGTCGTCATCCGGCAAGCATCGGGAGCGCGCATTGGCGCAAGGAGCGCGCCTCGCCATTCCTGGAGGCACCATTCACTCCTTCCGGGTGGTCTTCCCGAGGCCTTTCATGACGACATCCCCGTGGCGCTTCCTCTGTGTCCTCCTCCCACTCCTCATCGCCTGCGGAGACTCTGACTCCGGCAAGGACGCGGGCACGCTTCCAGACTCGGGGTCACAGGACAGCGGCCCACCTCCCGAGGACGCGGGCACACCTGATGCCGGTCCTCCTCCCGAGGACGCGGGCACGCCCGACAGCGGACCGCCGCCGTGGGACGGCACGTACACCGTGCTGCAGGACCGGGGCGATTGGATCGACAAGGGCCGCTATGACACGTGCCAGTTCCTCGACGCCGAGAACCTGGACCCGCAGCTCTGCCAGAGCCTGTCGACCTTCGACGTGTCGAGCTGCTCCACCGAACAGCTCTCCGGAATCGAAGGCAAGGGCATCTATCAGCTCACCACCCGCTCGGAGCTGCGCGTCCGCCCGGGCCGCCCCAACTCCACCGCCGTCGGCAACGGGAGCAGCGCCTTCCAGCTCAGCCTGGATGGTTCCGCGGACTCGATGAGCAACGCGCCCCTGCTCGCCCGCGTGACGGAGGGCGGCACGTTCTTCGTCGCGGGCCGCCGCACCCTCCGGACCCCGTCGGGCGACAATGTCACCACCACGGCGTTCGCCGGCTGCCATGTCCCCGCGCCGGGCATCATCACCGGCTGCTACGTGTCGTGCTCCGACAGCCCCATCTCCGGCTACACCAAGACGCTCGGCACCTTCGAGGCCTACCGGATGACCTGGGCCCCCGGCGAGGGCGAGTCCTCCGGCGGGCTCGCGCGCGTGGGTGAGGCCTCCACGCCCCTCGGGCTGCCCGTGGACGTCTACGTCACCAAGGAGCACGCCTACGTCGTCTCGCTGGAGCGGGCCCCTCGGCTGGGTGGGCTCTCCGTGTTCGACGTGAGGGACCGGACGAACCCCACGCTCGTCAAGACCGTCAACATCCCCGGGGATGGCGCGTGGAACGGCGTCTGGGCGAAGGGCGACGCGCTCTACATCGCCAGCGACTCGTCGGGGCTCGTCGTCTTCGACATCACGGACCCGGCCAATCCCGTCTTCGTCCGCCGCGCCGAGGGCCCGGCCCACGTCCACACCGTGCTCGTCGACGGCGACCGCCTCTACGCCAACAGCGCGGGCGTGGCCACCTACGTCTACGACGTCACCACGCCGCTCGCGCCCACCCTGCTCCAGCTCGTCACGCCGACACCGGGAGGCTTCAGCGGCGGCCCGCATGATGTCTTCGTGTACGAGAACCGGCTCTACGTGAGCAACGCGGACTCGGGCTACTCCATCATGGACATCACGGACCTGGACAACGTCCAGCACCTCGGCAACTACACGCCGCCCGGGGGCTTCGTGTATGCGCACCACAGCGCGGTGGGCACGTTCGCGGGCAGGACCCTCGCCTTCGAGGGCGGAGAGGG
Source organism: Myxococcus sp. AS-1-15 (assembly GCF_020037055.1). Classification (NCBI taxonomy): domain Bacteria; kingdom Pseudomonadati; phylum Myxococcota; class Myxococcia; order Myxococcales; family Myxococcaceae; genus Myxococcus; species Myxococcus sp. AS-1-15. The sequence continues at coordinate 178,064 of NZ_JAIQDF010000005.1, read as the reverse complement.
CCCCGGTACCCACGTGCGCGTGCTCGACGTGACGGACCCGACGAACATCCCGCTCATCGGCACGTTCCGGATGCGGCCGCCCACGTCCATCCACAACATGCTCCTGCGTGGCAACCGGCTCTATGTCGCCTGGTACCAGGAGGGCCTGCGCGTGCTGGATGTCTCCCACCCCACCCACCCCCGTCAGGTCGCGCACTTCAACACCTTCCGCGAGGACGACCCGGGTCGAAGGGCCGGCAGCCTCGAGGGCGCCTTCGGCGTGCGCATCCCCGGCGACGGCTACGTGTACGTCGTGGACGGGACGCGCGGGCTCATCATCGTCAACGAACTGTAGCCCCGGATGGAAGGGGCCCGGCCCCGGGGAGGCTCTCCGGGGTCGGGCCCACGGCGGGGCTACACCGGCCGGCGGAAGCTGTCGGCCAGGTCCGCGGGGAGCTGCGAGGCCACCGCGGCCACCTCGTCCTCGGGGATGCGGTCCCTCACGGCGGTGAACACCACCGTCATCACGCGGAACGCCTGGTCCACCTTGATGCCCAGGTGGTCCGCCACGTCGGAGATGAACTCCTCGCGCTTCATGCGCTTCGCGTGCGAGGGGCCGCGCAGGATGGTGCACTCGCCGATGAGCTCGCCGATGTCGTCGCCGAGCGCGCGCATCAGCTTGACGTCCTCACCGTCCGACAGCCTGCGCGCCAGCGTGCACAGCACGGCGTGAGCGGCGGTCCGGCCGTCCAGCTTGTTGACGCGGACCTCCTGGCTGTTGCCGATTTCGTCCAGGAACGCCTGGAGGTCCAGCGACTCGTCGCGCTCCTTCACCGGGATGATGTTGGGAGGAAGCTCCGTCTCCTGCGCCATGGGGTCGTCTCCTTGCTCGCCGTGGACACACGCGCGCTTCACGGGCGTGCCAGTCACGGTGTCCACGGCGCCGGCGGCCTTCAGCGAGGGGCCACGGGCCTCCTCCTCGACCCGCCGGGCATCGCGACGGCGCGACGTCCGGCCTCTCGTCTGCCCGGGAAGGCTCAGTGTGCCGACGGCGACTCGGGCCGAAGGGGCATGCCCCCACAACTGGGGGAACCCTGGAGCCGTTCGCACACACAGAAGCTGTCGTACGACCACTCATGGCAGCAGGGCGTGATCCCAGGCTCGGGGCAGCCCATCTGTCGGACGTCCTCACAGCTGGGCAGCCCGGGGCTGCACTCCAGGACATTGGCCATCGCTCGCTCGTCGGCCACGTCGGTGGCTCCGCCTCCACAACCCAGGCTCAGACTGGCAGCGAGCGCCATCAACCACGGCATCAAGCACTTCATGGTGGATCTCCATTCGTGTGGGTGTCCGAGCAAAGGATGACCGGGCTCCACACATCCTCCAGGAGTCGATGACCCAGCACAAATCAGACACCCTGGGTCAGGTGCACCCCTTGCGTCTTCGACGGAGGAGATGCTCGCGACCCCTCCGCCTGAAAAGCGGAGGGCCGGCACCGGTGAGCTCCGGAGCCGGCCCGCGTCGTCATCTCAGCCGAGCTCAGCCGTGCGTCGCGGGGCGAGGCTCATCGCCGCTCGGACGACCGTGGGCGGCGGGGCTGCCCTCCTCGTCGTCCGGACGCTTGCCGCGCCAGTGGGCCAGCCGCGTCTTCATTCGGTCGGCGACCACGTAGAAGGCGGGCACCACCACCAGGCTCAGCACCGTGGAGACCGACAGCCCCCCCAGCACCGCGATGGACATGGGCGCGCGCGTCTCGCTGCCCGCGCCCAACGCCAGCGCCGCCGGCACCGCCGCCATCATCGTCGCCGTGGACGTCATCAGGATGGGACGCAGGCGCACCGGCCCCGCGCGCTGCATCGCCTCCACCGCGCCCAGCCCCAGCTCCCGCTGCTGGAGCGCGTAGTCCACCAGGATGATGGAGTTCTTCTTCACGATGCCCATCAACAGCAACAGACCAATCATGCTGAAGATGTTCAGCGTGCTGCCCGTGCCGAGCAACGCGAAGGCCGCGCCCGCCACCGACAGCGGGAGGATGGTCAGCACGGTGACCGGATGCAGGAACGAGTTGAACTGCGCCCCCAGCACCATGTACGCGACGCCAATCCCCAGGAAGAGCGCGAAGAACAGGCTGCCCATCGAGTCGCGGAACGCCACGCTCGCGCCGCCTGGCACCACGCGCACGCCGCCCGGCAGGTCCTTCGCCAGCTTCTCCACCGTGGCCAGCGCCTCCTCCTGATTGGAGCCCGGCGCCACGTTGGCGAAGATGCTGATGGCGCGCTCGCGGTCCCGGCGGGTGATGGCCTGCAGCGCCGGGCGCTCCTCCTGCGTCACCAGCGCCGACAGCGGCACCAGCGCGCCGCTGGCCGTGCGCACCTTGAGCAGCGCCAGGTCCTCCGGACGCGAGCGCTGCCCCGCGAGCAGGCGCAGGCGCACGTCGATGCGGCGCCCGCCCGTGCTGTACTTGCCCACGCGCACGCCGCCCACCAGCGCGTTGATGGTCGTCGCCACCGTCTGCATCGGCACACCCAGGTCCGCCGCGCGCGCCCGGTCCGGGGTGATGCGCAGCTCCGGCATGCCGAGCTGGTAGTCGGTGTCCACGTCCACCACCTTGCCGCTGGCCTGGATCTTCTCGCGCATCTCCTGGCTGGCCTTGACCAGCTCGTCCCAGTCCGAGCCGCGCACGCTGAACTCCACCGGGAAGCCACGCTGCGCGGAGAAGCCCTGCTGCGACAGGTCCTGCACCACCGCGCGCAGGCCCGGGTAGCCGTTGAGCTCCTTGCGCAGCACCTGCTGGAACTCCGACTGCGTCATGCGCTGGTCGGGCGGCTTGAGCGTGAGCATCATGAAGCCCGAGTTCACCCCGCCACCACCACCGCCCACCAACGCGAAGACGCTCGTCACCTCCGGCCGCGAGGCGGCGAACGCCTCCGCTTTCTGGAAGAGCTGGTTGGTCTCCTCGATGCTGCTGCCCACCGCCGTCTGCATGCGGACCATCAGCCGGCTCTGGTCCTGCGACGGCACGAACTCACCGGGCAGCGCGCGGAAGGCGAACACGCTCGCCGCCAGGATGACCAGCGCCCCGGCCAGCACCCGCCACGGCCGCACCAGCGCCCACCCGAGCGCCCGGCCATAGGCGTGCTCCAGCTTCGTGAAGGCCTTGTCCACCCACACGCCGACCTTGCTGCGCCCCTCACGGGAGGTCTTCAGGAGCTGCGCGCAGCGGGCCGGCGCCAGCGTGATGGCCTCCACGTACGACAGCATCACCGCCACGCACAGCGTGACGCCGAACTGGAGGAAGAACTTGCCGATGACGCCCTTCATGAAGACGACGGGCAGGAAGATGGCGATGACGGCCGCGGTGGCCGCGAGCGCCGCGAAGGTGATCTCCGCGGTGCCCTCGCGCGCCGCGCTCACCCGGTCCTTCCCCTCCTCCGAGTGCCGGAAGATGTTCTCCAGCACCATGATGGCGTCGTCCACCACGATGCCCACCGCCAGCGCCAGGCCCAAGAGCGTGAAGGTGTTGAGCGTGAAGCCCAGGAAGTAGATGACCGCCACCGTCCCCAACAGCGACATGGGGATGGCCAGCACCACGTTCATCGTGCTCGACAGCGAGCCCAGGAAGAGCCAGCAGACGAAGGCCGTGAGGATGCAGGCCAGCATCAGCTCGAACTCGATCTCGTGGACGCTCTCCTCGATGTACTGCGTGGTGTCGAAGCGGATGGCCACGTCCATCCCCTCCGGGGCGTCCTTCTGGATGCGCGCCAGCTCCTCGCGCACGCCCTGCGCCACGGACACCGCGTTGGCGCCGCGCTGCTTGCGGATGCCCAGGCCCTGGGCGGGCGTGCCGTTGACGCGCGCCATGCGCCGCACGTCCTCGAAGCCGTCCTCCACCAGCGCCACGTCGCGCAGGTACACCGGCTGGCCGCCCTGCTCGCGCACGACGATGTCGCGCAGTGTCTCCAGGTCCAGCGCCTCGCCGAGCACGCGCACGTTGACCTCGCGCCCCTCGGCCTCGATGCGCCCCGCGGGCAGCTCCACGTGCTCACGCTGGAGCGCGGAGGTGAGGTCCGTCACCGTCAGCCCGAGCGCGTCCAGCTTCGCGGAGTCCACCCAGATGCGGACGTTGCGGTCCAGCGAGCCACCGACGGACACCTCGCCCACGCCCGGCACCGTCTGCAGCTTCTCCTTCACGCGGTAGCGGGCGAAGTCGCTCACCACCTGCTGGGAGAAGGGCCCGGACACACCCACCTGGATGATGGGCTGGTCCTCCGGGTTCGTCTTGGTGACGATGGGCGGGTCGATGTCCTCGGGCAGCTGGCGCTGCGCCTGGCTGATCTTCGTCTGGACCTCCTGCAGCGCCATGTCCACGTTGCGCGACAGGTCCAGCTCCACCGTGATGTTGGCGCCGCCCTGGCGCGCGCTGGAGGTGATGCTGGTGACGCCCTCCACCTGCGTCACCGCCTCCTCGATGGGCTCGATGACGTCCGTCTCGACGGCCTCGGGGTTGGCGCCCTCCCACGTCACGCTGATGTTGATGGTGGGGAAGTCGACGTCCGGGAACTGGCTGATGCCGATGCGCTGCGCCGCCACCAGTCCGAAGACGATGGTGGCCGCCATGATCATCCACGCCAGGACGGGCTTCTTGATGCACGCTTCCGTCAGGTTCATCGCCGCGCTCCCTGGCCGCCGTCCTCCGCGCGCGGCTCCGCCGTGAGGGTGGGCTTCTTCTGCTGCACCACCCTCACCGTCACGCCGTCACGCAGGGCCTCGCCGCCGCGGATGACCAGCGTCTCGCCCGCCTTGAGCCCCTCGCGGACCTCCACCCGTCCGTCCGCCGTGCGCATGCCCAGCTCCAGCACCCGCTCGCGCGCCTTCTCGCCGTCCACCACGAAGGCCAGGAAGCCCCGCTCGCTGGCGCGCACCGCCGTCTGCGGCACCACCGGGCTGCCGCCGCGCGTCTCCACCGGCACCGCCACCGACGCGAACGCACCGGGCCTGAGCTTCGCCGCGTCCTCGGCGGACACCTCGGCCGTCACCGGCACCAGGCGGTTGGCCTCGTCCGCGGCCTGCGCCACGTGGGTGATCTTCGCGGTGAACGAGCCGCTCTCCGAGCGCACCGTGAAGCGCGCCGGGAGCCCCGGCTTGATGCGCGCCACGTCCGCCTCCGGCACCGTGAAGCGCAACAGCAGCGGGTCCCGGCGCAGGAGCGTCGCCAGCACCAGGCCGGGCTGGACGTACTGCCCCGTCTGCACCGTGCGCGTCTGGAGCACGCCGTCCATGGGCGCTCGGACATAGGCGTCGCGCTGGTTGAGCTGCGCCTGGTCCAGCAGGGCCCGCGCGGAGGCCACGTCCGCCTCCGCGGTGCGCGCGCGCGCCGTGAAGGTCTCCAGCTGCTCGGCGGGCAACAGGCCGGGGCTGGCCTCGTTGACGGCGGTGCGACGCTCGGCGCCGGCCTGGGCCTCCACCAACGAGGCGCGGGCCTTGGCGAGCGAGGCCTCGGCCGCGCGCACGGCGATGGCGTAGCGGGCGGGCTCGATCTCCGCGAGCACATCCCCCTTCTTCACCGCCTGCCCCTCCATGAAGAGCACGCGCTCCACGGCGCCCGCCACGCGGGCGGTGATCTGCACCCGCTCGAAGGCCTCCACGGAGCCCACCGCGTTCACCACGTACTCGACGTCGCGGGCCTCCACGGGGGCGACCTCGACGGGGAACTGGATGGGGCCCCGGCCGCCACCAGCGCCGGGGCGACCGCCCGCCTTTCCGCCCGCCGCGGGCGCCTCGCCCTTCGACGCCTCCGCGTCCTTCTTGCATGCCCCCATGGCGAGCATCGCCACGGCCAAGGTCAGCGTTCCTGCGCGTCGCATCACCTTCACGGTTCCTTCCCCAAAGGATCGAGTCCGACTGCCGCCCTCAAGCCCAGCAGGGCGACGCCCAGCGAGTACCGGCTCCGGGCCAGGGCCACCTCCGCCTCGAACAGCCGCAGCGAGGCGTCCGCCAGCGTCAACGCCGTGGACAACCCCTGGCGGTAGAGGATGCCCTGCTCCTCCGCGTTCTGCTTCGCCGCGCGCGTCGCCAGCTCGCTCTGCGTGAGCGCCGCCCGCGCGTTCTCCAGCGCCACCCGCGCCCGCTGGATGTCCACGTCCACGCGGCGCGTGCCCTGCTCCAGCTCCAGCCTGGCGGCGCGCGCCAGGGCCACCCGCTCGTGGCGCTCCGCGTACCGCTCGCCGCCGTCGAACAGGTTCCACGTGAGGTCCGCGGCCAGGAAGCCATCTCCCGTGCGGCCCGCGAGGCCCTGCTCGTTGGTGAGCCGGTACGTGGCGGACACGCCGAGCGCGGGCAACAGCCGCGCGAGCGGCTCCCACGCGTTGGCCTCCAGCGACTCCACGCGCAGCTGGCCGGCGAGGATGTCCGGGCGCCGCTCCACCGCGCCGGGGATGATGCCGTCGTGCGTGTCCAGCGGGCGGGCCGCGTCGTCGAGCAGCTGCTGGGGCGCCGCGAGCGCGCCCTCCACCGGGTCCACCAGCAGGAAGCCGAGCTCCAGGCGGCTCGTCTGCGCCAGGTTCCGGGCGCTGATGAGCTCCACCTCCGCGGTGGCCACCTCCACCTCGGCGCGGGTGACGTCGTTGGTGCTGGCGAGCCCTCCCTTGGCGCGGGCCTGCGCGTCCGCGAGCGACTGGCGGGCGAAGGCGATGCGCTGCTCGGCGGCCTGGAAGACCTGCTGCTCCTGCAGCGTGATGAGGAACGCGTTGGCGGCCTCGAACGAGACCTGCCGCCGGGCCTCCACCGACTCCATGCCCGCGGCCTCGCTCTCGCGCTTCGCGGCGCGGTACAGCGGGAAGCCGCGCGCGTCGAAGAGCGTCATCCGCGCGACGATGTTCGCGCCGAAGGCGTTGTAGCGCTGGATGACGACCTGCTGTCCGCCGACCTCGCGCGTCGTCTGGTTGGGGCGGCGCGTGTACGTGCCCGTGGCCGTCAGCTCCGGGAAGAAGAACGCGCGGGCCCGCGACACCCGGGCCTGGGCGGCATTGGCGCGCTGCTGGGCGGCGAGCGCGGACTCGTTGCGCTCGGCCGCCATCGCCACCGCCTGCTCGAACGTCAGCGCCGCGCCCGCGGGGGTGGCGTCCGCGGGTGCGGAATCCGCAGCGGCCGGTGCGGTTTTCGCAGCCCCGGGTGCGGAATCCGCAGCCTCGCGCGAGGAAGTGGGAGCCACGGGAGCGTCGCTCTGGAGCGCCTGGGACTGGGAGGGGGCGAGCACCATCCAGGCACACAGGGGCGCGACGAGGGCGGTTCGGACAGTGGACATGAGCGGGAAGTCGAGGCTCGGGCCGACGGAGTGCGGGGTGTGCGTGCTGGGGCCCGACGAGCGAAACGGCGAACCCGGCGGAGTGGGCTGCTGGACGATGCCAGCACGGCGGTCTAAGGGGGAGTTCCGGATGTCCTGGGGTTTACGACGGGGCGTCACGACAGTGGGCGCCTCGGCGCGCCGGAGAATGCATTGATGATGCGTTTATTCCTGGTGGGTGTAGGGCTGCTGACACTTTCGATGACGGGTTGCAAGAGCAAGACCTCGACCAACGAAGGGGGGCTCCGGGTCTTCATCACGTATGCGACCTTCCGGCCACAGTGCCTGACGCTCGCCGTGGAAGATCGCCGGGAGCCGACGCGCCGGGAGTCGGGCGTGGTGACGGTGAACGCGGAGGCCCGGAGCGACACGCGCGTCGGCGTCATCCTGAAGCAGGCGGGCTGGAGTCCGGACCTCCGGGTGATCGCCGAGGCACACGAGGGCTCGTGCGAGGGTCCCGTCATCGCCCGGCAGTCCGCGGAGGTGCAGTTTCCCGAGGAGAACCTGACGGACCTGAAGCTGGATCTGCGCGCCGAGGACCTGGACGACGACGGCTTCTTCGCCATGAAGGGCGACTACCCGGGCACCGACTGCGACGACGCGCGCCCGGACGTGCACCCCGGCGCCACCGAGGTGTGCGACGGCGTGGACAACAACTGTGTCGCGGGCGAGAGCGATGCGCCCGGAAGTGTCCAGTACTGGGTGGACGTGGATGGGGATGGCTACGGGGATGCGAGCGCCGCGCCCCAGACCGGCTGCGCGGCGCCGGTGGGCTTCGCGACGCGCGCGGGCGACTGCGACGACGAGGACATCCTCGTGCATCCGGGCCAGTCGGAGTTCCGCTGCGACGGCAAGGACGACAACTGCGATGGCACCCCGGACAACGACGCGTTCAACGTGGGCGCGAGCTGCGTCACGGCCCAGCGCTGCGCGGGAACACGGCAGTGTCAGTCCGCGGAGGTGGCGGACTGCGTCAGCGCGCTGGTGCCCGAGGAGTACTTCGCGGATGACGACGGTGACGGCCAGGGTGGCCCCACGCTGGGGTTGAGCTGCACTCCACCCGAGCCTGGCGCGGTGACGGAGTCCGGTGACTGCGACGAGGGCTCGGAGCAGGTGTCCGAGAGCGGCACCGAGGTCTGCGACCGCCTGGACAACGACTGCGCCGGTGGGGTGGACAACGGGCTGCCGAGCTGCGGCGCGGTGTCCTGGAACGAGCGGACGGTGCTCAACGACACGAGCGCGCGGTTCGACGCGGTGGCCAACTATCAAGCGGAACGGGGCTGGCTGGCCGGCAGGAGCGGTCGCGTCGTCCATGTGGCCGGCAACACCTTCACGGCCGCGACGAACTGCGCGGGCGACTGGCGGTCCGCATGGGCCGCGCCGAACGGACGCGTGTTCCTGGGCTCGAGCGACGGACGGTTCGCCACGTCGATGCCCGGCGAGCTCAACACCGCCTGCGAGACCCGCCCCAGTGGCCAGCCGGGCTCCATCAACGGGCTGGTGGGCTTCCCGGACCCGGAGAGCAACGTCTTCACCGTCTATGGCGTCTCCAGCGGGGGGCACGTCGTGTCCTGGAGCTACGACCATGGCGCCTCGGGGAACCAGCCGGACCCGACGATCATCACCCGATTCGCGGCGAACCTGCGGGACATCCACGGCCTGAGCGCCGAGGCGTTGGTGGTGGTCGGCGCGGAGACGGTGAACGGCGAACAGCATCCGGTGGCCTGGAGCTCGCCCCAGACGGGGACGACCTGGACCCGCGAGGCGCTGGGCCTCCCCGAGACCACCACGGGCTACCTCAACGCGGTCCAGGTGCTCACCCCCCACATGCTCTACGTGGCGGGTGATCACGGCCTGCTCCTGGAGAAGGCGCGAGGCACGTGGACCCAGAAGCCGGCGCTGACGGTGAACGGAGGCACGGTGCCGAACCTGCGGGACATCGTCGCGTTCGGCCGCACGGGCATCTACGCGGCGTCGTCGGAGGTGGATGATCTCCACTTCTTCAACGGCGTCGCGTGGAGCACCGTCGCCACCCCGTCGGAGACGGTGAACGCGCTGGGCGGCTTCGGCCCGGGCGAGGTCTGGGCCGCCGGCCACGACGGCCTGCTCACGCGCTGGAAGCCCTGAGCGGCGGGAGCCGGGTTCCACCATGGACCTGCGTGCGGAAGGCCTGACGGTGAGGCATGGCGCGCGCACCGTGCTCGCGGAGGTGGCGTGCGCGCTGCCTCCGGGCACACAGGCGGTGGTGCTGGGCCGCTCGGGCGCGGGCAAGACGACGCTGCTGAAGGCCTTCGCGGGGCTGTCGCCCGCGTTCAGCGGACGCGTCCTGTGGGATGGCCAGGACGTGGCGGGCCTGTCCGCCGCCGAGCGCCGCGCGCGGCAGGCTTCGTTCGGCATGGTGTTCCAGACGGACGCGCTGTTCGACTCGCTGACGGTGCGCCAGAACGTCCTCTTCCCGCTCACGCGTCGGCGCGTGCCCCACGACGAGGCGCAGGCGCGCGCGGACGAGGTGCTCGGCGCCGTGGGCCTGACGGACGCGGCGGACACGCTGCCGGAGCGGCTGTCCGGAGGCATGAAGAAGCGCGCGGGGCTGGCGCGGGCCTTGGCGGCGCGTCCGTCGGTGCTGCTGGCGGATGACCCCTTCGCGGGCCTGGACCCGGGCACGGCGCGGCAGGTGGCGCGGGTGCTGCTGGAGGTCTCGCGCGGAGGCACGCTGCTGGTCGCCGCGCCCGAGGCGCCGGTGGACCTTCCCCTGCCCCGCTGGCTCTACCTGCGAGGCGGGCGGTTGATATACGACGGGGCACCCGCGCCGGAGCTGGAGCGCGAACAGGACGAGGTGCTCCCGTGAGCCCATCGCCGCGCGTCGAGAGCCCCGGGCTGAGGACCGTGCGTGGCGCGGGCGCGGTGGGGCTGGAGGCGGTGCGCGGCGCGGGCGCGCTGGCCCTCGTCGCGGCGCGCACGGTGCTGGGACTGCCGCGGCTGGAGCGACGCGAGCTGGCGCGGGCGCTGGTGCAGTTCGGCTACGACTCGCTGCCCCTGGCCCTGGCCACCGCGGCGCTGGCGGGCGTCATCGTCGTGCTGCAGTCGGGGCTGTACATCCAGCGCTTCGGGGCGCGGGCGTTCCTCGGGTGGGCCGCGGGCTACGGGGTGCTGTGGGAGTTCGGTCCGCTGCTCTTGGGGCTCATCATGTCCGCGCGCATCGGCGCGAGGAACGCGGCGGAGCTGGCCACGATGCAGGTGGGCGGGCAGATTGAAGGGCTGCGCGGCATCGGCCTGGACCCCTTCGCCATCCTCGTGGCGCCGCGCGTGGTGGCGATGGAGCTGAGCATGCTCGCGATGAGCACCTTCACGTTCCTGGTGGCCATCCTGTTCGAGGCCCTGGCCGCGCTGCTCACCCTGGACCTGCCGCTGCGGACGTTCTTCGGGACCTTCGCGCACATGCTGAGCCCGCTGGACATCCTGGGCGGCGTGCTGAAGACGGGGGCCTTCGGCCTGGCCATCTCGCTGGTGTCCACGGCGGTGGGGCTGTCCGCGCGGGGAGGCGCCCAGGCGGTGGGACGCGCGGCGGCGAGCGCGGTGGTGCGCGGGTGCGCGGCCATCTTCCTGCTCGACTTCGTGCTCACGCTCGTGCTCGCCGGGTGGATGACATGAACCGGGTGCTGCGCTTCTTCGGCGCGCCGGTGGTGCTGTTCGCGCGCACGACGCGGGCGGGGCTGCGCGAGGGCGTGTCCTGGCGCGAGTCGCTGGTGCAGCTCCACGAGCTGGGTGGGCGCAGCGTGTGGCTGGTGATGACCGGCATGGCGTTCTTCGGGGCGGTGCTGGTGACCATCGCCAACAGCCAGGCGCGGCGCTTCGTGGGCAACGTGGCCGTGCTGGGGCCCGCGTACTTCGAGCTGCTGATTCGCGAGCTGGGGCCGGTGGTGTCCGCGCTCTTGACGGCGTCCCGCGCCGGGGCGAGCCACGCGGCGGAGCTGTCCACCATGAGCGTCAACGAGCAGGTGGAGGCGCTGGAGATGTCGGCGGGGGACCCCTACTCGGACCTGGTGGCGCCGCGCGTGGTGGCGGGCGTCCTGGGTGTGCCGCTGCTCAGCCTGTTGGGGACGGTGGCCGCGACCCTGTCCGCCGCGGCGGTGGCGGGGCTCGTCTTCGGCGTGGATGGCCGGGCCTTCATGGACCCGCGCTACGTGGATGGCTGGGACGTGCTCGCCGCGGGGCTGAAGGCCGTGGCGTGCGGGCTGTACATCCCGCTGGCGGCGGCCGTCGCGGGCCTGGGCGCGCGAGGAGGCGCGGAGGCCGTGGGCGAGGCGACCACCGACGGCGTCGTCGCCGCGAGCCTGGGGTGTCTGTTGATCGACCTGGCCGTGTCCCTCGCCTTCCACCTCGTGCGCCTGTGATCGCGGACGACGCCCCTCCGGACACGCTGCGCTTCACGGACGTGCGCGTCGCGTTCGAGGGTGGGCGGCGCGTGCTGGACGGCGTGACGGCGGAGGTGTCCACGCGGGGGCTGACCTTCATCGCGGGCGCGAGCGGCTCGGGCAAGAGCGTGCTGTGTCGGATGGCGGTGGGACTGCTGCGGCCGGACTCGGGCAGCGTGGAGCTGTGGGGCGAGCGCGTGGACACGCGGCCGGAGCGTGAACTGGTGAAGCTGCGGCGCCGGGCGCCGTACCTGGTCCAGGGCCCCGCCCTGCTCGACTGGCGCACGCTGCGGGAGAACGTGTGGCTGGCGGACCCGACGACCCCGGTCGAGGCCGTGGAGTCCGCGCTGGAGCAGGTGGGCCTGCTCGAGTGGGCGGACCGGCTGCCGCCCGAGCTGGGGCCCGGGGCGAAGAAGCGGACCGCCATCGCGCGGGCGCTGGTGCTCTCACCGCGCTACCTGCTGCTTGACGAGCCCACCACGGGGCTGGACCGGCGCGCGGCGACGCAGGTGGAAGAGGTCATGGCCTCGCTGAAGGCGCGAGGGCTGGGAGGTCTGGTGGTGACGCATGACTATCGCCAGCTGCGGGGGCTGGCGGACCGGGTGTTGGTGGTGGCCCAGGGGAAGTGCGCGTACCTGGGGCCGCCCGAGGGTTTCCTGGAGTCCTCCGCGCCGGAGCTTCGCGTGCTGACGGCGCCGTTCATGGAGGGTGCGACGGATGGATGAGCGACGGTTGGAATTGAAGGTGGGCGCCCTGGTGCTGGCGGCGGTGATGGGCGTGCTGGTGTTGCTGTGGTTGATGGGCGAGCTGTCGCTCGGCTCCAGCACGGTGCTGCCGGTGGACTTCGGCCACACGGGCAACGTGGTGGAGGGGGCGCCGGTGAAGCTGGGTGGCGTGCAGGTGGGGCGCGTGCAGGCCATCCGGCTGATGCCGGAGCGTCGGGATGCCCAGGGCCGTCCCCTGCCCGTCCGGATGGAGCTGGCGGTGTCGCCGGAGTCGCTCGGCGCGCTTCGCTCGGATGCGCGGGTCACGGTGGCGACGGTGGGCCTGCTGGGCGAGCCCTACCTGGAGCTGAACCCGGGCACGCAGTCGAGCGCGCTGCCCGCGGGTCAGGCCGTGCGCGGCACGGATGCGCCCCGGCTGGACCTGCTGGCGGAGAAGCTCTCGCGCTTCATCGAGATGTTCTCCGAGATGCTGGAGAAGGACCCGGAGGCGGTGACGGGGCTGGTGGCGAACATCTCGCGGCTGACGCGGACGCTGGACGAGGTGCTGACGGAGAACCGGGGCGACGTGAAGGTGCTGGCCTCCGAGCTGGCGGCGGCGTCGAAGGACCTGCGCCAGCTCTCACAGCTCGCGCGCGAGGCGCTCCAGCCGGGCGGCAAGGCGGCGCGACTGCTCGACGACGCGGCGGCGACGGCGGCGGTGCTGAGGGGCGAGCTGCCCGGGCTGACGAAGTCCGCGGGCACGACGCTGGATGGGCTCGCGGCCCTCACCGGTTCCCTGGGGCCCGAGGACGGGCAGCGCGTGAAGCTGGCGCTGGAGAAGCTCACGGCCGCGGCGGGACAGCTCGACAGCATCGCGGCCCGCGCGGACCGGGTGCTGGCCCGGATCGAGGCCGGAGAAGGCACGGCGGGCGCGGTCCTGCAGGATCCCACGCTGTATGACGAGCTCAGAACGCTCGTCACGGATCTGCGCAAGCACCCGTGGAAGATCCTCTGGAAGGACTGACGTGACGCCTTGCCGTGACACGGCGAGAGGGCCCCGGTAGGAACCCAGACCATGTCTCGAAGCTATGAGGACCTGGAGGCGGAAGCCGCGAGCGTTTCGGTGGAGGGCTGGGACTTCTCCTGGCTCGACGGACGCGCGACCGAGCAGCGTCCCTCCTGGGGCTACCAGAAGCAGCTGGGCGCGAGGATGGCCCGAGCCTCGGCGGCGCTCGACATCCAGACCGGCGGCGGTGAGGTGCTCGCGGGCGTGGCGCCCCTGCCCCGCCTCATCGTGGCCACCGAGTCCTGGCCTCCCAATGTCGCCAAGGCCACCCGACTGCTCCATCCCCGGGGTGTCGTGGTGGTGGCGGACCCGGACGAGCCTCCCCTGCCCTTCGCGGATGAGGCCTTCGACCTGGTCGTCAGCCGCCATCCCGTGACGACGTGGTGGCGGGAGATCTCCCGTGTCCTGCAACCGGGCGGGACCTACTTCTCGCAGCAGGTCGGCCCCGCGAGTGTCTTCGAGCTGGTGGAGTACTTCCTCGGTCCGCTCCCGGCGGAGGTCCACCGCAAGCGGCACCCCGACGATGCTCGCGCGGAGGCCGAGGCCGCTGGGCTCGAGGTCATCGACCTGCGCCTGGAGCACCTTCACACCGAGTTCTTCGACATCGGCGCGGTCATCTACTTCCTGCGCAAGGTCATCTGGATGGTCCCGGGCTTCACCGTGGACCAGTACCGCCCCCAACTGCGAGCCCTGCACGAGCGCCTCCAACGAGGTGGCCCCTTCGTCGCGACCACGACGCGCTTCCTCGTCGAGGCGAGGAAGCCGTCATAGCCTTCGATGTCACGAGGCCAGCGCGCCTCGGCGTCAGGGCGAGTAGCTCGACATCCACGCATCGATGTCGTGCCCCGCCGTAGCACGTCCCAGCTCGAATCCCCTCCCGGTGCTCCGACACGTCACGCCCACAGCCCAGGATGATGCTCGCGACGACGAGCGCCACCCACTGCCTCCCGCAACGCATTGAATGGGCCATGCCCTGAGTCTTGGCACACGACAAACCAGACTCCTTGACCGAGGCAATCACTTTCGTCCGGCGCACGACTTCGCGAGGTGGCAGTCTTCCCCTGTCCGACGTGGCCTCCGGAGTTCCTGCTCCCTCGTTCCAGTGACGCCAACCGGGCCGGTTCCCGGCATGATGGCTCCAGGGTCGTCCCGGAGCCGAGCGTCGGTGAAGGCGCGGCCCAGGTCCGTCCCGGGAATCGCGCACCCCATGTTCCGACGTCTGGTGGTCGTCTTCGATGCAGGCTCCGAGTCCGAGCACGTCCTTCACGCGTTGCGGCGACTGACGTCCGAGCCCGAGGCCGTCTATCTGTACGGACTGGTCCCCGAGCGCAGCGAGCTGGAGGCACCTCCGCCCACCAGCCTCACCGTGCTGGACCGGCTCCGGCACACGCTCCAGGACTGGAGCCCCGCCATCCAGGTCACCGGCGCACTGGAGACCCATCTCGACATCAGCGACCTGGTCCAGGTCTCGCGCCGACACGGCGCCGGGCTCGTCGTGCTCGGCCCCCTGCTGGACACGTCTCCCAGGGCCCGGGTGGGCGCGATGCTGCGGCTCGTCCTCCGGGAGCACCTGCCCGTGCTCTCCCTGGGGCGCGCGCCGGACACGGCCAGCACCGAGCCCTCACGCATGGCCCTGGCCATCGCGCCCGATGGCCGGGGACTCGGAGCCGTGGCCAGCTTCCTGTCCCACTGCGCCCAGCCCTCGGAGCTCATCGCGCTCACCACGGGCCTGGCGCCGGAGCAGACCGGAGAGCTCCAGGCGCTCTCGAAGGCGCTGGGCATCACCCAGACGCTGCTCGTCGAGTCCCTCACCGCGAACGCCGCCAGCAGCCGTGCGGAGGCCTTCGACGACGTCGCCCTGCGCTCGGGCGCGGGACTGCTCGTCGTCCCCACCGACTCCCTCGCGGACCTGGAGGCCCTGTACGTCGGGATGACGGGCGCCCGCGCGCTCCAGGAGGCCCGCGTCCCCACCCTCCTCCTGCCGCGAACCCAGACGGGGCTGACGCTCTTCGAGGACCACCCCGCCGTCTCCGATGCGCTGGTGGCTCCCGGCCTGGCCCCGCGCTTCGCCGTCGAGCGCGTCGGCCTCCTGTCGAGCGTCAGCCTCCTGGAGCCGGGCCTCGTGACGGTGTTCGCGAATGGCGCCGCGCTCGGCGAGGTCCGTTACCAGGGAGGCACCGCCATCCTCGACGCCGCGTGGCTCGGGCACCTGCGCGGGCTGCATCCCCTGGCGTTCTCCTTCTCGGACACCTCCGCCTCGCGGGAGCTGGTGCCCGGCTACGTGCTCGCCCCGGACAAGCCGCTGCTGCTGGTCGACAGCCTCGTCGAGGAGGACACGCTGCTCGCCGTCCGCGAGCTCGCCGAGGACCGGTGCCACCTGGTCTTCGTGCGGATGCGGGACAGCGACTCGCTCGACGAACAGCGCGCGCGGCTGCGTGAGCACCTGCCCGACCTGGCGTGGCCCCTGCTGCTCGACGCCAGCGCGTGGCTCGACGATGCGCGGGCGGACGACGTGCCCCGACAGGTCGATGGACAGCGACTCCTGCGCGTCGCCACCCGACTCGCCGCCGCGCACGTCCCCATCGCCGCGGTCATCACCCGCGACACCTACAAGCCCGTCCACCCCGCCATCCGCACGCTCAGCCCCGAGGAGTGCGAGGCCCTGCCCCGGAACACGCCCCTGGAGCCGCTCCCCCTCCCGTCCGAGCAGGATGCCTGGGCCCGGGACCTGACGCTCGCCGGATGCAGCCCGCGCATGGCAGGCCATCACATCGACTTCGAGCTCGACAACGCCCAGGCCCGCGAATCGGTCCTGGCCGCCATCGACGGGGCGCGGACCACCGTCCATTGGCAGTGCTACATCGTCGAGGACGACCCCATCACCGCCCGCATCACCGAGGCGCTGAAGCGGGCCGCCACCCGAGGTGTCCGCGTGCGCTTCCTCGCCGACGCGCTCTACAGCGGGCACGACTCCTTCGGCGCGCTCAACCCCGCCCTCGTCGGTCTCTCCGGGACACCCAACGTCGAGGTGCGCGCGATTGCTCCGCTCGTCGGAGGCCCCAACCTCTACGAGCTCAAGCAGCGCAACCATCGCAAGCTCACGCTCGTCGACTCCACGCATGCGTTCGTCTCGGGTCGGAACCTCGGCGCGCCGTACTACACGGGCTTCGACGAGGTGCCGCTGCGCCGGGATACACACTACCGCGACATCCCCTGGCTCGACTGCGGCGCGAGACTGGAAGGCCCGCTGGTCACCGACCTGGAGCGCGCGTTCCTCGCGGAGTGGACCCGCGCGGGCGGCGAGCCGTTTCCCCTGACGCCCTCCGCGCCGGCGGGGACGATGGCGGCCCGAATCGCCCTGCACGAGGGACTCAAGGACACGCACACCCTGGACACGCAGCTCGCGCTCATCCGCCATGCGCGCTCACGGCTGGTCCTGGTGAACACCTTCCCCCTGCTGCTCGAAATCCAGAACGCGCTCATCGCCGCCCTGAAGCGCGGTGTCCGCGTGGAGGTCCTCTTCGGCAGCGTGCGGCCCCATCACGGCGACGCGCGGACCTACTTCCCCGGGGGCGCGATTCGAGAGGTGGCGGACCGCTACGTCCGCAGCCGCCTGGACGCGGTCATCGCCGAGGGCGGCATCGCCCACGAGCTGGCGCTGCCCTCGCGACCCGGTTGGGAGCCGGAGCTGGAGCGCCTCTTCCCCCACGTCCACGCCAAGCTCCTCGTGTGCGACACCCGGGCCGTCGCGGTGGGCAGCGCCAACCTGGACGTCACCGCCGCCTACTGGGAGAGCGAGGCCCTGCTCGTCGTCGAGGACACCCCCTTCACCGAGCGGATGCTGGCGGCGCTCGAGGCCCTCTTCGCCACCTCGCGCCGCATCGACCGGGAAGACCCGCGGTGGCGCGAAGAGGTCGAACAGCGCGCCTGGGTCGGCCGCAACTGGCCCTCGCTCGTCGGCTGAAGGCTCAACGCCCGGTCAGCCGTCGGCTGCCCACCGCGTCGCTGCGCCGTCCGGCGCGCGGATGCGCCATGCTGGAGTCCCCCATGGCCCCGCCTCCCGACACCTTCTGCTTCGCCGCCGTGGGCGACGTGCACGGCCGGATGGACCGGATGGTGTCCACCCTCCAGTCCTGGGCGAAGAGCGCGAACCGGGAGCTGGCCTTCGTCCTCCAGGTCGGCGACTTCGAGCCGCACCGCGACGAGGCGGACCTGGCGACGATGGCCGCCCCCGCCCGCTACAAGCACCTGGGCGACTTCGCGCACTACCACCAGAAGCGTCGGCGCTTCCCCTGGCCCGTGTACTTCATCGGCGGCAACCACGAGCCCCACGGCTACCTGGACACAGCCCCCGAGGGCTTCCTGCTCACCTCCAACTGCCGCTACCTGGGCCGCGTCGGCGTCGTGGAGACCCGCGGCCTGCGCATCGCCGGCCTCTCCGGCATCCACGACGCCCCCGGCTTCCAGAAGCCCCACCCCGCCCTGTCCCTGCTCGGCACCGTCTCCAACAAGGACTATGCGTGTTTCAACGAGCAGGACATCGAGCAGGCCCTGGGGCTGGAGCGGGCGGACATCCTGCTCGTCCACGACTGGCCCTCCGGCCTCGTCGCCGCCGAGGACCGCCAGGACTTCGAGCACCAGCGCCGCAGCCCCCATGCGGACGCGGTGGGCAATGAGTACGCCCGACTGGTGGCCGAGGCGCTCCAGCCCCGGCTCGTCCTCTGCGGCCACCTGCACAAACGCTATCGGGCCACCTTGAAGTGGGCCTCCGGCGCGGAGTCCCCGGTCTGCTGTCTGGCGAGCGTGGAGCAGGGCGCGGAGGCCTTCGCCCTCTTCCAGGTCTCCCGGGGCGCCATCCAGGAGGTCACCCACCTGGGCACACTGCCTGTCCGCTGAGGCCGACACGCACGCCTGGGCGATAGATGTGGGACAGAACGGCGATTCTTCGAGGCACGAGGGCGGAGGCCGGTGGTACAAGCCCCGCGTGACTTCCGCACCGCCGTCCTCGCCCCCCGACGCCACCTTCGAATCCCTGGGCCTCAAGCCCCAGCTCGTGGAGGCGCTCACCGCCCTCGGATACGAGGAGCCCACGCCCATCCAGAACGCCTCCCTGCCGCCGCTGCTCGCCGGCAAGGACCTGCTGGGCATCGCCGCCACCGGCACCGGCAAGACGGCGGCCTTCGCCCTCCCGCTGCTGCACCACCTGGTTCCAGGAGAGGCCGGCCCCCACGCCACCTCCGCGCTGGTGCTCGTGCCCACGCGCGAATTGGCCATGCAGGTCTCCGAGGCCATCCACCGCTACGGCCAGAAGCTCGGCGCCACCGTGCTGCCCCTCTATGGTGGACAGGTCATCGGCCAGCAGCTGCGCGTGCTCAAGCGGGGCGTGGACGTCGTCGTCGCCACCCCGGGCCGCGCACTGGACCACCTGCGCCGGGGCACGCTGCAGCTCGACAACGTGCGCACCGTGGTGCTCGACGAGGCCGACGAGATGCTCGACATGGGCTTCGCCGATGACCTCGAGGCCATCCTGTCCGGCACGCCCGAGGACCGCCAGACGGCCCTCTTCTCCGCCACCCTGCCGCCGCGCATCGCCAGCATCGCCGAGCGCCACCTGCGCCAGCCGGTGCGCGTGCGCATCGCCAAGGAGAAGGTGGAGCCGGGCGAGCTGCCGCGCATCCGCCAGACGGCGTACATCGTCCCGCGCGCGTTCAAGATCGCCGCGCTCGGGCGCCTGCTCGACGTGGAGTCCCCCACCGCCGCCATCATCTTCTGCCGCACGCGCACGGAGGTGGATGACCTCACCGTGTCGCTCAACGGCCGGGGCTGGCGCGCGCACGCGCTCCACGGCGGCATGACGCAGGAGCAGCGGGACAGGGTCATCAAGCAGCTGAAGTCCCACGGCACGGACCTGCTCGTGGCCACGGACGTGGCGGCGCGCGGCCTGGACATCCCGCGCCTGTCCCACGTGGTGAACTTCGACGTGCCCAACGCCCCGGAGGCGTACGTGCACCGCATCGGCCGCACGGGCCGCGCCGGCCGCGAGGGCGTGGCCATCACCCTGGTGGAGCCGCGCGAGGCCCGGCTCGTGCGCAACATCGAGAAGGTCACCGGCCAGCGCATCCAGGTGTCCACCGTCCCCACCGTGGCGGACCTGCGCGCCAAGCGGCAGGAGCTCCTGCGCGCCACCCTGCGCGAGACGCTGGTGGCGGGCGGACAGGACTCGTTCCGGGGGCTGGTGGAGGACCTGGCCAGCGAGTACGAGCCGCTCGACATCGCCGCCGCCGCGGTGAAGCTGCTCCAGGACGCCCAGGACGAGGGCCGCGCGAAGGAGGAGGAGGACATCCCCGCCGTCGCGCCGAAGGAGGACCGCAAGGAGCGCCCCGGCCGTCCCGGTGCTCCCGCGGGCCGCTCCGGTCCTGGCCGTCCCGAGCGCGGGGGACCGCGCCGTGGAGGCCCGGCCCCGACGTGGGACGTCACCCGCCTGTGGATCGGCGCGGGTCGTCAGGCCGGCATGCGCCCCGCGGACCTGGTGGGCGCCATCGCGGGTGAGGCGGGCCTGGACTCGTCGCAGATCGGCGCCATCCAGATTGGCGACGGCTTCTCGCTGGTGGAGGTGCCGGAGCCGGACGCCAACCGCGTCATCGCCGCGCTGAAGGCGGCGACGATTCGCGGCCGCAAGGTCATCGTCCGCAAGGACCGGGGCTGAGCGGACGACTCAGGGCTCCGCCCATTGGCGGAGCAGGTTGTGGTACACGCCCGTCAGCATGACCAGCGAGGGGCTTGAGGGCACCTCCTGGTGGAGCTGGGTGATGGACGCATCCAGGTCGAACAGCAGCGCGCGCTGGGACACGTCGCGCACCATCGACTGAATCCAGAAGAACGACGCCAGCCGCGCGCCCCGCGTCACGGGTGTGACGTGGTGCAGGCTGGTCGCCGGGTAGAGGATGAGGTCCCCCGCCGGCAGCTTCACGGCGTGGTGGCCGTAGGTGTCCTCCACCACCAGCTCGCCCCCGTCATAGCTGTCCGGCTCCGACAGGAAGAGCGTGGCGGACACATCCGTGCGCACGCGCTGACCGGTGCCCGGGATGCGCCGGATGGCGTTGTCCACGTGCGAGCCGAAAGACATGCTCGCGTCATAGCGGTTGAACAGCGGCGGGAAGATGCGCTGGGGCAGCGCGGCGGAGAGGAACAGCGCGCTCTTCTCCAGCCCCGCCAGCACCAGCTCCCCCAGCTCGCGCGCGGCGGCGCCGCCCTCGGGGAGCTGGAGGTTCTTCTTCACCTGGCCGGACTGGTGGCCGGCCGTGATCCGGCCGTCCGCCCAGTCCGCCTGCTCCATCACCTGACGGCAATGGGCCACCTCGGAGGCGGTCAGGACCTTCGGGATGTGCAACATCATGACCGCGCTCCTGGGAGACTAGAACCGGTACCGCGCCGTCAGCAGGGCCGACATGCCGTCCGCGGGCACGGCGTGACCGCCGTAGTACTGGTCGTAGTACAGCACGTTGGTGAGGTTGTAGACGTTGAGCTGGAGCTGCGCCTTGCCCAGGGCGTAGCTCGCGAACGCGTCGAAGCGCCAGAAGTTCGGCACGAAGCTGGTGGCCGTGTTGGCGTTCGCCGGGTTGTTGACGCTCGTCACGTCCTGGAAGACGGCGCCGCCGCCGAGCGTGAAGTCCTTGAGCGGCGAGTACGTGGTCCACAGCGAGATGCTGTGGCGCGGCGTGTTCGGGAGCCGCTGACCGATGAGGTACTCGTTGGTGTGCTCCAGGATGGCGGAGTCCATCAGGGTGTAGTTGGCGAGCACCTTCCAGCGCTCGACGATGGTGCCGGCGATACCGACGTTGAAGCCCTGCACGCGCTGCTCCCCCTGGAGCACCTGCGGCGGTCCCTCCGGGTCCGTGTTGGGCACGCGCGCGTCCGTCTTGCGCACGCGGAACACGGCGGCCGTCAGGCCCAGGCGGTCCTCGAACAGCTCCGCCTTGGCGCCCGCCTCCAGGATGGCGTTCTTCTCCGGGTCCAGGCTCATCGTGTCGGCGGACACCGAGCCCAGCTCCGCGGACGGGCTGGAGGACGTGCCGTACATGCCGTACACGCTGACCTTGTCCACCGGGTGCAGCACCACGCCCGCGCGCCAGTTGAGCGTGTGGTCGCTGTCGCGCAGGCGCGTCTTCGCGCCCGAGGCGGCCACCTGCGAGTAGTCCGTGTTGAACACGTCCCAGCGCAGCGAGCCCAGCACCTCCACGTACTCGCCCAGCTGGAGCTGGTCCGCGGCGTACAGGCCGAGGGTGCGCTGGATGCTCACGCTGGAGCTGGCGAACACCGGGGACACGGCGGACAGGTCCGGCTCCGCGTCGGGGTTGAACAGGTCCGCCGGGAGGTTGGGGCCGGTGGGCAGGCCCGTGGCGTTGAGGTTGTCACGCGCCTGGCCGCGCTTCTCCCAGGACAGGTCGAGCCCCACGTTGGCGGTGTGCTTGAGGAAGCCCGTCTGGAGTTCACCGCCCACGGTGGCCTGGTTGGAGAGGTAGGAGTTGTCCGTCTCCGTCTGGAAGCGCTGGCGGCCGATGGTCGTCGGGTCCGCGGCGGGCGTGAGGCCGCGCGGCGCGGTGGGGCTGGCGAAGCGGTCCACGCGGCCGAAGCGCAGCGTGTTGGTGAACTGGAGCGAGTCCCCCAGGCCCTGGATGACGCGGGCCGTGGCGACGTGCGCGTCCACCCGCTCCTTGTCGGCCTTCACGCCGTAGAAGTTCTCGCGCGGCACGTCCAGCGTCTCGGGGACGGGGCGGCCGTTGAAGTACGGCACGCCGTAGTCGGGGATGCCGTCCTCGCGCTGGAAGAGGTAGTCGAGCTCCAGCGTGGTGGACTCCGCCATCTTCAGGCGCAGCGACGGGGCGAGGCCCAGGCGGTTGTCGCGCACGACGTCGCGGCCCGCGGTGGAGGCGAGCTGGCCCATGGCGTTGACGCGGACCTGGAGGTCGTCGGACAGCACCTGGTTGACGTCCGCCTCCAGGCGGCCCGAGGGCGCGGTGCCGCCGCTGAGGGCGACCTCCTGGAAGTTGGTGCGCTGGGGCTTCTTCGTCGCCAGGTTGATGGCGCCGCCCGCGGAGCCCCGGCCGAAGAGGACGGCGGACGGACCGAAGTAGGCCTCCACGCCCTCCAGGTTGAACGTGTCGCGCGTGAACCAGCCCAGGTCGCGCGCGCCGTCGCGGGAGATGTCGTTCTGCGCGGAGAAGCCCCGCAGGATGAACGCGTCACCCTGACGGCCCCCCTCGCCGGCGCTCATGGTGATGCCGGAGACGTTGCGCAGCGCGTCCCGCACGGACGTGGCCTGCTGCTCCTCGAGCACGGCCTCCGAGACCACCGTCACCGACTGCGGCGTGTTGACCAGCGCGCGCTGGGCGCGGGGCAGCGAGCTCTCGCGGACCTGGTAGCCCTCCGCCTCCGCCTGCACCTCGACGGTGGGCAGCGTGAAGTGGCCCTCGGTGCCCTGCGTCCCGGGCGCCTCGCCCTGCGCGGGCTGCGCGTCCTGGGGCTGCGCGACGACGGACTCCTCCGCGGCCACTGGCTCCGGAGCGACGGCCGGCTCCTGGGCCACCGCGCCACCCGCGGCCAGCGCGGAGGCGAGCCCCACCGCCGGCCCCCACGGCTTCAGCGCCGCGCGGACGCCTCCGACATGACCGACGCTCGTTCGAATCCCCGGGCTGCGTGACTTGCTGAAAGACATGGCGCTCCCCACTCCCCGACCCTCACGGGTCGTCTCGGATGCATCTTGAGAATGACTGCGATTTTCAAAGTCGGAATTGATGACGCCCGAGGGCATCGCGGGAACCTCGCCCGCCCGGTGCGATGGAACCTAGACGGGGGTCTCCGACGCGCCCGTGGCCACGGGCTCGGTGTGGCGCGGCTGGCGCTTCGGGAAGAAGCGACGCCACGACAGGGCGAAGCCGGTCCACACGAGGAAGACGCCACCGAGCGAGGCGATGGCGGCGATGAGCTGGCCGGGCCAGCCGAGCGCCTCGCCGGTGTGGAGGAAGCGCAGCCAGGTGCGGACCTTGCGGCCGCTGTTGAAGTCGGCGTAGCCCTCGCGCTTGGCGACCTCGCCCGAGAAGGGATTCAGCGCGTACTGCGTGGCGGCGAAGTACGGCCAGCCGTCCTCCACCTTCACGTTGAAGTTGACGGTGTCCACCTTGCCGTCGGACTTGCCCGCATCGTCAGGGCCGCGACGCTGGGGCCTGGCACCGGGAGCGGACTCGTTGCCGGCTCGCTGCGCGACTTCGGCAACCGGAGCCTTGCCCTCACCGTCACCTCTCGGTGCACCCGGCGCATTGCCACCCGCCCCGCGCGGAGGCGACGGCAGCCGGTACGTGATGCTCTCCCACGTCGGGGCCTGCCCCTGCACCACGGCCAGCAGCGAACCAAGGTCCTTGCGCGCGGCGTCCTCGGACGGAGGCGCCACCTTCACGGCCGCCGAGCCCGGTCCCTGCTGCGCCGGAGGGGCGTTGCCCGTCAGCGTGTACACGAAGTCGGACGCCCACTTGTACGAGATGACCATGCCCGACGCCGTGAGGACGATGAGCACGGGCAGCGTCCAGAAGCCGATGACGTTGTGCCAGTTGAAGTCGCGCGGCTTGCCCTTCAGCCCCCGCCGGAACCACAGCACCGGACGCACCGTCTTCAGCGTCCACTTGCGGGGCCACCACAGGTACAGGCCGGAGATCGCCAGGAACAGGAAGCCCGCGTTGCACGCGCCGGTGATGGCCTTGCCCACCGCGCGGTTGTCGCCGCCCAGCGCGATCCACCGGTGCCACTCCACCATCACCTGGAAGAACGAGCGCCAGCCCTTCGCCGAGCTCTCGCGCACCTCGCCCGTGTACGGGTTCACGAACACCACGCCCGCGCGTCCCAGCGCCACCTGCGTCGCCGAGGTCTCCGACGGGAACACCGTCACACCCGACACCTGCGCGTCCGGCTTCGCGTCGCGAACCTTGGCGATCATCTCCTCGAGCGCCAGCCGCGTCGTCCCCGGCCCGGGAGCGGACACGGTGCGCGCCTCGGAGTCCGCCCAGTCGAGCACCTGGTGCTCGAAGGCGATGGCCACCCCCGTCACCGACATGATGGCGACGACGATGCCCACCACGACTCCAACGACGAGATGAATCCAGAACAGCGTCTTGCGAAACGGGAGGGCCATGGGCTGCTTCACTTCAACGAGAACTGAACGGGGAGCTCGAGGATGACACGCACGGGACGCCCCAGTCGGCCGATGGCCGGCGTGAAGCGCCACCGGTTGACGGCGGAGATGGCCGCCGCGTCGAGCGACGGAATCGAGCGGATGACGCGCGTGTGCTCCGTCTCCACCTCGCCATCCGTGCCGACGATGATTCGCACCAGCACCAGCCCCTGGATGCCGTCGCTCCGCGCACGTCGCGGATATTCGGGACGGGGCTGCTTCAACACCACCGGAGCCCGCAGGACCTGCCCAAGCCCCACCGCGTCCCCCGCGCCGCCGGACGCGCCGACGATGCCGCCCTGCATGCCACCCTCCACCCCACCCGCGACACCGCCCGCCACCACCGGCCCGGGCCCCGACTCCGTCCGGGCGCCCGAGTCCGACTCCGGCAACGACTCATCCTGGGCGACGGCCGGCGACTCCTCGGGCTTGGGCGGCTCGACGACCTCCGGCTTCGGCTCCGGCAGGGGCACCACCGCCCGAGGCTCCACCACCGGGCGCGCCACCCGGGCTCGCGCGGGCCGCGAGGCGCGCTCCTTCGCCGCCTGCCGCGGCTGTCCACCCGAGGCCGGCGGCGGCGGCCTGAAGGTCAGCAGCACCAGCTCCGGCTCGGGCTCCACCACCCGCTCCACCGGGTGCGCCGCGAACGCCAGCCCGGCGGCCAGCCCACCCGCGTGGACCGCCACCGCCACCGCCAGCGCACGTCCCCACCGGGACCCGACGCCCACGCCCTCCGACGACTCGCCCATCCGGAAGAGGGTTCCGGACGGAGTCGCGACACCCGAGGTGGGGGCCTCGGCGGAGACTGCGTGAGCGCCGATATTGAGAATCATTCTCATTATCTGAAGTTCCCCAGAAGTACGCCTCTCGGGGAGCGTCGTCAACGCACCGCGCGCGAAGTCGGGAAATTTTCCACACAGGCTGATAGCGCCCGTACCCCGAGCGGAAAGAGCACCCGGACACCCCTCAAAGGCGCGTGTAGCTCCAGCTCACCGCGCGGCCGCCGGAGTACGGCATCACGCCATGAAACACGCGGGGGTCCTCGTCGAAGACGAGCGGCAGGAAGTGCCTGTCACCGTCCCACATGGGCAGCCGAGGCAGCTCGGTGAGGGGAACCCAGGACAGCGTGCCCTCGGCGTTGCGCTCCAGCGGGGTGCCCTCGAAGGCGTCGATGCGGAAGACGAAGCCGAGCCAGTCCTCGCCCTGCTTGCCGAAGCCGGGCCAGGAGAGCGTGCCGCGCAGGACCATGCGGGTGCACTCGATGCCGGCCTCCTCGCGAATCTCGCGGCGCATGCAGGCGGCCACGTCCTCGTCGCGCTCCATCTTCCCACCCAGGCCGTTGTACTTGCCCAGGTGCGCGTCCTCCGGCCTCGCGTTGCGGTGGATGAGCAGCACGCGGCGCTGATCCGGCGACATCACGTAGCCCAGGGTGCCGATGATGGGTGAATAGGGCATGGCGCGCTCCTCATGACGCCGCGCGAGGAGAGCTCGCCCGGGCGGAGCGCTTCATAGCGGATCCGCCGACGGGCCACGGCCCGAGCCTGCGTCCGAGAGGGGCCCCCTGTTGGCACCCTGCCCCACCGCCCCTCTGACGGCCCCCTGCTCCTGCCCGTCTTTACGAGAGTCGACGCGACGCGTTAGCGTAGAGCCACACAGCGATGACCTCCCGCGTCAGGCGGGAAAGGGGAAGTTGATGACCGCGATCCTCCCCGGCCGGTACGGCCTCTATGAGCCCGAGACCGAACACGACGCCTGCGGGGTGGGCTTCGTGGCCCACCTGCGAGGTGAGCGCTCTCGAGGAATCGTCGAGGACGCGCTGGAGCTGCTCAACCGGCTGAGTCACCGGGCGGCGGCGGGGAAGGATCCACGGACGGGCGACGGCGCCGGCATCCTGGTGCAGTTGCCGCACCGCTTCTTCGAGCACGAGGCGCCGGACCTGGGCTTCGAGCTGCCCCCGCGTCGGCAGTACGGCGTGGCGCAGGTGTTCCTGCCCAAGGAGGTGGACGCGAGGGCCGCGTGTGAGGCGGCGCTCGAGGAGGTGGTGGCCGAAGAGGGCCAGCGCGTGCTGGGCTGGCGCGACGTGCCGGTGGCGCCCGAGCACCTGGGGCCGGTGGCGCTGGAGGCCGCGCCAGTCATCCGGCAGCTCTTCATCGCGCGGCGGCGCGTGGTACCCAGCGCCTTCGAGCGCAAGCTCTACCGCATCCGCAAGCTGACGGAGAACCGCGTGCAGGCGCGCGGCGTGGACCCCAAGGGCCGCTTCCACATCGCCAGCCTCTCGTCGGAGACGCTCATCTACAAGGGCCTGCTCCTGCCCGCGGACCTGCCGCGCTTCTTCCTGGACCTGCAGCACACCGAGTTCGTCAGCGCGCTGGGGCTGGTGCACTCGCGATTCTCCACGAACACGTTCCCCACGTGGGAGCTGGCGCAGCCGTTCCGCTTCATCGCGCACAACGGCGAAATCAATACGCTGCGTGGCAACCGCAACTGGATGACGGCGCGGCGCGGGCTGCTCCAGACGGCGCGGCTGGGCGGGAGCCTGGAGCCGCTGTGGCCCATCATCGTCCCGGGCAAGAGCGACTCGGCGCAGTTCGACAACATGGTGGAGCTGCTCTACCTGGGCGGGCGCACCCTGCCCCACGCGATGATGATGATGATTCCGGAGGCGTGGGAGGGCGACGCGCTGATGTCGGACGAGAAGCGCGCGTTCTACGAGTACTCCTCCGCGCTGCTGGAGCCGTGGGACGGGCCCGCGGCCATCGCCTTCACGGACGGGCAGCTCATCGGCGCGACGTTGGACCGCAATGGCCTGCGGCCGGCGCGCTACCTCGTCACCGAGGATGACCGCATCATCCTGGCCTCGGAGATGGGGGTCATCGACGTGCCGCCCGCGCAGGTGCGCCGCAAGGGGCGCCTGACGCCGGGCCGCATGCTGCTGGTGGACACCACCGAGGGACGCATCCTCGAGGACGAGGAGGTGAAGCGGGACATCAGCACACGCTGGCCGTACCGCAAGTGGCTGGAGCGCAACGTCTTCACCTTCGACGACCTGCCCACCGTGGCCGCGCCGGAGCGGCTGCGCGGCGACGAGCTGACGCGGCTGCAGGGGGCGTTCGGCTACACGGTGGAGGACATCCGCACGGTGCTGACGCCCATGGCGGAGACGGGCAAGGAGCCCGTGGGCTCCATGGGCACGGACACGCCGCTCGCGGTGCTCAGCGACCAGGCCCCGAGCCTCTTCTCGTACTTCCACCAGCTCTTCGCGCAGGTGACCAACCCGCCCATCGATCCGCTGCGCGAGAAGCTGGTGATGACGCTGGCCACGGCGCTGGGCCCGGAGAGCAACACCTTCGAGGAGACGCCGGAGCAGTGCCACCGGCTGTCGCTGCCCGGCCCCATCCTCACCAACGGGCAGCTCGCGAGGCTCGCGAGCATCCGGGGCGAGGGCCTGTTCGAGACGCGGCGCCTGTCGCTGCTCTACCCGCTGGAGGGTGGCGAGGGCGCGCTGGAGGACGCGGTGGAGAAGCTGTGCGCCGCGGCGGTGGACGCCGTGGACGCGGGCGCGAGCATCCTGCTCTTGAGCGACCGGGGCGTGGACGTCACGCACGCGGCGATTCCCGCGCTCTTGGCCATGTCGGCGGTGCACCAGCGCCTGGTGCGTGACGGCATCCGGATGTACACGGGCTTGTTGCTGGAGACGGCGGAGGCGCGTGAGGTGCATCACTTCGCCTGCCTCTTCAGCTACGGCGCGGCGGCGGTGAATCCGTACCTCGCGCTGGACACGGTGCGCGCGCTGGCGGACGCGGGCGAGCTGGGCGTGGACGCGGAGAAGGCGCAGGACCTCTACGTCCACGCGGTAGAGGAAGGACTGATGAAGGTGATGTCCAAGATGGGCATCTCCACGCTCCAGTCCTACCGGGGTTCGCAGCTCTTCGAGGCGGTGGGGCTCGAGCGCGGGCTCATCGAGCGGCACTTCACTGGCACGTCCTCGCGGGTGGAGGGCGTGGGTCTGCCAGAGCTGGGACGCGAGGTGGCGGAGCGGCACGCCCGGGGCTTCGAGCAGCCCGAGGGCGAGCTTCCCCTCGGCGGCCAGTACCGGTGGCGGCGCCAGGGTGAGCGGCACAAGTGGAACCCGGCCACCATCGCGAAGCTCCAGGCGGCGGTGCGCGGCAACGACGCGGCGCTGTTCGCCGAGTACTCGCGACTCGCGGACGACGAGACGCGCGAGCACTGCAACCTGCGTGGGCTGTTGGAGATGTCAACGGAGCGTTGTCGCCCTGTACCGTTGGATGAGGTCGAGTCGGCGCTGTCGCTCGCGCGTCGGTTCGTCACGGGCGCCATGTCGTTCGGCTCCATCAGCGCGGAGGCCCACGAGACCTTGGCCATCGCGATGAACCGGCTGGGTGGGCGCTCGAACAGTGGCGAGGGTGGCGAGGAGTCGCGTCGCTACACGCCGGACGACGACGGCAACCTGCGCCGCAGCGCCATCAAGCAGGTGGCGAGCGCGCGCTTCGGCGTCACCACCGAGTACCTGGTGAACGCGGACGAGCTGCAGATCAAGGTCGCCCAGGGCGCGAAGCCCGGTGAGGGCGGCCAGCTCCCGGGACACAAGGTGGACGAGCGCATCGCGCGCGTGCGTTGGTCCACGCCGGGCGTGACGCTCATCTCCCCTCCCCCGCACCACGACATCTATTCCATCGAGGACCTGGCGCAGCTCATCTACGACCTCCAGTCCGCGAACCCATCGGCGCGGGTGAGCGTGAAGCTGGTGAGCGAGGTGGGCGTGGGCACCATCGCCGCGGGCGTGGCCAAGGCGGGCGCGGGCTGCGTCGTCGTCTCGGGCTACGAGGGCGGCACTGGCGCGTCCCCCATCTCGAGCATCCACCACGCGGGGCTGCCGTGGGAGCTGGGGCTGGCGGAGACGCAGCAGGTGCTGGTGCACAACGGCTTGCGCTCGCGCATCCGCGTGCAGGTGGATGGAGGCCTGCGCACCGCGCGCGACGTCCTGGTGGCCGCGCTCCTGGGCGCCGAGGAATTCGGCATGGCCACCGCGAGCCTCGTGGCCGTGGGCTGCGTGATGCTGCGCAAGTGCCATCTCAATACGTGCTCGGCGGGCATCGCCACGCAGGATGGCGCGCTGCGCGAGCGCTTCCAGGGCAAGCCCGAGGACGTGGTGAACTTCTTCCTGCTCATCGCGGAGGACCTGCGCCGGAAGATGGCGGAGCTCGGGGCGCGGAGCCTGGAGGAGCTGGTGGGCCGGGTGGACCTCTTGCGCCAGCGCGCGTCGGTGGACCACTGGAAGGCGCGGCGGGTGGACCTGTCCGCGCTGCTGGCGGCTCCGGCCGCTCCGGAGAGCGAGCCTCGGCACTGCGTCGAGGCCCGGTCCAAGGACGTGTCGGACCACCTGGACCACGAGCTGCTGCGGGACGCGAAGGCCGTGCTGGAGGGCGGCCCGGCGATGCTGCTGACGCGGCCGGTGAGCAACACGCACCGCGCGGTGGGGACGATGCTCTCCGGCGAGATTGCGCGGAGGCATGGCGCGCGAGGGCTGCCGGATGGGCGGCTGCACGTGCGGCTGAAGGGCTCGGCGGGACAGAGCTTCGGTGCGTTCCTGGTGTCCGGCGTCACGTTGGAGCTGGAGGGCGACGCGAACGACTACGTGGGCAAGGGGCTGTCGGGTGGGCGCATCATCGTCTACCCGCACGCCTCGAGCCGGTTCGTGGCCGAGGAGAACGTGCTGGTGGGCAACACGGCGCTCTACGGCGCGACGGCGGGCGAGGTGTACCTGCGCGGGCTCGCGGGTGAGCGCTTCGCGGTGCGCAACAGCGGCGCGCAGGCGGTGGTGGAGGGCGTGGGAGACCACGGCTGCGAGTACATGACGGGCGGCGTGGTGGTGGTGCTGGGGCCCACGGGCCGCAACTTCGCTGCGGGCATGAGCGGCGGCACGGCGTACGTGTTGGACCGGGAGATGGCCTTCCGGCAGCGGTGCAATCTGGAGATGGTGGAGCTGGAGTCGTTGGTGGACGAGTCGGAGATCTGGCTCGTGCACGGGATGATCGAGCGGCACCTGCGGCATACACACAGCTCGCTGGCGCGGCGGGTGCTCGACAACTGGGAGCTGATGGTGCCCCGGTTCGTGAAGGTGATGCCGACGGACTACAAGCGCGTGCTGCAGGCGCGGCGCGCGGCGAAGAAGCCCCCGGAGACCTCGGTGGGTGCGCAGCTCCAACACGTCGTGGGCGGGAGGGGCTGAGCGATGGGCAAGCCGACCGGATTCACTGAGTGGGGCCGCGTCCACGCGCCGAAGCGGGACAAGCAGGAGCGGCTCGGGGACTACCGCGAGTTCACGCTGCCGCTCGCGGCCGAGGAGGCGAAGCGACAGGCCGGACGCTGCATGGACTGTGGTGTCCCCTTCTGTCACCAGGGTTGTCCCCTGGGGAACCTCATCCCGGACTTCAACGAGGCCGTGTACCGGGGCCGCTGGCGCGAGGCGTATGAGCTGCTGAGCCGCACCAACGGGTTCCCGGAGATGACGGGGCGGCTGTGTCCCGCGCCGTGCGAGGCGGCGTGCGTGCTCGCCATCGACCGGGACCCGGTGACAATCGAGCAGATGGAGAAGGAGATCTCCGAGCGGGCGTTCGCGGAGGGCTGGGTGAAGCCTCGGCCTCCGCAGCAGAGGACGGGGCGCACGGTGGGCGTGGTGGGCTCGGGGCCCGCGGGCCTGGCGGCGGCGGCGCAGCTCAACGCGGCCGGGCACACCGTCACGGTGTACGAGCGGGATGCGCACGTCGGCGGCTTGCTGCGCTACGGCATCCCGGACTTCAAGCTGGAGAAGTCCGTGGTGGACCGGCGGATTGCATTGATGGAGGCGGAGGGCGTGGTGTTCCGCACGGGCGTGGACGTGGGGGGCTCGGTGAGCTTCCGCGAGCTGCGCGGGCGGCATGACGCGCTGCTGCTGGCGATGGGGGCGCGAAGGGCGCGAGAGCTGGAGGTGGAGGGGCGCGAGCTGTCCGGGGTGGTACAGGCGATGGAGTACCTGGAGCACCAGAACCGGCTCGTGGGTGGGCACGGCGAGGCGCAGGCGCGGCTGGATGCGTCGGGGAGGAACGTGGTGATCCTGGGCGGTGGTGACACGGGCTCGGATTGTCTGGGCACGGCGCTGCGCCAGGGCGCGAAGAGCGTGCGGCAGGTGGAGCTGTTCCCGGCGCCACCTGTGATTCGCTCGGCGGAGAACCCGTGGCCCCGGTGGCCGGTGGTGTTCCGGACGTCGTCGAGTCAGGAGGAAGGCGGCGAGCGCGCGTTCGCGATGATGACGAAGCGGCTGGAGGGGACGGAGGGGAAGCTGGAGAGACTGCACGCGGTGAAGGTGGAGGTGCAGCGCTCCGTGGGTGGAGGGGCGAGGCTCGTGGAGGTGCCGGGCTCGGAGACGACGCTCGAGGTGGATCTGTTGATCCTCGCGATGGGGTTCACGGGGCCGGAGACCACGGGGCTCGAGGAGCTGGGCGTGGCGATTTCGCCGAGAGGCACGGTGCAGGTGGACTCACGCTTCGCCACGTCGGCGGAGGGTGTCTACGGCGCGGGAGACGCGAGCCGAGGAGCCAGCCTCATCGTCTGGGCGCTGTCAGACGGACGGGAGGCCGCGAAGTCCATCGACGCATACCTGTCTGGCGGTGTCTCCGTGTTGCCGACGCGCGGCGCGGACAGTCCGTTCTGAGCATGATGGGCCTCATGGCACGCACGGACTTCCTGAACGTCGACCTCGATGTCGAGGGGCAGAACCTCGAGGAACTGATTCCGGTCCTCGAGCAGAAGCTCGTGCTCGTGTCCCAGGAGGGACCCCGAGCGACGTTCGAGCTGAATGAGCAGCCCACGAATCCCGATGAGGCCATCCAGGGGCTGTGCGCAGTCGTCGATTCTCTCGAGGGTCGAGCGCGAGACCTCTGGGATGCGTGCACGACCCGCAGCTTCGACATCGGCATCGAGGGTGGGACCGAGCCCCATTCGACAATCTGGCCCCTGCAGGTCGACACCCTGACGAAGATGGCTCGTCTCCGAGGCACTCTCGCAATCACCGTTTATGCGGCTCGACAGGTCCTCGATGAGGGAGAGACCTCGTCAGGGGCTTAGGTCATTACGGCTCGAAGATCTGCAACTCCAAGCCACCCACGACCAGCTCGGCCACCGTGACGCGCTGGTCCAGTCGCTCCACCGGGCAGCCCCATAGCGCGACGATGGCGCGGTCCAGCTTGCGAGCCAGCGCATTCGCGGACCGCACATGCGCGGACAGCTCATCAGCTACCACGGAGGCTAGAGGATGAAGCTCCACCGGCATCCGTGATCGGTCGAGGGTCAACTGATACGGATTCCCCGCGAGAGCCCCCGAGCCGACCTCAGGCAGGCCCAACAGCAGGCCGCGCATCCACCAGGACCGGCCCAGGGCGTCATCCCAGTCGGGCGAGCCGACGATGCCTAACGCCCGGAGCAGCTCGGACCCCGAGGTCAGCTCGCGAAGTGCTCGTCGCTGCGGTAGCGCCCCGAGGCTGAACCGCTCGAACAACACGTCTCCCAGTGCCCGATACCACCCCACGAGTTCATCGTGCTGGCCCGCCTGCATCCAGGCCAACGCCGAGCCGATCGTGACGAGGTCCGCCGGCTCCAGCACCTCCGACTCGAAGAGGAACCGGTAGTCGCGAGGGACGAAGGGCGTCAGGGACGCAGCCAGTGACGCAGGGGACAAGGACATGTCGCGCTCCAAGGCCGACCATCCTCCTTCAAGTCCGCACTCCGCATCACCTGGGTGCCCCCGCACTCGTACTCCTTCGAGCGAACACTTCCCCATCCCCATGGGGTGGCTTCACGCGCGCCTCGAACAAGCCACCTTTGTGCGCCCCATCGCATCGGTGCCCACCATGGACCCGCGGATTCTCCGCTCCTCGCTGTACTTGCTGCTGCTGCTCACGGGCCTGTGCTGCGGGGACCAGGATGCACCATCCCAGTCGACCCAAGGCCTCGCCGGGGCGCCAGAAGTCCAGGACGCACCCTACCCCGTGGATGACCTGGCCGGAGGTCGCCTCAGCTCCAACCCGCACGCGCTGACCGACGTCGGCGGCCTGCTCTTCTTCGTCGCCACGGATCGCTCCCGAGGCACCGAGCTCTTCAAGAGCGACGGCACCAACCAGGGCACCCTGCTCGTCAAGGACCTCCGCCCCGGTCGCCTCGGCTCACACCCCCGCGAGCTCACCGCCCTGGGCAACACCCTCTTCTTCGTCGCCGATGACGGCACCCACGGCGAGGAGCTGTGGCGCAGCGACGGCAAGGCCTCCACCACGCGCCTCGTCACGGACCTCATGCCCGGCCCCGAGGGCTCCAGCCCCCAGGCGCTCACAGTGCTCGAGGACTCGCTCTACTTTCTCGCCACGCAGACCCCGTCCCGCACCGAGCTCTGGCGAACCGATGGCACCCTCTCCGGCACGCAGCTCATCAAGGCCCTCGACAAGCACGCCGAGGACGCCATCCCCACGCACCTCACCCCGTCGAACGGCCACCTCTTCTTCTTCATGGGCAACACCCTGTGGCGCAGCGATGGCTCGCCCCGAGGCACCCACGCCGTCCGAAGCCTCGAAGCCCCGCCCGGCATCATCCTCCACCCCAGCGCGCTCACCGACGTGGCCGGACAGCTCTTCTTCTTCGTGCGCCACGAACGCGAGGACGACCTCCCTTCGCAGCCTCCGCGCCTCTCGCTCTGGACCAGCGACGGCACCACGAACGGTACGAAGCACGTCGCGCATCTCTCACTCCCCATCGTCAATGCCTCACCACGAGCCATCGCCGCGGGCACCCTCTTCTACTTCGTCGCCCATACGCCCACGCACGGCGACGAGCTGTGGCGCAGCGACGGCACACCCCAGGGCACGCTCCTCGTGCGCGACATCGCCCCCGGTCCCGGCAGCGCCAACCCTCGCGAGCTCACCGCCCTGGAGGGACGTCTCTACTTCTCCGCGTGGACTCCCGAGCACGGCGACGAGCTGTGGCGCAGCGACGGCACACCGCAGGGCACCGTCCTCATCAAGGACATCGCCCCAGGCCCCGAGGGCTCGGCGCTCGCGTTCCTCCGCGCGACCCACGGCCGGCTGTACTTCTCCGCCCGTGAGCCAGGGAAGGGCCACGAGCCGTGGACCAGCAATGGCTCCGGACGCGGCACCTCGCGCCTGGAGGACCTCGCCCCCGGCGCGTACTCCTCCTCCGCCCGCGACTTCACCGTCAGCGGCCGACGCGTCTTCTTCACCGCCAACACCCGGGCCACCGGCGCGGAGCTGTGGGCAAGAGACCTCGGCTACGACTTCCGCGTCCTCTCCCGACGCCTCTCCCGCGCCAGCGACGACGAGGACTCGCGCCTGAGCACCTCCGCTCCCGCGCGCCTCATCCAGGACATCCACCCCGGCGCGGGCGGCCCGGAACCCCACGCCTGGGTGACCCGCGCGGGCAACCTCTACTTCGACGCCAACGACGGCAGCGTGGGCCAGGAACCCTGGCGCACCGACGGCACCGCCGAGGGCACCACGCTCATCAAGGACCTCCGCCCCGGCCCGCTCTCCTCCGAGCCCTCCGGCTTCGTCGTCCTCGGCCCCTGGGTCCTCTTCTTCGCCGATGACGGCGTGCACGGCCGCGAGCTGTGGCGCACCGACGGCACCGCCGAGGGCACCACGCTCATCAAGGACATCCGCCCAG
The DNA here is from genome assembly GCF_020037055.1 of Myxococcus sp. AS-1-15. Taxonomy (NCBI): domain Bacteria; kingdom Pseudomonadati; phylum Myxococcota; class Myxococcia; order Myxococcales; family Myxococcaceae; genus Myxococcus; species Myxococcus sp. AS-1-15. The sequence goes on along the minus strand of NZ_JAIQDF010000005.1, from coordinate 142,612 downwards.
GCCTCGGAAGCAGTCAGGGCGCGGGCACTCCCGTGGTGATGAACGGCGTCGCGTACTTCAACGCCCGCGACGCGCTCCATGGCGAGGAGCTCTGGCGCACCGATGGAACCCCGCAGGGCACCATGCTCGTGAGGGACCTCGCCCCGGGTGTCGACAACAGCTCCCCGCGTCACCTCACGCCGTTGGGCTCGCGCATCTTCTTCACCGCCGACATCCCCGACCTGGGCTGGGAGCTGTGCGTCAGCGATGGCACCGAGACAGGCACCCGGCTCGTCAAGGACATCCGCCCCGGGCCCGCGGGCTCGTTCCCCTCATCGCTCACCGTGCGCGGCCAGCGCATCGTCTTCGCCGCGAACGACGGACGCCAGGGAGAGGAGCCCTGGGTCAGCGACGGCACCGCGCCCGGCACCTATATCCTCCGAGACCTCTGGCCCGGCCCCGAGGGCTCGTCCCCCGCCTCCTTCACCGCGACGGGAGATCGCGTCTACTTCGCCGCCACCGAGCCCAGCGTCGGCCGCGAGCCCTGGTCCACCGACGCCACCCGTCCCGGCACCGCGCTCGTGTTCGACGTGCACCCCGGTCCCTCCGGCTCCTACCCCCAGGACTTCACGCTCCTGGGCCCCAGCGTCCTCTTCAGCGCGGAGGACGGGGTCCACGGACGAGAGCCCTGGCGCGCCGACAAGGGGGTTCCGCGCGCCGCCCTCGTGAAGGACCTGAACCCGGGCCCCCAGGGCTCCGAGCCACGCTGGATGACCTCGGTCGGCGCGCTCGCCCTCTTCCACGCCGACGACGGCCGCACCGGCCCCGAGCTGTGGGAGTCCAACGGCACCACGGCGGGCACCCTCCTGCGTCAGGAGCTGGCCCCGGGCCCGACAGGCTCGCTCCCCTACGTGTTCACGCCCACGAACACGCAGACCTTCTTCCTCGCGGACGACGGCGCCCAGGGCATCGAGTGGTGGGTCCTGCGGCTCCCCGCCTCGCGCGAGCGGGAGTGACCCCCCACCCCGCAAGCCCTCTCCGGGCTCGCCGGGAATAGATATTTCTCCCAACCGTTGCCCCAGTGTTCACCCTATCCTCATTTCTTTTTCCCGGAGTCATCGCCATGAGCAGCGAGCAGTCCCTCATCGTGACTGAGACCGACCTGGACCGTCTGCGCCAGGTCATCGACCACCATGGAGGGGGCCGCACGGCCGAGCTCGTGGAGATGCTCGAGTCGGAGCTGGGCCGGGCCCACGTCGTCAGCTCGGAGACGGTGCCCCCCAGCGTGGTGACGATGAACAGCACCGTGCTCTTCGAGGACGAGCAGACCGGCGAGCAGCGCCAGGTGACGCTCGTCTACCCGAAGGACGCGCGCAGCGACGAGGGCCGCATCTCCGTGCTGGCGCCCATCGGCAGCGCGCTCATCGGCCTGTCCGTGGGCCAGTCCATCGTCTGGCCGCTGCCGAACGGCCGCACCAAGCGGCTGCGCATCGTCGCCGTGCCGTACCAGCCCGAGGCCTCGGGCCACTACCACCTCTGAGGGCCCTTGAGGCGCCCGTCCCGTCCGTCGAGAGGGACGGGCGTCGACGATTCCCTCAGCGCAGCCCCACCCGCTTCGCCAGCTCCTGCGCCAGCGAGCGCAGCTCCTCGACCCCCGGCGCCGCGGGGCTCGTGTCGAACACCACCTCGTAGCCCAACCCCGCCTGATTGATGGACTCCGAGCGCGGAATGCGCGCCCGCAGCACCGGCACCGTCGAGTCCCTCAGCGCCTCCTCCATCGCCCCGTTCGTCGCCGGAGTGCGCCGATCCCACAGGTTCACCACCGCCACCAGCTCGCCGCCCTGCGCCTCGCGCACGTCGCGCCACGCCGCCTCAATCTCGCCCAGCCCCTGCAGCGCGAACGCGCCCGTGGGCACCGGCGCCACCACCAGGTCCGCGAACGCCAGCACCGCCTCCGTGTACGCGCCGATGCTCGGCGGCGTGTCGACCAGGATGATGTCCGGCGTCCAGCTCAGCGTCTTGAGCGCCCGTGGAATCGCCTGCAGCCGGTGACCCCACTGGAACAGCTCGCGCTCCAGGGCCGCCATGCGCGGCGCCGCCGGCGCGATGAAGAGCGTGGGACGCTTCGGTGACGCCACCACCACGTCGTCCAGCCGGTACTTCGGCCGCGGCCCCAGCGCCTCCGCGAGGCACGGCCCCTCACGACTCTCCAACCCCAGCACCAGCGACGCGTGCGCCTGCGGGTCCAGGTCCAGCACGAGCACCCGCCGGCCCGCGTCCGCCAGCGCCGAGGCCACGTGCGCGCAGAGCGTGGTCTTCCCCACGCCGCCCTTGATGGTGCAGAACGCAATCAACGCCATGGGCCCGTCCTATACCGGATCTCCCACGCCGCCACCGGCCTCCCGGCGAGCCCCTCCGACGCCCCGGCACCTCCCAGAACACCCATGAATTCCGGACGCTCCGGAATGGTACGGCCGCACCATCCGGGGGCGCTCCAGAATGGTGCAGCGTCCCGGAATGTCAGACCTCTCGCCAATAATTCCAGCCACTTGGCCATGGCATCCCACGTGCTGAAGCACGGGGCATCAGGGCGTCCTCCCGAGGAGGCCCGCCAGCTTGAGGAGGCACATCATGGATATCCGGTTCTACGGCGTTCGCGGCAGCATCGCGGTTTCTGGCTCACGCATCGGCGGCAACACGGCCTGCGTGGAGGTGACGAGCCAGGGCCACCGGCTGATCCTCGACGCGGGCACGGGCCTGCGCGCGCTGGGCGAGTCGATGATGCGCGAGCCGATTCCGCACGACGTGACGATGTTCTTCTCGCACCTGCACTGGGACCACGTGCAGGGCTTTCCCTTCTTCACCCCGGCGTACCTGCCCACGTCGCGGCTGACGATGTTCGGCCCCGGCGCGAATGGCGCGCAGGCGCTCCAGTCGGAGCTGGCGGCGCAGATGCAGCCGCCGCACTTCCCGGTGCCGCTGAGCACCATGCGCTCGAAGATGGACTTCCTGTCCGCGCTGCACGCGAGGACGGTGGAGGTGGGCCCGTTCAAGGTGACGCCCATCGACGTGCCGCACCCGCAGGGGTGCCTGGCGTACCGCGTGGAGGCGGACGGGCACTCGTTCATCTACGCCACGGACGTGGAGCTGCGGCTGGAGGACCTGTCGCCGGAGGTGGCGCGGCTGTTCGAGGGCGCGGACGTGCTGTGTCTGGACGCGCAGTACACGCCCGACGAGTACGACGGGAAGAAGGGCATCCCGAAGAAGGGCTGGGGCCACTCGACGATGATGGACGCGGCGGGCGTGGCGAAGACGGTGGGCGCGCGGCGGCTGTGCCTGTTCCACCATGACCCGGCGCACTCGGACGAGGTGCTGGAGGACATGGCCGAGCAGGCGCGGACGCTGTTCCCGGTGTGCGAGCCGGCGCGCGAGGGCCAACGACTGGTGCTGGGCCGCGCGGCCTGAGAGGTGGGCCGGACGATGCCACACGGATGCTATGGTGACGCTTCGGCCTTCATCCTCCCGCCCCTGCCCACCATGCCCCCCGCCCCGGATGTCACCCAGGTCCTCCTCCCCTTCGGGGCGCTGGTGGGCCGTGAGGTGGACCTCGACGCCTTCCTCCAGACGTTGATGGACCGCATCGCCGCCACAATGCAGGCGGACCGGGGCACGCTGTGGTTGTTGGACCCCGCACGGCGCGAGCTGTTCAGCCGCGCGGCGCACCTGCCGGAGGTGTCCCAGATTCGCGTGAAGCTGGGCCAGGGGGTCGCCGGCACCGTGGCCCAGCAGGGCCAGCCCATCAACGTGCCGGACCCGCGCGGCGAGCAGCGCTTCTTCGCGGACATCGACCGGATGACGGGCTACCGCACCACCAGCCTGCTCGCGGTGCCGCTGCGCGACGTGGACGGCGCGCTGTACGGCGTGCTCCAGGTGCTCAACCGCCGGGGCGCGGACCGCTTCACGCATGAGGACACCGAGCGGCTGGACGCCATCGCGTCGCAGGTGAGCTCCGCCCTGCAGAGCACCAGCCTCTACCAGGAGCTGCAGCGCGCCAAGGACCAGCCCCAGGCGCCGGTGGGCTACTTCTTCAACCGCATCATCGGCGAGTCCCCGCAGCTGCAGAGCATCTACCGGCTGGTGCGCAAGGCCGCGCCCACCGACGCCACCGTGCTGCTGCGCGGAGAGAGCGGCAGCGGCAAGGAGCTCTTCGCGCGCGCCGTGCACGTCAACGGCCCGCGCCGCGACAAGCCGTTCATCAAGGTCGACTGCGCCGCCCTGCCCGCCACGCTCATCGAGAACGAGCTGTTCGGCCACGAGAAGGGCGCCTTCACCGGCGCGGACCACCGGATGCCCGGCAAGTTCGAGGCGGCCGACAACGGCACCGTGTTCATCGACGAGATTGGCGAGCTGCCCCTGCCCGTGCAGGGCAAGCTGCTGCGTGTCCTGCAGGACCGCGAGTTCGAGCGCGTGGGCGGCACGCAGGCCATCAAGGTCGACGTGCGCATCGTCGCCGCCACGCATCGGGACCTGGCGCGCATGGTGGCCGAGGGCCGCTTCCGCGAGGACCTCTACTACCGCATCAAGGTCGTGGAGGTGGTGCTGCCCCCGCTGCGCGAGCGCGGCGCCGAGGACATCGAGCGGCTGGCCCGGCACTTCGTCGCCACCGCCGCGAGGCGCCACCGGCTGGTGACGCCCCGTCTCAGCCCCGCCGCGCTGGAGCGGCTCAAGCGCTACCGTTGGCCGGGCAACGTGCGCGAGCTGGAGAACTGCATCGAGAGCGCCGTGGTGCTGTGCGAGGGGGAGATCCTCGAGGATCACCTGCCCCTGCCGGACCTGGACCGCGTCCCCGGGAGCACGCCCGCCGAGCCCGCGCGCGCCCTGGCGCCCACCGCGTCCGAGACGGGCCTGAGGTCCCTGGCCGAGGTGGAGCGCCTGCACATCCTGCGCGTCCTGGACGCCGTGAAGGGCAACCGCACCGCCGCCGCGAAGGTGCTGGAGATCGGCCGCAACACGCTCGCCCGCAAGCTCAAGGAGTACGGCCTCGCCGACGAGGCGTGAGCGCCGCGCCCCGGTGGGCAGGCGGCCTTCCGCGTCAGTCCAGAATTACCCCTTGGAACCGACAGCACGTGCCTCCCGGTAGAACCTGGAGCATGCTGGAGCGGCCATCCATTCCGTCCGAGGGGAAGCCCATGAAGGTCATCGAGTCGCTGCTCGCCCAACTTCCGCCGGCGCTGGCCGAGAAGCTTCCGGACGTGAAGCTGCAGGACCAGGACATCCGGGTGACGCTCGCGCAGGAGGGCCTCACGCGGGACAACATCCTGCCGCCCAAGCTGAGCCTCGCGGACTTCACGCTGTCGTTCGACGGGGCCGTGGAGGCCACGGTGCGCAACTTCAACTCGCCCGGTGACGTGGACGAGAACGGCGTGGTGGGCGAGCCCGCCGCCGCCAACGCGCCGGCCTCCGACGGCTCCCGGCCCCAGCTGCTGCTGGGAGGAGAGACCGGCTGGATGCGCTACCAGGCCACGGCGCGCATCAAGTCCGCGGGGTCCACCGGCTCGCTGCCGTTCGTGTCCGGACAGGGCAAGAGCGAGGTGTTCGCCACGCTCAGCGACTACCGTGCGCACCCGCTGACGCGGAACATGCGCGAGGCGGCGAAGGAGGACCTGTCGCATCCACGGCTGCTGGTGTTGTCCACGGACCTGACCAAGCTGGGCCCGGGTGACGCGGTGGCGTGGCAGGTGCGCGGGACGCTGGAGGCGGGGCTCGAGCTGAACTGGGCGGACCTGTTCACCACGAACCTGGCGAACCTGGCCTTCGTGCGGACCAGCGAGCTCATCGAGCTGAAGACGGCGCTCGACGCGAAGGTGGGCGCGCGCGTGTCGCTCACGGACGACTACCAGCTCGTCTTCTCCCGCCCCGCCGCGAGCCGCATCCAACTGGCCGTGCGCAAGGCGAAGTCGCGCGAGGCCACGCTGGGCGCGGGGCTCAACCTCCAGGTGGAGCTGGCGGACGCGGAGGCGGTGCGCAAGCGGCTCGGCGAGGTGCTCACGGCCATCACCGGGCAGGCCGAGGCGAAGGTGGAGGAGCTGGTCGACAAGGCCCTCGACAAGGTGCTCAGCGCCGAGGAGCAGGCCCAGCTTCGCGGCATCCTGGAGCGGCTGGGGCTGGACCCGCAGCTGGTCGTCCTCGACCACCTGAAGCAGGAGTGGGCGCAGCTCAAGCAGAAGGTGTCGAGCGCGCTCGACACGTTGGTGAAGGCGCGCGTGGCGGCGTCCTTCCAGTACGAGTACCTGCGTGTGTCCGAGTCCTCCACGCTGCTGGAGGTGGAGCTGGACGAGGCCACCGCGCTGCGCTTCCACGGCTCGCTCCTGCGCGGCAGCCTGGTGGACCTGCTCGCGTGGCTGCGCGAGCCCGCGAACGCGGGGAGCTACACGCTGCGCAACTACCTGAACACCTCCTCCGCCACGCTCCAGTCGACGGTGGGCTTCACGCTCGGCCTGGGCAGCTTCGAGGTGCTCAAGGCGCGCTCCACGCGGAAGCAGACCTGGGTGAACCAGGAGAACCTCCAGGGCGCACGGCGGCAGGCGTTCCTCGGGCAGCGCGCGTACGAGGACTCCTTCCTGGGCCACCGTGGCCGGTGGGTGGTGGACTTCCGCGCGGACATGGAGACGTTCACCCTGGCCCCGACGGCGCCGGACTTCCGCCTGGGCCTGCACATGCTGCTGTGGGGCCAGAAGAAGAAGCTGTCGAAGCAGGAGCTGCGCGAGGCGGTGGACGACGCCGTCGTGTGGGGCGTGCTGGACGCGAACGACGCCGCCACGGTGCTGACGAAGCTCGACGCGCACGTGGGCAGGTCGGACGTGGAGACGCAGCTGGAGCTCAAGGTGTCGGACGACATGCTGCGCGAGCTCTTGCCGAGACTGCAGGGCTTCGACGTCAAGCTGTTCTCCCGCGCGCTCGCCCGGGCCATGCCTTGGAGCGAGCAGACGGCGCGCGTGTCCCCGGAGTTCCGCAAGCTGGTCTATGGGCCCATCTGGGAGTCGTATCTGAACGAGGTGCTCGACAAGGGCAGCTTCCTGTCCGGAGACCTCTCCCCCACCCGCGCCGCGCAGATCGCCCAGTGGTTCATCGAGCGCGACGCGACGGTGAAGCAGCTCGCCTCGGACCTGCTGCTGCGAGAGAAGACGTGGAACGGTATCGGCGGCAGGTTCACCTTCGCGGAGGTGACGCAGGCGAACAGCGGGACGCTGGGCAAGTGCCGCCGGTTCGTGGAGGGCCTCGTGCGGCTGCGTCGCTCCATCGACGAGCGGCGGAGCGGCGAGGAGCTGCGCGCGGTGCACGGTGAGTTGGAGGGGATGTGGAACACGGGGTTCCACCTGCGCGCCGCGGGGGCACTGCTCGCCGAGGTCGCGAAGGCGACTCCTCGCGGGCTCGGCGGCATCGAGCGCACGTTCACCGTGCGGATCGCGAGCAGCCAGGAGCAGCTCGTGTTCTCCACCGCGTGGGGCCCGTCGTCGTCAACGTAGGCAGGGCGCTTGTCGCGTCCGCGCGGCGGCCACGGTTCGTGAGCCCTGTTCATCGCCGACGTCAGGGCGCGGGGCTCAAAGCATGCGCTGCCGCATCCACGCGGCGGCCACGGTTCGTGAGCCCCGTTCGTCGTCAGGGCGCGGAGCTTACAGCGTGCGCGACAGCATCAGCGCGGCGGCCACGGACATCACCCCGGCCGCCGTGAAGTGCGTCCAGGCGCGGCGAGCCAGCGTACCTCGCGTGTCCTGCGCCTCCGGACCCAGGACGACCAGGGCGGGTCCGCCGCCGCGACCGCACAGCTCGTAGGAGCCCTCGCTCGAGCCCCGTCGGAGCTCCCCCACCACGAAGCACGTCTCGCCCGCGGTCCCCACGCGCTCCCAGGACAAGGCCCAGGGCTCGTCCGTCAGCTGGCGAGCCTCGGGCACCGAGGCGCCCTCCGGCGTCACCGGCCGCTCCTCGAGCCACGCGGAGGGCGTCGGCAGACAGACCGTCCTGCAGCGGCGGGGCCGCACGGGCGCCATCAACGACGCGGGCGAGAAGCGCACTCGAGCCCGGATGCGCGCGCCGCGCAACGTCAGCGTCGGGGAATAGGCGCGCTCACGAGACAGCAGCGTCCCCTTGCGCCCATCCGAGGCGACCTCGCGCAGCTCCGCTTCGTAGAACGCGCAGCCCACGCCCCCTGGCGATGTCAGCTCCTCCTGCGCATCGAGCGTGCCCTGGAAGACACCCCAGCTCGTGGAGGCCCCGGCGCGCAGCTCCGCCACGGCGTCATCCAGGCTCTTCGGCGCCGAGTCGCGCAGCAGCTCCGAGCCCGAACGGACCCGAGTGCCCCGCACCGCGAGCAGGGCCGCCGCCACCAGCAGCGCGATGCCCACCGACCTGCCGAACGACTCGGACGACCACACCACGAAGGCCACGTTGCCCAGCCCGGAGACGAGCAGGAAGCCGCCGAAGGCCAGCATGCCGAACCAGACCAGCGGCAGCCGGGGGACTCGCGAGTCCGGCCCCCGCCGTCCCACGGTCAGCACGGCCACCACCAGCCCCGCCAGGAGCGCCGCATAGATGGGCGCCAGCACGGCGCGCCAGAATTCCATCCTGTCCCCCGGCCGCACGAACAGGGCCCGCTCCACGCCAGACCCCGGATACCGAGGGAAGGTGGTACGCCGGACAGGCTCGCGCAAGGTCGCCCGGAGTCTCACCCCGTCCCGCGCCTGACAGGTGCCGCGTGAACCGCCCTCCGTCGGACGGAGTCCGGCCGGGTCGTGCGAGGGAAGTGTTGAGTACGTGAGGATTCCACGACAGGCGCCGACAAGTCGTGAGCCCAGCCCGCTTCGGCGCGCAGGTGCTGGAGAAACAGCTCAGGAAGCAAGAGAGTGCGCTTCAGACGGCCATGGAGTTGCCGCACCCGCACGTTCGCGAGGAATCGCGGAGCTCGATAGATGCTTCGGCTGCTCTCGGACAAGCTGTCCGGGTGAGTGGTAGCGACTGCGCCTTCCGCCCCCCGAGTCGCCTCAGGCCGCTGAACCCACTACTGCTCCTGGCCCGCGGAGGCCCGGCGCAGCGGCTGCTCGCGAAGCTGTCCCTTCACCTTCAGGTCATCGAAGGTGCAAGCGAGGTTGCGGCATCCCACCGCCACCTTGGCGACGCGGTTCTCCAGGCCGGGCAGCAGCTTGCGGGCGAAGCGCTGCCGTCCGAGGAACCCCTCCGCGAGCACGCCGCCCTTCACGCGGCTGAGCTTCAGGCGCACCTGGTAGGGCCCCCGGTCGGGCAGCGGCATCTCGTCCTCGACGAGCCCGTCCGTGTCCTGCGCGCTGTTGCCGACGATCTCCTGTCCGTCCTCGGCGAAGTAGCGCCACGCCAGGCGCATGCCGACCTCCGGAATCGCGAAGGCCGACACCTGGAGGTCCCGGATGCGGAAGGACAGCTCGCCGTAGTGCTGTGAGTCCGGCTCGTCCGGACGGTACTCATCCCCGAGCGGCTTCACGTCCATCATCACCGAGGCGTCGAAGTGGTCCGCCGCGAAGTAGCGCGTCGCCACATAGGCGCGAGGAACCAGTCGCCGGCCACCGGCATCCTGCCCCCCCTGCCATGCGCGGAGCTGTCCGCCTTCGACCTTCCACAAGCCGCTGTGGAGATTGAGCTCCTCGGGGCCCTTGTCGTCGAAGGACACCTCGAAGCGCGCCTCGCCATCCGACGTCGCCGCCTCGACCAGGGTCGCCGTGGAGAAGGCCTCCGCGTACGTGTTCGGCGGGTTCGGCTTCTCGGGCATCCGCCCGTTGACCCATCGCGCGCCGAGCCCCAGCACCGCGAGTCCACCCACCACCGACAGGCCTGCACGCACCCGTCGCCACCCGGTCCGCAGCTTGCGGGTGATCTGACTCGTCGACTTGCGACGCCCCTCGATGGGATGCGTCGGCCGGGTCGTCTGGTTGGGCGCGGACGTCGAGGCCACCAGCAGCTCCAGCGCCTCGCACAGCTCCGTGGCCTTCGCGTAGCGCGCCTCGGGGTCCGTCTCCAGCAGCCGGTCGATGATGTGGTCCACGCGCGGGTCCAGGCCCGGCACCCGCTTGGACGGCAGCTTGAAGCGTCCCAGGGGAAGCTCCCCGGTGAGAAGCTCGTAGAGGACCACGCCCAACGAGAACAGGTCCGCGCGGCCGTCCACGCTCTTCGCGTCGCGCCGCTGCTCGGGGGCCATGTAGTTGAGCGTGCCCATGGCCACCGCCGTCGCGGTGAGCTGCAGCCGGGCCTCGGACTGACGGATGCCGGCGAGACCGAAGTCCGCCACCTTCACGTTGCCGCGCCCGTCCAGCAGGATGTTCTCCGGCTTGAGGTCGCGGTGGATGATGTCCTTGTCGTGCGCGCACTCGATGGCGCGCGCCGCCTGGAGCATCAGCTTCAGGCCCTGCTGCGGCGTCAACGAGCCGGTGGAGATGGCCTCGCGCAGCGAGCGGCCCTCCACGAACTCCATCACGAAGTAGTAGTGCTCGCCGGCCACGCCCCGGTCGATGATCTGCACGATGTTCGGGTGGTTGAGGGCGGCCAGCGCCGTGGCCTCCTTCTCGAACCGCGCCACGAACTCCGGGTCCTTCGCCAGCTTCGGCGGGAGCAGCTTCACCGCCACCGTGCGACCCAGCGAAGTCTGGCGCGCGAGCCACACCTCGCCCATGCCGCCGCGGCCCAGCAGCTCCTTCAGTTCGAAGCCCGGCAGCGTCACCCGCGCCGCCGCCACGAACGTCTCCACCGAGTGGATGTCCAGGTCGGAGTCGGCGTCGCCCCGCCCCGTCGGCCGCGTCGAGCGCACCACCGTCGCGTCCACGGGCACATCCATCCCCGGCGTCGAGGAGGGCAGCGCCACGCCACTCGGGCCAACGCCGCCCGACTCGTTCGAGGACTGCGGGGCGCCCTGAAGACCGTTGCCCGGACCGTCTCCGCCGCCCGATGCGCTCTGCACGGGCACCTCGCCCGCGCGAACGCCCGGGAGGGGCACGCCAAACGGTGCACCCGGAGAGGCCCCGCCATGCCCGGGAGCATCGCCCCCCGCAGCGTTCGGAGACGCGGCGACACGCGCCAGCGCATCACCCGCTGCGCCCACCCCTGGCACCGCCACTCCGAACGGCGCGCCTGGCGACACGCCGCCACGGACGGAGGCCTCGCCTCCGGCAAGCCCCGAGGCCACCGGAGCCTCGCCGCCCACGCTCACGCCCGGCAGCGCGACGCCGCCCGGTGAGGAATCGATGGCGGTCCCCGTCACCCGCAGGCCGGGCACGTCCGTGTCCCCGAAGGACACCTCCACACCACTGTCGCGCGCCGCGTCCCCCGCCGCTTCCACGTCTCTCATGTCGGCCACACCCGAAGACGCGTCCACGCGCGCCACCGGGCCCACTGACGCGGCGTCACCACCCGCGCTCACAGCGGCGCCCAGGCGCGCTCGCGCCTCGGAGCCCGACGTCACGCCGGCCGCGGACGTCCCACCCACCCACGAGGCACCCGCCCTCGCGATTCCACTCGGAGCCGCGCCGACCCTCGACGAGCCGGGCTCCCGCTCCTCACTCCAGTCGATTCCGCTCGACCCCGCGGACGCATCCCGCAGCGCTCCGCCGTTCGCATAGCTGGGGCTGCGCGACGCGCGCTCCTCCCCCCCCAGCCCCGGGACCACCGTGTCGCGCGTGTGCTCGTTCAACGGCTGCGCCCGGTGCGGCGCGAACGTGATGTTCGAGTTGCCCGCCCCCACCGGCTTCACACCGCCCACGTCCTGACGACGCACCTCGAAGCGGATGCCGCAACGGCACGTCAGCTTCTGCCCGCTGACATAGACCCGGGTGTCATGTTGGGTCCCGCAGTTGGGACACTCCTGGGTCGTCGTCATCGGCGCGGGGAGGCGGCGGTCGTATGTTCCACGCCATGGACGCGGTAGGTGGGGACGGCCTTCTCCTTGCCCTTGACCTGCAGCGCCGGCAGCTCCTCCACGTCGAAGCCCGCGCCGGACCTGCGCACCGTCGACTCCGACGCGAGCACCTCGCCGCTCTTGGCCATGCCACACAACCGCGAGGCCGTGTTCACCGTGTCGCCGATGGCCGTGAACTCGTGCCGCTCCGCGCTGCCCATGTAGCCGACGACCGCCTGGCCCGTGTTGATGCCGATGCCCACCTCGATGGGCGCCTTGCCGGCCGCCACGCGGTTGCGGTTGATCTGATCCACCGCCTCCTGCATCTCCAGCGCCGCCCGCACCGCCCGCGCCGCGTCGTCCGGATGCGACAGCGGCGGACCCCACACCGCCATCACACAGTCGCCGATGAACTTGTCCAGGTTCCCCTCGTAGCGGAACACCACGTCCGCCATCGCCGTGAAGAACGTGTTGAGCATCGACACCACTTCCTGCGGCGACTCGTTCTCGGAGATGGTGGTGAAGCCGCGGATGTCCGCGAACAGGCAGCTCACCTCCGCCAGCCGGCTCTGCCGCAGGTCCTCCGTCTCACCGGAGATCACCGCGTCCGCCACCGCCTTGGACAGGAAGCGGCTCAGCTCCGCGCGCGTCACCGCCTCCGCGCGGATCTGCTCGCCCAACGCCGCGTTCTCCAGCGCGATGCTCGCCTGCGAGGCGATGCCGGAGAGGATGTTCAGGTCCTTCTCCGAGAAGGCGTTGATCTGCTGGCGGCTGTCCAGGAAGAGCACCGCTTGAATCTTGGAGTTCACCATCAGCGGCACCGCCATGGCCGAACGGATGCCCTGCGCCACGATGCTCTCCGCCGCGGAGAAGCGCTCGTCGATGATGGCGTCCGCCGTCAGCACCGCCTTGCCCGTCTCCACCACGCGCTTGAGCACCGTGTCGGACAGCATGACGTTGACCGGCTTGCCCGTGCGGTGGTGCACCGCCGCCGGGATGAACTCCCCGTCCCCGGCCACCTTCAGGATGACGCCGTGGTCCGCCGCGAGCAGCTGGAAGGCCACCTTGAGGATCTGCTCGAACAGGCCCGTCTGGCTGCCCTGCGTGCTCACCTGCCGGTGGAACTCGTGGGCGATGCGCAGCTTCTCGTAGTCGCGGCGCAGCGCCTCGCCGTCCGTCATCTGGTCCACCGGACGGAAGTTCTGCGGCACCTGGTCCATCTGCGCCAGGAACGCGGGCATGGACACCGACTGCGCCACCACCGTCACGCCGGGCGCCGCGGGCGCGGGGACCGCCGGCTGCTCGCCGCTGTGGAAGATGAGCCGCGAGGAGCCCAGGGCAATCTCGTCCCCGTCCTTCAGCCGCAGCTCCTTCACCCGCTTGCCGTTGACGAACGTCCCGTTCGAGGACCCCAGGTCCTTGAGGACGAAGTCCTTGCCCACCTTCTCGATGGTCGCGTGCTCCTTGGAGACCTCGCGGTCCACCAGGCGCAGCGTGTTGGACGGATGACGGCCGAGCGACGTCAACGGCCCCAGGGGGAACTCCCCCAGAGTGCCGTCCGCGAAGCGCCCGGTCAGCCGGGGGCCTCGGAGCTGTTGCCCGGATTTCGGAGCGAATGGGGCGGGAACCTGGCTCACGCGCGAATCCTCACCGGCCCGGACACTACCAGAGCCGCCTGGGAAGCGGGGAACGTCTGGTGGCGCTGGCCGACCAGGGCCCCCTCCGGAGGGCTGCACGGCCGGTCAGGGTCCCGCTCCTGGGACGGCGCGTCAGCTCCGTCCACCCCCCTCCCCCTGGTCCCCCGTCCTCCGCCCCGCTTCTCTCCCAGGGCCCACACTGGTAAGGGGGGCCCGTGCGAATCAAACAGAAGCCCGAAGACTTCAGCGTCAAGGAATCCTACCGCTTCGATGAAGTCGCCTCCGGGCGTTTCCGCGTCTACCTGATGGACAAGCAGAAGCTGTCCACGTTCGACGCCGTGGCACGCCTGCGGGACGCGTTCGGTCTCAAGCCGGGCTCCATCAGCTATTGCGGCCTGAAGGACAAGCAGGGCCGCACCGAGCAGCTCATCGCCGTGGACGGCGCCGACGTGGACATGCAGGAGCCGGACCTCCGCCTGAAGTACCTGGGCCGGACGAACAAGGCCCTGTCCTCGGCGAACATCACGTCCAACCGCTTCTCCGTGACGGTGCGCGCCCTGGAAGAGTCCTCCCTGGGGCCCCTCAACGTGGCGGCCGCCGAGGTCAACCGCCTGGGCGTCATCAACTACTTCGACAGCCAGCGCTTCGGCTCGCTCAAGCACGGGCAGGGCTTCATCGCCAAGGACCTCATCCGGGGCGACTTCGAGGCGGCGCTCCACAACTACCTGGCCAAGCCGTCGGAGCTGGACCGCTCCGAGGACGCCAAGGTGAAGGCCTTCTGGCGCGACAACTGGGGCCACTGGGACGCGCGCGTCCCCTTCGAGGGCACCAAGAAGTACCACCGCGTCCTGCGCGCGCTGCGCGAGGAGCCCAAGAACTTCACCCGCGCCTTCCTGCAGATCGACGCGGACTACCGCGCGATGCAGCTGTTCACCTACCAGAGCTACCTCTGGAACGAGGGCGTGCGGCGCTACCTGCAACTGCTGTTGCCGCGTGAGTCGCTGTTCCCCATGCGCTACCAGGCCGGCTCGCTCCTGTTCCACAAGGACGCGGATCCGCAGACGCTGCGCGTGCTGCGCGACGCCACCTTCCCCCTGCTCGCGCCCAACAGCACCTTCACGGATCCGAAGATCGAGGACGCCGTGCGCTGGGTGCTCGGCCGCGAGAAGCTCAAGCTGTCGGACCTGGTCATCCCCGGGGCCGAGCGCATGCTCTTCTTCAAGCACGAGGAGCGCCCGGTCCTCTCCTTCCCGCACAAGCTGGTCATCGGCCGCACGCAGCCCGACGAGCTCAACCGGGGCAACATCAAGGTCAACGTCGCCTTCACCCTGCCGCCGGGCGCGTACGCCACGCTCGTCGTCAAGCGCCTGTTCCACTTCGAGTACGCCGAGGACACCGCGGAGGAGATCCGCGCCTCCCAGCGCGCGCACCTCGTCGAGCAGGAGCAGGCCGAGGGTGCCCCCTCCAGCCGCCGCGGCCCTCCCGTCCGTGAGGAGCGGGGCACCGGCCGCCGGGCCCCCGCCGCCCGTGGCGCCGCCGGCCGCCGGGCCGAGACCACCTTCGACGAGGAGCGTCCGCGCGCCTCGGACCGCCGTGCGCCCGCGCGCGGCGAGGCCCCCAGCCGGCCCGGTCGGCGCACCACCTCCGAGGTCGAGGCCCCCGCCCGTCCCGGACGCAAGAGCACGGCCGAGGTCTCCGAGACGCCCACCCGGGGCAGCTCGCTCGCCCAGCAGGCGGAGCCCAAGCCCAGGCAGGAGCCCGCCGCCCCGCTCGGCTTCCGCGAAAAACAGCGCCAGCGCAAGGCCGCCCGCGAGGTCGCCCGGGCGGAGACCGAAGCCAAGCGCTCGAAATCACGGAAGAAATAAGTCTGCAACGGCGATGAAACACCTGGACGCAATGGGGGAGCGCGCACACCGTAGACCCAGGTGTGAACGCTCTTGCCCTCGACGACGCTCCCGGGACCCTCGCCCACGCCATCGGGATGCTGATGGCTGACGACGCCGTCCCCCTCCCCTGGAAGGCCGACGTGCAGGCGGCCCGCCGTGGAGATCCGTCCGCCTTCGAGTCCCTGGTGCGCAGCGTCCAGCGCCAGGTCTACGGCCTGGCGCTCCGGCTGCTGCAGAGCGAGGCCGAGGCCGCGGAGGTGTCCCAGGAGGCGCTCCTGCGCGCGTACCAGAACCTGCACCGGTACGACGACTCGCGCCCGTTCGACCTCTGGGTGCTGGCCATCACCCGCAACCTCTGCCTGGACCTGCTCCGCCGCCGCACCAAGGTGCGCACCGAGGAGCTGGAGCCCATGAAGGAGGTGCTCCCCAGCAACGAGGCCTCCCAGGAGGAGGGCGCCATCGCCCGCGAGGAGCGCCAGTCGCTGGAGGAGGCCATGGCCACGCTCTCCGTCGATGATCGTGAAGTCCTCGCGCTCTACTACGTCCAGAAGCGCACGACGAAGGAGATCGCCCAGATCCTCGGGTGCGCCCCTGGCACCATCATGGCCCGGCTCTTCAGGGCCCGAGAGAAGCTTCGCAAGAAGATGAGCACGGAGGAGGCCCCCCGATGAGCGCGCACCCCTGCCCCGACCTCGAGGTCCTCTTCGCCGAGTTGGAGGAAGGTGAAGGCCCCGCGCTGGACCACGCCGCCGAGTGTGACGCCTGCGCGGGGGTCCTCGAAGAGCACCGGCTGATGGAGAACGACCTGTACCGGCTGGCGGATCCCCTCCCGCCGCCGACCCTGGTCGCCAGCGTCATGGCACGCGTGGCGGCGGAGCCCGTACCTCAGCGTCGCGAGGTCTGGTCCGGGCTCGCCATCCTGCTGACCTCGTTGCTCGGTGGGCTGGGCTACCTGGTGATGAACGACCAGGCGCTCGGCCGGCTGGGCACGGGCGTGGCGTCCTTCCTCGTGGAGGGGCGCTTCCTGGCCGAGGGCGTGCTGAGCGGCGCCCGCGCGTTGTGGTCGACCGAGGGCCTGGCCGTGGCCGCATTCCTCGCGTTCCTCCTCCTGACGTCGCTGGCCGGTCTCAAGCGGCTCGCGGGCAGCGC
Organism: Myxococcus sp. AS-1-15; assembly: GCF_020037055.1. NCBI lineage: Bacteria > Pseudomonadati > Myxococcota > Myxococcia > Myxococcales > Myxococcaceae > Myxococcus > Myxococcus sp. AS-1-15. The sequence goes on along the minus strand of NZ_JAIQDF010000005.1, from coordinate 126,050 downwards.
CCCCACCCCCTCCGAAGCCTGAGCGACCCATGAAGATCTCCTCCCGATTCCTCATCCCCGCGTTGCTCCTGGGCGCCCCCCTCGCGCTCGCCGAGTCCGCGCCCGCCGCCCGCGCCGCCGAGTCCGCGCCCGCCGCGAAGAGCATCGACGTCTCCTTCCGCGGCAGCCTGCGCGACGCGCTGAAGACCATCGCCGACAAGGGCGGCCTCAACCTGGTCGTCACCGGCGACCTGGACGTCCCCGCCGAGGTCCACCTGCGCGGCATCTCCGCCGACCAGGCCCTGCGCACCGTGTCCCGCGCCTACTCGCTGCGCATGGAGCAGGACGGCTCCATCATCACCCTGCGCCCCATGACGCCCTCGGAGAAGGAGGCCGCGGCCCAGGGGCTCGCCGAGCCGGCGCCCGCGCCCCAGGCGGTCCCCGCGCCCGTGGCCCCGCCCGCGCCACCCGCTCCGGCGGCGCCCGCGGTCGCCTCCGATGGCTCCGAGCACGAAGAGGACTCCGCCACGGACGCGGAGACGATGCGCGAGGTGCGCGAGCAGATCCGCGAGCAGATGCACCGCACCCGCGACGAGCTCAAGCGCTCGCGCCGCTCGGGGGCCCGCAACGTGGTGGCGCGCGGTCAGTCCCTGGAGGTGAAGGAGGGACAGACGGTGGAGAGCGCCGTGGTGTACGGCGGCAACCTGGTGGTGAAGGGCAACGTGGAGAAGGACGCGGTGGCCTTCGGTGGCAACCTCATCGTCCACGGCCACGTGGAGGGTGACGCGCACGCCTTCGGCGGCAACGTGGTCCTCAAGCCCGGCGCCTCCGTGGAGGGCGACGTGTCCTCCTTCGGCGGCAACGTGGACCGCGAGGACGGCGCGAACGTGGAGGGCAGCATCAACACCTTCGGCGGGGCCAACATCGGCCGCGTCGTCGCGAAGGAGCTCAACAAGGGCCTCCAGGAGTCCAGCGACGAGGGCGAGGAGCGGCGGCGCAACCGCGACGACGACGACGGGGGCGGGCTCGCCGGGTTCATCCTCACGTTCGCGGTGCTCTTCGGGCTGGGCTTCCTGGGCCAGATGTTCTTCCCCTCGCGGATGAAGCAGCTGGGGGATGAGATCCGCGCGCGGCCGGTGCAGAGCGGCCTGACGGGCCTGCTCGGGGTGGTGGCGATGATTCCGCTCACGGTGGTGCTGGCCATCACCATCATCGGCATCCCCGCGGCGCTGGTGCTGTGGATGGCGGCGCCCCTGGCGGCGGCCCTGGGCTTCGCGGCGGTGGCGAGCGAGCTGGGCACGCGGCTGCCGGTGATGCGCGGACGCAAGACGCAGGCGGTGGTGCTCGCGCTGGGGTTGCTGGTGTTGCTGGTGGTGGGCGCCATCCCCGTCTTCGGCGCCATCGTCTCCTGCCTGGTGGTGCTCATCGCCCTGGGCGCGGTCATCCGGACCCGCTTCGGCTACCGGCCGCGCGGCATGGGCATCCCCGAGCCCATCCACACCCACGGGGAGCAGCCGCTCTGACGCACCCGCGCCGGGATTTGCCCGGCGCGTCAAGGACCACGGCCTGCACGGCCGCCCGCTCCACCCACCGGGGATCGCCACGAGGCCTGAGACGGCCCGTCGCGGTCCCCGGTGACGTTCTGCGGGAGTCTTAGAGAAGTTCCAGCGCGCCATCACCTCGACTGTCGGCTGGGCCTCATGACCGGGGTGCGTCATGCGCCGACAGGCTTTGACCACCCGCGGGCGTTACGCCATTTTGCGCGGCACCCATGCGACGTCTCCCAGATGCCTCGTTGCGCGGCAGGGCCATCACCGTGGACCTCGAGGGCGAGAGCATCCCCGCCATCGAGGGCGAGCCGGTGGCATGTTCCCTCGTCGCCGCGGGCGAGCCCATGCTCGCCCGTTCCGTGAAGTACCACCGCCCTCGCGGGCCCTACTGCTTCGCCGCCGCGTGCTCGCAGTGCCTGATGCGCGTGGACGGGCTGCCCAACGTCTACACGTGCCGCACGCCCGCGCGCGACGGCATGAAGCTGGAGCGGCAGAACGCGTACCCCTCCGCGAAGGTGGACGTGTTCGAGACCATCGACTGGTTCTTCCCCAACGGCCTGGACCACCACGAGATGTTCGCCGGCGTGCCCGTCGCGGAGACGGTGATGGCCAAGGTGGCCCGGCAGCTGGCGGGCCTGGGCCTGCTGCCCAAGGACGCAGCCCCCGCTCCCCCGCCGTCTCGCACGCTGCGCACCCGCGTCGCGGTGGTGGGCGCGGGCGCCGCCGGGCTCGCCGCCGCGAGGGAGCTGACCGGACGAGGCATCCCCTTCCTGATGTTCGAGCGCGAGGACCACGTGGGTGGCCGGCTGGCGCACGGCGCCCCGGAGGCGGACGCGCCCGCCATCGACGACGTGGCCACGCTCGCGCGGGACAGCGTCGTCACCCGCGCCACGGCGCTGGGCCTGTACGACGACGAGCAGGGCCGCTACCTCGCGGTGGGCGCCCGGGAGAACGGCGAGGCGCGGCTGCTCAAGGTCTACGCGGAGCGCTTCCTGCTGACGCCCGGTGGACACCCGCCGATGGTGCCCTTCGAGAACAATGACCTGCCCGGCGTCTACGCGGGCCGCGCGGCCAGCCTGCTGTTGCGTCGGCACGCGGTGGCGCCGGAGCGCGCGGCGCTGGTGGGCTGGGGCCAGGAGCTGCAAGGGCTGGCGCGGCTGCTCGAGGAGCACGGCGTGAAGGTCGCTGTCGTGGTGGACCTGAAGGGCGCGCCGGGCGCGGGAGCGCATCCGACGACGGTGGAGGGCTCGGAGCCCAAGGCGCACGGCCTCCGGCACGTGAGCGGGTTCAGCTTCACGCCGCGCCAGGGGGGACGGCGCAAGGTGGACTGCGACGCGGTGCTGGTGTCGGTGCCGGTGACGCCCAGCTTCGAGCTGGCGCGGCAGGGCGGCGCCAAGGTCTCGTTCGAGGCCTCGCGCGGACTGTTCCGGGTGGAGGCGAGCGCCGAGGGCCGCACCGACGCGGCGGACGTGTTCGTGGCCGGAGACGTGACGGGCGGTGGCAGCGCGAAGGAGGCGTCCGATGCGGGCCGCCGCGCGGCCCAGGCGCTGGTGGAGGGACTGTCATGAGCAAGTCGATGATCTGCTCCTGCGAGGACGTCACCGCGGACGACGTGCGGCACGCCGTGTCGCGGGGCTACTGCGACGTGGAGTCGGTGAAGCGCTACACGGGCTTCGGCACGGGCATCTGCCAGGGCAAGAGCTGCCTGTCCGCCGTGGCCGCGCTCCTGGAGCAGGAGAAGGCGCTCAAGGCCGACGCGGTGGTGCCCTTCACGCCCAGGCCTCCGCTCTACCCCACCGAGCTGCGGCTGCTCGCGAGCGCCCCGGTGGACGAGTCCCAGCCCCCGGTGGGCGGCGTGCCCCAGGAGGTGGATGTCTTCCCCAAGGGCCTGCGCCCCACCGAGCCCCTGCCCGCCAAGGCCAAGGTGGTCATCATCGGCGGCGGCATCATGGGCCTGGCGCTCGCGTACAACCTGGCGCGCGAGGGCGAGACGGACGTGGTGGTGCTGGAGCGCGGCTACCTCTGCGCGGGCGCGTCCGGCCGCAACGGCGGCGGCGTGCGCATGCAGTGGGGCACCCCGGCGCTGGTGGAGCTGGCCAAGCGCTCCATCGACCTGATGAAGGGCTTCGCCCGGGAGATGGGCATCAACGTGTGGCTGCGCCAGGGCGGCTACCTGTTCCTCGCGCGCACCGACGCGGTGGCCAGGCGGCTGGAGCGCAACGTGGCGCTGCACAACCGCTTCGACGTGCCCACCCGGCTCGTCACGCCGGACGCCGCGCGCGACATCGTCCCGGGCCTCACGATGAAGGGCTGCGTGGCCGCGTCCTTCAACCCCGAGGACGGCGTCATCTTCCCCTGGCCCTTCCTGTGGGGTTACGCGCAGGGCTGCCGCAAGAAGGGCGTGCGCGTGGAGACGTACACGGAGGTGACGGGCTTCGACGTCAGCGGCGGACAGATCCGCAAGGTGAAGACGGACCGCGGCGACATCGCCTGTGACACCGTGGTGCTCGCCTCCGGCGCGTGGAGCCCCGAGGTGGCGAAGCTCGTCGGCGTGCAGCTGCCCAACGAGCCGCACCGCCACGAGATCCTCAGCACCGAGCCCCTCAAGCCCTTCCTGGGGCCGCTCGTGTCCGTGCTCGACTCGGGCCTGTACTTCAGCCAGTCCATGCGCGGCGAAATCGTGGGCGGCATGGGTGACCCCAAGGAGCCCGCCGGGCTCAACATGGGCAGCACCCTTCGCTTCGTGTCCCGCTTCGCCCAGGCCCTCATGGAGCAGCTGCCCCACGTGGGCCACGTGAAGGTGCTGCGCCAGTGGGCCGGCTGCTACGACGTGACGCCGGACAACAACCCCATCCTCGGGCGCACCCCGGGCCTGGACAACCTGCTCCAGATGTCCGGCTTCGTCGGCCACGGCTTCATGATGGCCCCCGCCGTCGCCGAGCGGATGGCGAAGTGGATGCGCACCGGCGAGTCCGACGAGCTCTTCACCCGCTTCAACCTGCGCCGCTTCTCCGAGGGCACGCTGGAGCGCGAGGACATGATCATCGGCTAGGCGCCCGCGCTCCGCTCACCGCGCCCCCGGGCCGCGTTCCCCCTCTTCAATGAGCGAACGGAACGCGGCCCGTGGATTTTTCCGTCGCTGTCCGGGACCACGACACCCGACGCCGGGAGCGTCCCATTACAGGACAGCTCCGGAATTAATTGTAAATCACGAATATCATGAAGACTCTCGGCGGCGACGCGAAGGGGCTTTACAACCGCCGGTGACGGAGCGGAGCACGCGCGCACCACCCGGGGCCCGGCGCGAGGAGGGCTGTCGAGTGGAAGTGTCCCGCGCGGAACGCTGGCATGGAGAGTGCCTTGGGCACGCCGCGCGCAATCCCGCGTGTGGAGGAGACCCGATGTTCGCCAAGAGCCTGCGTGCGTTGTTCGTGATGGGTGCCCTGTCGGCCTGCGGTACCGAGCAGTCCCCCGATGTCCCGGACCAGGAGGCGAACGAGCCGCTGCAGTCGCAGGAATCCAACGTCATCGTCGGCTCGGTGAACTGGGTGAGCTCCACCACGCTGACGGGCGCGCAGGCCACGGCGGCCAAGGCGGTGGGCTACCTGTCCATCCCGGCGGTGGGCAGCCGCTGCACCGCGTGGCTGGTGTCACCGGATGTCATCATCACCAACAACCACTGCGTGGGCAGCGCGTCCGAGGCCGTGGGGGCCCGGGTGTCCTTCAACTACATCGACGGCGTCGCCTCGGCCAGCCGCGTCTGGTACTCCTGCGCCACGTTCATCAGGACGTGGTCCACCGACGACATGACGGCGCTGCGCTGCTCGGCGACCAACGGCCAGCTCCCCGGCAACGTGCAGGGCTACCTGACGGTGGCCAGCGCCAACGCCGCCACCAACGCGAGCATCTACGTGGTGCACCAGAACTGCGACTACTACACGTCGTCGGGCTGCTCGCCGACGAAGAAGCTGTCGCCGGGCGTGGTGAAGAACGCGAACTACTCCACCACGGACCTGTCCTACGACGCGGACACGCTGGGCGGCTCGTCGGGCTCGCCGGTGCTGTCGACGGGCTCCAACCAGGTGGTGGGCCTGCACCACATCGGCCTGGGCGGCAACTCGCAGGGCCGCGGCACGGCCAACACCGGCGTGAAGGCCACCCGCGTGAAGGCGCGTCTGGCGGAGATCGGCCTCTAGGCCGTCACGCCGGATTGGGCTCGCGCGCCAGCAGCACGGGCGACGCGAGCCCCACGGGCAGGGCGTCGGGCGCGGCCAGGGCCTCGCGGCGGACACCGCGCAGCGCCAGCCGCCCCAGGCTCCGCTGGAGCCCGCGTGGCAAGAGGGGCAACAGCCGCATCACCCAGCGGTGTCCCCAGCCCGGGTACACCAGCGCCTCGCCCCGCTCGAAGGCCGCCAGCGCGGCGCGAGCGCAGCGCTCGAGCGACATCTGGAAGAAGGGCGCGCGCCCCGCCTCCTCGGCGCCCGAGTCCCCCACCGGTCCCGGAGCCACGCGGGTGATGACCACGCCGCGCCCCTCCACCTCCAGCCGGAGCGACTCGGTGAAGCCGTCGAGGAAGCGCTGCGTGGCTGCGAACATCGCGGAGCCGGGCAGCATGAGCTGCGCCGCGCCCGAGCCGATGTTCAGCACCCCGCCCCGCCCCCGCTCCAGCATGGGCGCGAGCAGCCGGTGCGTCAGCAGCGCGGGCACCCACACGTTCGAGCGCAGGAGCTCCTCCAGCCCTCCCCAGCGCGCCTCCGCGTAGAGCCCCCGCAGGCCCAGCGTGGCGGTGTTCACCAGCACGTCCACCCGGACGAACTGCGCCTCCAGCGAGGCCACCATCGCGTCGACCTCGCGCGGCTCGCACACGTCGCAGGCGTGGAGGAGGACGCCCAGGGTGGGATAGCGCGTGAGCAGCTCCTCACGCAGCGGCTCCAGCCGCGCCACCTCGCGGTCCACCAGGACCAGCGTGCGGACGCGCCGGGACAAAAGCCGGGCAAGCTCCCGGCCGATACCCCCGGCCGCGCCGGTGATGAGGACCGTGGCCTGATCGATAGGAGGTCGCATGGGGGCCATCCTGCGCACGAATCGCGGGCCGCGCTCGCCTCCCCGCAAGCTTTGCGCGTCGCGGTGGCGAACGGGCGGGCAGGCGCTGGCACGCAACTTCCATCTGAGGACGTTCGGCCCCACCCCAAGAGAGGGCCTTTCACCTCAGCGAGGAGCCGACCATGGCAGCGCCATCCCGAATTCTCGTCCCCGTCGACCTGAGCGAGGGCTCTCGCTCCATCGTCGACTACGCCCTCCAGCTCGCCCGTCCCTTCAACGCGTCGGTGGAGGTCCTCCACGCGTGGGAGCCCCCTCAGTACGTCGCGCCGGATCTGCTCGTCGCCGCCCCCGGATGGAACCCGCTCTCGCTGGAGCAGGTCGCCCTGGACACGGCGGGCAAGGAGCTGGCCACGCTGCTCAAGCAGATGGAGCCGGCCTCCGTCCCGCTCAAGCACCGCGTGGTGGTGGGCGAGGCGGCCTCCACCATCCTGGAGCTGGTGGAGAAGGAGGGCTTCGACCTCATCATCATGGGCACCCACGGCCGCCGGGGGCTGTCGCGCATGCTGCTGGGCAGCGTGGCGCAGAAGCTGGTCTCCCGCGCGCCCTGCCCCGTGCTGACGCTGCACGTCCCGCAGGACACCCAGAAGTAGGCGTCAGGGACTCAAGGCCCGAGCGCCGCCTTCAGGGCGGCCTCGCGCCGGCGCGCCGCGAGCACCGTGGGCACCGCCAGCACCGTCATGGCCACCATGACCAGCGCCGCGCCCAGAAGCTCGCGCGGCCCCACGCCCGGTAGCCCCAGCCACAGCGACAGCCCCAGCGTGGCCACCACGCCCGCGAGCACGCTGGAGGCCCGGTTCACCGGCACGGAGAACGCGTTCTCCCGCGCGTCCAGCAGGATGAGCCCACCGAAGATGCCGGTGCCCTGGGACAACAGCCCCACCAGCATCTCCTCCAAGAGCCGCCCGCGGGCGAACATGCCGGTGAAGCCCTCGCGGATGTCCAGCGCCGGCCCCGCGCCGCCCCACACCGCCACCAGCCCGAGCACCAGCACCAGGAAGGGCGTGGCCACCATCTGCTCCTCCACGAAGTAGCGGATGGACAGGCTCTTGTCCTCGGACTTGGCCAGCCGGCTCATCGCGCGCAGGCGGATGAAGTAGCTCAGCAGGTACACGCCGACGTCCAGCGCGGCCACCCACGTCAGGGTGGCGCGCGCGTCCTTCCCCGACGCGACGAGCACGGCGGCGAAGCTCAGCCCCAGCGCCACCCACGAGGGCCAGCGCACGTGCCTGCGGCTGAGCACGTCCACGATGGGCGCCAGCACCAGCACCCCGCCGCGCATCAGCAGCATCATGAAGACGATGGAGGTGCCCTCCAGCGTGTACGCCAGCGTCGTGGTGCCGATGATGGCCGCCGAGCACATCCCCGACAGGAACGTCCACGCCCCCGGCGCGGGCACCCGCAGGCCCAGCACCTGGCGGTGCGCCGCGAAGCGCCACCAGCGCTTGAGCGAGAGGAAGACGAACATCCCCACCATCGACGTCGCCGCGCTCACCGGCAGGAGCGTGAAGCCGACGATGCCCTCCTCCATGCCCGGCAGGGAGCCGCTCGACAACGCCTTCGTCAGCGCGCTGTACGGGGCATACGCCGCGAAATAGCCGAAGGCATAGGCCCAGATGGTCAGGTCATGCGAGGAGGAGTCTTGCTGCGTCGACGATGTGACCAGGGGAAACCTCGGGGCGTGCGGGCCAGGGCCTCCCCCACCCTACTGCAAGCCGCGCGCCCCGACCTGCCTCCCGGGAGGGAAACAAACCCATGCAATGGGTGTGGGCCTGCCGCGTAGACCTCTCAACCCGGTCGTCCCCAGGAGCCGTCCATGCGCTCACGCTTCCTTTCCACTCTGGCCCTCGCGTCCACCCTGGCCCTGCCCGCCTTCGCCGGCGATGACGCGGCCAGGAAGTCGACCTCCCCGGTGAAGGTCGTCTGCGACACCACGGCCAAGGACGGCAGCCGCGTGGTGCAGGGCACGGACCTGGTCATCGAGGCGGGCGAGAAGGCCAAGGACGTGGTCGCCGTGGAGGGCGACATCATCATCCGCAAGGGCGCCACCGTCGACGACGCGGTCGCCATCCGGGGCCGCGTCATCGTGGAGGCCGGCGCCGTGGTGAAGGGCGACGCGGTGTCCATGGGCGGCGAGGTCCGCCTCCGGGGCAACGCCCGCGTCGAGGGCAGCGCCGTGGCCCTGGGCGGCAAGCTGACCACCGACAAGGACGTCCACATCGAGGGCGACCGCATCAGCCTGTCCTTCGAGATCGGCGGGAAGGACCTGCTGCGCGGCTTCATCGAGGACGCGCTCGACGAGGAGTCGGGCTGCCACATCATCGACAACGAAGTCACGGACGCCTGAGCGGCGTGCCTCGTCGAAGCCGCTACGCGGCGCTGGGAGTCCCCGGCGTCGCGGCATCCTGGGTGAGCGGCTGCAGCGTGGCGCGCAGGGCGAGGATCTGCTCGCGCACCAGCGTCTTGAGCTTCTCCACGTCATCGAGCGTCATGCCCTTGGTGGAGATGGGCGTGCCCACCGTCACCAGGCCGCGCGAGGTGGAGAAGCGCCAGGAGTGCTTGGGCAGCGCCTTGCGCGTGCCGCTCACCGCCAGCGGGAGCACGTCCGCCTGCTGCTCGATGGCCAGGCGGAAGGCGCCGTCCTTGAAGGGCAACAGCTCGTCCGTCTTCGAGCGGGTGCCCTCCGGGAAGATCATCACCGGCATGCCCTTGCTCATCCACTGCTTGCAGCGCGCCATGGCGCCCGTGGCGGACTCCTTGTCGCCGCGGTGCACGGGGATGTCCCCGGCGATGCCCATCATCCACCCCACCACCGGCACCTTGAACAGGCTCGCCTTGCCCAGCCACTTCATCTCCCACGGCAGGCGGGAGATGAGGAACGGGTCCGCGTTGGACTCGTGGTTGCTGACCACCACCGTGTTGGGGGCCACCTGGTCCGGCACCGGCCCGTGGATGCCGAAGCGCCAGTACGGCGTCAGCTTCGCGGCGGTGACGCCCACCATGCGGAAGCACCGCCCCACCGCGTAGCGCTTCTTGTCGAACGGCAACGTGAAGACGGCGATGACGAGCTGAACGAAGAAGCCGACCAGCGCGACGATGCCAATCTCGACCCAGGTCCAGATGGAGAGCAGTGCGTTCATTGAGAGCCTCGAGGGGGATCAGCGGACGGCGGAGTCCAGGTCCACGCTCACCGGGCAGTGGTCGGAGCCCGACACGTCGGGGTGGATGGCGGCGCGCTTGACGAAGGCCATGGCCGCGGGGGACGCCAGCACGTAGTCGATGCGCCAGCCGATGTTCTTCTCGCGCACGCCGAAGCGCTGGCTCCACCACGAGTAGTGGCCGGCGCCCTTGTGGAAGTGTCGGAAGCTGTCCACCCAGCCGGCGCGCAGCCAGCGGTCCAGCTCCTCGCGCTCCTCGGGACGGAAGCCGCTCGTCTCGCGGTTCTCCCGGGGCCGGGCCAGGTCGATGTCCTGGTGCGCGGTGTTGAAGTCGCCCACGACGAGCAGCCGCTCACCGTCGCGCAGCGGCTTCTCCAGCTGGTCGAACAGGCGTCGGTAGAAGGCGAGCTTGAACGGGATGCGGCTCAGGTCCCGGTCCTTCCCGTTGCCGTTGGGGAAGTAAACGTTGGCCACGGTGAGCTTGCCGAAGCGGGCGAGCTGCAGCCGCCCCTCCGCGTCCATCTCCGGGACTCCCAGCCGGGTCTCCACCGTGTCCGGCTCGTCGCGGGAGAACAGCCCCACTCCGCTGTAGCCAGGACGCTCCGCGGCCGAGAAGTGCGTCTTCCACCGGGCCGGAGCACGGACCTCATCCGGCAGTTGCTCGGGGCGCGCGCGCACCTCCTGCAATGCCACCACCTGCGCCCGGGCGCCCGACAGCCAGGGCAGGAAGCCCTTGGTATGGGCCGAGCGCAGCCCATTCACGTTCCATGAGACGACTCGCACGGGAACGCTTATGACCCGGCCGCGCCGGGTTTTCCAGCCCCTACCGGTTGATGGACCCGGTAGGGGCCGGAAGGCCCTGAGTCAACTACTCCGTGGGACTGGCGCTGTTCTGCGGCTGGCGCTGCGTCCGGAGGATGAAGTCGGACGCGTTGTCGTCGGAGTCATACCCGTTGCCCGCAGCCGCGTCCGAGCCGCCCTCCATGGTGGCCGCCGTCGAGGAGACGGTCGCCTTGCGCTCGAAGGAGCCGGCCTCCGCGGGGACCGTCGGGAAGGCGGTGCCCTCGGGGGCATTGCCCGTTCCATAGGCGAAGGCGTCCACCTTGGCCGGGTCGTTCATGTTGGTGGTCGTCAACGCCGGCCCACCCAGGCGCAGGTTGCCACCGCCGGTGCGGCTGGCGGACATGGAGAACGCCGGACCCCAGTTCGCGTCACCCGCGACGGAGCCGGCGTAGTCCGGATGCGTCACCAGGAAGAAGCCCCGGGGCTGGATGACCGACCCCGCGGGCAGCGTGAACGACAGGTACGTGGTGCCCGTCGCGCTCTTGTACTGGAGCTTCCAGCCGGACAGGTCCACCGGGCTCGTCGTCGGGTTGAACAGCTCGACGAACTCGTCGTTCGCGCCGCCCGGGCCCGCCGGCGCCGCCTCGCTGATGACCACGTGGTTGGCGCCCGCGGGCTGCTCCGTGACGCGCAGCTGCGCGGACACCGAGTCGCCGCCCAGGCTCGCCACCACCTGGCCCTCGCCGCTGACGTTGGCCGCCGTGAAGTCGAACTTCGCGGACAGCGTGTCGGCGCGCACCACCACCTGGGCCGGCACCGCGCCCAGGCTGGCCGGCTGCACGGACAGGCTCACCACCGTGTCCACCGACGGAGGCACATCCAGCGTCACCGTGAGCGTGGCCGTCCCGCCGCCCGTCACCACGACGAGCTCGGGAGACAGCTGCTCCAGCGCCGCCGGCTGGTCCACCGCCAGCACCGTCACCGTGGCGTCGCGGGACACCGTGCCCAGCGTGGCCGTGAGGGTGGCCTTCTTCGCGCCCGGGTCCAACGCGGAGTCGGTGTTCAGGAGCACCACCGCGGAGCGCTCGCCCGCGGGGATCACCACCTGGCCCCCCACCACGGAGACGGCGGGGCTGGACGACACCACCGTCACCACCGTGTCCACCGTCACCGGTCCGGTGAGCGTCACCGTCAGCGGCTCCGGGAACGTGGGGCCGTTGACGCCCGAGCGCACGAAGACGCCCGTGGGCGCCAGCGACGCCAGCGACACCTCGCCCGCGCTCGCGGGCACGAGGTCCGCGGCGGAGCGCGGCTCGATCTTCGAGTGGTCGTTGCGCAGCTCCAGCACGCCGGTGATGGAGAAGTAGCGGTCTCCCAGCGCCGGCAGCGGGAACGAGAACAGGTAGTCGTTGATGCGCAGCGCGCCGTCCACCTCGAACTCACCGGTGGGCGCGGAGTCGCCGCCACCCGGGGCGGGCGCGGTATGGGTCACCTGCACCTGCGACACGCGCACCAGCACCCCCTCCAGCGGCGTGGCGCGCGAGCCCCCCGTGGCCACCTCGGCGGGCGTCACCACCTGCGGAGGAGGCAGCGTGCTGCCCTGGGAGACCACCTCCACGGAGGGTGAGGCGAGCTGGAGCTGACCGAAGTAGTTGGCCACCGTCGCGTCGACGTTCACACGCGAGCCGGCCATCACGGTGCTCGGCGGCGCCGTGCGGGTGAAGACGAAGGCGCCGGAGTAGTCCGGCCCCTGGTAGCCCTGATCCAACGGGTTGACCTGCACGAAGAAGCCCGTCGCGCCCACGCCGGTGACGGTGGCGTTGGAGACGAACACGCGCTGGCCCAGCCACGGAGACGTTCCACCGGGCCCCGGCTGCTTCACCGTGTAGATGGACAGCGAGCAGGCCGCGTCACCCGGGTTGGGCGTCGGGCAGAGGTCGCACGCGTCGCCCTTGCCGTCGCCATCCGAGTCCGCCTGGTCCGGGTTGTGGGTGTTGGGGCAGTTGTCCGAGGCGTTCGGGACGCCGTCACCGTCGGTGTCGTTCGGGTCGGGGCGGGTGCACTCGGTGGTGCCGGGCGCGAACGGGCACACGTCGCACGCGTCACCCACGCCGTCGCCGTCGACGTCGGGCTGCACGCCCTGGTCCATCGGGCGCACCGGGTTGAACACGCCGGGGCAGTTGTCCACCTCGTCGGGGATGCCGTCGCCATCGACGTCCGCGCCCGACAGGCCACCGGAGTACACGGTGGAGCCCGACACGGAGGCCGGCCAGCGCGCGTTGGTGGAGGTGCGGGACGGCTCGCACGTCGGCTCATCCGTCGGCACGCCACACGCGAACAGCGGGTAGGCGCCGGAGTTGCGCGACTGCAGCGTGGACAGCGACATGCTGATTTCGGTCTGGAGGCACACCGAGCGCTCGACGCCGCAGACATCCAGCGTGTCGCAGCCCGCCCCGCTCAGGGCGGAGATGACGGAGGTCTCGCCGTAGAGCGCCTTGCCGCCGCGCATCGTCAGCACCACGTCCGCGGGCTCCGCCCGGATGACGGCGCGGTGCGGAGAGGCCTGGTGGCCGTTGAGCCGGAAGATGGCCACGTCCGCCACCTTGCCCGGCACCAGCGCGCCGGTGTTCGTCGCCTGGAAGGCATGCGCCGCGTTGCCCGTCACCAGCGCCCACGTCTCCGCGTCGCTGAGCGAGTCATTGAAGTAATCGGTGTCCAGGTCGTCCGCGCAGCGCAGCTCGCGCAGGATGTTCATGGAGCCGGACTGCAGCCAGTCGGTGCCCAGCGTCATGTTGACGCCCAGGTACTTGTAGAGCGGGATGGCCGCGGTATCGCCATACAGGCCGATGTTGGAGCGCGGCGACCAGACCAGGCTGGTGCTCGAGGTGGCCATCATCCGGATGTCGCTGGCGCTCAGGCCGATGCCGTGGACCAGCGCGGTGCGGGAGCTCAGGATGTTCTGGCCACCGGACTGCTGACCGGAGAGGCAGAGGAACTCGTTGCGCGCGCTCGTCTCGATGCCCTCGGCGATGTGCGGCAGGTAGGCCGAGGCGGCCGGGATGACCGACGGAGAGTCGACGCGCTCGTAATCACAGCCGCTCGCGCGCTCGCGACCATCCGAGTCACCCAGGGGGAACGTCTGATACTCCGCGCCCGAGCCCGCGCCCAGGCCTTCCTGGTTGGTGCCCGTGTCGGACGTGTTCGGCGCGTCCAGGTTGCGCAGCAGGCCCTTGGCGCCGCCGGAGCCGGCGATGGACGTGGTGCCCGCGATGACCTGGCGCAGCTCCGCCCAGCGGATGCCGTCCGCGCCCACCGTGTTGCCCGCGGGCAGACGCGTGTGCTGGTTGTTGCCCTGGCGCCAGTCGTGACGGTGCTCGTACTTCTCATCCGTCCGGGCGAAGGGCGCCTTCTGGAAGGTGATGTGGTCGTGCGCGTTGATGAGACCCGGCGACACCACCGCCTGGGGGCACGTCACCTGCGTGGCCGAGGCCGCGCCCGCCGCCTGCGAGCAATCACAGCTCACGCACTGGATGACACCCGCGGAGTCCACGAGCACCTGGCCCCCGTGATAGACCTTGTCGGGCGCGAGCACGATGCCCGTGAACAGCTTCGCCGCGCTACCCGACGTCACCGTGCAGCTCCCCGTCGTCGGAGGAGGCAGGTTCGCCGCGGGGCACATCACGACGGTGCCCCCCCCCGGACCCGCATCGGGCTCACCCGGGCCGGCGTCGGGAGTCCCCGAGCCGCCGTCCGTCTCACCCGGACCCGCGTCGGGAGTCCCCGAGCCGCCGTCCGTCTCACCCGGACCGGCGTCGGGAGTCCCCGAGCCACCGTCCGTCTCACCGGGGCCCGCGTCGGGCGTACCGGAGCCGCCATCCGTCTCGCCCGGACCCGCGTCGGGAATCCCCGAGCCGCCATCCGTCTCACCGGGGCCCGCGTCGGGCTCGACCTGGCCACCGTCCGTCTCACCAGGGCCCGCGTCGGGCTCGACATGGCCACCGTCGGTCTCACCGGGGCCCGCGTCGGGCTCGACGTGGCCACCGTCGGTCTCACCCGGACCCGCATCGGGCTCGCCCGGGCCGCCGTCGCCTCCGCCCGGACCGGCATCCGGCCTCGGGGTCGGCTGACATGAGCTCTCACACCCATCGCCGTTGGTGGTGTTTCCGTCGTCACAGGCTTCGCCGCGCTCGACGACACCGTTGCCACAGACAGGACTGGGGGGATCATCATCGCCGCAAGCGGTGACGACCAGGAGTAGCGCCGTGAGCGGCGCCAGCAATTGGCGGAAAGACATGAAGGAGAGACTCCGAAGTAGGTGTGACCTGCGGGGGGGCCTGCAGCCTACAACCGTCGCCCCTCCTTCGAGCTGGCAAAATTCCAACATCGGCGTAGCAAATTGCCACCCACTGGGTGGGTTTCACCCCAGGAAAATTCAGGCAATTCAAACAATTACCTGTACGCCCGAGACAACCCCGCACTCCCTGTTCCTTTGAAACTTCTCAGACAACCTCACGGAACGTCCGAGGAGTGTCGCGAGTCCGGGTGTTTACACGCTGTGTTTACTTCCGGCGGCAAGCACCCATAGTGAGACATCCCAGACACAGACAACGTCTGGGTTTGTGAGAAGTCTCTCAGAAACAGAAGTCTCACGCCTGGCGGCTTAATCAGAGAATCGCCCCGAAGGGGGCCGATACTGGGGGAAGTGTGTCTTCGAGCGAGAAACGACATCACCCGGGTGGAACACCTCCGCCCCGAGGTCCGGAGGGGCGCGCGCGACAGCGGCTCCTCCTGGCGGCGACCACCTTCCTCACCCTGTCCTGCCAGCCCGACAAGGACGCCGCGTCCACGGTCGCCGCGGCGCCGGGGAACCAGCCCATGGCGGAGGCGCAGACGCGGCAGGTGGACCCTTCCCCCCAGAAGGTCGCCGCCCCCCGCTGCGCGCGCACGGTCCACGCGGACGTCGTCGCGCTGGACCAGGTGTACACGTACAACCGGCTGGGCTCGTTCAACCCCACGGGGATGATCTACGCGCTGATGGAGGACGTGGAGCCCATCAGCCCGAGCAAGCCCCTGGGGCCCGGCAACACGCGGCTCAAGACGAGCAAGCGGCCACGCCCCCTCACCCTTCGCGCGAACGTGGGGGACTGCCTCCACGTGAAGTTCTTCAACTGGCTGGCGCCCACGCGCTCCGCCATCCCGAGCCCGAACCAGTCCCAGCCGGGCGTGAGCAAGGCGGAGGGCTCCACCACCCTCTCCTTCCTGCGCAAGGTGCTGCCCTCGTGGGTGTGGACGCCCACCTATGACCCCGTCGAGTCCCTGGTGCAGAACAAGGCCGTGGGCGGCCGGTGGTTCTGGTGGGGCCAGGAGCTGGAGGCGGAGAACGACCACCGCGACAACTCCCCCGCCACGCGCCACGCCTCGCTCCACATCCAGGGCCTGCAGTACTGGAGCATCGACTCGGACGGGGCCTGGGTGGGCCGGAACACCAGCAGCCTGGTCCCCTCCGGCGGCCAGACGGACTACCACTGGTACGCCGACCACGAGGGCGTCTTCTTCTTCCACAGCATGGGCGCCTCGTTCGGCGGCGAGGGCGACGGCGGCTCCACCGCGCAGGGGCTCTTCGGCGCCGTCAACGTCGAGCCTCCCGGGAGCGTCTGGTACCGCTCCAAGGTGAGCGCGTCGGTGCTCAAGTCCGTCACCACCGGCCTCAACCCGGACGGCACGCCCCTCATCGACTACGCGAAGCTGGACGACACCGGGCGCCCGCACCTGGCCATCCTCGACGCCAACCACAAGATCCGCCACGGCGACCTGGAGGCCATCATCACCGGCTACTCCAGCACGGTGATGGGTACCCGTTCATCCATCGACCAGGGCCACTTCCGCGAGCTCACCGCCATCTACCACGATGAGATCAAGGCGGTGCAGGCGTTCGACGAGCTGGAGTGGAACCCCACCTTCCACAGCGTCCGCGACGGCTTCGGCGTCAACTACGGCGTCGCGGGCCTGGGCGCGGAGCTGCTCGCCAACCGCGCGAAGATCGGCCCCACCAAGGACTGCGTCACCTGTGAGTACGAGGAGTTCTTCCTCGAATCCTGGGCGAATGGGGATCCGGCGATGAACGTGGAGAAGGACGCCAGCGGCAAGGCCGTGGGCGCGCTCTACCCGGATGACCCGTCCAACGTGCACCACAGCTACCTGGGCGACCCGGTGCGCATCCGCAACATCCACGCGGGCCCCGCGGAGACGCACGTCTTCCACCTGCACGCGCACCAGTGGAAGTACTCGCCCGGCGCGGAGGACTCCAACTACCTGGACTCGCAGACGGTGGGCCCCGGCTCCGCCTTCACCTACGACATCAACTTCGGAGGCTCGGGCAACCGCAACTTCACCGCGGGCGACTCCATCCACCACTGCCACCTCTACCCGCACTTCGCGCAGGGCATGTGGGCGCTGTGGCGCGTGCACGACGTGTTCGAGGCCGGCACCAAGGACCGCCGCCTGCCGGACCCGGAGATCTCCGGTGGCACGCCCAACCCCGCCGTCATCCCCATCCCCCAGCGGGCCATGCCGCCCATGCCCACGTACGTCGCCACGACGGTGACCACGCCCTCGGGCCCCATGTCGCGGCCCGCGTTCCCGGGCTTCCCCTTCTACATCGCCGGCATGCCGGGCCGACGCGCGCCGCAGGCGCCGCTGGACCTGGAGTACGACGGCGGCCTGCCGCGGCACATCGTCACCAACGCGGTGGGCCCGGTGGCCTACGGCAACTCGGGGCGCTTCGACGTGGACCCCACCGCACTCAACATCAAGCTGCTGCCCCACGACGGCACGCCCACGGAGAAGGCCGCCATGGCGTTCCACGCGGGCGAGTTCCCCAGCAGCGCCGGGACGAGCGCGCCCGCGGTGGCGCCGCTGCACGCCGACCCCGCCTTCGCGGAGATGGCGCGCTACTACCCCGGCTACACCGCGCTGGGAGGCACCGGGCGGTTCCTGATCAACGGCCGCAAGCCCGTGGCCGGCGCACCCTTCGCGGACCCGTGCCCCGAGCGCACCACGAAGCGCAACTACCGCGCGACGTATCTCCAGGTCGCCATGCAGCGGGTGAACCGCGCCGGGTGGCATGACCCGCAGGCGCGGCTGATGGTGCTCAACGAGGACGTGGCCGCCACGCAGGACGGCAAGCGCGCCCCGGAGCCCTTCTTCTTCCGGGCCGCGTCCGGCGAGTGCATCAACTTCTACGCCACCAACATCATCCCCGCGCACCTCAACCCGGACGACTTCCAGATCTACACGCCCACGGACGTCATCGGGCAGCACATCCACCTGGTGAAGTTCGACGTGATGGCGGCGGACGGCGCCGGCAACGGCTGGAACTACGAGGACGGCACGCTGTCCTCGGACACGGTGGCCCACCGCATCCACCTGGCCAACGCCGCGGGCGGCGCGTTCGCGGCGGACGGCACGGTGGGCGAGTCCGGGCCGCGCGTGTACCTGAGCGCACCGGCCACCCACCCGCGCATCCCTCGCGCGCCGGGCACCGCGCAGACCACCGTGCAGCGCTGGTGGGCGGACCCGCTGCCCAGCAACACCGGCCGCAAGCACCCGCTGGAGACCGTCTTCACGCACGACCACTTCGGCCCGTCGTCCCATCAGCAGCACGGCTTCTACGGCGCGCTCATCGTCGAGCCCGAGGGCTCCAAGTGGAGGGACCCGCGCACGGGCGTCTACTTCGGCTCGCGCGTGGCGGACGGCGGACCCACCAGCTGGCGCGCGGACATCATCGCCGCCAACCCCGCCGACAGCTTCCGTGAGTTCGGGCTCGCCTTCGCGGACTACGTGCCGCTGTACGACGAGTGTGGTCAGCCGGTGAACCCGCCCAACTACAAGGAGACGAAGCTGCCGTGGGCCGTGGACTTCGAGTCGGTGCCCATGCCGGAGGCCATCAGCGCGGCGGACCCCGGCGGGATGACCATCAACTACCACAACGAGCCCATCCCCCTGCGCATCAGCAGCCGGCTCTCCTGCGGCGGGCGCGTGCAGCGGCTCGGCGCGCGGGGCGACATGGCGAACGTGTTCCGCTCGGACATCCACGGCGACCCGTACACGCCGGTGATGGCGGGCTACCCGGGCGACAACATCCGCATCCGCCTCATCCAGGGCGCGCAGGAGGAACAGCACTCCTTCACGCTGCACGGCAACAAGTGGCTCAAGGAGATGTACGACCCGGACAGCGGCTACTACAACGCGCAGGCCATCGGCATCTCCGAGCACTTCGAGTTCAACCTGACCGGAGGCCTGCCGCAGATCATCGGCCCGTACGAGACCGCGGACTACATGTACATGAGCGCGTCCACGGGGGACCTGTGGAACGGCCTGTGGGGCATCCTCCGCACGTACAAGCACCGGCAGCGCGGCCTGCGCTCGCTGGCGGACGTGGCGCTGCTGGCGGCGGACGAGAACCCGAAGCTGCACATCTTCACCACGCGAGGCGCCGCGGAGCCCCAGGCGCAGGCGTATCCGCCCATGGAGCTGCTGGACCTGCCCGAGGAGGCGGGCCTGGAGGTGATGGACCCGGAGAAGGAGCGCGACTCGGTCCAGGACTCGTACGAGGTGGACGAGGAGGGCAAGCCGGTGAAGCCGCGCCTGGTCGAGCACGTCATGGCGGACCGCGACGGGATGATGCGCATCGACAAGGACCTGGTGCTCAAATACGAGGAGCTCGGCTGGTTCGGCATCAAGCCCGTCAAGACGGACTCGTGCCCCGTGGGTGCGCCGGTGCGGCTGTACCGGGTGTCCGCCATCGACGCGAAGACGTGGCTGTACGGCAAGCGGCTCGTCTACAACGACGCGCACAAGATCTACGACCCGGACGCCATCATCTTCGCGCAGGACGCGCACCTGGCCGCGCTGAAGAACGGCAGCCGCAAGCCCGAGCCGCTCATCCTCCGCGCCCGCGCGGGTGAGTGCGTCCAGGTGGTGCTGACCAACCGGTTGCCCTCGAGCACGCTGACGAAGCAGAACACCTGGGCGCACCACGCCGCCATCACGCCCTACTTCAACGTGAACCAGGTGCGGATGTCGAACCACGTGTCGCTGCATCCGCAGCTCGTCAACTACGACGTGAACGTGGATGACGGCGCCAACGTGGGCCTCAACGCCGTGCAGACGGTGCCGCCCGGCGGGGTGCGCACGTACCGGTGGTTCGCGGGCGAGTTCAAGAGCTCTCCCTTCGGGATTCCCTTCCCCTGGGGACGCCGCACACCGATGGAGCTGGGCATCGTCAACCTGCGCAACATGGCGGACGTGGTGAACCACGGCATGCACGGCGCCATCGGCGCGCTCATCATCGAGCCGACGAACGCGTACTGGATGACGGACCCGGGCA
Organism: Myxococcus sp. AS-1-15; assembly: GCF_020037055.1. NCBI lineage: Bacteria > Pseudomonadati > Myxococcota > Myxococcia > Myxococcales > Myxococcaceae > Myxococcus > Myxococcus sp. AS-1-15. The sequence goes on along the minus strand of NZ_JAIQDF010000005.1, from coordinate 106,092 downwards.
CCGAGGCCCAGGCCTATGTCTCGCACACCCTGCCGGACGGCACGCAGGAGACGTTCCGCGAGCTGGTCGCCCTCCTCCAAGATGACCTGGGCCTGCACAGCGACGACTCCACCTTCTGGGACACGGACGGGCTGGAGAGCGGCACCGCGCTGCGCAACACCGCGGGCATCGACGACTCGCAGGACACCGGGCAGAAGGCGTTCAACTACCGCACCGAGCCGCTGTGGGCCCGGCTGGGCGTGCCGCCGCAGACGAGCCCCGAGGCCATCAACGACTTCGACCTGCACCACATCCTCGCCTCCAGCGTGCACCTGGACCCGGCCACGCCGCTGTTCCGGGCGAAGCCGGGAGACCCGCTGCGCTGGCGCTTCGGTCACCCGTCAGGACACTCGCGTCAGCACGCGCTCTCCGTGCACGGCGCGGAGTGGCGCCGCAACCCCTGGCGCGCGGGCAGCCAGTCGCGGGTGATGGGGCCCAACGCCTCGTCGCCCATCATCTCCACGCAGGGCGGCGCGTCGGTGATGCAGTCGTACACGATGATTCCCGAGTACGGCGCCGGGGGCATCACCCAGTCCTCGGGTGACTACCTGTACCGCGACCACTCCAGCTTCCTGTGGAGCGGCGGCGGTCTGTGGGGCGTGCTCCGGGTGGAGTAGCGCGCGTGTGGCAACCCTCGGACGGCGTGGCGCGAGTCGGCGCCGCGCCGCCCCGTCCTCTCGTCGTCTCGAAGCACCCTCCTCATGATGCGCAAGAGCCTCGTCCTCCTCGTCTCGGGCGTGCTGTTCGCGGGCGCCCTCGCCACCGTGCACGGCGCCCTGCGCCCGGACGCGTCGCCACCTCTCGAAGACCCACCTCCTCCGCTGCCCGCGGCCCCTGCCTTCGCGGAGCGCGAGGGTGTCCGCGTGTCCTTCGACCTCGAGCTCAAGGCGCGCCCCCGCGAGGCCGCCGCCGGGTCCGCGCTGCAGGGCACCGCGCGCTTCATGCTCGCGGACGCGAAGACCGGCGCGTCCCTCCAGGGACGGCGCGTGCTGGGCTGGATGGCGCCTCGCGCCCCGGGCGCCGAGGCTCCGGACGACGCGGCCTGCAAGGAGCGCGTGAAGTCCTATCTGGGGGGACTGCTCTCCACGAAGGCGGAGGTGGACCTGAACGCCTATTGGTTCCTCACGCTGAACCATGACCAGACGGTGTCGGTCATCAACCCGCAGCTCGCCTTCGAGCGCACCAAGCTGCACAGCCTGGTGTCCCTGGGCGGCGAGGTGGCGGACTGGGCGCTCCTGAAGGACCGCTCGGCGCTGTACGCGACGGTGACCAGTGGCGACAGCGTGTCCGTGGTGGACCTGCGGCGCTTCCTCACGACGCGCACGATTCGCGTCGGTCAGCGCCCCGGGCGCATCGTGGTGGCGCCCGACGGCCGCACGGCCTGGGTGAGCAATGACGGGGACGGCACGGTGAGCATCCTCGACACCACGGCGCACACGGAGCTGGCGGCACTGGAGGTGGGCGCGGGGCGCCACGAGGTGACCTTCTCCGACGAGGGTCGCACCGCGTGGCTCACCAGCACGGAGGCGGACGCGCTGACGGCGGTGGATGTCGCGTCCCGCGAGGTGCTGGGCACCGTGAGCGTGGGCGTCGGCGCGGGTGACGTCGCGTGGAGCGCCGTGGCTCGCGCGGTCTTCGTCGCGCAGCCGCGCACCAGCGAGGTGCTGGTGTTGGACGTGGGGCGGCGTGAGGTGTCCCGCCGCATCGCGGTGAAGCCGGGGCTGGGGGCGCTGAGGCTCGACCGCACGGGGCGCTGGGCCTTCCTGCTCCACCCGGACGCGGGCAGCGTGGACATCATCGACGCGGCGACCAGCCAGGTGGCGCACTCGCTCCACGGCTTCGCCGCGCCGGACTCCGTCGTTTTCACCGATGCGTTCGCCTACGTGCGCAACACCACCAGCGGGCGCGTGTCGCTGGTGGACCTGAGCACCCTGGGCGGCGCGAGCACTCCGTCCGTGGTGAACGTCACCATGGGGCAGTTGGCGCCGGCGGATGCGCGTGGACTGGGACGCTCCGACCCCATCGCCGCGCTCCCGGAGGGCAATGGGGTCATCGTCGCGGGCGCGGCGGACCGGGCGCTGTTCCTCTACCAGGAGGGCATGATGGCGCCGCGCGGGACGCACCTGAACTACGGCCGCGAGCCTCGGGCCGTGCTGGTGCTGGACCGCTCCCTGCGCGAGGTGGAGGCCGGGACGTACACGGCCACCGCCACGGTGCGCGAGAACGGCACCTACGACGTGGCCTTCCTGCTGGACAATCCACGCACCATCGTCTGCATGGAGTGGAAGGTGGGAGGCGTGCCCGAGGACGCGGCGCTCGCGAAGAAGCTCCCCCTGAAGCTCACGCCGCGGTTCGACCCGGCCCGGCACTTCACCGCGGGGACCTCTACGCCCTTGCGCTTCCGACTGGAGCCCACGCCGGGCATGGACCCGCGTCCGGTGGGGCCCGAGGAGGTCCGGGTGTTGATGTTCAAGACGCCCGGGACGTGGCAGTGGCGCACCGAGCCTCGCCTCACCGACGACGGAGACCTCGAGGTGGACTTCGCCCCGCCCTCTCCGGGCCAGTACAAGCTGGTGGTCGGCGTGGAGAGCCGGAACATCGACCTGGGTCGTCTGCCGCACTTCACCTTCGGCGTCGTCGAGGCTTCGGCTCCGACGCGCGCTTCCCTCTCCGAGGTCGCACGATGACTGTGTCCATGCGCTCGCTGTTCGTGCTGCTCACCCTGTGGAGCGCCCTCGCCGGGGCCGAGGACGTGGCGGTGCCCACGCCGCCCAGGGACTCCGCCTCGTTGCGCATCGAGGTTCCCGACGTGGAGCTGATGGACCAGACGGGCCGCCCGGTGAAGCTGTGGTCGGACCTGGTCCGTGGCCACACGGTGGCGATCAACTTCATCTTCACGCGCTGCAAGACCATCTGCTCGCCGATGACGGCCACCGTCGCGCGCGTCCAGAAGGAGCTGGGGCCGGACAGTCCGGTGCGCTTCATCTCGATCACCTTGGACGTGGCCAACGACACGCCCGAGCGCCTCGCGCGCTTCGCGGCGCCCTTCCAGCCTCGTCCGGGTTGGTCCTTCCTCACGGGAGACCCCGCGAAGGTGAAGCAGGCGCTGGTCGCATTGGGGGGCTATGTGCCGGACAAGGAGGCCCACCGTCCCACCGTGCTGGTGGGCAATGCAGTCTCCGACACGTGGACACGGGTGGATGGGCTGGGCGCTCCGAGCGCGTTGCTCGCCGCGATTCGTGAGGTGCAGGCCGCTTCGGCGGGGCCGTCCGAGCTGCGCGGTGCCGCGCCCCAGGACGATGCGCGCGCGCAGGACGAGGCCGCGGCGAAGTACTTCACGAACACGGAGCTGGTGGACCAGGACGGCCGCACGCACCGCTTCTACGAGGACCTGGTGCGAGGCCGGAAGGTGCTCATCAACTTCGCCTTCACGTCCTGCAAGGGCGCGTGCTCGCCCATCACGAAGCACCTGACCCAGGTCCAACAGCGGCTCGGTGAGCGCGTCGGGCGGGACATCACGATGATCACCCTCTCGGTGGACCCGGCGAACGACACACCGAAGAGCCTGGGGGCCTTCACGAAGAAGCTCGGGGTGAAGCCCGGTTGGTACTTCCTCACGGGGGCGCGAGAGAACATCACGCTCGTGCTGAAGAAGCTGGGTGGCTACGTGGATGACCCGGATGCACACAACACCACGCTGCTCATCGGAGACGCGGCCACGGGCGTGTGGGTGAAATCCCCGGCGATGGCGCAGGTGGAGAACATCGTCCACGCCGTCGAGAACCTGAATGCGCCGAGGTAGTCCCATGCGCGGTCTCGGAGGCCTGTCCGTGAGTGCGCGCCAGCACCACGTCCTCCTGATGGTGCTCGCTTCGGTGTGGTTCGGCTGCAAGTCGGCCTCGACGCCCGAGGATCCTGAGCATGCCCGGCGTGGACGCATGCTGTTCCAGCGAGGGCAGAGTGTGCGTGGCATGCCGCTGGTGGGCTTGCTCGCGCCCGAGCGCGTGGAGCTCGGCGGCGAGGTGGCCGCGTGCGCGCGATGCCACGGCCCCGCGGGACGCGGGAGCGCCGAGGGCGGCGTGGAGGTGCCCGACATCACGCCGGGCGCGCTCTTCCACTCACGCCCCCGCGCCGTGGGCGAACTGGAGGACAGGTCGCGGCCGGCCTACACGCGCGACACGCTGCTGCGCGCCATCACCGAGGGCCGCTCCGCGAGCGGCCGGACGCTGAGCGTGGCGATGCCTCGTTACGAGCTGGACGACCTCTCGCGCCGGGAGCTGCTGGCGTACCTGGGGGAGCTGGGTGAACGCCCCGACCCGGGAGTGAGCCCCACGACGCTCACGGTGGGCGCGGCGCTGCCGCTCACGGGGAGCCTGGGGCCCGCGGGTCGGGAGGCCGCCGCGGTCCTGCGCGCGGTGTTCGACGACGTGAACGCGCGGGGCGGCGTGTTCCGCAGGCGTCTGGAGCTGGTGGTGGAGGATGACGCGGCACAGGTCCCCTCGCTGCAGGCGGATGCCACGGAGCGCCTCCTGGAGCGTGGCGTGCTCGCGCTGGTGGGAAGCCTGCGTCGAGGACCTCGAGCCTCTGATGCGAGGCTCACGCGGGAGGGGGCTCCGCTCGTGCTGCCGCTGGTCTTGCGTGGCGGAACCTCCGACGTGGACAGCCCCGTGTTCTTCCTCTACCCGGATGAGCCCTCGCTGGCGCGGCTCGCGGTGCAGTGGCTCGCGAACAGCCAGGAGCCTCGTTTGCGGCGTGCTTCACTCGTCGTGGCACACTCGGGAGATGACGTGGGCGCGGAGTGGACCCGCGCCGTGAAGGACGAGATGACGCGCCGGGCGCTGCCGTCCATCACGGAGCTCGTCCTGCCTCGAGGACTCCCCGGCGAATGGCCAGCGAGGCCCCCCGTCGCGGTGCTCTATGCGGGAGCACCCGAGGATCTCGCTCCACTGCTCCGATGGTTGGAGGCTCGAGCCCCGTCGGTCCTGGTGCTGGCGCCAGCCCGCCTCGCGCGGCCGGAGGTCGTCGGGGCGACCTCGTTGCAGCTCCGGTTCCTCTCGCCCGTGGGCCTGGGTGAGCGTGCGCCCAGGCTGGAGGCCTTCTCCGAGTTCATGGCGCGTCATGGCCTCGAGCAAGGCCACGCCGCCTTCCAGCTCGGAGCCTACGCGGCGGCGCGAGTGCTCGTGGAGGCACTCACGCGCACGGGCGCGGAGGTCACCCGCGCGAGCTTGATGCTCCAGCTCGAATCCCTGCGGGATTTCGATACAGGCGTCTCGCCGCCGCTCACCTTCGGCGTCAACCGCCGCGTGGGGGTGCAGGGAGGACAGCTCGCCGCGCTGGAATCGGGCACGGGTCGACTCGTGCCCGCGTCGGAGTGGCTCCCCTTGTCGCCGTGACGACGCCCCACCGGTCGCATCCGCTGCCTCTGACGCCGCCGCGGCTCAGCGCGCGCGGACCCGCTCCTCCGATGAGTCCCTCGGCAGCTCGATGACCACCTCGGTTCCGAAACGACGCGGCTCCGGAGCGACATAGGCCCGGCCACCATGTTGCTCCGCCACCTCGCGGACGATGGACAGCCCCAGTCCAGTGCCCGGCGTGTGCGCCGTTCCAGCCAACCGGTGGAATGGCTCGAACACGGACTGGTGCTCCGCCAGCGGAATCCCCGGCCCGGCATCCGCGACCCGGACTTGATAACGCTCCGCCTCGCGAACGAGCCGCACTTGAATCTCACCGCCCGCGGGCGAGAACTTCATCGCGTTCGACAAGACATTGTCCACCGCCTGCCGCAGGCTCCCCGCGTCGAAGAGGGCCTCGGCTGGCGCCGACACCTCCGCGCGAATCAGCAACCCGCGTCGCTCGGCTTCCGCGCGCGCCCCCTCCACCGCCTGCGCGACGAGCCGCGACAGGTCTCCCTGTTTCCGGTCCCACGCCCCCCGCCCCGCCACCGCGAGGTCGAGCAGATTCCCCGCGAGCACCGCCAGCCGGTCCACCTCGCGCCGCGCCTCTTCCAGCCCCACCCGCAGCTCCTCACGCGACCGCTCCCGTCGCAGCGCCAGGTCCATGCTCGTGCGCATCAGCGTCAGGGGTGTCCGCAGCTCATGGGCCGCGCCCGCGATGAGCCGCTCCTGCGCCTCACGCGCGCCCCGAAGACGCTCCGTCGCCTCCGCCAGCACGGCGCGCAGCTGTCCGATTTCATCACGCGCCGGGTCCTCCACCGGGGCATGGGAGAAGTCCCCTTCCCGCAGACGCCGCAGGTGCCGGGTGATGGCCGCCAGCCTCCGCGCCAGCTTGCGCGCCTGCCAGGTCTGCACCACCAGCAAGGCCAGCCCCAACGACACCGCGAGGAAGAGCGCCAGCCGGTGGTACGTCCCCACCGAGCCATCCACCTGCCCCAGGGACGCCGACAGTCGCAGCGCGTACGGCGCGCCCTGCGGAGAGCGGACATCCACCTGCACCTCGCGCCAGCGCACCCCATCCGTTCCGATGCGCGTGACCAGTTGGGGCGGCGCACCGGGCGCACCCGGAACCCGTCTCGACTCGGACTCCTCCACCTGGAGCCCGGGCGGATAGCGCGCCACCAGGGCTCCATCCGGACCATGGAGATAGCCGTGCGGTGCGAAGGGGCGTACCTGCTCCAGCAACGGGGACACCGTCATGTGGAGGTGGGCCTTGCGCTCGGGCCCGTCGAAGAGGCTGGCGCTCTCCACCGCCGCCTGCGCCAGCAGCGCTCTGTCCAACGAGCGCTCCAGGTCGTAGCGGAACAGCCGCGCCGCGCTGCCCAGCGCGACCACCATCGCCAACGCGGGAACGAGCGCGCCCAGCAGCCACAGCCGCCGGGTCAACGTCACGGTGTCACGGCCTCCGACACCGTCAGCTTGTACCCCACGCCCCGCACTGCGCGGATGGCCACGTCCGTCGCCGAGAGCCGCTCGAGCTTCGCGCGCAGATAGCCGACATACACATCGAGCACGTTGCCATGCCCCTCGAAGTCCCGCCCCCACGCCTGCGCCAGCAGCCGCGCGCGCACCTGCGCCTCTCCCGGGTGCTTCGCCAGCGCGGAGAAGAGCGCGAACTCACGCGCCGTCAGCGGCTCCTCGCGGCCGGAGCGGCCCAGCACCCGCCGCCGTGGATCCAACACCACCGAGCCCAGGCGCACCGGTCCATCCTCGGACTCCCCACGCCGGGCCAGCGCCTCCAGCCGGGCCAGCAGCTCCTCGAAATCGAAGGGCTTCACCAGGTAGTCGTCCGCGCCCGAGCGCAGCCCGGTGACCTTCTCCGGCGTGGTGCCACGCGCGGTGAGCATCAGCACCGGCGTGCGCACGCCCGCGCCCCGCCAGTGCTTGAGCAAGGTGACACCGTCGACCTCGGGCAGCGCCCAGTCGAGCACGATGACGTCGAACCCCTCCTCGCGGCCCCGCTCCAACGCCTCACGCCCGCCGGTACAGACCTCCAGGCTGTGGCCTTCCTCCTCCAGCCCCCGCTGGAGCAACACCACCATCTTCACTTCGTCTTCGACGAGCAGCAGTCGCATGGGCACGTCCCCCCTGCGCTCCAGAGCTTTCCACGCTCCGGGAGAACGGACCAGCATCGTTCCCGTCACGAAGAAGGAGGGGGGGCCTCCGCCGGCCGCAGCCCGTGGTCCACCAGGAAGCCGCGCACCGCGTCGGCGATCTCTGTTCCGGCCTCCAACAATCCCGCGTGCCCGGCGTCCTCCACCAGCATCCAGTGGGCATGTGGCAGCGCGTCACGCATGCGCACCATCTCCCGCAGCGGGACGAGGGTGTCATGACGCGCGGCGATGATCTGCGTGGGCACCTTCACCTGGGGCAGCACGTCCCAGGCGTGCCCCTCCGCGAACCCACGCAGCGTGTGCCAGTAGGCCTGGGGGCTCATCGTCCGCAGCGCGCGCAGGAACTCGTCGATGTCGTCACGCGGAGCCCGGGGCCTCAGCGCCCCCACCGCGCGGGCCAACGGATACGCCAGCCGGCTGCCCAGGAACGCGCGCACCACGGGTGTCGCCAGAGGCACCGCGGGCGTCGCCAGACGGAGGGCCTCGCGCGCCGTGCCCAGCAGCGTCCTCGCCGCCAGCCCCGCGTCCCCCGAGCCCGCCGCGCCCGGGCTCCCCGCGATGAGCGTCATCGCCGGCACCAGGTCCGGACGGCGGCGATACAGCTCCAACAGGACGCGCACGCCCATGGAGTAGGCCACCTGGTGCGGGGGCCGTCCGTCGCCGAGCGCCATCACCTCCTCCGTGACGCGCTCCAGGTCCCCCACGTGCACGGAGAAGTCGTAGTCGCCTCCGCGCGACTCCTCGCTGCCCCCGTGGCCCCGGTAGTTCCAGTGCACCACCCGGTGGTCCTGCTCCAGGCTGGCGACGACGTGGCGCCAGAAGTTCTCCGAGGAGCCGATGCCATTGCTCAGGAGCACGGTGGCGCGCGGCTTGAGCGCCTCGTCCGAGGACTCCTCGAGCAGCTCCCCCAGGTGCGTATGCCAGGCCACCCGGGTTCCATCCGGAGCGACGACGAAGCGCGTGGTGCGACGGTAGGGCATGCCGCCCTCACCATGGTGCGAGGACGGCGAGCGCGCAAGCCGTGCGTGCCCCAGGCCCCCGTCGTCACACTCCTCCACCGCAGGCGTCCGAGGTATGAGGGCGCATGCTTCGTGACGACGCGCAGGCGCTCGACCTCACCCCGGTGCTCGCGCACTACGCCGAGCATGGCTATGCCCGGCTGGGCAGGGTCCTGGACGAGGAGGGCCTCGTGGCCCTGCGCGAGCGGGCGGACGACCTGATGCTCGGCCGCGTGGTCTACCCCGGCATGTTCTTCCAGCCGGACGCCACCACCGGACGCTACGAGGACGCCCCCCTGGGCCTCGGCTGGCAGGGGCCCTCGCTGGACTACCGCAAGCTGGAGAAGCTGGAGAAGGACGCGCGCTTCCTCGCGTGGCTGGAGAATCCGCTGTTCGAGCGCATCGTCCGCGCGCGCATCCCCGGCGACATCGTCCTGTACCGCGCCATCCTCTTCCACAAGGGCCAGGCCGGCGGCAGCAACCTGCCCTGGCACCAGGACGGAGGTCGGCTCTGGGGACTCACCCGGGAGCCGGAGCTCCAGCTGTGGACCGCGCTGGATGACGCCCCCGAGGACGGCGGATGCCTGGAGGTGGTGCCCGGCAGTCACCGGCGAGGACTGGTGACGGAGCTGGGCGGCGTCATCCCGCCGGACCAGGTGGCCGCCGAGGACGCGGAGCACCGCGCGGTGCCCCTCCCCGCGCTCGCGGGCGAGGTCATCCTGGTGCACAACCACCTGTGGCACCGCTCCGGCCGTGGCCGCCCCGGCCTGAGGCGCCGCGCGTTCTCCGCCTGCTACATGAGCGCGGACACCCGCTGCGTGCGCAAGAAGAAGGCGCCCCGCGTGTTCCATCCGCTGTTCCGCCACGGACGCGACTGAAGCGGCCTTCAGCCCACCAGGTGCAACGGAGGGGGACGTCCCAGCGCGCGCGCGCGGTGCCCCACCGGCAGGGAGACGCGGAAGGTGCTGCCCCGCCCCACCTCGCTCTCCACGGAGATGTCCCCGCCGAAGCCGGTGACGATGCCGTGGCAGATGGACAGGCCCAGGCCCGTCCCCTCCCCCACGGGCTTGGTGGTGAAGAACGGGTCGAAGATGCGCGCGCGCACCTCCGGCGTCATGCCCACGCCGGTGTCGCTCACCTCCACGATGACCCGGTCCCCCGAGGCGCGCAGCACCACGCGCACCTCGTGGTGCTCCGGCTTGCCCTCTGGAATCGCATGCGCGGCGTTGATGAGCAGGTTGAGGAACACCTGCCCGAAGCGCCCCTCGCTGCCCTCCACCGGAGGCACGTCGCCGAAGTCGCGGATGATCTGCGCGCGCATCTTCAGCTCTCCGCGCGCCATGGTGATGGCGGACTCGAGCACCGCCTGCAGGTTGACGGCGGTGGCCACCTCGTCGTCCCCGCGCGAGAAGGTCCTCAGGTCCCGGACGATCTGCCGCACCCGGTGCGCGCCATCCACCGCCTCGCGCAGCACCTCCTCCATCTCGGACGTGCGCCCCGGGGGCAGCTCGCGCGTCACGTTCTGCAGCTCCACGGAGAGGAACGACAGGTTGGAGAGCACGAAGGCCAGCGGGTTGTTGATTTCATGCGCCACGCCCGCCGCCAGCGTGCCCACCGCGGCCAGCCGGTCCGACACGACCAGCTGCGCCTGCATCGCCTTGCGGTCCGTGACGTCCAGCGACACGCCCCCCAGGAGCCTCCGCCCTGAGCGGTCGCGCACGATGAAGCGGTAGGTGAGCCAGTGCCGCTCCGAGCCGTCCGGCGCGGGAATCATGCCCTCCGTCGCGCTGGGCTCCCCCGACGCGAGCACCGCCTGGTCCTCGCGCCGCACGTGCTCCGCGGAGGCCGCGGGCATCAGCCGCGCGTCGTCCATCCCCTCCACGTCCGCGCCATCGGCCAGGCCGAAGAAGCGACGATAGGGTTCGTTCACCCAGACGCGGCGCCCCTGCGAGTCCTTCATGTACGCCACCGCGGGGCTGTGGTTCATGAAGGCCGCGAACAGCGCCTGGGACTCCTGCAGCGCCGCGAGCGCCGCCGCGCGCTCCTCCATCAACGCCTGCCTCGCCGCCGCCTCCGCCGCGTTCCCCATGGCCGCGCCCAACAGGCCCGCCATCAGCTCCAGCGTGCGCACGTCCCGGTCATCGAACGCGTTGGGCAGGTGCGAGGTCAGGTTCAGCGCCCCCACGGGCCGCGCCTCGCGCCACAACGGGACGCAGACCATGGAGCGCGCGCCCACCTGCCGCGTGGCCGCCACGTTGACGCGCACGTCGTCCTCGGTGTCGTCGGTGCGCATCACCTCGCCGCGCAAGAGGCTGGTGCCGGTGAGGCTTCCCTCCACCTTCAGCCGGAAGCCCATGTGCCGCCGCAGGCTGCCGGTGGCCACCCGGTACTCCACGTAGCCCTCCTCCAGCAGCGCCACCGCCGCCCCGTCCGCGCCGCACAACACCCGCGCGCGCTCGCACAACAGGCTCATCACCCCCGACAGGTCCAGCCCCGCCAGCGCCACGTCCGCCTGCGTCTGGATGATGGAGGCCAGCCGCTCCATCTCCCCACGCGCCGCGGCCTGGGTGCTCTGCATCTGCCGACGCCGCGCCGCCCGGCGCTCCAGCAGCAGCCGGCGCGCGCGCACCTCCACCGCGTGGAAGGGCGCCACGAGGAACTCCTCCACGCCCGCCGACAACAGCGGCGCGAGCGCCTCGTCCGTCGCCTCGTCCGCCAGCCCCAGCACCAGCGGATCCTCGGGCCTGGCGCGCCCACGCAGCGCATCCAGCCACCGGGCATCCGGCGCGAGCGACGCGGCCTCCACGATGAGCACGTCCACGTGGCCGTGCACCAGCTCCGCGTCCGCCTCCGCCGCCTCGCCCCGGATGAGCACGTCCTGCCCCTGACGTCGGAGCTCCTCCGCGACGGGATGCTGCGGGTCCGCGCTGATGCACAGGTACCTCATCCGTTCGTTTCCACCTCGGCGAAGGTCCCTGACCGGCTTTGGAATGTTACAATCTAGCAGCAGGAGCAATCCACCGCGTCCGGTCCGGCAGTGAGGGGCCGCGCCACCCCAGCAATCCTCCGCGGAAAAGAGGCCGTGCGTGCCGGGCAGTCCAGGAGTCGTCGTCGCCGAGCAACCCCACTACCTGCCCTGGGTGGACTTCTATGAGCAGACGGCGCGCGCGGACACGTTGCTGGTGCTCGACAACGTGCAGTGGCTCCGGCGTGGCTGGCAGCGCAGGACGCGCGTGGCGCTGCCCGCCACCGTGCCCACACCTCCGCCCACCGAGCCCGGCTTCCAATGGCTGTCCATTCCGCTGGAGGACCCACATCGCGACACACTCATCGCCGACCTGGCGGTGGACTCGCGTCAGCGCTGGGCGCGCAAGCACCTGGACACGCTGGTGACGCTGTACCGGCGGCGGCCCCATTTCGCCACCCAGGTGCTTCCGCTGCTGGAGCCCTTCTATGACGGCGTCGCGACGGAGGCGGGCCCCGGCTCGCTCCTGAGGGTGTTGCTCGCGAGCACCGCCCTCTTCCACGCGCCGCTGGGGCTGTCGCCGCGCATCCTGCTGGCCTCCACGCTGCGGAAGCAGGGCGACGAGAAGTCGGCGCGGCTGGTGGAGTACTGCCGACAGCTGAAGGCCCACACGTACTACTCGGGGCTGGGCTCGTCGCTGTACCTCCAGGTGGGGCTGTTCCGGAGCGCGGACGTGCGCGTGCTGTGGCAGCGCTTCCGCCACCCGCCCTACGAGCAGGGGCGCGACGGGAGGTTCGTGCAGGGGATGTCCATCGTCGACGTGCTGTCCAACGTCCCCGTGGACGAGGTGCGCCGGTGGTTGGAGCCCTCGCCGTGGGGCCCCTTCGCGCCGGCGCCCCCCTAAGGAGCGCTGAAGGGCCTTCAGCCCGCGGAGGCCGCGGTGGTCTCCGCGGGCTTGTCGAAGCGCACGAAGTAGCTGCGCACGGCGGCGTCCAGCAGCGCCGGGTCCAGGCGAGGCTCCTGCCCCATGTAATGGGACATGTCGATGACCTGGTCCAGCAGGTCGCGCGGCTGGCAGGCCGCGAAGGGCCGCTGGGTGGGCCGGTAGTGCTGCTCGATGAGGTAGTCGACCGCGTTGGCGTTGTAGGCCACGCCGCGCTTGCGACACATCACCTCGAAGATCTGATGGAACTGCTCCTCGTCCGGGCGCTGCACCTCCAGCTTGTAGCGGACGCGGCGCAGGAAGGCGTCGTCCACGAGCGCGCTGGGGTCCAGGTTGGTGGAGAAGGCGGCGAACACATCGAAGGGCACCTGCAGCTTCTTGCCGGTGTGCAGGGTGAGCATGTCGATGTCGCTCTCCAGCGGGACGATCCACCGGTTGAGCAGGTCCTTGGGGGAGACCTTCTGCCGGCCGAAGTCGTCGATGAGGAGCATCCCGTTGCTGGCCTTCATCTGGAACGGGGCCTCGTAGTACTTCACCTCCGGCGAGTACACGAGGTCGAGCATCTCCAGCGTCAGCTCACCGCCCACGACGACGAGCGGCCGCCGGCAGCGCACCCAGCGCCTGTCGTACGAGGGGGCCCCCTCCTCCTCCACGGGCTTGTGGAGGTTGCTGTCGAAGACGCGCACCACGAAGTCGTCGATGAGGATGGCGTGGGGGATGAAGATGTCCCCGTCGAAGCAGTTCACCATGCCCTGGCAGATGGCTGTCTTGCCATTGCCCGGCGGCCCGTAGAAGAAGATGGCGCGCCCGGAGTTCATCGCCGGACCGATGCCGTCGTAGATGTAGTCGCGGATGATGAGGTCGCCGAACTTGTCCTGCATCCGCGCGCGGGTGATGCGATTGCCGCGCACCGTCTGCTTCTTCACCGCCGCCACGTACTCCTGGAAGGGCACGGGCGCCGGACCGTTGTAGCGATTGCGGTCCGTGATCTGCCGGAGCACGTCCGTCACGAAGGGCGTGAGCTGGTAGATCATCGTCGACTTGCCCACGCCGGACGCGCCGCCGCCGCGGATGTCCACGTACTTCTGGCGGCGCAGGCCCTCGATGATGTCGTCGACGATGGAGGTGGGCAATTGCAGCCGGCTGGCCAGGTCCATGCCGCGCATCTCGCCGGCGAAGAACAGCGCCTTGAGCACCAGCTCCTCGACGAACGTGGCCGTGAGCCCCGTCTCGGACAGGTCGCGGGGCTGGGTGGGCCAGAAGCGGTCCGGAGCCCCGGGGCCGCCCGACTCGAGCGCGCGACGCGAGCCGGTGACGGCGGACCGGCGCTCCGGGCCTGAATAGGCCGGAGGAGGCACCGTCCTGCGCTCGGCGCCCCCGAAGGCACCACCACCGCCCGGGGCCGCGGCCTGGGGACGGCGCTCCGGGGCGCCCGGGGCGGCGGAGGGAGGACGGCGGGCGGCGCCCTCCTGGTTGGACACGATGACGGACGGCAGCGCGCCGGCCTGCGGGGGAGGACGGCGCTCGGCGCCCGGGCCCGGCTGGGCGGTGCGCCGCTCGGTGGGGAACTCCGGATCATCCGAGGGAGGCGGCTGGGGTCGCATGGAAGCACCGGGCCTGCGCTCGCCGAGCCCGGGGGACGCGCCGGCCAACGGGCCGCGGGCGCGCGGGGGGGAGCTGAGGACCGGGCTGGGGATGTCGGACTGCGCGGGCGTCTCCGTGGGGGTGGCGCTGCGACTCGAGTCGTCGCTCGACTCACCCGCCGTCGGGGGGGACGGCCTCCTGAACAGGGTCATTCGGTGCTCGCTCCAGGGTGTTCGCCAGCGAGCCTACCCGAAATGACGGGGGACAACGAGGCGCCCCGGGCGTGGGCCCCACGGGCCATGATGCGCGCGCCTCCCCATGGAGGGGGTCTGTCGCCGGCGTCCACGCCGGCCCGGGCCCGCCATTCACCCAGGAGCCACACTCTTGAAACACATCCTGACCCTGTTCACCCTGCCCCTGCTGTTCATCGCCAGCGCCGCCGCGGCCCAGGGCGCGCCCGGCATCTCCTTCCACGCCGACTGGACGCTCACCCAGTCCCGCACGCTGGTCGCGGGCGACGCGGTCCAGGTGACGTACGACACGAACCGGCTGCCGCAGTGCCGGCTCACGCTTCCGGATGGCACGCCGGGCTGGAGCCTCACCGGCCACTACCGCGTCAACGGCGGCCCCGAGGGCAGCTTCGACGTCGCGGGCCAGCCCACCGCCGGCGCCCCGCCCGTGGTGTCGCTGCCCTCGGAGGGCACGCTGGCGCTGTGGTTCCGCGTCTCGAGCCCCGGCTGCGAGCACTACGACTCCCACTTCGGCTCCAACTTCCAGTTCGCCGTGCGCGCGGCGGGCACTGCGCCGACGCCGACGTGGGTGTTCCAGGAGGGCTGGCTCGAGTACACGGTGGGCACCGTGAAGGCGGGACAGCCCTTCCTGGTGGACTACGACATCGACCGGCTGCCCGAGTGCCGCCTGCTCTACAACGGCGCGCCCACGTGGGAGGTCTGGGTGCACTACCGCTTCGACAACGGCGTCACCGGGAGCCAGAGCATCACGCAGGTCAGCGGCTACTCGCGCTACGGCGTCCCGGTGACACTCACCCCGCCCGCGGGCGCCCGCGCCGTGACGCTGTGGTTCGAGAACTGGGACCGCGGCTACTGCCGCCGCTGGGACTCCCTGCACGGACAGAACTACCGCCTCGCGCTGCAGCCGTAGGCATCCCGGTCGGCGCCCGCTCGTGGAGGAGCCGGGCGCCGACGCGTGGTGATTCAGAGCGCCAGGCTCTTCTCGATGTCCGCCAGCTTGAAGCGCGCCATCGCCAGGTTCGCGTTGGCGCGGTTCAGCGCGAGGTAGAAGAACAGACCGTCACGCGTCGAGAGCGGCCGGATGATGTGGTACTGCTCGCCGAGCGTGATGAGGATGTCCTCGATCTTGTCCTTGATGCCGATGACGCTCATCGCCTTCATCTTGGCGCGCACCACCTCGGTGTTCGCCGCGGCCGCCGTCTCGATGTTGAAGGCCGCGGTGCCGCCCTGGGAACCCAGACACATGCCGCTCTTCGCATCCACCAGGCACGCAGCGAACGCGCCTTCGATCTTCAGTGTCTCTTCCAGGGTCTGCTTCACGTTCGCCATGACTTCTCTTTCGACTGGGGGGTGGGTGGGGTGCTGCTCGACAGGGTGCACCAGCTCCTCCAGCGTGAACGTCAGCTGGCTGGAGTAGGTGCGCGGTTGGGGAACGAAGAGCGCCTGCGCATCCGGCACCGCCAGCAGCGCCTGGACGTGGCCGGCCATGTGCTCGCGCAGCAGGTCGCGCAACGTCTCGCGCGGTACCAGCCCCCACGACACCAACACCTCGCAGAAGTTGCCGCCACTCTTGCGACACTCCGCCATGACCTGCTCGACGTCGTCGCGCGTGACGAGCTGCTGGTGGATCAACACGGACGAGAAGTTCTGCACCCCGGGCCCGTTCAGGACCGCCCAGGCCACCTTCTGCCCGACGATGAAGATCCGCCCGGAGACGCTGGCGGACTTCACCACCACCTCACCTCCCTGGTGGCTCTCCAGGGCCTCATGAAGCACGGTGCGCAGCACAGGGCGTGAAACCTGGGTCACCGTTCGGGATGCTGGTTCCATGGAGTGGGTCCGGGACGCACCAGGTGTACTGATCTGCATATTCATCGCTCTGCGGGCAACTATATCCAGCCTCCCCGCAATATCGCAACCCGACTGCATTTTTCGCGGAAATCAGGCGATCTGGGTTCACCCCGCCCCAGACTCGGAGCGGATCCGACCCATCGCAGAGATCAACGAGGTTGGGAAGGAAATTTCCCGTAAGAATGCATACGCAGAGTATGCCTTGGCGCCGCCCAACCCAGGAGGCATGGGCCGGGCTCACGGGAGCCGACAGCCTGCCTGCTTCCCCACCATTCCCGACGCGGCCCCCTGCGTGGATTGCTCGATCATTGACAGTCGGCCCCTGAGTGACGCCGGGGGCGTGTGCAATCCATGCCGGCTGTCCGCGAGGCTTTCCGGTCATGAATGACATCCACTCGTTGCGGACCCATCTGGCCTTGAATGGCCGGATGCGGCTGGAGTTCCACGCCGCCCTGTCACGGTTCTTCAAGGAGCAGGGGCTCCCGCTCGACGAGAGGATCCTCGACTCCGCCACGTTGGCCACCGAGGAGGAATTGATGGCGCGCTCGCTGGCGGCGGCCTCCCCCGCCCCGAGCGCCCAGCCCCATTCCGCGCCCTACGCGATGAACGCCTACGCCGGCGCGTACCCGTCCTATTGGGGCTGGATGCCGACCTGGTACGCCTATCCCTACGCCTCCTACTACCCGACCCCGGGACGCTGATGGGCGCGCTCACCCCCGTGGAGGGTGCGGGCGGCATCCTCGAGTTCCCTGACGCGCTGACGGACACGAAGGCCCTGCTGGAGCTGGCGCGCGAGCCCGACGGCTGGCAGCCCACGGCGAACGCGTCCGTCACGGACAAGCACGCGAACATGCGCACCCTGGAGATGACGCTCCCGGCGCTCGCGCCCTACCGCGCGCTGGTGGAGGGCGCGCTGATCGACGCGGCGAACGCGCGGTGGAGTCTGTCGTTGCGCGAGCACCTGCCCCAGGCGCACCTGGTCCGCTACGAGCCCGGGCAGATGTACCCGCCACACTTCGACCACCTGGGCACCCCGGAGCGCTTCTTCACCGTCATCGGGTACCTCAACGACGACTACCAGGGCGGCGCCACCGTGTTCCCGGACCTGGCCCTGCGCATCGAGCCGCGCGCGGGGAAGGTCGCCGTCTTCCCCTCGCACTACTGTCATTACCCGGCGGACGTCACCTCCGGCACCAAGTACGTGGCCGTCACCTTCCTGCTGGGAAGGCGCCCCGGCCCCCGCGTGTTCCGCGCGCAGCCGCCCTGGCCCTGAAGCCGACGCACGCTATGACTCCAGGACCTCCGGCCCCCGGAAGTCCCGGTCATGCCCCAGCGACGGGAGCGCCCGGCGCGCCTCCTCCACGCGCGCCAGGTCGATCTCCGCCGTCACGAAGCCCGCCGAGTCCCCGCCCGCGTCCGCCAGCACCTCGCCCCAGGGGCTCACCACCAGCGAGTGCCCGTACGTGCGCCGCCCTCCCGCGTGGAGCCCCACCTGCGCGGGCGCGAACACGAAGCAGCCGGTCTCGATGGCGCGAGCCCGCAGCAGCACGTGCCAGTGCGCGCGCCCCGTGGGCACGGTGAAGGAGGACGGCAGCGTCAACAGCGTCGCGCCCGCATGCGCCAGCGCGCGCTGCAGGTGCCCGAAGCGCATGTCGTAGCAGATGCCCATTCCCAGCCCACCCCAGGGCGTGCGGGCCACCACCGCGCGCTCGCCCGGCCTGAAGACGGCGGACTCGCGGTAGCGCTCACCGTTGGGTAACTCCGCGTCGAACATGTGAATCTTGTCATACCAGGCCACCACCCGGCCCTCCGGGTCGATGACATAGGAGCGGTTGGCGCACCGCTCGCCCTCCACCTTGACGTGGATGGAGCCAATCAAAAACCAGACACCGTGTTCCCGCGCCAGGCCCTTCGCCGACATCAGCCCGGGGTGGTGCTCCTCTGCCACCACCTTCGACAATGTATCCTCGTGGTTTGCCCCTAGGAGCGTGGAGTTCTCCGGCGTCATCACAAAGTTCGCGCCGGCCGCCAATGCCTTGCGCGCCTGCTCCTCGATGAACGAAATATTTGGCGCCATTTCATTGCGCGCATTCACCTGGATGAGGCCGACGATGAGCTTCGACATGTCTCTCTTGGCTCCTTGACCAATAACGCGGTTGTCTTTATATACCGGCTTTCGGAAAGGGGCTTCGTTCCGCTATGTCCAACGCACTCGACGTGGACGGCCTGGAGGGCGACGCTCGGGAGGGCAAAGCCAGACGCCTGGCGATTGAGAGCCCCTTCCTCCGTCGGATGCAGCGCAGACACTTCTTCCTGTTCAACGTGGGCCCGTTGCTCGGGACGCTCGCGGCGGTGGGCTGGGCCTTCGTGCGGCCCATCGGCGCGCTGGAGCTGGGGTTGTTCGGGGTGATGTGGCTCATCACCGGGCTGGGCGTGTCGGCGGGCTACCACCGCTTCTTCACGCACCGCTCCTTCAAGGCGCCCACGCCCGTGCGCGTGGCGCTCGCCATCATGGGGAGCATGGCGGCGCTGGGGCCCGTCATCTCCTGGGCGGCCATGCACCGGCGTCACCACCGGCTGGCGGACCGCCCGGGGGACATGCACTCGCCCAACCTGCACGGCGCGGACTTCGGGGGCCGGGTGCGCGGGCTGGTCCACGCGCACTTCACGTGGATGCTCCAGCACGAGTATCCGAACATCGTGCACTACGTGCCCGACCTCCTGGAGGACCGGGCCATCGTCCGCGCCTCGCGCCACTACCAGACGTGGGTGGTGCTGGGGCTCGTCGTGCCGACGGCCATCGGCGCCCTGGTGACGCGGACCTGGGAGGGCGCGCTCGCGGGCTTCCTGTGGGGTGGCGTGGTGCGGATGTTCGTGGTGGCGCAGTCCATCTCCGCGCTGAACTCCATCCTCCACACGCTGGGCTCCCGGCCCTTCCAGCTGAAGGACAACAGCCGCAACAACCCGTTGTTGGGGATGCTCATCTGGGGCGAGGGCTGGCACCACAACCACCACGCCTTCCCCAGGTCCGCCTCGTTCGCCCTGGCCTGGTACCGGGTGGACCTCTCCTACTGGTTCATCCGCCTGCTCGAGAGGCTCGGGCTGGCCACGCACGTCATCGTCCCCACGCCGGAGCAGAAGGAAGCACGCCGCGCCCGCGCGGCCATCAAGGACAGCAACGCCCACCTACAGAGGAACGAAGCGACCCATGGAAGCCAAGGCTCATGACGCGGCGTCGATTCAGTCGTGGTGCATCAACTACGTGGCGAGGATCCTCGACACACCTCCATCCCGCATCGACCCCAACGTGGAGGTGGAGCGGCTGGGCCTGGACTCGTCCACGGCCGTGGCGTTGATCATGTCCCTGGAGGAGCACCTGGGCATCGAGCTGATGCCGGAGCTGCTCTTCGAGTACCCCACCCTCGCGTCCATCTCCAAGCACCTGGCCACGAAGCTGCCCTCGGCGGCGGGAGGCGCGTGATGGGCAGCCCGGCTCGGGTGGACGAGGCGCCCACCGGCACCGCCGCGGCGCTCCGGGAGCGCGAGGGCGACAAGTACGGCGGCTCACAGGAGGGCATCCAGGCGCACTACGACCACGACGCGCGCTTCTGGGAGCTGGTCCTCGGTCCGACGATGACCTACTCCTGCGCGCTCTTCGAGGACCCGGACGAGCCGCTGGAGCGGGCGCAGATCCGGAAGATCGACTGGCACCTGGCGAGCGCCAACGTGGCCAACGCGCGCACGGTGCTCGACGTGGGGTGCGGCTGGGGCTCGGTCCTGCGGCACACCTCCGCGCGTCCCTCCGTGGAGCGCACGGTGGGCCTCACCCTCAGCCCGCTGCAGGCCGACTACCTGCGCTCGCTGAACCTGCCCCGGGTGGAGGTGCGGGTGGAGAACTGGGCCACGCACGAGCCCGCCCGGCCCTACGACTCCATCATCTCCGTGGGCGCGCTGGAGCACTTCGCCAAGCGCGAGGAGACGCCCGAGGAGAAGGTCGCCGTCTACGCGGACTTCTTCGCGCGCTGCCACAAGTGGCTCACGCCGTCCGGACGGCTGTCCCTGCAGACCATCGCCTTCGGGGACATGCGGCGCGAGGACGCCAGCGACTTCATGAACCGGGAGATCTTCCCGGACTCGGACCTGCCCTTCCTCGGGGAGATCGTGGCCGCGGCCGAGGGGCTGTTCGAGATCGTCGCCTTCCGCAACGACAGGCTCCACTACGCGCGCACGTACGACCGGTGGGCCACCAACCTGCGCCGCCATCGCGCCGAGGCGGTGAAGCTCGTCGGCGAGGAGACGGTGGCGCGCACGGAGCGCTACTTCAAGCTCACCTCCATGGGCTTCCGCCTGGGCAAGCAGCACCTGCTGCGCTTCATGCTGCGGCCCATCTCGCCCCACTGGTCCGTCAACGGCACCGACCACTGGGGTCCCCGGGGCGCCTGAGCCATGTCCATCCACTCACCCTGGCTGCGCCACGCGGAGGGCACGGCTCCGCCCTCGGCGCGCCTGCTGTGCCTGGGCCACGCGGGCGGCGGCGCCTCCAGCTTCAATGGCTGGCGCGCCGTCCTGCCCGACTGGCTGGAGCTGGTGAAGGTCCAGCTCCCGGGCCGCGAGGACCGCAGGGACACGCCGCCGTGTGAGCGGGTGGAAGAGGTCTTGCCTCCGTTGTTCGCCCAGGTGCGCGCGCTGCTGGACCTGCCCCTGGTCATCTACGGGCACAGCATGGGCGCGCTCATCGCCTTCGAGCTGGCGAGCGAGCTGCGTCGCCAGCAGGAGCCCCTGCCGCTGGCGCTCTTCATCTCCGGCCGCCGCGCGCCGCACAAGCCGCTGCGGCCCGCGCACGAGCTGCACACGCTGCCGGAGCTGGCGCTGGTGGACCGGCTCCACGCGCTGGGCGGCATCCCCCCGGGGCTGCTCGGCACCGCGAAGCGCCGCGAGTACTACCTGCCCACCATCCGCGCGGACCTCGCCCTGTCGGACGAGTACGCGTACCGGCGCGAGCCTCCGTTGCCGTTCCCGCTGCACACGTTCATCGGAGAGCACGACAACCTGGTGGTCCGCGAGGACTGGGAGGCCTGGTCCGAGCTGGCGGGCGGCACCTTCACCCGGCGGGTGCTCCCGGGCGGCCACTTCTTCGGCAAGGAGGGCCAGGCCGTGCTCATCACCTCCATCGTGGAGGGCGTCCGCGCGACGCTGTCCGCGTCCACTCCCACTCCCCTGAGGTCCGCATCATGAAGCTCATGCGCGCCGCCTTCGCGGAGGCCATCGGCGAGCCCCTGAAGCTGCGCGAGGTCCCCATCCCCGAGCCCGGCCCCGGCGAGGTGCTGGTGCGAATCGCCGCCAGCGGCGTGTGCCACACGGACGTGAGCATCCTCGACGGCGAGTGGCCGATGAAGAAGCCCCGCTTCCCGGTGGTGCTGGGTCACGAGGCCACCGGCTACGTCGCGGGCCTGGGCGAGGGCGTGCGCTCGCACAAGGAGGGAGACCGCGTCGGCGTGTTCTGGCTGAACTCCGCCTGCGGCACGTGCGAGGACTGCGCCACGGACCACGAGCCCTTGTGCGTGCGCCAGGTGGGCACCGGCTACAACGTGAACGGCACCTACGCGGACTACTGCGTGGTGTCCGAGTCCTTCGCCGTGCCGCTGCCGGACGGGCCCTCCCTGGAGGAGCTGGCGCCCATCCTCTGCGCGGGCGTGACGAGCTACAAGGCGCTGAAGACGCTCGGCGCGCGGCCGGACTCGTGGGTCGTCGTCTCCGGCGTGGGCGGCGCGGGCCACCTGGCCATCCAGTACGCGACGGCGCTGGGGTTGAAGGTCGCCGCCGTCGACGTGAGCGCGGAGAAGGCGGCGCTGGCCGAGTCGCTCGGGGCGAGCTTCACCGTCAACGCAGAGAAGGAGTTCCCCGTCAACCGCATCGTCCACCGCACCGGGGGCGGCGCGCATGGCGTGGTGGTCACCACGGGCGCGGCGAAGGCGATGGAGCAAGGCGCGCGGATGCTCCGGCGGGCCGGGACGCTGATGGTGGTCGGCGTGGCGCCGGAGCCCCTGCCCTTGTCCGTGTTCGACCTGGTCATCAAGGGCCTGTCGGTGCGCGGGACGCTCATCGGAACCCGGCAGGACGTGCGCGAGGCGCTGGCGCTGGTGGCCGCCGGCAAGGTGCGGCCGCTGGTGGAGAGCAGGACGCTGGACGACGTCAACGGCGCCATCACCGCGCTGCGCCAGCGGCAGGTCCAGGGACGCCTGGTGTTGAGGATGACGTAGCACGCGGAGGAGCCCCATGGCCCACGTCGAGCAGGTCGCAGGCAAGCGGGACAAGAAGGCGGTGAGCAGCCCGTATCTGCACAAGCTGCAGCGCCGCCACTTCATCCTCTTCGACATCCTCCCCACGCTGGGCACCGTGGGCGCGCTGTGGCTCGCCTTCACCGTCCGGCCGCCCACGGCCCTGGACCTCACCCTGTTCGCGGTGATGTGGGCGCTGACGGGCTTCTCGGTCAGCATCGGCTTCCACCGGCTGTTCACCCATCGCGCCTTCAAGACGAGCACGCCCGTGCGCGTGCTGCTCACCGTCTTCGGCTGCATGGCGGCGCGCAGCTCCATGATCACCTGGACGTCGCAGCACCGGCGCCACCACGAGCTGGCGGACCATGAGGGCGACGTGCACTCGCCCAACCTGTTCGGCCAGACGTGGCGCCTGCGCCTCAAGGGCCTCTGGTACTCGCACTTCAGCTGGATGCTCAAGCACGAGTACCCCAACGTGGTGCACTACGTGCCGGACCTGCTGGCCGACAAGGCCATCATGAAGGCGGACCGGGGCTACCTGCGCTGGGCGGTGCTGGGGCTCGTCCTGCCCGGCGTCATCGCCGGCGCGCTGACGCAGAGCTGGCTGGGTGCGCTCACCGGCTTCTTGTGGGGCGGCGTGGTGCGCCAGTTCGTGGTGGCCCAGCAGGTGTCCGCGCTCAACTCGCTGACGCACATGTTCGGCACGCGGATGTTCAAGATGAAGGACAACCACAGCCACAACAACGCGCTCTTCGGCCTCATCACCTGGGGCGAGGGCTGGCACAACAACCACCACGCGTTCCCGGACTCGGCCAACTTCGGGTTCCGCTGGTACCAGCTGGACCCGGGCTATTGGATCATCCGCGTCATGGAGGCGGTGGGGCTCGTCTGGGACGTGAAGCGCCCGGACGCAGAGCGCATCGCCGGCCGCATCCAGCGCCTGGAGGCGCTCGACGAGCCCGCCGCCGAGCCCACCGCTGGCGCCCGGATGCCGGGCTGAGTCCCCCGTTCCCCACGACCTGCTTGCGCGAGGCTTCCATGCAGACCCGCTACCCCTCCCTCGTCACCGCGCTGCGCACCCATGCCTCCGACCACCCCGAGGACCGCGCCTACGTCTTCCTGGGCGAGCGCGGGGAGGAGGCCGCCGTCCTGACGTACGCGGAGCTGGACCGACGCGCCACCGCGCTCGCCAGGGTGATGGCCGCGAAGGCGGGCCCCGGTGAGCGCGCGCTCCTGGCCTTCCCTCCGGGCCTGGAGTTCCTCGTCGCCTTCTTCGCCTGCCAGTACGCGGGCATCGTGGCGGTGCCCACCATCCTCCCGCGCCAGATGCGCCTGCGCGACTCCAGCATCTCCATCGTCGAGGACTGCGCGCCCAGGCTCGGCCTCACCACCGCCGCGGCTCGCGAGGCCGTGAGCGCCGCCTATGCGCAGGTGCCCGCCGCCCGGAGCATGGAGTGGCTGGGCGTGGATGCGAACGCCACCGACGACAGCGGGCCGCCGCTCGCGGTGAGGGAGCCGGACCCGAACGCCATCACACTCCTGCAGTACACGTCCGGGTCCACGTCGGCGCCCAAGGGCGTGATGGTCAGCCACGGCAACCTGTGCGCGAACGTGGAGATGATCAGCCAGGGCGGCGACCTGTGGCGCCACGCGACGCGCGTCGGGTGGATTCCGATGTACCACGACATGGGGCTCATCTTTAACGCCCTCCAGGGCGCGTACGTCGGCGCGCAGTGCGTGCTGATGTCGCCCCAGGCCTTCGTCGCGCATCCGCTGTCGTGGCCTCGCGCCATCAGCACGTACCGAGCGGAGATGGCCATCGCGCCGAACTTCGCCTACGACCTGTGCCTGGAGAAGTACGACGCGGAGCGGATGAAGGGCACGGACCTGTCGTGCTGGGAGCTGGCGCTCAACGGCGCCGAGCCCGTGCGCGCCAGCACCATCACCCGCTTCGCGGAGGTCTTCGCCGCCCACGGCCTCCCCCGCTTCTCGCCGCGCCCCACCTACGGCATGGCGGAGGCCACCCTTCAAATCTCCGTGGGCAAGCGCGGCAGTCCGCCCCGGCTGTGGAACGTGGGGCGTGAGTCACTGCAGAAGGATCGCGCGCTGGCGCCCGCGCCCGGTGAGCGCTCGCAGGACCTGGTCGGCTGCGGCAGGGCCCTCACCGGCGAGAAGCTGGCCATCGTCGCGCCCGACTCGCACCAGCGGCTCCCCCCCGGGCACGTGGGGGAGATCTGGGTGCACGGCCCCAACGTCGCGCACGGGTACTGGCAGAAAGCGGACGCCACGCGGGAGATCTTCGAGGCCCGCATCGTCGGCGAGGACGGCGCCACGTGGCTGCGCACCGGGGACCTGGGTTGCATGGACGACACCGGCGAGCTGTTCATCACCGGTCGTCTCAAGGACATCCTCATCATCCGGGGCTCCAACTTCTACCCCCAGGACCTGGAGCTGACGGCGGAGAAGAGCCACCCCGCGATCCGCCGGGGACACTCGGCCGCCTTCACGCTGGCGGGCTCGCAGGAGCAGGAGCAGCTGGTCATCGCGTGCGAGGTGCGCGAGGACCAGGTCGCCGGCCTGGACGTGGCGGACGTCGTCGGCGCGGTGCGACGCGCGGTGGTCCACGAGCATGAGCTCACCACCTACAAAGTGCTGCTCACGACCTCCGGGGCAATACCGCGCACCACCAGCGGG
Organism: Myxococcus sp. AS-1-15; assembly: GCF_020037055.1. Taxonomy (NCBI): domain Bacteria; kingdom Pseudomonadati; phylum Myxococcota; class Myxococcia; order Myxococcales; family Myxococcaceae; genus Myxococcus; species Myxococcus sp. AS-1-15. The sequence goes on along the minus strand of NZ_JAIQDF010000005.1, from coordinate 80,922 downwards.
AAGATACGACGCAAGGCCACCCGTGAGCTCTGGCAGAAGGAGCAGCTGCCCCTCGTCGGTCAGAGCTAGCGGGAGGAGGATGGCATGGGAGCGATTCGACGACTGGAGCCCACCGACCTGCCCGCCGCGGTCCGCATCTGCAACGCGGAGATTGCGCGAGGTGGCTCCACCTGGGGACCGGCGGAGCTGACCGCCGACCAGCTGGGGGCGCGGCTCTCCGGCGGGCCCCGGCCGCTGGAGTCCTGGGTGTGGGAGGACACGCCGGGCGAGCTGGCGGGCTGGGGTGCCCTGACCAGCCACACGCAACGCGACATCTACGACACCATCGCGGAGGTGGCGCTCTTCGTCGATGAGCCCAAGCGCCGCCATGGCATCGGCCGGGAGCTGGCGCAGCACGCGCTGGCCCGGGCACGCGCGCTGGAGCTGCGGGCGCTGGTGGTGCTCGTGCAGCCCACGCCCGCGTTCCTCATCGCGTGGTGTGTGCGCCAGGGCTTCCGCAACGTGGGCTGGCTCAAGGGCGTGGTGCCCGTGGGCGCCGAGTGGCGTGACACCCTCGTCTTCCAGAGGACGCTGACATGATGAGGCCCGCCGAGGAGCGAGACGCGCCCGCGCTGGCGCGCATCTACAACCAGGCGATGAAGCCGGGCATCTACGCCGTCCCGGTGAACAAGCCCGTCACCGCCGAGGACCGCGTCGCGTGGCTCAAGCGCTTCCAGGCGCCCTTCGGCGCGTGGGTCTACGAGACCCCGTCCGGTGACGTGCAGGGCTGGTGTTCGCTCATCCCCTTCGCCGTCCGGCCGTCCTACCCGGGCATCGCGGAGATCTCCGCGTACGTGGACGAGACGCATCGCGCGAGCGGCATCGGCGGCCTGCTCCTGGCGTGTCTGGTATCCGAGGCCCGCAAACGCGGGCTGCGCTCGTTGGTGTCGCTGGCGTTCGAGAAGAACGTGGTCAGCATCTCCGGCTGTCTGCAGGCGGGCTTCCGGCCCATGGCCCTGCTGCCGGGCGTGGCGACCTTCGGCGACCACTTCGAGAACGTGGCGTGGATCCAGAAGGACCTCCTGGAGGAGGACCCGCCCGCGCTGCGTCACCTGCTGGAGAAGGTTCCATCGAGTCGAGGAGGCGCACGGTGATTCGTTTCGAGGAGACCTTCGTGGGTGACGAGCCGCTCCCCCGGGTCTGGCGCATCACCCAGGGACAGGACGCCTCGCGCGAGCAGATGGTGGACTGGCTGCGCGAGCACAAGGGCGCGCTCAACGCCGCCCGGGACCGACATGGCGCGGTGCTGGTGCGCGGCTTCCAGGCGCTGGACTCCGCGCCGGCCTTCGCGGACGTGCTGGGCGCCATCGCCAATGACTTGATGGAGTACGTGGGCGGCACGGCGCCTCGCAAGGTCGTCCACGGCCGCGTCACCACGGCGTCCGGACTGCCGGGGACGCACTCGCTCGCGCTGCATCAGGAGATGGCCTACCAGGCCAGCCGCCCCGACGCGCTGGCGCTGTTCTGCGAGGTGCCCCCCGACGAGATGGGCGAGACACCCCTCGCCGACGCGCGGAAGGTGACCGAGCGGCTGGACGCGGGCGTGCGCGCGCGGTTCGACGCCCAGGGGGTCGGCGTGCGGCGCGCCCTGCGCAGCCCGTCCACCGGCGAGGAGAACAGCATCCCCCGTCCCTGGAACCAGGTGTTCCTCACCACGGACCGGGACGAGGTGGAGCGCATCGCGCGCGAGAAGGAATGGAAGGTGGAGTGGCGCCCGGACGAGTCCATGCTGCTGTGGCAGCAGGTGCTCCCCGCCTTCAAGGCCCACCCGCGCACCGGGGAGCGCGTCTGGGCGAACCAGGTCCACTACCACATGCCGGAGTGCATGGTGCGCTGGGCGCTGCGCGATGGCCGCTCCGCGGACGCGGCGGACCTGCGGCGACAGATGGCCGAGACGCCGGAGCTGATGGACCACTGCTTCCACCGCGACGGCACCCGCGTGTCCGCCGAGGACGCGGAGCACGTCTGGGACGTGCTCGAGCAGTCGGAGGTCCCCCTGCGTTGGGAGCGCGGTGACGTGCTGCTGCTCGACAACGTCCTGGCCATGCACGGCCGCCGCCAGTACCGGGGCCAGCGCCGCATCCTCGTCGGGATGATCAAGGACTGACGATGCCTCCCTCCTTCTCCCATCTGGTGGCCTCGCTGAACCTGTCGCAGCCGTTCCCGGGGCGGCGGGAGCTGGAGCGCAAGCGGGGGCGCCCCTACCGGGTCCGGCTGGGCGCCAACGAGTGTCTGTTCGGCGTGTCCCCCGCCGTCTCGCGGGTGCTGGCCACGCGCGGCGGTGAGCTGCCCTACTACTCGGACCCCGCGCAGTTCGAGCTGCGGACGGCGATCGCCCAGGGCCGGGGCTTGACGCACGAGCACGTGGTGGTGGCGGAGGGAATCGAAGGGCTGCTCGGCCTCTTCTCGCGGGCCTACCTGGACCCGGGCGACACCGCGGTGACCTCGCTCGGCGGCTACCCCAGCTTCGACTACTACGTGCGCGGCTGTGGCGGGCGACTGGTCCACGTGCCGTACACCCGCGCCGGATGGAACGACCTGGACGCGCTGGTCGACGCCGCGCGACGACAGCGCGCGAAGCTGCTGTATCTGGCCAATCCGGACAACCCCACGGGCACGCACCATGGCCCCGCGGAGCTGGAGCGGCTGCTGGACCAGCTCCCCGAGGAGTGCCTGCTGCTGCTCGACGAGGCCTACGTCGAGTTCGCGGACCCGGGCAGCGTGCTCCCCTTCACGCGCAGCCGCCCCAACCTGGTGCGGCTGCGCACGTTCTCCAAGGCCCATGGCCTGGCGGCCGCGCGCGTGGGCTATGCGCTCGCGTCTCCCGAGCAGGTGTCGACGCTGGACCGCATCCGTCAGCACTTCGCGGTGAGTCAGCTCTCCCAGGAGCTGGCGCTGGCGGCCTGGCGGGATGTCGACTTCCTGGGCCAGGTGATTGGCGCGACGCGCGAGGGACGGGAGCACTACGCCGAGCTGGCCCGGCGCGTGGGCGCGACAGTGCTCCCCAGCTCCGCCAACTTCGTGAGCTTCGACTTCGGCGGCACCACGCGGGCCCGAGCGGTCGCGCGCTGGCTGGACGAGAAGGACATCCTCGTGCGCCATCCCTCGGAGCCCTTCGGTCAGCTCGTGCGAATCACCGTGGGGCCGCTGGCGGCCCGCGAGCTGCTGGCGGAGGCGCTCGCCTCCGTCCCGAATCCCTGACGCGCCCGCTCACTCCGGGCGGTGGAGCTCGAACACCTTGCCCGGATTGAGGATGCCATGCGGGTCCAGGGCCTGCTTGAGCACGCGCATCACGGCCAGCTCGGCCTCGCTCCGCGAGCGCCACAGGTGCCCCTTCTTGAGCAGCCCGATTCCGTGCTCCGCGGAGACCGAGCTCGTCTGCCGCTCCAGCGTCCCATAGACGATGTCGTCGACGTCGCCGTGCGCGTCCGAGCCTCCCGCGCCGATGGACAGGTGCAGGTTCCCATCCGCGAGGTGTCCGAAGACATGGCAGTGGTGCGCGGCGCCGAAGCGCTCCGCGAGCCGCGCCTTCACCCGCGCGACATAGTCCTCCATCGCGTCCAGGGGCAGGCTGACGTCGTAGGAGAAGACGGGGCCGGTGCGCTTGAGCGGGTCCAGCTCCTCGCGCAGGCTCCACATCTCGCGGCGCTGCGAGGCGCTGGTGGCCACCGCCGAGTGGGCGAGGAGCCCCTGCGACTCCGCCTGGGCCAGGGCCGACAGCAGCGTCTCGCCGCCCTCCTCCGCCCGGGGCCCCATGGTCTCCACCAGCACGTAGTACTCACACCCCGCGGGGAGGATGGGCCGGCCGCGCGAGGGAGGCGTGGTCATCAAGTCGTAGAACGAGCGCCACATCACCTCGAACGAGGTGAGCTCGCCCTGGAGTCCCGCCTCCATCACCCCGAGGAAGCGGGCCAGGCGCTCGAAGCCGTCCACCGCCACCAGCGCCGTGTGGTGCCCCCTGGGCATGGGCCGCAGCCGCAGCACCACCCGCGTCACCAGCCCCAGCGTGCCCTCCGAGCCGATGAACAGGTGCTTCAGGTCATAGCCCGCGTTGTTCTTGAGCATCTTCCCGCGCGAGTCCACCACCGTGCCGTCGGCCAGCACCGCCTCCAGGCCCAGCACCGCCTCCCGCATCATCCCGAAGCGCAGCACGCGCGTGCCGCCCGCGTTCGTGGCCACGGTGCCTCCCACGGTGGCGCTGCCGCGAGCCCCCAGGTCCACGGGCACCATCAACCCCACCTCCTCCGCCGCCTCCTGCGCCGCCTGCAACGGCACTCCGGCCTGCGCCGTCAGGCAGCGATTGAGGACATCCACCTCCTCGACGCGCCGCATCCGGTCGAACGCGAGCGCCACCTCGTCCACCCCGCACACGGCGCCGTGCACCAGCCCCGTCAGCCCCCCCTGCGCGACCACGGGCCGACGGGCCTGATGACACAGCGCGAGCACCCGGCTCACGTCCTCGGTGTCACGGGGCAGCAACAGCACGGATGACCGGCTCCCCGGCGCCATCCGCCGGGTGGCATCCACCCCCGTCAAGACAGACTCCGGTCCGATGGACTGCCGCAACCGAGCAATCAATGACTCCATGGCTGCTCTCTCCAAAAGAAGACACTCCACCCCTGGCGACGCATTGACCGTGACAATCCTTTACAATAGCATCCTCCAACTTTCCGGGAGGGACTCATGGCGAATGGGCGGCCTGGGGCTTCCGCGGACTCCGTCTACAAGCAATTGGAGTCCGCCTACAACGCATTCATGCTCGAACTGGGAGGGTCCTCGAACGAGGCCCAGCGGCGGGTCTTCATGGCCGCGCAGCAACCCTGGGACGGTGGCAAGGATTACGCCACGGCCCACGCGGAGCATCGCCAGCGGATCGACGACGCCTGGAAGGACGTCGACCTCACCCAGCGTTATCTGAATGCATTGAAGGATTACAAATCCGCGGTCGAGAAGGTCATGGCCAACACGGATGTCCATGCCCTGGACTCGATTGCGCTGATGGCCTGGTCGCAGACCTTTCATCACATCGCCATGTATGGCTATTGGCTGAACGACCCGGGGGTGCTGGGGAAGAGCGACACGCCCTCGGGAGGTGCTGAGCGCATCGAGCCGGATCCCAGCAGGAAGCCCACGCCGCCCCCCGCTCCCCCGAAGTAGCCCGAGCGCGCTCCGTGAGCCGCACGGTGCTGATGTTCGGAGTGGAGAGCCTCCTCGGCAGCCACCTGGTGGCGGACGCGTTGTTGTCGCCCCGGGAGCCGGGAGAGCTCGTCCATTGTGGGGTGTCGAGCCCGCCGCTCCAGGGAGCCCGCACGGGGCCCCTGGAGGCCATCCGTCACGCCGCGAGACACCTCGCGCCGACGATGTCGGAGGGCGTCCGCGAGGAGCTGCTGGCCACGCGCCTGCGCTGGGTCGTTCCAGGGGCGTGGGACGCACCGGTGGACGAGCTGTGGTGTCTGTCGTCGGCGGCCCTGGAGATGTTGCCGCGCTCGCGCATCGGCGAGCTGAACCTGGTGAGCCAACCCTCCGTGTCGACGGAGGAGCTGGAGCGTCAGCTCGCGGGGCCGTGCGGGGCACGGGACATCCCCTGGCGGCTGTTCCGCCCGGGGCTCCTGCTGGGCGTGCCCTCCGAGGAAGGCACGGGCTGGAGTGAAGGGCTGCTGCCGCTGCTCTCGGCCCTGCACACGCTGAAGCACGAGGTCGAGGAGCGTGCCCCCGGGTACTTCGACCACCACGCGCTGCGGGTACGCGCCCCCATCGACGCGCAACCGAGCGTCCTGCCGGTCCACCACGCCGTGAAGCTGTCGCGCGGACTGGCGAGCCGTCTCGACACCCGAGGCCGAGTCCTCGACCTCGTCGCGCCCGTGCCCCTTCCCTTCGCGGAGCTCTGCGAGCACCTGGGCCTGGAGTATGGGCTGAGCCTGCTCGCCGTCGGTCCGCATGAATCCCTGGCGCCCGTGGACCGGCTGTTCCAGCTGCGGCTCCGGGACTTCGAGCGACACCTGCACGTGTCACCACCTCGGGGCTCCGAGGAGCTCTACGCCTTCGCGGGCGTGGAGCCGCGAGCGCTGACGATGGAGCCCAGGGCCTGGCGCTCGATGTTCCGCGCCGTGAGGAAGGCCCAGGACATGGCCCACGCGGAGCGGCGGCGGAGGGTCGACACGGTCTGGTCCTCGCTGCGACGCTCGACAGTGGCCGTCGGTGGCGACTCGGAGCTGACGTGCCTCTCCGGAGGCATGGGGGAGCCCCCGGTGGTCATCCTCAATGCGCTGGGACAGGGCCTGCGCTACTGGGCGCGGCTGTTGGAGTGTCTGCTCTCCAAGGGACGCCGCGTCCTGCTCTGGGAGCCACGGGAAGCGACGCGCCCTCTGCTCCTCGAGGACCAGGTGAAGGACCTGGAGGCGGTGCTCAACGCGGAGGGTGTCTCCCGCTGCCACCTGGTGGGCTGGTGCACCGGCGCCTCGGTGGCGGTGGAGTTCAGCCTCCGGCACCCGGACGTCGTCGTCTCGTCGGTGTTCCTCAATCCGTCGTTCAAGTGCGACGGCGGCCCGAAGGAGCTGGACACCGACTACGAGGAGACGCTGGAGCCGCTGTTCCGGATGCTCGACCGGCGCCCTGCGATGGTGTCCTCGGTGACGAACTCCCTGCGGACCCGCGCGAGCGCGCACCCGCCCGACTCCACCGAGGTCCTCACCCTGATGAACCGGGACCTCGAGACGGAGGTGCTGGCGCCGTTCCGGACGGAGGCGTCGACGCTCGACTACGCCCGGCAGCTCATCGACTTCTGGGCCTATGACGTCCGGGCCCGGGCCCGGGAGGTCCGCGCGCCCGTGCTGCTGTTGGGAGGTGAGCTGGACCGGGTGGCCTCGTCCGCGGCGGCCTGTGAAGTGGCTCGGCGCTTTGCCGACGGACGCTACCTGGAGGTCCACGCCGGGACGCACTACTGCCTCTATGACCGGCCCGCGCTCGTGGCCGAGGTGATGGAGCGGTTCTTCGAGGACCCGCGCCAGGTGGATGGCCTGTCCGGAGAAGTGGAGCACGTGAGATGAGCCAGCGCGTCGGCGAGCGCATCGCCAACCTCTCGCCCGAGAAACGCGCCCTGCTGGAGCGTCGCCTGCTCAGGCCCACCGCCGCGCCGGACCGCATCCCGAGGCGCCCCGGGGACTCCGGCCCACCCCCGCTGTCCTTCGCGCAGCAGCGGCTGTGGTTCCTGGAGCAGTTGGAGCCGGGCAATCCGTTCTACAACCTGCCGCTCGCCACGCGCTTCCGGGGCCTGCTCTGGCCCTCCAGGCTGGAGGAGGCGCTGAGCGAGGTGGTGCGCCGTCACGAGGTGCTCCGGACCACGTTCGTCCTCCAGGACGGGGAGCCGACCCAGCGCGTGGCGGCGCACCGCGCGCTCACGTTGCCGGTGGTCGACCTGAGCGAGCTTCCCCCCGAGCAGCGAGAAGTGGAGGCCGCGCGACGCACCGCCATCGAGGCCCACCGCCCCTTCCGCCTCACCGAGGAGCCACCGCTGCGCGCCACCCTCTTCCGACTGGCCGAGGACGACCACGTGCTGGTGCTGGGCATGCACCACATCGTCTCGGATGGCTGGTCGATGGGCGTGCTCGCTCGCGAGGTCTCCGCGCTGTATGCCGCGTTCAGCGCCGGCCAGCCATCACCGCTCCCGGAGCTTCCCATCCAGTACGCGGACTTCGCGGTGTGGCAGCGCGACTGGCTGCGCGGCGACGTGCTGCGACGGCACCTCTCCTACTGGAAGCAGCGGCTGGCGGGGATGCCCACCCTGCTGGACCTGCCCACGGACCGGCCGCGCCCTCCGGTGCAGGTGTTCCGAGGCGCCACGTACACCTTCCCGATTCAAGCCTCCACGGTGGAGGGGCTTCGCGCCGTGGGCCGCGAGCTCAACGCCACGCTCTTCATGACGCTGCTGGCGGCGGTGGATGTGCTGCTCCAGCGCTACAGCCGACAGACGGACGTGGTGGTGGGCGCGCCCATCGCCAATCGGACCCGGGTGGAGACGGAGGGGTTGATCGGCTTCTTCGTCAACACGCTGGTCCTGCGCGCGGACCTGTCGGGGGACCCGACCTTCCGTGAGCTGGTGGCCCGCGTACGGGACGTGACGCTGGAGGCCTTCGCGCATCAGGAGCTCCCCTTCGACCGCCTGGTGGAGGAGCTCCAGCCCGAGCGCAACCTGTCCCACAACCCGCTCTTCCAGGTGATGTTCATCCTGCAGAACGCGCAGGCGAACCTGGAGGCGAGCACCCGCTTCGCCGCGCCGCAGTTCAGCGCCGGGACGTCGAAGTTCGACCTCACCGTGTGCGCCATGGAGACGACGGACGGCGGGCTGCTCATGGCCCTGGAGTACAACACCAGCCTGTTCGACGCGCCCACCCTGGTGAGCCTCGCGGAGAACCTCCAGGCCCTCCTGGCGAGCGCGGCGTCCCATCCGGAGCGGCGCATCTCGCGGCTCTCGATGAGCCCGCATGGCGAGGCACACGACGTCCCGCGCGACGAAGGCGACGCGCCGGACTTCGAGCTGCTCCATCAGCTCTGTGAGCGACAGGCGAGGCTCCGCCCGGAGGCGCTCGCGCTGGAGTCACCTGGTCGCACGCTGACGTATGGCCAGCTCAATGCACGGTCGAACCAGCTGGCGCGACGCCTGCGTGCGCTGGGCGTTGGCCCGGAGGTCCCCGTGAGCGTGTGCATGGAGCGCTCACCAGACCTGGTCGTCGTCGTGCTGGCCCTCTGGAAGGCCGGGGGTGTCTACGTCCCGCTGGACCCGGCGCATCCCCAGGACCGCATGGCGTATGTGCTGGAGGACTCGGGAGCGCGGCTCGTCGTGACGGAGGAGGCGCTATGCGAGCGGCTGCCGCCCTTCCCGGGAACACGGCTCACGGTGGACACGCTCTGGGACGCGCTGGAGGACGAGGACCCAAGCGACCTGCGTCCCCAGGCCACACCGGACAACCTGGCGTATGTCATCTACACCTCCGGCTCCACGGGGCGCCCCAAGGGCGTGGCGGTGGCCCACCGCACCGTGTGCAACGCGGCCGAGGCCGAGCAGCGCCTCTTCGATCTGCCGCCCTCGGCCCGCATCCTCCAGTTCTCCGCGTGGACCTTCGATGTCTCGCTGTTCGAGCTGCTGCTGGCGCTGCGCTCGGGCGGGACGCTCTATCTGGCGCCGACGAAGGCGCTGCTGCCCGGAGCCCCGCTGCTGGAGCTGCTGAAGGAGCAGCGCATCCACGCTGTCACGCTGCCCCCTTCCTCGCTGGCCGCGCTGCCCTGGGCGGAGCTTCCCGAGCTGCGGATGATGGTGGTGGGCGGAGAGGCCTGTCCCCTGGAGCTGGTGACGCGCTGGGGGCGTGGACGGCGACTGTTCAACGTCTACGGTCCCACCGAGGGCTCCATCTGGAGCACCTGCGCGCTGTGCCCCGAGGACCTCCAGGTCACGCCGCCCATCGGCAGGTCACTGCCTGGCGTCCGCACGTATGTCCTGGACGCGAACCTGGAGCCCGTCCCGTTCGGCGTCCCGGGTGAGCTGTACCTGGGGGGCGCGTGTGTCTCGCGCGGCTATCACCGACGGCCGGACCTCACCGGGGAGCGCTTCCTGCCGGACCCCTTCTCCACCGAGCCCGGCGCGCGCATGTACCGCACCGGCGACGTGGTGCGCCGTCAGCGCGAGGGCGACCTGTGCTTCGTGGGCCGCGCGGACGAGATGGTGAAGGTCCGCGGCTACCGGATTGAGCCCGCGGAGGTCGAAGCGGCCCTGTTGAGCCGACCCGAGGTGCAGGCCGCCGCGGTGGTGGCCGAGCGCGCCGGCACCGATGGCGCGCGCCTGCTCGCATATGTCGTCCCCAAGGAGGGGCAGTCGGTCGACCCGGCGAACCTGCGGGGGGCGCTCCGGCGAGCGCTGCCGGAGTACATGGTCCCCGCCGCGTTCATTCCGCTGGAGTCACTGCCCAGGACCTCGCACGGGAAGCTGGACCGCCGTGCGCTTCCAGCCGTGAGTCGGGATGCGCTCGCCCGGGCACGCGCGGAGCCGGTTGCGCCCCGCACCGCCACCGAGGCCCTGGTGGCGCGCGTGTGGGGCGAGGTCCTGGAGCTTCAGCGCGTCGGCGTGCTCGATGACTTCTTCGACCTGGGAGGCCACTCGTTGCTGGCCACCCGCATCGTGTCCCGGCTGTCCGCCGCGGCCGGGGTGGAGCTCCCGCTGCGCACCCTCTTCGAGCGGCCCACGGTGGCCGCGCTGGCGCAGGCGCTCGACACTTCGCGAGACAGCGGCGCGAAGTCCACCGAGCCGGCCCTCCTGCCGCTCGACAGGCAGGCACGACGCATCCCCATCCCCGTCGTCGGAAAGGACGCGCCCACCTCGGGGGTGTGAGCACCCACGAGCCGCGTGACGCCCACCATGGCCTCATCACCCGCGGTCCCGGAGCTTCGCGAGGCCTTCGTCTTCCCCGCCTCGTACGCCCAGCGCCGCCTGTGGTTCCTCCACCAGTTCGAGTCCGCGAGCCCCGTCTACAACATCCCCTCGCCCCTCCGACTGGGCTTCGCGCTGAACGTGGAGGCCCTGCGCAAGAGCCTCGACGAGCTGGTGCGCAGGCACGAATCGCTGCGGACCACCTTCACGGCCGTCGACGGCGAGCCCATGCAGGTCGTGGCGCCCTCGCGACAGGTGACGCTGGACATCACCGACCTGCGCTCGATGCCCGCCGCGCAGCGCGAGTCGGAAGCGCAACGCCTGGCGGCGCTCGATGCCCTGCGCCCGTTCTCCCTCGCCGAGGGTCCGCTGCTGCGCGTCTCGTTGGTGACGCTGGCGGAGGCAGACCACGTGCTGCTCGTGACGATGCACCACATCGTCTCGGACGGCTGGTCCATGGGCGTCTTCCTGCGGGAGCTGGGGGCGCTCTACAACGCGTTCAGCGCGGGCTGGCCCTCGCCCCTGCCGGAGCCGCGGCTCCAGTATGCGGACTACTCCCATTGGCAGCGGGAGTTGCTCCGCGGCGACGTCTACACCCGGCACCTCGAGTATTGGAGGACGCAGCTCGCGGGGGCGCCGCCTCGGCTGGAGCTTCCGACGGACAGGGTGCGTCCGTTGATGCAGGCCCACCGCGGCGCCGGGCACCTGGTGACGCTGGACGCCGACCTGCATGAGAGGCTCCGGGCCCTGGGGCAGCGCGTCGGGGCCACGCCGTTCATGGTGATGCTCGCGGCCTTCGATGTCCTCCTGTACCGCGCCACCGGACAGGAGGACCTGGTCGTCGGCACACCCATCGCCAATCGGGGACGACCCGAGCTGGAGGGGTTGATCGGCTTCTTCGTCAACACGCTGGTGCTGCGGACCCAGCTCTCGGGCGCGCTCGGCTTCCAGGACGTCCTGGCGCGCGTCCGCGAGGTGACGCTGGGCGCCTACGCCCACCAGGACATTCCCTTCGAGAAGCTGGTCGAGGAGCTGCAACCCGAGCGCAACCTGGGCAGCAACCCGCTGTTCCAGGTGATGTTCTCGTTCCAGAGCGCGGAGCGTCCCCAGGGCAGCGCATCTCCCGGTGGACCGGAAGCACCTCGGGTACCGACCACGACCTCCAAGTTCGACCTGACGCTGTCGGTGGCGGAGGCGCCGCGCGGTGGAGCATTCGCGCTGTTCGAGTACGACACGGAGCTGTTCGAGCCGGAGACCGTGACGCGGATGGGCTCGCACTTCCTCGCCCTGCTCCACGCCATCGTCCTTGCGCCGGCGCAACCCATCTCGAGGCTTCCACTCCTGGGCGACGAGGAGCGGCGGCGGCTGTTGGTGGAGTGGAACGACACCACCGTGTCCCGGGAGGAGCCGGGATTCCTCCACCGCGTCATCGTGGCGCAGGCCGCGCGGACACCGGAGGCGGTGGCGCTCATGGCCGGGCTGGAGCGGGTGACGTACCGGGAGCTCGTGTCCCGCGCGAACCAGCTCGCGCGCTTCCTCGGGCGTCACGGCGTGGGGCCGGAGGTCCGGGTGGGCGTGTGCATGGAGCGTTCGCCGGAGCTGCTCGTCGCGCTGCTGGGCATCCTGCAGGCAGGTGGCGCGTATGTGCCGCTGGACCCGGAGTATCCCTCGGAACGACTGGCCTTCATGCTGGAGGACTCCGCGCCCGCGGTGCTCATCACCCAGGCGAGCCTCGCGTCGACGCTGCCCGGGACGCGTGCCCGCGTGCTCCGCCTGGACACGGAGTGGGAGGAGGTGGCTCGCGAGCAGGACAGCGACCCGGCGCTTCCCGTGCACCCCGCGCAGCTCGCGTATGTCATCTACACCTCCGGCTCCACCGGGCGTCCCAAGGGCGCGATGAACTCCCATGCGGGCATCGCCAACCGCCTGGCCTGGATGCGCCAGACGTACCGGTTGGATGGGCGCGACAGGATGCTCCACAAGACGCCGACCAGCTTCGACGTGTCGATCACCGAGCTGTTCTGGCCGCTGATGACGGGCGCCACCGTGGTCATCGCGAAGCCCGGAGGACACCGCGACCCGGGTTACCTCATCGACCTGATGGCCGCTGAACGGGTGACCGCCGCGCACTTCGTCCCGTCGATGCTGCGCGTCCTGCTGGAGCACCGGGGTGTCGAGCGCTGCGAAGCCCTGCGGCAGGTCATCATCAGCGGAGAGGCCGTCACGCCCGACCTGGAGGCGCGCTTCCACGCACGCTTCCGGGCGGAGCTGCACAACCTCTACGGCCCCACCGAAGCGGCGGTGGAGGTGTCCGCGTGGACGTGTCCTGCGACTGGCAGTGGTGGTCGGGTGCCCATCGGCAAGCCCATCCACAACACCCGGTTGTTCATCCTGGACGCGACGCTGGAGCCTGTTCCTGTCGGTCTCCCGGGGGAGCTGTTCATCGGCGGCATCGGCGTGGGACGCGGCTACCTCGGGCGCCCCGAGCTGACCGCGGAGCGCTTCATCCCGGACCCGTTCAGCACCGAGCCCGGACAGCGGCTGTATCGCACCGGTGACCGCGCGCGCTTCCGGGCGGATGGGAACATCGACTTCTTCGGGCGACTGGATGACCAGGAGAAGATTCGAGGGTTCCGCATCGAGCTGGGCGAGGTGGAGGCGGCGCTGCGCTCGCATCCTCGCGTGCGCCACGCGGTGGTGATGGCTCGCGAGGTGACGCCGGGCGACAAGCGGCTGGTGGCCTATGTGGTGAGCGGCCCCGGGGAGGACCAGCCCGGCGCGCTGCGACGCCACCTGTCGCGCACCTTGCCCGAGCACATGGTGCCCACCGCCTTCGTGGCGCTGGAGGCCTTGCCGCTGCTGCCCAACGGCAAGCTGGACCGACGCGCGCTGCCGCTCCCTGGAGAGCTCGATACGGCGACGAGGACGGCCTATGTGGCGCCGCGTGGCGCGGTGGAGGAGAAGCTGGCGCACGTGTTCGCCGAGCTGCTCGGCCGCGCGCGCGTCGGGGTCCACGACAACTTCTTCGAGCTGGGGGGACACTCCCTCCTGGCGACGCGCGTGGTGTCGCGCATCCATGACGCCTACGGGGTGGAGGTGCCGCTGCGCCGGCTCTTCGAGACGCCCACCGTGGAGGCGCTCGCGAAGGTGGTGGCGGAACAGGGGGCGACGCCGGTGGCCTCGGCCATTCCCAAGCTGGAGCGGGACACGGAGCTGGCGGACGTCGCCCACCTCTCGGACGCGGAGGTGTCGGCGATGTTGGAGGAGCTGGCCGCGCGCGGGGAGCTGGCGAAATGAGCGCTCCCGCCCTCGCCCAGCTCTCGCCGGATGAGCGCAGAGCCCTGTTGGCGCGGACCCTGCGGGACAAGGGCACGCGCCCCGAGCCTCCGCTCTCCTATGCACAGGCGCGGCTGTGGTTCCTGGACCGTTTCCAGCCTGGGAACCCGACGTACAATCTTCCGGCGGTGACCCGGCTGACGGGGCCCATCGACCTGGCGGTGTTGCAACGCTGTCTCGATGCGCTCGTGCAGCGCCATGAATCCCTGCGCACCCTCTTCGCCCTGGTGCGCGGCGAGCCGGTGCAGCGGGTCCTGCCTGCGCTGGAGCTGAAGCTGTCCGCGGTGCGCCCTTCTGGCGAGGACGAGGCCACGCGCGCGGTGGAGGCGCAGCGACTGGCGATGGAGGAGTGTCGGCGACCGTTCGACCTGGAGCGCGGGCCGCTGCTCCGGATGACGCTCTACTCGTCGAGCGACACCGAGCACCTGCTCGTGCTGGTGCTGCATCACATCATCGCGGATGGCTGGTCGATGCGGGTGTTGTTCGACGAGCTGGCGCGGCTGTACGAGGCCTTCTCGGCGGGACGTCCCTCGCCGCTCCCGGCGCTGCCGCTCCAGTACGTGGACTTCGCGGCGTGGCAGCGGAAGACGCTGCGCGGAGAGGTGCTGGAGGGGCACCTGGCGTACTGGCGGAAGCAGCTCGCGTCGGTGCCCAGTCTGTTGGCGCTGCCCACCCATGGGCCACGTCCCCGGGTGGTGGGTCAGCGGGGTGGTCATCACGTCTTCTCGCTCGAGCCCGCGCTGATGGAGCGGTTGGGGGTTTTGGGTCGGAGGGAGGGGGCGACGAGCTTCATGTTGCTGCTGTCCGCCTTCGCCACCCTCCTCCATCGGCTCAGTGGTGAGACGGACGTGTGCATCGGCACGCCCATCGCGAACCGGATGCGTCCGGAGCTGGAGGGACTGGTCGGCTTCTTCGCCAACACGCTGGTGCTGCGCGCCGACCTCTCGGGGACGCCGAGCTTCCGGCAGCTCCTGGGGCGGGTCCGGGAGATGACGCTGGGGGCGTTCGCGCATCAGGACCTGCCCTTCGAGAAGCTCGTCGAGGAGCTCCGCCCCGAGCGCAACCTGGGTCACAACCCGTTGTTCCAGGTGATGTTCGTCCTGCAGAACACGGGGCCTCGTGATGCGAGCCGGGCACCGGCATCCGACACGCCGCCGTTGTATTCGAGCGGCACGGCCAAGTTCGACCTGACCCTCTGCGTGACGGAGGCGGAGGCCGGGGCTCACGCGTTCTTCGAGTACAACCTGGACCTGTTCGAGGGCGAGATGATCGCCCGCCTCGCGAGCTGCTTCCACGCGCTGCTGTGGGGCATCACGGAGGAACCGGACCGGACGACGGCGTCGTTGCCGCTGCTGGACGCCGAGGCGCGGCGACGAGTCGAGGCAGCGCAGCCGTTGCCGGAGGTGCCGGTCCGGTCGAGCGTCGAACGTGTTCACGAGCAGGTGTCCGCGAGAGCGATGAGCCACCCGGAGGCCGTCGCGGTCCAGACCGGTGAGGACGCGCTGAGCTACGGCGAGCTGGTCCACCGCGCGGACCTGGTGGCCCGAGCGCTGCGGACACAGGGAGTCTCGCCGGGAATGTTGGTGGGGCTCTTCGTGGAGCCATCGCCGGAGCTGGTGGTGGCCCATCTCGGTGTGCTGTGCGCAGGAGGAGCGTTCATCCCGCTCGACACGAGCGAGCCCGCGTCTCGACTGGCCGCCACCGTGGAGGCGCTGCGCCCGTCGCACATCCTCTGCCAGCAACATCAGGCCGCACGGCTGCAGGGGCTCCCTGGACGGCACATCCTCCTGGAGCATTGCCTGAGCGCTGATGCGCCCCCCACCGGTGACATGGCACCTCTCGCGGCTGGGACGCGCTCCGCTGGATTCGCACCAGCGAAAGAAGACGAGCCCATCCCTACGATTCGCGACGGGTTCGCTCGCTCCCTGCCACGTCCAGCCCCCGCGGCCCCACCGGCGGCAACACTCGATGGGCTTGCCTGCGTCCTGCCTCGTCCAGGTCCCGAGGGCCGGCCGCTGGGCGTGGTGATGCGCCACGCGGCCCTCGCGGCGGCGTGTCGACTGCCTGACCTGAGGCTGAGCCCCGACGATTGCCTCTCCTTCCCTGAAGGGGCGTGGGACGAAGCCGCACCCTTCTTGCTGTTGGGCGCGCTCGCCGCCGGTGCTCGGCTCGCGCCTCTGTCAGGCGGGCGAAGCCTGACTCCGCGCAAGCTGGCCATGCATCTGCGCGAGCACTCGGTCTCCGTCATCGCGTTGACCACGCCCATGCTCGTGAAGCTGGGCCGTGAGTTCCCCTGGTCCCTCCGCTCCCTCCGACTCGTGTTGTGGACCGGCGGCCCCGACGAGGAGTCCCTGCTGACGAGCTCGCTTCCTCCTGATGTCCTCAGTCGCGTCCTCCACGTGTACGGCTGGACAGAAGTCGGCGGAATCGCCGCGCTCCGTCCCGTGGCGGCGCCCTCTCCTTCCGAGCGCCCCGTCACCCGAATCGGTACACCCGTGGCGGGCACCACCCTGCACCTGCTCGACGAAGCCCTGTCCCCCGTTCCCTCGGGCTTCGTCGGGGACCTGTACGTCTCCGGTGAGCAGCTCGCCTCCGGATATCTCTCCTCACCCGAGCGCACCTTCCCCCGCGACAACCTGGTGCGAACGGGAGACCTCGCGCGTCGCTTGCCCGACGGAGGGCTCGAGTGGGTGGGTCGACGCGATGGGCGACACCTGCATCGCGGAACACGCCTCGAACTGGGCGAAGTCGAACAGGCCCTGCGTGCGCATCCCCAGGTGACGGAAGCCACGGTCGTCCTCAGGCCGGGCTCGCAGTTGGTGGCCGCCGTGGTCGCCCCGTCCTCGGAACGCGAAGCCCTTCGACAACACCTCGAGGACCGACTCCCCGACTCCGCCCTGCCCGACTCCTTCCTCTTCCTGGACGCACTTCCACGTGCCCCCACAGAGGAGCACGCACGCCGAGCCCTGCTGACCGAGCTCGAACGTCGAGACACCGCCGGTGCCTCGGCAGCGCCCTACTCGGCACCGCGTGACCCCGTGGAGGAAACCCTCGCCCGCATCTGGGCCCAGGCCTTCAGCCTGGAGCGCGTGGGCATCCACGATGACTTCTTCCGCCTGGGTGGACACTCCCTGCTCGCGACCCAGGTCGTGGCGCGCGCATGCGATGCGTTCGGCGTGGACCTGCCCCTGCGTCAGCTCTTCGAGGCGCCCACCATCGCGCAGCTCGCGCGAACCATCGAGCGACTCGGCCACGACTCCGGCCGTCCTCCCCCCATCCGCCCCGCGCCCAGGAACCGCCCGCTCCCGCTCTCCTTCGCGCAGCAGCGCCTCTGGTTCCTCGACCAGTTCGAGCCGAACAGCGCCTTCTACAACATCCCCACCTCCTTCCGGATTCGGGCGCCCCTCGACGTGGCCGCGCTCCAGGGGAGCCTCAACGCCCTGGTGCTCCGGCACGAGTCGCTCCGCACCACGTTCACCGTGATGGACCAACAGCCGGTCCAGGTCATCGCGCCCCCAGCCAGTGTCGCCCTGCCAGTCGTCGACCTGCGCTCCTGGCCCGAGGCCACGCGAGAGCACGAGGCCCAACGACTCGCCGCCCTCGAAGCGCAGCATCCCTTCGACCTCTCACGCGGCCCGCTGCTGCGCGCCCGGCTCCTGCACCTCGCGGACAACGACTACGTCCTGCTCCTCACCGTGCACCACATCGTGGCCGATGCCTGGTCGGCCGACGTGCTCTTCCGTGAGCTGAGCGTCCTCTACGAAGCGGGCCGGACGGGCACACCCGCATCGCTGCCTCCGCTGGAGCTCCAGTACGCGGACTTCGCGGCCTGGCAGCGACAGTGGCTGACGGGCTCCGTGCTCGAACGTCAGCTCGCCTATTGGAAGGAGCACCTGCGCGGCGCGCCGCCCGTGGTGTCGCTGCCCACGGACAGGGCGCGTCCTCCGGTCCAGGTCTTCCGAGGCGGCCTCCATCCCTTCACCCTGCCCTCCGCGGCCCTGCTGCGCTTCTGCCAGGCCGAGGGCTGCACGTTGTTCATGGGGCTGCTCGCGGCGTTCAACCTGCTGCTCCACCGCTACTCGGGGCAGGACGACCTGGTGGTCGGCTCCCCCATCGCGAACCGGGTGCGTCCCGAGCTGGAGGGGATGATCGGCTTCTTCGCCAACACGCTCCCCATGCGAACCCGCGTCACCGGCGAGGAGAGCTTCCGGCAACTGCTCGCACGCGTCCGCGAGGTGTCGCTCGGCGCCTACGCGCACCAGCACCTGCCCTTCGAGAAGCTGGTCGAGGAGCTGAACCCCGGACGCAACCTCGCGTACAACCCGCTGTTCCAGGTGATGCTCGCCCTGCAGAACACGGGGCGACCCTTGTCCGCGGAGGGCGCGAGACTGGCCTCCGGTGCCCCCGCGATGGGCACGGGCACCGCCAAGTTCGACCTCATCCTGTTCGTCGCGGAGACCTCGGAGTCCCTCCAGGCGA
The DNA here is from genome assembly GCF_020037055.1 of Myxococcus sp. AS-1-15. NCBI lineage: Bacteria > Pseudomonadati > Myxococcota > Myxococcia > Myxococcales > Myxococcaceae > Myxococcus > Myxococcus sp. AS-1-15. The sequence goes on along the minus strand of NZ_JAIQDF010000005.1, from coordinate 62,651 downwards.
GCCTCGAGTACAACTCGGACCTGTTCGACCCGGAGACCATCGCCGGGATGGCGTCCCACCTGCGCAACCTCCTCGCCTCCGCGCTCGCCACACCGGACCTCCCCGTCGCGCGGCTCTCCATGCTGGACCCGGCGGAACAGGCCGCGCTGGCGCGCTGGAATCCGCCCCGTACGCCCGCGCCGGACCTGTGCGTGCACGAGCTGTTCGCGCGGCAGGCCGAGCGCACCCCGGACCTGCGAGCCGTCCTCCTCGGCCCCCGCGCCCTGACCTACCGCGAGCTCGATGAACGCTCGGAGGCCCTGGCCACACGCCTGCGTGGACTCGGCGCCGGGCCTGGGGTCGTCGTCGGAATCTGCCTGGAGCGCTCGCTGGAGATGGTGGTGGCGGTGCTCGCCGTCCTGCGCTCCGGGGCCGCGTACCTGCCCCTGGACCCCGGGTTCCCGAAGGAGCGACTCGCCTTCATGCTCACCGACGCGAAGGTGCCCGTGGTGCTCACCCACCGGGGCACACGCGAGCGGCTCCCCGTCGACCTCGCCCGGCTCATCGACTGCGACGAAGAGGACACCGCCCCGCTCCGCCCCATCGCGCCACGGGCACCACCGTCACCGGACTCGCTGGCGTACGTCATCTTCACCTCCGGCTCCACGGGCACCCCCAAGGGCGTGGCGATGCCGCACCGTCCGCTGGTCAATCTGCTCCACTGGCAGATGGCCCGCTCCCAGCTCCCCCTTGGCGCGAGGACATTGCAGTTCGCGTCCTTGAGCTTCGACGTGTCCTTCCAGGAGCTGTTCTCCACGTGGTGCGCGGGCGGCACGCTGGTCCTCGTCACGGAGGAGCAGCGCAGGGACCCGGAGGTGCTGTGGCGCCTGCTCGCGACCGAGGACATCCACCGCGTCTTCCTCCCCTACGTCGCGCTCCAGCAGCTCGCGGACCGGGCCCGGGAGCTGGGTGGCACCCCCGCCAGCCTGCGCGAGGTCATCACCGCGGGCGAGCAGCTCCAGATCACTCCGTCCATCGCCCACCTGTTCTCGCGCCTCCAGGCCACGCTGCACAACCAATACGGTCCATCGGAGACCCACGTGGTGAGCGAGCTGACGCTGGAAGGGCCTCCCGCGTCGTGGCCCGCGCTCCCCGCCATCGGACGCCCCATCCCCAACGCCACGCTCCACGTGCTGGACCGCTGGGGACAACAGGTCCCCGTGGGAGTCCCAGGTGAGCTGCACCTCGGCGGGATGATGCTCGCGCGCGGCTACCTGGGCCGCCCCGTCGCGACGGCGGAGAAGTTCATCCCCGGCCCGCCCGACCCATCCCGGCCCGGCGAGCGCCTGTACCGTACAGGCGACCGAGCACGCTATCTGCGCGACGGCACCGTCCAGTTCCTGGGGCGCGTGGACGAGCAGGTGAAGATTCGCGGCCATCGGGTCGAGCCCGGCGAGGTCGAGGCACGGCTGCGGCAACACCCGGCGGTGAAGGAGGCCGCGGTGACGACCCGGCCCGATGGAGAAGGACGCCCCAGGCTGGTGGCCTTCTTCCAGACGGTGGACGCCCGCGACCTCGCCGCAAGCGAGCTGCGCGCCTGGCTCGGAGCCTCGCTGCCCGAGCACATGGTGCCGTCTGCGTTCGTGCGGATGGACGCCCTGCCTCTCACGCCCACCGGCAAACTCAACCGGCGCGCCCTGCCCGACTCCGACGAGGTCCTGCCCGCGAGCGCGGACCGCTTCGTCGCGCCGAGGACGCCCGTGGAGGAAGCCCTGGCGAAGCTCTGGACGGAGCTGCTGCGAGTCGCGCGCGTGGGCGTCCACGACGACTTCTTCGAGCTGGGAGGCCACTCGCTGCTCGCGACCCGACTGGTGTCCCGCATCCGCGGTGAGCTGGGGACGGAGCTGCCCCTGCGACGCGTGTTCGAGGCGCCCACCGTCGAGCGGCTCGCGGTGGTCATCGTCCAGACCCGTGCGGATGCAGCGAGTGAGGACGAGGTGGCCCTGCTGCTCGCGGAGCTGGAGGCGCTCCCCGCCGAGGAGGCCCAACGACAGTGGGCGGCGCTCCAGGAGGAAGGCCCATGAGCCACGCCCGGAACGAGGAGACGCCGATGGACGCCATCGACGTGCGTCGGATGCTGCCCCGCCTGCTGGAGCATCCCTCGCGCGAGGTCATCACCTTCGAGAAGGGCAAGGTCGTCCGCCGAAGCCACGCGCAGGTGCACGAGGACGTCGTGACGACGAGGGCCGCGCTGGAGCGCTGGGGCATCCGCCCAGGCATGCGCGTGGGCCTCCGGGCACCGAACTGCTACGAGTGGCTGGTCCACGACCTGGCGCTGCTCGAGCTTCGCGCCGTCACCGTCGCGTTCCCCGACGACTTCGCCGCGAGACCTCCCGACGAGCTGCTCGAGCGCTACCAGCTCTCCTTGCTCCTGGTCCCTGGAAGGCAACGGGAGGGACACACGAACGCCGCCCTCGCCGCGCTCGATGGCCCCAACGACGGCGTGCGCGCCATCGAGCGAGGCACCGAGCCACCCCCGGAGGGCTTCGACCAGCCCTGGCTCGTCTTCTCGTCGGGCTCCTCGGGGTGGCTGAAGGGGCTCGTCCTCAACCGCCGGGGGGTCGAGGAGAGCCTGGACGCCTTCGTCCGCGCGGCGAGGACCCGCTCCGATGACTCGATGCTGTTGTTCCTGCCCATCTCCAACTTCCAGCAGCGGCTGATGTACTACGCGGCGTTCTGGTACGGGTTCGACCTCATCGTCACGGAGCCCGTCCACCTGTTCCGCGCGATGAAGGAGCTGCGGCCCACCGCGCTGGTGGCCCCGCCCACGCTCTACGAAGCGATCGAGACCCGCTTCGGCAACCTGCCCCGCTCGAAGCAGCTGCTGGCCCGGGTCCTCGGAGGAATCGCCCGGCGTCTGCCCTCCCGGTCCGCGCGCGACGCCCTGGCCCGGAGGATCTTCCGCGAGGTCCACGAGACGCTCGGTGGACGCATGCGCTTCATGGTGACGGGGATGGCCCCCACCAAGCGCTCCACGCTGGAGCTGCTCGAGCTGATGCGCCTGCCCGTCTTCGAGACCTACGGCGTCACCGAGTGCGGCTCGGTCTCCCTCAACACCGCCGAGGCCCACCGGCTGGGGAGCGTGGGCCGGCTGCTCCCGGGTCCCAAGGTGGAGCTGGCGCCGGATGGGGAGATCATCGTCCACCGCGAGCACATGTACGCGACCGGCTACTTCGAGTGCGCGGACGGAGAGAACGAGAAGACCTTCATCGGCGGCAACCGCGTGGCCACGGGTGACGTGGGGCGCTTCGACGCGGAGGGCTACCTGTACCTGGTGGGCCGCAAGAAGGAGATCATCATCACCTCGGGCGGGGAGAAGGTGCATCCGGAGCTGGTGGAGGCGGAGATCGACCGCTGCCCGGAGGTGGCCAAGTCCGTGGTGTTCGGCGGCGGCACCCTGACGTGCCTGGTCGCGGTGGTGCTCCCCAAGAACCCCGACGACGTGGAGGCGAAGCGCCGCATCGAGCGCCACGTGGAGGAAGTGGGAGGACAGCGGCAGTCGCTGCGCGTGGGGCGCGTGGTGTTCGCGCAGGAGGCCTTCACGCGGGAGAACGGGCTTCTGCGCCCGAATCTGAAGTTGGACCGCAAGCGCATCGGCGACGTCTTCCAGACCCAGCTCGACCGCGCCGCGAGCTGAGCACCCCGCAGGACTTCGAGGAGCACCATGACGGGCGACCCGACGTTCGAGGAGAAGGTCATCGCGATGATTGCCCAGGCCGTGCCGCGCCGGTTCCGCAAGGCGGCGATCACACCGGAGCTGAGCCTGCGCAAGGACCTGGGCATCGACTCGCTCGGCGTGGCGAGCCTGCTGTTCCGGCTGGAGGAGACCTTCGGCGTGGCCCTGGACGAGCTCGCCTCGGATGTGGACCTGGGCCGGCTCCACACCGTGCGGGATGCCATCGACATGAGCCGGCGCCTGGTCGAACAGGCCCGCGCGGCCGGCCCTCGGGCGGAGTCGGCATGACGCAAGGCCCTCCACCGCGCATCATCGACGCGCACTGCCACATCGCCTCGGAGCGGTTCATCCCCCGCTCCTTCATCGACGGCGTCGTGGCCAACGGCGTCGCGGCCCTCACCGCGCAGGGCGTGCGCGCCACGCCCCAGAAGCTGGCGAACGCCTACCTCCAGAAGCTCCAGGACCCGCTCTGCGACCAGTTGGTGGCGGAGATGGAGGCCGCGGGCATCGAGTGCGCGGTGCTGCTCGCGGCCGACTACAGCTACGCGCTCACGGACTGTCCGCTCACCGTCGAGGAGACCCTCCTGGCGCACGCCGAGGTGCTGAAGCGCCACCCCGGGAAGCTCGTGGTGTTCGGCGGCGTGGACCCCCGGTGGGGGAAGGACGGAGTGGACCTGTTCGAGCGCTCGCTGGTGGAGTGGGGCTTCAGCGGATTCAAGGTGTATCCCCCGTGCGGGATGAGCCCCAGCGCGCCGGAGCTGTTCCCCTACTACGAGCTGTGCGCGCACCACCGCGTGCCGGTGGTGGTGCACATCGGGCCCACGTCACCGGTGCTGGCGTTCGACACGTCGACGCCGCTGATGCTGGACCTGGCGGCGCGCTCGTTCCCCACCGTCAACTTCATCCTCGCGCACGGCTCGGTGAGCTACCCCGACGAGTGCGCCATGCTGTGCGCGTACCGGCCCAACGTGTACCTGGATGTCAGCGGCTATCAGAGCCTGTTGAGGACGTCGTCAGACGAGGCCCTGCGGCGCGTGGTGGCTCGCGGCATCAACCACAAGGTCCTCTTCGGCACGGACTGGCCCGTGTTCCGCATGCAGGGGGACCAGCGTGCCTTCGTGGACGTCCTCACCGCCGAGGAGGGTCCGCTGTCCCTCATCACCGAGCTGGAGGCCCGCCTGGTCCTCCATGACAACATGGCGCGTCTGCTCGCCGGAGCTGCTGGGAACGCCTCGAACCAGGCTCGTGTCGCAAGCCGTTGACGCTGTCTCCACCCCGGAGAATGGACCATGACCACTGCCCCCGTCGTCGAAAACCTCTCATTGGCGAGCCGAGGTCCGACGCGCCCGCTGATCCTCAGCGACCGCCAGGGCTTCGACCGCCGCTGGTTCGCGCCGAACCTGAAGGCTGTCTACGTCCCCACGCACCCGGAGCAGGTGCTCGCCATCGTCAACGAGGCGCTGTCGACCCATGGGCGCAACGTGAAGATCACCTCTGGCCGCCATTGCTACGAGAACTTCGTCTACAACGATGAGACGGCCGCGGTCATCGACATGTCCGCGCTGAACCAGGTCGGCTTCGACAACGCGAGGCAGGCGTACTTCGTCGACGCGGGCTGTGAGAACTGGACCGTCTACCGCACGCTGCTCAACACGTTCGGGAAGACGCTGCCCGCGGGCTCCTGCTACTCGGTGGGCGCGGGCGGGCACATCACCGGCGGGGGCTACGGGCTGCTGTCCCGGCTGCATGGCCTGACGGTGGACCACCTGAGCGCGGTGGACATCGTCACCTGGGACGCGGCCGCGGGCCGGGGGAAGCTGAGCCATGTCTCCGCGTCCAGCGCGGACCCGGACGAGAAGGACCTGTTCTGGGCGCTGCGCGGCGCGGGCGGCGGCAACTTCGGCGTCATCGCGCGGTACTACTTCCAGCAGCTCCCGGACGCACCGGACCACGCCACGCTGTGGACGCTGGCGTGGGACTGGTCCAGCCTGGACCTGACGGCCTTCACGAACCTGCTCGCGGAGTACGCGGACATGGTGGCGTCCCTGCCCGACAGCAACTTCACGTTGCTCAAGCTCAACCACGTCGCGGCGAGCCAGGTGGGCATGGTGCTGCAGGTGACGTCCCCTGCGGGGACGAAGGATGACCAGCACCGCAGGAACGCGGAGGACAGCGTGGCGCGCATCCAGAAGCGCTTCGCGAAGGTCGCCCGCTCCAGTCCCCTGGTGCGGCCGCTGGGAGGCCACCCGGGGATGATGACGCACCTGCTGGCCAGCGGGGACGCGCAGCACATCACCTACCTGGAGGCCCTCCAGACGCTGAACGGCTCCGGGCCCAACCAGTTCGGCAAGTACAAGTCCGCGTACATGAAGAAGGCGTTCCCGGCCGAGCAGGTGACGGCCATCTACGAGTGGCTCCACCGCTACCCCGCGGGGATTCCCCAGTCGGACATGGCGCAGAGCCTGCTGCAGGTGGACAGCTACGGCGGGGCCATCAACCGCCATCCGGCGGACTCGACGCCGGTGCCCCAGCGCAGCTCGTTGATGAAGCTCCAGTACCAGACGTACTGGAACAACGCCTCCAAGCCCGGCGAGGGCCTGATGTCTCCCTTCCGCGAGCAGGCCGAGGCCCACGTGAGCTGGATCAACGGCTTCTACAAGGACGTGTACGCGGCGTACGGAGGGACGCCCAATCCCACTCGGGACACCACGGGCACGGTGGACGGCTGCTACTACAACTACCCGGATGAGGTGCTGGGCACCCATGCCCAGGGCAACGTGGACCAGGCCCTGTGGCTGTACTTCCTCCAGAACTTCCGTCAGGCACCGCGCAACCTGGTCAAGGTGAAGCGCCGCTGGGACCCGACCAACCACTTCCATCACGCCCAGTCGATTCCCGTGAGTTAGGCCTCGTGCCAGGTCGGACGGCCGGGCCACTCTCCCCGGCCGTCTGGACTTCGACGCACCAATAGGATGTCCTTGTCTTCGATGAAGGGATCCATCATGCGAGTCTCTGGACTGATTGGTGTCTTTCGTGGCTGGGCAACAATCCTGTTGGCCATCATGTTGCTGAGCGCGTGCAGCATGCGCGAAGTGCCGTTGGGGCCGCTCACCCTTGCCCAACTTAGCTCTACCAATGAGATCGAGATTCTCGAAGCACTGCTTCGCATCGAAAGCAGCGAGCGCAAGGATGAGGAACAGGACATCATCCATCCCGGCGCCATCGAGATTCTCAACCGAGTCAGCCAAGACTCCGGACGAATGACCGTGACACGCGCCCTGGCGGTTTTGAGGACCATCGGTTCTTCCTCCGAAGGTCTCAGGAATCTCATCACCAACGAGAATGTGGATGTCGTGCTCCGGGTCATCGCCGCATACTCACTGCTGAACGAAGGCTCTGGCGATGACATCACCTTCCTCATTTCGCTCTGTGAAGACCGACACCATTCCCTGTCGGTGCGATGGGCCGTGGTGGCCGCGATGAGCGTTGAAGGGCACAGCAAGCATGACGGCTCTGTTCTAGTTCGACTTGCGAAGGACACGGCACAGGAGCCAGTCATCCGCCGGCTCGCCCTTGCCATCCTTCATCATTTCAATTTCAACCAAGAACTCCCCCAGGGCGCACCTGATGTCTTATTGGCGGCACTGCGCTCGGGCGATGGCGAACTATCGCTGGCCGCAGCGGAAACACTTCGGAAACTCACGGATCGACCCAAGGATACCGATCAGGCTTGGTTCACAGAGGCACTCACCCTTCTGTCGGCTATCGCCTTCGACGCCACCAAGCCAGACGACCTGCGTCAAATCGCGCTGGAGGCGCTCACCAAGATCGACCGGGTTCCGCATGTCCGCGAGCGCGCACTCCAACTCTTTCGCGACCCGTTGGTACCCGAACCCCTTCGTCACGCCGCAGCGGTGGTGGCAATGCAGAAAGACCTCGGAGACACCGCTCATGCAGCAGCCCTGGTCAGCATCCTTTGCGATCCGGACGTCTCCCAGCGACTTCGAGACGACTCGCTGATACTGCTTAACGCGAGCGACATGGAATCGGTGGTCTTTCGAAAAGCAATCCAGGCGGCCCTTCCCACTATGGGCGCCATGATTGATAAGGCGCAGGGCAACACCCACCACGCGGACAATCTTCTGGAGTTCCTGCAGTCCCTCGCCACGCAGGGGCTCTTCGTCGACGAACTGAATCAACTTGTCCCGACACTCGAAGTCCTCGCACGCGCCTTCACAGAAGAGCAATATGTCATCAGGAAAAAGCCTGCCTTGGAGCTACTGCTAGTCCTCGCGGATCACTCGAAGGCCAGCGCAATGTTCCTGGAAGACATGGCGAAAGATTCGAGCGTGCCTGATGAACTCCGAGTCGCCATCGTCAAACGACTGTCAAAGACCGCAAGAGCAGCCCTTCCGGGCGACATTCTCCTGAGAATCATCCACCACACCACAACATCAGACTGGGTGCGTCTAAGTGCCATTGAGGCCATGGGCCGATTAGGGACGGACGCCCGCCCCTTTGAACAAGAACTTCTAGCGTTGACGAACAATGCGCACTCCATGCCAATCAGAGAAACAGCCCTGACGGCGGTGTCGCTCATTGGAGGAAACACCCAGGAGTTCGCACAAGCCGCTGCCGGATTGCTTCTCCATTTTACGCCCTCGTCTCAGGGTGTTGACGCTCGTGGCACGAACACTCCACCCAGCCATCAAACCACCGCTGCGAGCATTATTCGGGGGATGAAGAGTCACACGGAAATCATCCTGCCACAACTGGTCGCGGCTCTTGATGACCCACGATTCGAAGCAAAGCACAAGATCCTGCTGGCCGAAGTCATTGCCAGTATCGCCACCCACATGACCGACGAGAAAGCTGTCGCGAGCATACCAGTGCTCGAACAGGCGCTGAAGACGATGAAGAAACAGCGCATCGTCGAAACTCAGGCGGAAGTTGTTCGCGCAATCAACGCACTTGAGAACCAGTGGCTGAAGAACATGCTTCACGGCACGAGAACCTTCCTCTCTGAGAACGTTGCCATAACTGCGGGCCTCACCTACCTCATCACCGCGCTATTCCTGGCGGTTGTGCTGGTTCGCTTCGCGCCATTGCGTGTCTACCAACTAAACACTTGGCTCACGAAGGCTCCCGAAATCACGCTGCCATCTTTTCTCGGCGGGCTAACCCTCTCTCCGCACCCGCTCTTCATCATCACACTGTTCCGTCATCACGACCGCGTCATCGAAGCATGGATAGCGCATGTCCTTCCTCGTGCACGCGAGGAGTTCACCAAGAAGCAGGCTGTACAACTTCGAGCGCTGCACATTCCCATGCCAGTGGAGTTGAGCGGGGTGCATGAGGAAGAAATCACTCCCACAGAATTAAGGAAAGTGACAAACCACAAGCGATTTTTCCTGGCGGTGGAAGGAGAAGGGGGTGCTGGCAAGTCGAGCTTGGCGTTTCAATTAGCCTCGTGGGCCATGGCAGCTTCCGCCGAAGAGCGAATCGGCGCGTTTCCAATGATTCCCATCCTGTTGGAGAATGAACTCCCGACACCAACCACCGAGGGCCACTCCTCTATCTTGAAGGCCATTCAGACAGAACTGATGAGCCTTACCCACTCCCAGGAGTCTATCCCAGAAGAGTTCATTCGCGTGCTCCTCGTGCGGCAACGACTGCTCGTGATTGCAGACCGTGTCTCGGAACTCCCAGATTCGACCCGACAACAACTCATGTTCTCGGTACCCGACCTTCCAATCTCCGCGTTCCTGCTGACTTCGCGACGCGAAGAGACTTGGCCAGGAACCAGTAAGACGAGGCTGCGCCCTATGAGTATCTCAGGGAATTTTGTCGCGGCGTTCCTCGAGGCATACCTGACGCGACGAGCAGTACGACACCTCTTCAATGACGAAGACTTCTTCGATGTATGCCGAGGGTTGTCGGCTCTCACTCGAGGACGTGACATGACTCCACTCCTGGGTCGGATGTACGCCGAGTATGTCCTGTCTCGAAAGAAGGCCTCGCTTCCTGCGTCGCCCAGCGTGCCCAATACCCACAGTGTCCCCGTTGCAGACGCGAACGAGCCCCGCAGTATTCCCGCATTGATCTGCCGCTATGTGGATCAGGTCGGCGCGAGCGTCAAAAGCCCCTTCGCCCCACATGAGGTCCACGACATTCTTCAAACCATCGCCTGGGAGTGTGTCCGTGAGGACTTTCGTCCAGGCGCGGCGCCCGTCGAGAAGGTGCTTGCGGCGCTGGGAGAGTTCGCTGAGAAGAAGCTCACATTTTCAGTTGAGCAACTAGGACTGGTTCAGAGTACAGGAATGAGCCGAGACCAAGTCCGTTTCGCGATTGATCCGCTCGCGGAATACCTCGCCGCCCTCGCGCTGATTCAGCGTTGCGGGGCGAACGAGTCGGCCTGGACCACCGCGCTTAAGCCTCTAGACAGTGCCCTCCGACAAGGAGGGGGGCAAGCCTTCGTCCAGGTCCTCGTGGACTGCTGTGGAACGGAGTTCGCAAAGGCCGTGCCACTAAAAGCTCGCGCACGCGTCGAAGGACTCGCGAACAGCGCAGTGGTACAATCACGCTCCATTGCCCCAGCGCCAACGGCGCCGAGTGATGTGCCCCAGGCCAAGGGAGCCTGACCCGTGCGGGAGTGCCCGTCGACGCTCGGACCGGCGCCGATACCAAGAAGGTGGGCTGGAGCAGTCCTTCCACTAATCTATCTGCGATTAATGGAGGAACTCAGACTGCTGCCCAAATCCCAACTGCATCTACCGACAGTCAGTGCTGGGCTGGCCGCTGGGAGGGGCCATTCCCAGGTTGAGGGGCGTGAGCCGCTAACTTGACCCAGACACCGTCTAGCAGCAAGTGGATCCCTTGCGGCCTCCGCCTCGCCCCAAGAAGAAGATCGGGCGGCCACGCACGGACGATAGAGCGGTCCTGGAAGCCATCGTCTTCATACTCCGCAGTGGAATCCCTTGGGAAATGCTGCCCCGCAAGCAGTTTGGCCTGTCGGGCATCCTCCGCCCCAGGATTTCTTGAGACACTTCTCTGGGGATAGCTTCCCCGCGTGAGGTGGATGTGAAGAAGCAGCAGAAGCAAGACAGGCCGGCAGAGCGCGGTCGGTTCTCGGCGAGGCGGAAAAAGGAGGCCGTGCTCCGGCTGCTCAAAGGCGAGGAACTCGACGCGCTCTCGCGAGAGCTGGGCGTCACGGCGGCAGTGCTGAGCGAGTGGCGGGAGAAGTTCCTGGCTGGAGCGGAAGCCAACCTCAAGAGCCGGGAGCCCCAGCCTGCGGACGACGAGGTGCTGCGGCTAAAGGCCATGGTGGGCGAGTTGATGATGAAGAACGAGATGCTGGCCGAGAAGGCACGGCTGCTGGAGGGCAACGCGCCGGGTTTTCCTGTCGGAAGTCGAGAGGATGAGCGCCCAGCTCTCGCCTTCCAGTGGCAAGCCGTACGGACTGGCACTCGTGACAGCCACCCGGGGCGTGCCCCGTGCCAGGGTGTACCGGCACCGGGGAGGTGTGGCCACGGGGTTGTTCATCCGCCACGACAACGGTAGCCAGTACACCTCCGACGCATTCCAGAACGAGCTGCGCTTCCTGGGTGCCGAGTCCAGTCCGTCCTTCGTCCGTAGCCCGAGGGCAACGGCTGCGCCGAGCGCTTCATCCGCACCATCAAAGAGCAGCTGCTCTGGGTGCGCGCCTTCGCCACCGTGGAGGAACTGCGGCAGGCCCTGTTGGACTTGGCTCACCGCTACAACGAGCACTGGCTGCTGGAGCGTCACAACTTCCTCTCTCCGAGGCTGGCCCGGCGAGAGTTGGTGCAGTCGAGGCAAGCGGCCTGATTACGACCAATCAGGTGTCTCAACAATCCGGTGCGGTACACCCGCGCGAGCAGCGGGCACTTCGAGCCACGTCGGACGGCCGGGAGCCCACTCTCTCCCGGCCGGCTGGACTTCGGCGCGATAGGCTGATGCGACATGGCGCCAGACGACAACCGCATCATCTACGTGGGCTTCGACGAACAGAACCTCCAACTGCGCCTGACGGGACGGCCGCGTCCTGCCCCTCCGCCTCAGCGGCTACATCCGCCTCCACAAGGCCACGCCCGAGCAACGCCGCGAGTGGGTCCTCACCGAAGACGGCCGCGGCGTGAACTGGCCCGCCCTCTGGCCGCCCGCTCCCGAGGGCATGGTCAGCGCCTGGGCCATCGAACAGGACGCCCTCTACGAACATGCCCTCGTGCGGCTGCAACAGGTCCACCGGGATTTGTCCGCCCTGCCGCCCGACGAGCGGGAGCTGGTCGCGTTGTGGCGCATGGAGGCCGACATCAACAACGGCGGCTTCATGCAGTTCTTCTGCAACTGGGGCGAGGAGACCTGTCACCTCGCCATCGAGGCGCTGGGCAGGGTGGGCGCCCAGGGCACGCGGCAATGTCTGAGCGACATGCTGAACGTCGTCGCCCACTACGGTGAGACTGAGGAGATGGTGTCCCTCTCCGATCTGCCGGGCATGCTGACCCCGGACGAGAGGGACCGGCTGTACGCGCTGGACCAGGCGTTCTGGAAGTATCCCGAGTCGCTCGCCAAGGCGGTCGTGCGTCACTACGCGCCGCGAGTGGCGAGCCACACCGGGTGACGCGCGGGTGCCACGGCTACCGGACGCTGCTGAGCTCGGCGACGCGCGCCTGGATCCACGGCAGGAAGTTGGAGACCTGCGTGTAGACCCCAGGAAGCCCCGCCCTCGCGCAGCCCACGCCGAAGCTCGTGATGCCGTGGAGCACGTACTTCGTCCCGGACTTCACGACCAGCGGCCCCCCGCTGTCCCCCTGGCACGCGTCCTTGCCACCCTGCGAGTACCCGGCGCCCAGCATCGAGGGGCCGTCGATCTCGATACCTTGCGAGCGATAGCTCTGCGCCAGGGCATGGTCACCGACGATGGGAACACCGACCTGCAGCAGGATGCTGGAAGAGTCATAGCCCCCCTCTCGCGTCAGGCCCCAGCCCGCGATGGACGCCATCGAGCCCTCCGCGAGCTCCGCGCCCACGGCCGGAAGACACACGGCCTGGACACTCAGCGCGTCGGCGAGGGACACCACGGCGGAGAGGTTGGGACGCTGGGGCACGGCGGGCTCGCCACACGTTCCCCCGATGCGGATGGGGCGCTCCAGCTTGAGGACGGCGAGGTCGTTCTTCGTCGTGTCCGGGTCATACCGCGGATGAGAGACGGCTTTCGCCACGCGTACCGTCACCTGCGCGGAGGTGGGTCGATAGAAGTCGTGTGCTCCCGCGATCACCGTCACGCCCGCGTATCCATCCACGACACAGTGCGCGGCGGTGAGGACGATGTCGGTCTCCTGCTTGCTACCCACCCGGATCAGGCTGCCACCACAGAAATGGTTCCCACCCTGCTGCAGGCTGACGATCCAGGGCCACGAGCCGGGACGCGCCTCGACGCCTCCCACGATCTCCTGCGTCCCCTGCTCCAGGGCCTCGGGCATCTCCAGCTCCGACCCACCACACCCCAACAGCCCGACCGCGACCACCACACGACTCACGAAACGCAATGCAGCCTCCAGTTCCAGATGGGCCCGGACGACTGCAATGCGTGAACCAGGGGCCACCCAGAAGGAGCCCCGCGCGCGAACCCCGACAAGGAGCATCGCTGACACGTCATGCGCTCCGGGCGCTTGGAGCGTTGACGCGTCAGCTTCCCCCTGGGCAGTCCCGGGCTCAGACGAAGACGAAATCGTCGTCGTCGTCCGAGTCCTTGCCCTTCTTGCTGTTGTCCACGGGAGGCTGTGGCTTCGGGAGCTCCCCGCTCTTGACCAGGGGCTTGGGCGAGTCGAAGTAGTCCTCCACGATGACGAACTCGTCCATGAACTGTCGGTTGAGGTTGTCCAGGACCTGCTGATGCTCCGCGCGGAACCCGACGGCGGCGTCACGCGGGTGGCGCGCCGTGGGAGGCAGGGCGCCATCGTTCGCGACGAGGTGCCGGGCGATCTGGATGATCCACGGACCGCAGCTGTGCTGGCCGTCCTTGTAGCTCCCCATGACGTCGTCCTGGTAACGGATGCCGGAGCGCTCGACCATCAGGTCCGGGAACGCGCGCCGCAGCGTGCCCAGGTTGGGCACACCCTGCGGCCCCAGCGGGTCGACGAAGAGCACACGCGCCTGGCCCCGGACGCCTCGCGCCGGGGGCGCCACCTTGATGTAGATGAGCCCCCAGTGGTTGCCATTGATGTTGTAGGGCTGGACGAGGACGCGGGGCGGGCCATCCGCGACCATGCCCTGGAGCGCCTCGTCATACGTGTCCGGCGCGATGCGATTGAGCACGTAGAGGTTGATGCCACGCAGCACGACCACGTTCGGCACGCCGCGCAGGTAGTGGCGCAGGAGCGTGTCGATCTGCTGGTCCGTGTAGTAGTGCGACCCCTCGATCTTGTCGTGGTTCTCGAAGGCACTGGAGGACGAGTCCTTCGTCGAGGGCGAGGACCCGCCCGTCGTCGTGGAGGCGGTCTGCTGCGTCGTCCCCGTCGACGGGGACGAGGACACGGGCTGCAGGCGCTTGAGGCGATCCCGCTCCTCCTTCTCCTTCTTCGCCGTCTCCTCGTCCTTCTTCAGGATCTCCATCAGGTCCGGCGGCGCGCGCAGGTCGACCCGCAGGACCTTCCCCTGGTTGCCGGCGTTCAGGAGCGGCTCGGACCAGTCCTGACCCGAGCCCTTCCGGGTGAAGAACGAGGACGACTGGAGCCCCCCTGGCATGCGGCCGCCGAAGAGCTCGGGACGCGGCAGCGGGCTCCCATGCCCCATGCCCATCAACAACCGGCTCGCGGGCAGCTCGGACATCACCCCACGGCCCGACCTGGGCTTGGGAGGATTCTTGAGGGTCTTGCATCCCCCATCACAGCGGGGATTGACGCAATGCTTGCCCGAGAAGGACCAGAGCGGCTCCCAGTAGTTGCGCAGCATGTCGCCCACCGCGACCGGCCCCTCCACCAGGTAGTTGAACTCCGAGAGGAAGCCTGGATACAGGTTGTCGGACCCGACCACGTACGCTTGGTCGTCGGCGATCATGATCTTGGAGTGGTTGCCCGGCGCCGACGGGACCTTGGGGAAGACCGCGCCACTGGCCTTCTGCACGGACTCCACCGCGTTGCCGATGATGCCCTTGACCGGCGGCACCTCGGAGAGCGCCTTCTGCTTCAAGGTCGCCGTGTAGCCCTCGGGCGTCAGCTGCGGCCAGAAGTACGACTCCCCCTCCCGCGTCTTATCCCGGGGCACGTCCGTGTAATAGAACGGCGCGATGTGCAGGCGGTCCAGGGCGCGAAGCCGCCGCTCGGCATCCGGCCGCAGCGCGTCCTCCAGCGTCCTCGCCATGTAGTACTGGAACAGCTCGAACGTGCGGCACGCGCCCGAGCCGAACGAGTACTGGTCTCCTTCCGCGCCCGCGCCCGCGTCCAGGGGCGACACCACCACCTGCACCACCAGGTGCGGGTTGACGAGCAGCGACTCCATGATCCAATGACAGACGACGTGCGAGGACCACTTCTTCTTCCACGCGCTCACCAGGTCCATCTGCGACAGGCGCAGCACGTCCGTGCAGCCCATGATGAGGTTCTCCTTCATGAGCTCGGACGCCTTCTCGTAGTCTTCCTTCATGTCCGAGCCGGACCAGTGCTTGCCGATGGACAGCACGCGCGTCGCGCGCTTGTACTCCCCCATGCCCGCGTAGCCGATGGTCCGGTCCTCCTCGAAGACGGGCTGCTCCAGGTCCCTGAGCGTCTGCAGGTCGTCCTCGCGGATGACATCCGGCAGGAGGTCCTCTTCGGTGTCCTCCTCCCAGACGGTGGGCAGCGGCTCGTTGCCGATCCGGCGGCGGGCGCGAGGACTGTCCACCGGCAGACCGCCGATGTGGATCCTGGAGAAGAGCTCGTAGCGCTGCGCGCGCAGGTCCTGGGCCTCCTTCAGGTCCAGCGGGTCCAGGGGCTTTCGCACCTCCGCCTTGTCGTCGTCCCCGTTCACCCACGTCAGGGTGTCCGGGTCCAGGCGCTCCTTGGTCACCACGTCCGTCCTGCAGGCCCACATCCGGTTCAGGAACCGCTGCGCGCCCAGGGCCCCCGCGCCGTGCATGACGACGGACACGTCGTGCACGGGGGGATAGCTGGTGAACAGGTCCATGTTCAGGTTGTGCCCGCCGACCAGCGCCTCGGCGCCATCCGAGGCGACGATCTTCGAGTGGTTCCACGTCATCTTCGTGAAGTCGTCGTCGGAGTCCGGCGCCAGCCACGACGGCAGCGACGCGCTGACGAAGGCGGAGAAGCCCGACAGCAGGCCCTCCTGCAGGCGGTAGAACTTCGCCATCCAGATCTCCGGCACCGCGCCCCAGTCCTTCTTGCGAGAGCGCACCAGCCGGATCAGCGCACCCTGGAAGTCGATGAGGTTGGGCGACGTGCCGTCCTTGAGGAGCATGGGCGTCTGCCCGAAGAGGAAGCGGATCTGGATGGGCTTGCCCTTGTTGGCCATCATCGCCGTGTCGAGGGCCCCCAGGATGATCTTCGCCCAGGCGGGGTCCGGGCTGTTGAGGGACGCCACGTCGCAGCGGAAGCGCGTCTTCTGGAGGACCTCCACCAGGGCGCGCTCGAAGTCGTTGGTGCGGCGTCGGGCCTCCTGCATGATCTCCGGGCCGAACGGCAGCCCCCAGATGCGGGGCGTGTCCAGCAGCCGCACGTAGCAGTCGTGGCTCACGTGCGTGAAGTACTTGTCGGGCACCACGGACAGCACGTCATCGATCTTGCTCATCGTCGTCGAGCTCCACGCCTGGAGGGGTTTGCGATGTCTCGGTGGCCGCGCGGGCTCACAGGAAGGTCCAGTCGATCCACCCGTCCCCGGCCTGTTCGATGGTGCAGGGATAGGTCAGGTTGTAGGGAGGCGTGCCCACCACGTCCTCGAGGTAGTAGCGGTCCCAGGTGCGCATGCCGTGGATGGAGGAGACGCGCCGCACGGACTGGCGCAAGGGCAGCCGGGACGTGCGGACCTCACCGAGCGCCATGGTGTCGAAGTGGGAGTGCGCCGTGTGGATGCGCCTGCGCAGTGACTTGACGCCCTCGCGCACGCGGCTTCGCGTCTGGAATTCGGTGTCCCACTGGGTCAGGTACCCACGGGCCATCTTGTAGACGAGCCGGGGGACCGCGCCGACGTCGTCGCTGACCTTGGAGGCGTCATAGAGCCCGTCCGTGGTGTAGATGCCCGCGACGGTGCCGTGGCGTCCCCGGATGGCGTAGAGCTTGTACCCCTCCGGCTGGGGCAGTTCCTGACGGACGAGGGGGTCGGCGAGCTGGCGGTTGTTCGCGAGCGTCGCCCAGGTGCTCCCCAGTCCCCGTCCATCCTCGATGTCCTGGTGTGCCTGCTGCTTGGTCATCCGGGCGTTGGGCCGGGGAATCACCGCGCTGAAGCCCGTGTCCAGGTGGTCCCACGCATAGACGCCGACGTAGTTGGCGACCTGGGGGGCCAGCTGGGTCTGGATGCTGTACCACTCACCCATGCCCGGGACGGGGTCGATGGCGAAGATGTTGATGGGGATGTTCTTTCGAGCCTCTCCGCCATAGGCGTAGAGGAACCAGGCGGCCATGATGGCCTCGACGCCGCCACGGCTGTGCCCGATGAAGTTGTATTGCTCCGCGCCGCTGGCCGCCGCGAGGCTCGCGCCGTGGAGCGCGAGCGCGGCGTCGGCCCACCCCAGGCCCTGGTTCGCCATGCCGCGTTGATCGCCCTCGGAGTAGCCCGACACGTATTTGCGCAGGTCTCCGGGAGTCAGCTCCAGGTTGCTGAGCAGGGGGTCGCAGCGGTCCATCTGGTCGTACCAGTCGTTCTCACCCACTCCTCGCACGGAGCCGCTGCGCTTCGTGTTGCGCAGCCCGCCGGAGATCTCCTTGTGGATGCGCACCGGGATGTAGCCCGTCTGCGGGTCGAAGATGTTCTTGTCGCTCTTGAGCTGGCGCTCGGTCTTGGACAGGAAGCGGACCAGCGAGGTCTTGTAGTCCCAGTACCGGGTCTCCTCGCCTTCGTCGCGCGCGCAGCCGGTTCCACAGAAACACACGGTGAAGACGTCCTTCGGCATGCCAGTTCCATCCGGGTCGAGGAGGGGTGCGCCCCCTATTGCCAGCGGCGTGCCGAGGCGGCTCCACACGGTGCGCCCCGGTCCCTCCGCCAGGGACGCGGTCCACGAGGACGCGGCTGCGTCGCGGTGGTACGCGGGCCCGTCGCCAGACGGGTAGACAGGCACCCGTGGCGTGTCCGGAGTGACGTCGGACCGGCAGTGCGTCCTGGCGGGACTCAGGCGGAGGTGCGGCGCCGCTCGCTCGAGGGCTCCAGGCGGGCGGCGGCCTCGAGCCCCCACACCGTCTTCACCTTCACGTTCGTCACCTTGCCCGAGCGCTCCAGCACGCCCTGCCCCACCAGGAACAGCGCGCCGTGGAGCTCCTTGCGGCAGCGCTCGTAGACGTCCGGAGGCACCACGAGGTTGGCGATGCCCGTCTCGTCCTCCAGCGAGAGGAAGCACATGCCGCGTGCGGTGGGAGGCCGCTGGCGGCAGATCATCATCCCGCCCACCGTCACGGTGCGCCCGGAGGCCACCGTCTTCAGGCCCTCCGCCGTCACCGCGCCCTGGCGCTTGAGCAGCGGGCGCACGAGCTCCAGCGGATGCTTCTCCAGGGACAGGCCCACGGTGTCGTAGTCCGCGCAGACGCGCGCGTACACGTCCATCGAGGGCAGCTCCACCTTCGTGCCGTCCATCGACATGCCGAAGAACAGGTCGTCCGAGTCCAGCGGCCCCAGCGCCTGGAGGTCCCAGAGGGCCTGTCGTCGTGAGCCGCTCAGTGACGCGAGCGCGCCCGCGAGGGCCAGGCGCGTCAGCTCGTGCCGGGGGATGCGGGCCCGCCGCGCCAGGTCTCCGACGTCGGTGTAGCCGTGCTCGCCTCGGCCCGTCTCCACGCGGCGGCCCGCGGACTCGCCCAGTCCGCGCACCATCCGCAGCCCGAGTCGCAGCGCCCTGCCCTCGTCCTCCAGGGTGCAGTCCCATTGGGACACGCGCACGTCGACGGGGCGCACCTCCACGCCATGGCGTTGTGCGTCCGCGACGAGGGTGTGCGGGGCGTAGAAGCCCATGGGTTGGGAGTTCAGGAGCGCGGTGGTGAAGGCCGCCGGGTAGTGGCACTTGAGCCAGCTGGACGCGTAGGAGATCAACGCGAAGCTGGCGGAGTGGCTCTCGGGGAAGCCGTAGTGGGCGAAGCCGCGGAAGTTGTCGAACCACTCCTCGGCTTGCGCGCGTGCGTAGCCGCGTGACAGGCAGCCCTCCACGAAGCGGCCCCGGTACTGGAGGAGCATCGACTCGGCGCGCTTGTGGCTCAGCACGCGACGAAGGCCGTCCGCCTCCTCCGCGGAGAAGCCGGCGGCCACCATGGCGAGCTTCATCGCCTGTTCCTGGAAGAGCGGCACGCCGAGCGTCTTGCCGAGGATCTCCTTCACGGCCTCGCTCGGGTAGACGACGGTCTCCTCCCCGTTCCTCCGGCGCAGGAACGGGTGGACCATCTTCCCGACGATGGGGCCGGGGCGGATGAGGGCGATCTCCACGACCAGGTCGTAGAAGGTCCGCGGCTTGAGCCGGGGCAGCATGTTCATCTGGGCGCGGCTCTCGATTTGGAACACGCCCACGGTGTCCGCCTCGCACAGCATGTCGTAGACCCTGGGGTCCTCGGCGGGGATGGTGGCCAATGACAGCTCACGGCCGTGGTGCTCGCGAATCAGGGTGAAACACTTCGAGAGCGCGGTGAGCATGCCCAGGGCGAGCAGGTCCACCTTGAGCAGGCCGATGGAGTTGATGTCGTCCTTCTCCCACTGGATGACGGTGCGGCCGGGCATGGCCGCGTTCTCCACGGGGACCAGCTGGGTCAGGGGCTCGCGGGTCATCACGAAGCCACCGACGTGGATGGAGAGGTGTCGGGGGAAACCTTCCAGCTCGGAGGCGAGGGACAGGGTGCGCTGGACGCGGCGGTCGAACGCGGACAGGCCGGCCTCGAGAAGGACCTCTGGCGTCACCTCGAAGCCGTGGGCGGCGGAGACCTTGGAGAGCCGGTCGACCTGGTCCAGGGACAGGCCCATGGCCTTGCCGGCCTCGCGCAGGGCGAGCCGTCCCCGGTAGCAGATGACCTCGCACACCATGCCGGCGCGGTGCCGGCCGTGCTTCTCGTAGACGTACTGGAGGACCTCCTCGCGCCGCTCGTGCTCGAAGTCCACGTCGATGTCCGGGGGCTCCTTGCGCGCCATGCTGAGGAAGCGCTCGAACAGCAGGCCCATGCGCACCGGGTCGATGGCGGTGATCTGCAGCGCGTAGCAGACCGCCGAGTTCGCCGCGCTGCCTCGGCCCTGGCAGAGGATTCCGCGCCGCCGCGCGAAGCCGACGATGTCCCAGAGCGCCAGGAAGTAACCCGCGAAGTCCAGCGCGGCGATGAGGCGCAGCTCGTGTTCGATCTGCTTGACCACCTCGGGGGGCACACCCGCTGGGTAGCGGACGGTGAGCCCTTCGTAGGTCAGGGCGCGCAGGTGCTCGTCCGCGGTGCGGCCCGGGGGCAGGTCCTCCTCGGGGAAGCGGTAGCGCAGGTCGTCCAGGGAGGCGCGGCAGCGCGAGGCCAGCTCCACGGTGCGCTCCAGCGCGTCCGGCCGGTCCGCGAACAGGCGCGCCATCTCCTGGGGGCCCTTCAGCGTGCGCTCCGCGTTGGGCATCAGGCGCGTGCCCACGCGGTCCACGGTGGTGCCGTACCGCACGGCGGTCAGGACGTCCTGGAGCGGCTGACGGCGTCGGTGGTGCGTGTGCACGTCGTTGTGCACGACGAGGGGGGTCCTCAGGTCTCGGGCCAGTGCGACGGCTTGCGCCTCGCGCGCGGAGTCCCCCGCGGACAGCGTGCGGCACAGGCCGACGTGGAAGCGCTCCGGGAAGGCCTCCGCGAGGGGGGCGATGCGCTCCAGGGGGGCGGGTTCGGGGAGAAGCGCGAGGAGGCCGCTGGAGCGCTCCGCCAGGGCGCGCCAGGGCAGCCCGGCTTCACCCTTGGGGTGGGTCATGCGGCTCTGGGAGACCAGGGAGCAGAGGTTCGAGTAGCCCCCGGCGTCCGCGGCGTAGACGACCACGGGAGGCCCGTCCTCGAGCGTCAGCTCCGCGCCCAGGATGAGGCGCAGGCCGTGCTCCTTCGCGGCCAGGTGGGCCTTCACGGCCCCGTAGAGGCCATCCGCGTCCGTCAGCGCCAGGGCGCGCTGACCAAGCCGGGCGGCCGTGACGATGAGCTCCTCCGGGTGCGAGGCCCCGCGCAGGAACGAGAAGTTGGAGCGACAGACGAGCTCGGCGTAGTCCACGCCCGATCAAGACACTGACCGGCCGTTCAGGCGCTAGGTCGGATCTTCGTTCGACGTGCGAGGGACTTGGTGGGTTCGGTTCCGCTGTTTCCACGTGCTTCCAGAGGGACCCGCGAGGACCGAGCCTCCTTGACCTGCGGCTTCGTCACTTGATTGAACGGGCGTGACCATGAGCTCGCGCGCCTGTGCGGCACTCCTGCTGTTCCTCACGGCGTGCGCCACGTCGGCACCGGGGCTCAGGGAGCTTGGACCTCGGGCCACTCGGCTCGCCAACCTCCAGCGGGCGGCGGAGCTGCCGTGGAGGGATGATGGACGATGCGTCGTCCGCGAGGCCTCCCAACCGTGGCCCGTACTCGCGGAGCGCTGCTTCCACGCGCTCGACCATGACCGGGTCCGGTTCAACGACCCGACACGGAGATGCACGGTCGCGTCGGCGGGCGCGGCGGCCCTGGGTATCGGCCTGTGTGTCCTGGCCGCGCCCGAGATTGTCGTGGGCGCGGTGATTGTCTTGGGTGTCGTGGTGGTGGGGGTCGTCATCGAGGAAGCGCTGGAGGCGTATGAGCTGCGGGGGAGCAGCTCGGAGAATGACGAGGCCTCGCTCCAGACGAAGCCGGCCCTGCGGGAACCTTCCGCGAATCGAAAGCGCGAGCCAGCGGGTCAGGACGCATTCCCACCAGTGCCAACCGAGCCTGCGGAGCAAGAGCGTCGTCCGGAGTGCCGGCCCATCCCTGTGCCACACGCAGGGAATGATGCTCCGCACAACGCGTGCGCCGACACGTTTCCTCCAAACCGTTACCCTGGGATGGACGTCATCGTGAACGGAGTGCGCTTCGATGCGCTACAAGTCGGCGCGAGCGTGCTGTGGGAGATCAAGACCCATCAGTTCGACACGTACAATGCATTCGTCCAGCGGCAGGAGATTGAGCGAGAATATGCGCAACTCGGAAGAGAGCGCGCTGCCGCTGCGGCCTGTGGATACAAACTCGTCGTGGGAGTGAGTACCCAGGCGCACAGAGTCGCGCTGTTGCGACGAGATCAGTCTCTCACCATCGTTGTCACAGGCTGCAGGCGATGACTCAGCAAAAAACTCTCATTATCACTGTCTATGCACCCGCGCTCGCGGGTAACGACGGCCGCCCACTGTCTGTCATCCATGGAATGGAGAAGGCGCTCTCCGGCCTTCGACTGGAGTGGCGACTCTCCACCGGAGGGCGCCCCGTCGCATTGCCTCAACGAGATGAGTGGCTCTCAAAGAATACAGTAGATGGAGGCTTCCCTCTCATGTGTAACGGGGACATGGGCTTTCCCGTGACAGTCTCTGGTTCGGAAAGGGATGGACTCTTCAGCCCAGGCGGCCATGCACAGTTTCAAGTGCATGCGGAGCTGCCCTTGGAAAAACCCGTGATCGCGGCGGCGACGGCGATCTTCGAGGGCATGGCAGAAGGAGCCCGCGCATTCTGGGGACGTGCGACGCCCGACGACGCCGCAACTGACATCGCCCATCAGACAGCCCCCACACTGCAAGGGCCGCCGTCTCCACTCAGGGGACTGCCCGCCTTGAAGCTCTTCGAGGACATCCGCTCGCCCGAGATCCCCTACTACCTCGGGTGGCTGAATTACTGGTCGGAGGCCGCCGCCAAGGCCATTGGATTCCCAGACCCTGCACGAGACGCAGACCTGCTCTCCCGGTCGCGGCGCACGGCATCGGGTGGGTGGGTCGTGCAACTCACGGACGCTCCACTCGATCTCGACAACCCCGCCCACCTGGATGCCCTCAAGCGAACTTATGAGCGTTTCCCGCAGATCGGCGGCCGCTCGGACTTGAGATAGATTGGCCCACCAGGAGGTGGCCATGACCTGGGTACTTCAAGCAGCGGTGGTGCTGTCGGTCCTGATGGGTCTCCTGGGAGCAGTCTGGGCAATCGTCCTCGGCTACCGCTACGCGCGAAAGTGTCGACAGGCCGCCGCTGAAGCAGCCCTCGGCATCTACGGCCAACGCGAGCTCGAACTCACCGGCTTTCGCGGCTGGCTGGCGGATTGGGTCGATGGCACCTCCAGCGAGACCTGTGCCTCCAGTTCGGACGCGTCTCCCAGCATGTGCCAAGACACCTCCGACTCGGCCCACGCGTCCTCGGACTGAAACCACAGGCATCACCCGGGGTGACGGAGCCCCCGTCCGAAACACACCCCGGGTGACAGACCCGCTTCACGCGAAAGGGCCCGGGTCGCCTCTGGTAGCGTCGTGAATACATGCTGCCGCAGCTCGTGACGCCTCTCCTCGACCCGGCTGAGCCGGACCTGTCCATCGCCTTCGAGCGCAACCTCGTCGACGAACGGCTCCGCGTGGCCCGACGCCTGGGCGCGCTGCGCTTCTTCGGTGTGCTCGCCTGGCTCTGCTTGAGCCTGAGCCTCTCGTGGCCCGCGTCCCCAGTGGCGCTGGGCGTCTACCTGGTGCTCGCGGGTGTGCTCTGGGCGGCAGCGGTCTTCACTCGCGGGTACAGGTATGCGGGCCTGGCCGTGCCGCTGGTGGACGCGCCCATGGTCTTCATCCAGCAATACGTCACCCTCCTGGCCGGAGTGCCCGCGGATCTCGTCGGCCCCATGTCCTGCGGGGTGTTCTGCGTGCTCCTCGCGCTGTCGGTGCTGTCGCTGGACGTCGTCACCGTGGCGCTCTGCGCCGTGATGGGCATGGGCTTCTCGGTTTTCCTGATGAGCCAGGGCACCGCCGAGGACTGGAGCCTTGCCCCCGTGCTCGTCGTCATCCTCGGCGTCACGGCCCTGACGCTCGCCTACGCCACCCACCGCATCCAACACCTGCTGCATGGCATCTCCCGCGAGCAGGCTCGCCGCGAGCGCCTGGGCCGCTACTTCTCCCCCGAGGTGGCCCGCCACATCGCCGATCGAGGCACCGGCCTCGCCACGGGCCAGCATCGCGAGGTGACGCTGCTGTTCTCCGACATCCGCGGCTTCACCTCCATGTCCGAGCGGATGGACAGCCCCCAGGTGGTCGCGCTGCTCAACGAGTACCTGTCGCGCATGGTGGAGGTGGTGTTCCGCCATGGCGGGACGCTCGACAAGTTCATCGGCGACGGCATCCTCGCTTACTTCGGCGCCCCCCTGGACCACCCGGACCATGCGCGCGCGGCCGTGTCGTGTGGACTGGAGATGCTCGACGTGCTGGCGGCGCTCAACACGGAGCGCGTGGCGCGGGGCGAGGAGCCACTGCAGATCGGAATTGGCATCCACACCGGCCGCGTCGTCGTGGGAGACGTCGGCAGCCCTCAGCGGCGCGAGTACACAGTGATCGGTGATGCGGTGAACCTGGCCAGCCGCATCGAAGGGCTCACCAAGCAGGTGGGGACGCCGCTGCTCGTGTCCTCATCCACGCGCGCCACCGCGGGAGAGACCTTCACCTGGTCTCCTGCCCCTCCGGTGGCGGTCAAGGGCAAGAGCGAACCCGTCGCAACCTTCGTCCCCTCCACGGCCATCGCGCCACCGACAGCGCCCGAAGGAAGGCCGGTCATCACCCCGCACGCCTGATTACGGCTTCGCCTTCACGGCATCGGCCAATCGCCGCGACTTCGCGTAGAGCTCCGCCGCGATCACCGCATCCCCCAGCGCGGCATGGCATTCAGCCAGGCTGTCCCAGGCATTGGCTGACTCCGGATGAAGCACGGTGTTGAGGGTGAACACCTTCAGCGCCGCGCGGTCGCCGAGGTTCTCTCGGACGGAATAGCCGGCGCTGTTGATCGCGCGCTCCAACTCCTCCGTGGCGACGCCGCTGCCATCGCGCAACCAGGTCTTCAATCCCGTGTCATCGGCGCCCTCATCAGCGAGGGCATGGGTGATCAACCGCTCGGACAGCGTCTCTCGCGGAAACAGCCGTGGCGCCACCTGCGCCATGGTGCTGTCCACCAGCGTGCGTGACCAGACATTGCGCACGCTGCCGTTGGTGAAATAAACGAACGTCCAGGTGTCACCCGCCAGCGAGTCCTTGAACAACAGGCGAGCCCGAACGCGAGTGCCACCGTCGTGGCTCATCTGCCGATAGTCGCCGCTCTGCCCGAACTCCCAGCCACTGATGAACCCACTGTCGCGACCCGTGCTGAGCTTCCGCGGCTGAAACAGCGTCTGGAGCGTCGCCCGACGCACCAGCTTGCCGGCGGCCAGCGCCTGCAGGAAGCGATCGAGATCTCCCACGGTGGTGTGCAGGCTGGCATGCCCCAGCGCATAGGCGGGCCAGGCGATATCATCCTCCCGCCACAGCGCGCCGTCCTTGCCGATGTACCCCCTGGCCAGGCGCGCGGAGGGCACGCCAGCAGGTCCCAGCCAGGTGTTGCGCAGCCCCAGTGGCTTCAGGATGCGCTGGCGCACGATGGCCGCATAGGGCTGACGATAGTGCGCTTCCAGCAACGCGGTCAGCACCAGGAAGTTCGTCTGCGTGTAGCGGTTGCTGCTGCCGGTGGCGAACTGCATCGGCGTGTCCGCCAGCCCCGCGAACGCCGCCTCCAACGTGGGCGCAAGCCCCGCGTGTCCCTTCGACACCAGGGTCCCCTCGCGGTTCTCGAAGTACTCCGGCACACCGGAGCTGTGGTTCAGGAAGTGGCGCACGCTGATCGCCTTCCACGCATCGGGAAGCTCGGGCAGATAGCGGCTGGCGGGTGCATCCAGCTCGACACCGCCCTGCTCGACCAACTGCATCACCAACACACTGGCCAGCAGCTTGGCCAACGAATAGGCGTTGAACACGGTGTCGGTCGACACAGGCGCGTGGCGCTCGACATCCTTTTCACCGGTCGCGGCCTGATAGACGAGCTGACCGTTGTGGCGGATGAGCACGGCCTGACCCGCGATACCGTAGCGCTCGCGGTTGCGCTTCAGTTGCGCGTCGAGGCGAGTGGTCAGCTCTGGATTCGCCGCCGGAGCAGCCAACGGCCCCACGGCAAGCACGCAGCAGAGCACGGCGACAAGCTGGCGAGACATCCCGGTGTTCCTTCCAGAGGTGGAAACACACCTTAAGGAGCCCCCTGGCGCTGGGTCAATCCACGGTGAGCGAACCGGTGCATCCGCCCCGAGCGCCACGCGACGCACCTGCTCCGCGCGTCGCATGGCCACCGCTACGCGGTACTTCGACTCAGTGGATGTTGAGACACCCGTCGCTCAAGTCGACGCCACCGAGCACCTCCACGGGCTCGACGGGGATGATCTCCAGGGAGTCGAAGGACTGGTCCTCGCGGCAGACGCCCCGCGCCAGGTTGAAGCCGGGCTTCAGCGCCTCCAGGTTGGTGACGAGCCCCCTGTTGCGCAGCCACGCCAGGACGTCCTCCGTCACCTCCGGCACGTAGAGCACCGCGTGGTGGATGGAGAGTCCCTGGAGGGCCTCGTCGTCATCCAGGTCCATGACGCCATCACCGTCCACATCGTCGTAGACAGCGAAGTACCCCGTGCCCAGCAGCCCGGGATTCAAGTGGTTGAGGGCCGCCGTCGGAGGTGCGTCCTCCAGCGTCAAGGTGAACGCCCCAGGAACGCTCCCGGTCAGCAGGCGGTTGCCCTGGGAGACGATGACGTCCCCCGACCCCATCCAGTTGTCCCAGGCGATGGTCACCTTGCTGCGACCCGAAACCATCGCGGGCTCCAACGACGTCACCTGCCCGCTCAAGGTGTAGCCCTCGGACTCCTCCGTCGAAGGTCCCGGCTTCTTCTCGGCGTCATCTCCACAAGCGGTGAGCATGGACGCAGCAAGGCCCGTCGCGACAATTGCGATGTAACGGTTCATGGATTGCTTTCGTGATGGCGCAGTGGCGTTCGCGCCGCGCGGCCACTCGCCAGGAGACACTCGAAGACATCCGAGCACTGCGCGGCTGAGCGCCTCTCTAAAGAAGCGCTGGCACCACCGCAAGCACGTAGAAGCCCACACGCCGACCGTAGAGGTTGCGCCTCAGGCGACGGGGCCATCCGCGAGCAAGAAGAGAGCGCCCGCGACCACCGCGACGACCTTCTCGAGACCAGGGACGAGCACGGGCGCGAGCCGAGGCGTGGTGGTGCCATCACGCCCCGATTCATGCGATGACGCTTTCAACGAGGAGGGGCCTGGTTGCCTGTGCGCCGCACCAGTCCGCGGACTCCATGCACTGAGTCGTCTTTGACTCGGCATACACCAACGCCCATCGAGGCCTCCTGTCCATACCACTGCGGGGTGAGGGACAGATTTACAGCCCGGACTTATGTATGGATGAAGGACATGCTGGCGCACCCCACGGGGTGGCCTGACCAGGAGGAGTGGATGTTCAATCCGACGGACTTCAACACTCGAGAGCTCGTGGTCCGGGACAACGCAATCATCGCGCTCGGCAGCCAGCGCTCCGTTCCGAAAGCCCTCGAGGCGAGCCGCACGTCGATGCTCGAGTTCGTCCAGGCCGACGCCATGGCGCTGTGCCTCATGCGCCTTGCGCCCACGCTCGACTTCCGCTGGCACGTCCCCGGCCACCGCATCCCCATCCTCGAGGAGTATGCCGGCCTGGTCGACCATGACTTCCTCCGGGACCCCATCCTCGCCCAGCCCGGCGTGCCCATCTGCGATACGCAACTCCTCTCACGCCGGGACTACGAGCGCACCCTCGTCTATCAACGCAGCCGGGAGCTGGAGCAGCCCCTGGAGCACATCATGGCCGTCCTCGTGCCCATCCGCCCGGGCCTCGTCGGCGCCCTCGCGTTCTACCGGCACCAGCGCTCGCCCTTCCCCGACCAGAGCGTCACCGCCCTCGCCAGCGTCACCCGGCACTTCGCCAACACCCTCGGCAACTGCCAGGACTTCCAGGACATGACCGCCGGCGCGCAGCTGCTCCAGGAGCTCTACCAGCGCGACGACTCCGCCTTCATCATCCTGGAGCCGCCCAGGCGCGAGGTGTTCCGCTCCCAGCACGCCACCCATCTGCTGGAGCGCTGGTTCACGCCGTCGGAGCTCCACGCCTCCGGGCTCCCGTTCGCCTTCAAGGAGCAGCTGGACACCCTCATCCGGATGACCCCGGACGAGCGGCTCGGCAAGAACCTCTGGGTCGTCAATCATCCCGACGGCTACCGCACGTGCCGGTTCATCGAGCTGCCCGCCAATGACGCTCCTCGCCAGTGGGCCCTCCTCTTGACCGAGCTCCCCCACTCCATCCCCCTGCCCCTGCACATGCAACGCGAGCTCACCACCCGCGAGCTCGACATCGCGAAGGGCGTGCTCCGCAACTGGTCCAACGGGCAGATCGCCGATGACCTCAAGATCTCCGACCAGACGGTGAAGACCCACGTGCGCAACCTCTTCGGCAAGCTGGGCGTCGACGACCGCGCCGACTTCCTCTACCAGCTCGCCCTCCTCAGCAAGCCGGTGTGAGGCGCCCCACCGCGAGTCGGAGGCGCCTCCGACTCGCGGGCGCGGAGCGCTACCTCGCGAGCTCACCGCCCTGACGGAAGATGCGCGGGTAGACGCACCGCGCGACCCGGGCCGAGAAGAGGATCGCCTCCTGGTCCTCCAACTCCGTCAGCCCCGCGAAGAGCCGCTCCATCTCCGCCACGTGGTCCCCGTCCAGCGCGCCGTGGCTGCGCAGGAACGTCACCGACTTGCGGATGTTGGGGATGGTGGACAGCTCCCGCAGCCGCTCGGCCCACAGGCCCGCCCGCGTCTGTGACAGGTACTCCAGCACGTACGCGGTCCCCAGCGCCGCCGTCGCCACGCCCGCGCGGGAGGTGAAGAAGTTCCACCCGGTATAGGCCTTCACCGCGGGGCTGCGCGCCGCCGACTCCACGACCTCCTCCGAGCACCCCAGGTTCTTCAGGTCCGACAGCAGCCACCGGTCGTGCCCCCGCTCCTCCTCGCCCTTCTGGATGAGCAGCGTCGCCAGCTCCGGGAGCCGGCCCTGCTGCCTCAGCCGCACGCCCGCCTCCGCGAGGATGGGCGTGCTCCAGCGGGCGTAGTGGTACGTCTGGATGAGGAAGTGGATGTAGCCCTCCTTGTCGAGGGTGCCCTCGAGGAGGCTTCGAGCGTCGGGCTGCGCGTCCACCGCCGCCACCAGTCCTCGCGCCTCCGCGTCCAGCGCCGCCAACCAATTCGCTCCCACGTGATTCTCCGTCTGGGTGTGCACGTACGTCTCCTGTCCGGTGCCCCTGGGGCTCCCGGTCGCTGCGTGTTGAAGGTGAAGGGAAAGGAACCGCGACCGCCTAGGCGGCCAGGCTCACGCCGTGCTCCAGCGCGTGGAAGCGCGCCAGGGAGTCCGTCGGAATCTCATCGAGCGCCATGACGAGCGGCAGCGTGAACCACTGGAAATACGTGTCGTAGAGGGGCTCGGCGATGAAGCGCGCGCCCATCGTCCTGGCGAAGAGCGCGGGCGCCCGGGGCAGCCGCAGCCCGTCCCACTGCCCCTGCGCCGCCCTCGCCCGCTCCTCGGGCGTGTAGAAGGGGCTGCGGGGCCGTGCCGGGGCGCGACACGTGTCGGGGATGGAGACGCGCCAGTGAGGGCTCAGCCAACCGCGTCGGGCCGCCACCCGCCACGCGAGGCGCGCGTCCTCGGCCGAGTCCGTCTCCAGGTTCGCGGACGCAATCCAGTGCGTCACGCCGCGCCGCCGGCTCTCCGCGTACATGCCCGCCTGCAGCCACGTGACGGCCTCCGAGCGCCGCCACTGGGGCAACACACAGAAGCGCGAAGGCTCCGCGACCAGCCTCCCCGGCTGGAGCAGCCCCGAGAGGTCCACCCGCTGCTCCATCTCGAGCCCCACCTTCCCGCCCAGGTTCGCCGCCACCTCCGCGTTGGGCAGCGCCACGCGCATCGTCGCCACCGGCTCGTCACCGGCATGGACGAGCACGTGCACCGTGGTGTCGAGCGTGTCGACACACGTCACCTCCCGCCGGGACACCGCGGACTGCTCGGACAACAAGCCCAGCTCTCCGCCGAAGACCGCCCAGCGGATGCGCGCCACGGCATCGAGTTCCTTCTGGGTGGCGGCGACACACCAACGCCAGCGCCCGTGTCTGCACGTCATGGGTACCCCTCCTGGTCACGAAGAGGGTCGGTGTCTCACCGCCCTCTCACGTCCTTTCGTGACGGGAGACCCGAGTTCGACGGCGGAGGAGCGCTGGCGCACGTGGGTGCGCGATATCACCCGGGCGGATTCATCCCCGCCCAGTCGTTCTTCATCCCCCCGCAGGGGTTGCCACCATCCACGTCGAGTCATCAGCCCGCGCCGCACCCGATGCGGGGAGACATCTTTCGATTTCTCTCCCCGAGAGCCCCCACTTAAGGTGCTTCCTCCATGAGCCCATCCCGCCCGTCCCCCGCGCCCAGGTCCAACAACAAGGTGGTCCTCTTCGCCGGCGCCGCAGTGATGGTCATGGCGGGCGCCCTGGGAGCCGGGGTCATGCTGGGCGGGTCAGGTGGCTCGGCCGGAGACAGTGAGGAGATCGACGTCGGCGCGCTCCAGGAGATGGCCGGCATCCAGGCGCAGTTGGGCTCCCTGAAGCTCTGCAAGGTCCAGTACGGCGTTCGAGGACGGCGGATGAAGTCGGGCTCGCACGAGTCCGTCTGGGTCAGCGCTTGCGAGCAGGACCGGTTCACAGGGGCCCGCATCGACGTCCCCACCGAGCGGCAGGTGCAGCACGTCACCTTCGACCTGGATCGGACCTCGGTCTCCGAGCCGTGGAAGATCCTGGTCGACAAGAACCGGGTTCCCTTCCCCGACCTCCAGCGCGCGCTCGAGCAGCTCGCCCCGCTCCTCCGAGAGAAGACGCCGGAGGCGCTGACGCGCGCCATCGAAGAGCGCGCGGCAGCGGACCGTCGGCGAGAGGAGAGCGAGGCCGCGGAGCGCGCCCGCCGGGAAGCCGCGAAGGACTCCTATCCGCGGCAGTGACGGGCGCGGGCCCCCGCGGTCGTCACCTCAGGGCGTGGTCACCACCGGGCAGGGCCACCAGGACGGCGGCGAGGCCCGGTCATCCCAGGTGCCATCCCAGTAGTCCTTCAGCATGTACACCTCCGTGTTCGCCACGGAGCAGAAGCGCTCGGGGTGGGGATTCACGTACAGCACCTGGTCATTGCGCGAGATGGAGTGGATGAACGTGCCGCACCGCTGGGTGCTCCCCACGGGCGGAGGCCCCACGGTGGAGGCTCGCACCGTGTCCAGGAGGACTCGAGCGTTGGGCTCCTCGCAGGCGAGCTGCTGGAAGGCCTGGTTCGCCTCCAGATCCATGTCCAGGTCCACCCTGCGCGTCTTCACGGTGCACTCCGTCCCTTCTTCCGTGTAGTGCAGCGTCACCACGGAGTACCCCTGGGGAATCTCCGGGCAGTCCGGGAAGTCGAAGTGGTAGAGCGGGTGGAGCGCGCCCTCGCGGTACAGGATGAAGGACTGCTCCGTCGAGTCCGCGCTGAAGCCCGACTGGAACCCGACGACGATGTCAGGGCTGGAAGTGGCCTCGTTCGACACCCGGTCCAGGGTGCCGTTGCCGTTGCCGTCCACGTAGGCCATCACGTAGGCCATGCCCAGCTTGGAGCCCTCCTCTCCAATCAGTGCCGCGGGATCCGGCAGGCGATTGAGGGACATGCTGAAGGTGTTGGGGAAGTGGCCGTTGACCCTGACGTCCGCGTCGGGGTGGTGGTACGACGTCTTCGGGGCCAATCGCTGGCACCGGGCGAGGCCCTCCGGGTACGTCCGCTGGACCATGCAGTCCACGACGACCTTGGGCCAGACATCCCAGAGGAGCGACGCGCGAATGCGGTCGGAGTTCCCCAGGTCGAAGGTGGAAGAGGCGCGCAGCGTGCCCTCCAGCGTCAGCAGGGCTTCGTCCTCCGCCTCGTCTCCCATGACACCACCGCATCCCGTCAATGCCAGTGCAAGCAGGCTCCACTTCCAGAAACCGCGCTCCCGCATCGTCGTCATATGGCCTTCCTCTCGGACCCGGGCGCAATCCCAGGTCACGTGACAGGCATCAGCCGGCGAACCCGCGCGCCCTCTTCTCGAAGCGCTCGCGCCATCCAGTCGATGCGAGCAAGGAGACGCGTGGACGGACTCACGTGGGACATGCCACCCACGCTCACAGCCCCCAGGTGCAACCCAGCATCAACTGTGGCGCGAATTGCGTCCTGAGCTTCTCGTCCTCGCGCATCAGCGCGACATGGCCGCCCAGCCGGGCGAAGAGGCCCGTGCGCGCGCTCACCGGGACCTCCGCGGAGAGCGCGGCGAAGGTGGCCGCGCCCGCGCCCGTGCGTGTCCGTCGCGTGGGGAGGCCCAGCTCGCGGCGGCGCTCCGCATCCGGGCTCGTCGCGCGCTGAGCCAGGCCCAGCACACCGAGGCCCGCGTGGGCTCCCATCCAGACTCGCCCCACCGAGCCCGCGAGGCCCAGGCCACTCCACAGCCCCAGCTCCACCTGCTCGAATCGCTGCGCGTTCGTTGCGCCCCGGGTGCCCCCCAGGCTGAGTCCTCCGAGGAAGGACAACCCCAGCCCACCGGAGCTCTCCCTCGCGAGCAGCACTCCCACCTGGGGCCCCCACCCTCCCAGCTGCGTCGACGAGCGGCCCGCGCCCACCGCCGCTTGGAGCCGCCAGTTGCTGGACTCCAGGAGCGCGCCCTTGCGCTGGTGCAGGGCCAGCGTACGGACCTCCAGCGACGCGGGCTCCAGGCGCTGCTTGTCGCCCCAGGGCAGGTACACCTTGCCGTAGAGCACCTGGGGGCCTCGCCGCACCTGGACCCGATAGCGACCCGCTGGCAGCGCGACGCGCACCGGCTCTTCACCTCGGGGCTCCACCTCCGCCATGACCTGCAACGTGCGCTCGTCCACGAGCACGACGCTGTCTCCCACCCGTGGTGGCAGCTCGAGCTGCGCGTGGGCCCGCGAGAGCGTGGTGAGGAACAGGTCCCCTTCTCCCGCGAGCTGGCTGGACAGCTCCGGGTGCTGCACCGCCGCCGTGGAGGCGTGCGAGCCCGCCAGGGTGCGGTGGTAGACGTGGCCATAGGCCTCCGTGAGCGAGACGCGGCCATCGGCGTCCACGTCCGCCGCGCCCCTCAGGCCTGAAATCAGGTGGTGCGTGAAGAACGAACCCCGGAGGCTGTCCGACTCCTGCGCCACCTCGTGAGCCCCCGCGGATGCGATGAACACGCGCCCCTGCGGTCCCACCTGGCGGAGGAAGGAGATGTCGAACGCGGGCGCGGACTTGAGGCCCTTGGAGCGGCCTCGCACGAGCGCGCCGCTGTGACAGGCGTCCAGCACCGCGACGGTGACGGTGGCGGGGACCTCCGACAGCAGGCGTTGCAGCTCCGCGAG
Source organism: Myxococcus sp. AS-1-15 (assembly GCF_020037055.1). Classification (NCBI taxonomy): domain Bacteria; kingdom Pseudomonadati; phylum Myxococcota; class Myxococcia; order Myxococcales; family Myxococcaceae; genus Myxococcus; species Myxococcus sp. AS-1-15. Next base: position 29,244 of record NZ_JAIQDF010000005.1, on the reverse strand, counting down.
CGGGAGCGCCTCGCCGCCCAGGCGCAGGGCCGACTCGTCACCGTGGCCCGAGTAGAAGAAGAACAGCAGCGTGCGCTCTCCGGCGCGCCGCGCCTCCTCGATGCGGCCTCGCATCCGCGCGAGCCCGAGCTTGAGATTGGAGACGGACTCCCCCCGCAGCAGGAGACGACGGTCCTCGGGGACTCCGCCGAGCTGGCCGAAGACGGCGTCCATGCGCTCGGCGTCCTGCTGGGCCCAGCGCAAAGGCTCGTCCGTGTCCCGGCCCAGGTTGTGGCCCACGCTGATGGAGAACCGGCTCTCCGCGCTCGCGACGGAGGTAACGACCAGGGCGAGCAGGACACCGAAGCGCAGCACCGTCCTCATGGCAGCTCCTTGGGGAGGACGTGGACGGTGTGGCGGGTGCCAGGGAGCGGCGAGGGTGACGGGGGGAAGGCCGTCTCCCTCGCCGCGTGCTCCAGCCAGCGCTGGACGGTCTGGGGCGATGGAGCACTCGGGGCATCGGAGGCGAGCACCACCACCAGCGCCTCCTGTTCGGGGGCGGCATCCAGCTCCAGGCTCCCGGGCAGCACCCATCGGCCTGGCCCCATGGACAACGCGCCGCCGGTGGCCTCGAAGCCCTGGAGGGGTGTGACGCGGCCGCGCTCGCTCAGCGCCAGGACATAGAGCGCGCCGCCGTTGACGTCCTCCACCTCCACCCGGACCCGGTCTCCGGGGCGCAACACCACACCGGGCCCCTGCTCGAAGACCGCGTCACCTCGCTTGACGAGCACTCGCGCGGTGAGCCCGCCGCGCACGCGAACCTTCTCCACCTCATCGAGGGTGACGAGCCGGGGCAGCACCGCCGCGAGCACGACGCCGAGCACCAGCACGGGATGGCTCCAATGCCAGGGCCCGCGCCAGCGGCTCGGACGCGGGGTCTCCAGTCGGGCCCGCACCGGGCCGAAGGGGCGCACGAGGGCGAAGGCGGCCTTCTCGGCCTGGCGCTCCCGCAGGTGCGCCGCGAGTTCGGGCGAGACGCGCGCCGCCTCTTCCACGCGCCGGGCCTCTTCCCGGGAGAGCTCGTCACACAGGTAGCGCTCCAGCAGGAGGTCCGGCACGCCCGGGAAGCGAGGGATGGAGGTGGGGTTCATGCGGGGGCCGTTCCCTTTCGAGGCTCGGTGCGGGGGGCGACCTCCAGGAGTCGCCGCGCGGTGTCGAAGAAGGTCTGCAACTTGCGCTGCACCGTCTTGCGGGAGACGTCGAGCAGCGTGGCGATCTGCTCCTGCTCCAGCTCGTCGATGAAGCGGTGGGCGACGATGCGCTGGACGTCCTCCGGACAGTGCGCGAGGACGCGCCTGACCAGGTCCGCGTCCACCAGCAGTCGCTCCAGCGCGGCCTCCGGCGATGCGCGGGCCTCCGGAAGTGGCGCCAGTCGAGACAGCGCATGGGTGGCCTCGGTGCGCTGGCGGCGCAGCACGGAGAAGCATTGTCGGTCCGCCACGGTGAGCAGCCACGACAAGGCGGAGCCCGCGGCGCGCAGCTGCTTCAGGTTGGAGTGGACGCGCAGGAAGACCTCCTGCGTCGAATCCCAGGCCAGCGCCTCATCGCCGAGCAGGCGCAGACACCGCCGATGCACGGCTTCGCCATAGCGACGGTAGTAGCCCTCGGTCTGCTCGACCTCGTTCGCCGGCTCGCGCACGCACGGACCTCACCCTGGGCCGATTGCCGCCCCCGTCGTCAGTCTCGCCCGGCACGGGCGCCAGCGGGGGCACGTCCCGCCAGGCGAGACGCATGACCCTCATTCCGTGGGACATTTCCCGGGACATTCATTCCCAGCTTGACGGGGAGACGGTCGACACGCTTCGGCGAACGGGACGCGCGACTGGGGGGGCACTCTCCGCCCCCCTCTCACAAGGACTCACGTCACGTGCATCACAGAGGGTCAGGCCCCCCCAATGCATGGCGTGCACGTGTAGCGGATACCCGAGGAGCAGTCTGGGTATGGGATGGAGCTGGTGGGACAGAAGCCCGCCCGACACGGGAGCTGACAGGTGTACCAGTACGTCGGGGCAAGATCTCCTTGCGAGACGAGGTCCTGGATGGGGGCCTCGGGGGTGAGAGGTTCCGGGGCCTCCGGACCACCGCAAGCGGTGACCCACAGCAGCGCGCACGACAGCAACACGATCTTCTTCATGCATCCTCCGTGACGAGGGACTGCGCTGGGACTGCGGGAGTGAGCCCAGCACATCCTTCACGGAACCCCAAGCCGGTGGGCAACGCACGGCCTGGGCACCGACGGAGGGAAGGCGACGCCTCTTCCCATGAGGAACGGCATCCTGCCTCCCTGGCATCTCCGTCTCCTGGTTGATTCGAGGGATCGCGCAGCAGCGCAGGGGGCAGGAGATCGTTTTCAGAGGTCGGCTCCGCCCTTCCCCCCTGTCGGGCAGCCTCCACGTCCATTGGTCTGGGCGCTGGCGCGCCTTGAAACACAGGCATCGGTCCGCCCGGCGCGATTGCCCCGCCTGTCATGTCGTGGCGGGGCAAGCAGTCACCTCCCGCCAGACTCCGTGCGGGACAGTCCGACTTCGCGAAAGATGGATTTCTTCCGGGCAGGCGTCGGAGGAGCTGGTTATCAGGCGTGCCCCATCGGTCGGGAGCCCGCATGGCCGGCTCCCCTCCTTCCAGGAGGCACACATGAAGATCGGCATCATCGGAGCGGGCCACATCGGCGCCACGCTGGCGCGCAAGTGGGTGAAGCTGGGCCACCAGGTCTCCCTGGCGAACTCGCGGGGACCGGACTCGATTCGGGAGCTCGCGGCGGAGATCGGCGCGACGGCCGTCACGGCGGCCCAGGCGGCGAAGAGCGGCGAGGTCGTGGTCGTCACCATCCCCCAGCGCGCGGTGATGGACCTGCCCAAGGACCTCTTCCAGGGCGTGCCCGCCGACGTGGTCATCATCGATACCGGCAACTACTACCCGACCCGGGACGGCGCCATCCCCGAGCTCGAGCAAGGCAGGACGGAGAGCGTCTGGGTCAGCGAGCGGCTCGGCAGGCCGGTGGTCAAGGCCTTCAACAACATCTACTCCCAATCCCTCGCGGACAAGAGCCAGCCTCCGGGCACGCCCGGCCGCGTCGCGCTCCCCGTCGCCGGCGCCCCCGAGGCCAAGGCGAAGGTCCTGCGCCTCATCGACGAGCTCGGCTTCGACCCGGTCGACGCCGGAGACCTCGAGGGCTCCTGGCGCCAGCAGCCGGGCACGCCCTGCTACACCCAGGACCTCGACGCCCCGAAGCTGAAGGCCGCCCTCGCCGCCTCCGACCGCAGCCGCATCCCCGAGTACCGGAAGGCCGCGGATGACGCGGCGAAGCCCTTCTTCCTCGCGGCGGCCCAGCGAAAGCCCTGACGCGCGTCGGGAAGAAAGCACCGCCGCCCGCAGCCAGCTTTCGGCGGGCTGTGCGTATCCATGGTGGACCGAGGCACTCGCGGCAACCGGCACACGGTCCGCGAGCGCCTGGCGGCTGATCAGTCGCTGGAAGCAGGTGACCCTCCTCAGCAGCAGCCAGCCGTGGAAGGTCTGGAACGAGTCCGGCAACAGCTGGTGCAACTGGCCGTCGCCTTCGACCGCCGGCTGCGACACCAACTCGGAGTGGTCGAGCATCGTGCTGGATCCGTCGACCTGCTTCCTCTTCAGCAAGTCGAAGGGCCTCTTCGGAACCCATACCGACGTGTATGAGCTCTCGAACCTCTCGGCGCGGCTCACCGGCGGGGATCGCGTGACGTTCCGCTGGGTCCAGGACTGAGCGGCGCCACCGCGCTCACTTCGACAGTCGCAGCACCGCTTGCACCGCGCGCTCGGTTCCGTCCACGCCCTCCAGCGAGGACGCAAGCGCGCGGGCCCGGGTCGTGACGGCGGGCTCCAGGAGCCGGGAGAGCGCGCTCGCGACGGAGGAGGCCTCCAGCGCCGAGGGAAGCACCACGCTCCCCACGCCGAGCCGCTCCACGCGGCGCGCATTCGCGAGCTGATCCCCACCGAAGGGAATCACCACCATGGGGCGACCCGCGGCGAGCGACTCCTGGACGGTGTTGTTCCCGCCGTGTGTCACCACCAAGTCCACGCGCCGCAGCAGGGGCACCTGGGGCACCTGACGGAACACGAGCGTGCGCGGGCCCGCGCGTCGCTCCAGCCGCCCGAAGCTGGCGCCCGCGCTGACGACGGTGTGGACGTCGTGTCGCGCCAGTCCGTCGAGGATGGCGTCGAACACGCGGGGCTGGCCGTTGAACACCGTCCCCAGCGACACGTACACGTGGCGACGTCCGGGCTGGAGGGAGCGCAGCGCGGGGTCGTCCTGGTCCGCGTCCCGCGCCCGGGGAAGACAGGGGCCGGTCATCTCCACGGGCCCCGTGAGCGGCTTCAGCCCGGGCTCCAGCTCCGGAAGGGTGGCCAGCAGGTTGAGGTCGTCGGAGATGGGCGCGGAGAGCAAACCGCCAGGGCGCAGGCGCACGCCCAACGCTCGCGCATCCCTGGCGACCCGGGCATCGAACCACGCGCCGAGCGCCTGGGTGGCCTGCTCCGCGCGCGCCCAGGTCTCGTCGCGAGGCGCGTCGTCCGGCAGGCCGCTGCCGAAGGGAGACGCACCCTCCACGGGGAAAGGCAGCGCGGAGTGGTAGAACGCCGCGTAGGGCCGCCTCGTCAGCCGGGCCGCGAGCAGCGCCGCGGGCATGAGGTAGTCGCCGAGCACCACGTCGATGCCGGACGCCTCGATTTCCCGGGCGAGGTGGCGGGCCTGCGACTTCATCCCGGCGGTGAACAGACGCAGCGCCAGGGCCAGCTCGTCGACGCCCCGAGCGTGCGGAATACGGGCGCCGTACCAGAGCATGGCGGGTGCGGGCTGGAGCCGGATGAGCCGCAGACCGTCGCGCTGGATGGCCTGGGGCAGCGTCGTCGCCACGCGCAGGGGCTCCGGCCAGAGGTTCGAGAAAGGGAGCGGCGGCGCGGCGAGCGCCATCGCGACGTCGTGCCCCAGCTCACGCAGCCGCACGCCCATGGCGCGCAGGGCGTTGGTGTGGCCCGCCGTGGGGTGGGCCGCCATGAGGATTCTCGACATGGGGGACGCTTATCACCGAGCTGTCCCACCGTGGAAACCCCCATGTCGCCTCGTGGGAAACCACCAGGCCTCCTCGCCCTTCCATGCCTCCAATCGATGTCTTTGTTTTGTTCGGAACCTTGCGGGACCCTGACGGATATCAATGAATAACAACTCTTGATATGCCTTTACCAATCCCTGTCATCCACCCCACGTTCCTCCCCAGGGACGGACACGCGTGCACTGGCACGGCCGCTCTCACCGCAGTCCCACCCCCAGAGGTAGACCATGTCACGACGTCTTTGCAGACATGCTGCTCCCTTGTCGTTGCTGCTCACCGTGAGCCTCGCCCTGGCTGGATGCCAGAAGGAGAGCCCCCAGGACTCCGGGCAGAGCCCCACCGAGGCGCCGGGCTCGAACGAGCTGCGCCCCGGAGACCTGTCCCAGGTGCGAGCACTGGCCGCGAGGCACGGTGGTGTCGTCGCGCTGGACCTGTCCGACGAGGCCCAGTACCGCTTCCTCCGCGCTCGGGTAGCGGCCGCGGGAAAGACCCCGGAGAAGTATCCCCAGTTCTTCGCCATGCTCCAGTCGGTGCGCGAGCGCCACGCCGCGCGCAGGCAGGGCGTGAGCGCCCAGGTCTCCCCGGAGGCCCCCAGGGACCACTTGATCGGCAAGGTCATCGTCGGGCCGGACGGGAGGACTTTCGAGGCGACGGCATTCTCCACCGTGCAGGGAGGCGCGGACTACAGCTTCCTGGACGTGGTGGTCTGGGACGAGACCCAGCAGAACCAGGTGTCTGACTATGGGTGGGGCGAGGTCTATGCCGATGGACGCAAGCTGTGGGCCCGCGCCACGGGAGCGCTCCCGCTGACCCGGGATCCGCTGCTCTACGTCGACTCGGCCAGCCTGGTCTCCTTCGGCGGCCAGGAGTACGTCCTCTACAAGTCGGCCACTGTCTCGCCGTCGCCGGGCTGCGACATCGTCCACCCCAGGGACCTGGCACCCGCCGCGAGGCCGGACAACATCGTCACCATCTGCCTGCAGCGCAACAACGGCGATTGTGACTACCCGATGGTCAACTTCCAGCAGGTGCAGATTCCGCTGAAGGGGACGATGACCTTCCCCTTCCCGGTGACGAGCATCAACAACACGCCGGGCACGTACGCCAAGCTCGTCGAGGAGAGCGGTGGTCCTCGGGAGATGGCCTTCGGTACCTTCTTCAACTGGCTGACCATCAACCCCTCGGACCCACGGCAGGTGCAGTGGGACATCCCCCAGAACCAGGGCGTCTTCACCGGGGTCTTCTTCCAGCCCTACGAGGACGTGGACCTGTTCATGAGCATCGACGTGACCATGAACCGCCTGGGGAGGCCCACGCAGGTCACCAAGCAGTTCTCCTCGTCGCCCACCTTCACGCCGAGCATGGTGTGCATGCCGAAGATCCAGATCTCCTACAGCTGTCTGGCGGCGGGCACCCAGGTGAAGCTCGCGGGAGGAAAGAGCGCCCCCATCGAGCGCATCGCCCGGGGAGCCCGCGTGGTGACGGACGGCTCGGGCCAGGCGCTGCGTGTGGCGGACACGACGGTGGGCACCGAGAGCATCGAGATGGTCCGCCTCCGCGACGACGTGGGCCATGACCTGCTCTTGACGGGCACCCACCCGGTGATGACGCCGGACCGCGGGGTGGTGTGGGCGGAGGAGCTGAAGGTCGGCAACCGCGTCCTCACCGACTCGGGCATCTCCACCCTGGTGAAGGCGGACCGCGAGATGTTCGCGGGTGCCGTGCACAACCTGAAGCTCGACCGGAGCTCGCTCCAGGAGAAGCGCGAGGCCAAGGGCAGCACGCTGTACGCCAACGGCTTCCTGGTCGGCGACGTCACCATGCAGCGCGCCTACGAGTTCAAGGACCGGGCGGCGCTGACGGCGGAGCTGCTCGCGCGGCTCCCCGCGCGGTGGCAGGTGGACTACCAGAGCAGCCTGAAGGCGGGGACGCTCCCCTCGGGCCGATGAGGACGTGAGGGCGGTCGCGCTCGGGCCGCCCTCCCCCACCTTGCATTCCAGTCATCGCGAGCGGGGCCGCGGGCTACAGTCGCCCGCGGCACCCGACTCACGGAGGCTGGACCCTCTTGATGCACCTGCGCGACGTCACGGACGAAGACCTCCCCCTCTTCTTCGAGCACCAACGCGACCCGGTCGCGCTGCACATGGCCGCCTTCCCGTCCCGGGAGCGCGAGGCCTTCATGACGCACTGGCGCACGAAGGTCCTCCGCCCCGAGAACGTCACCCGCACCATCGTCGTCGACGGCCAGGTCGCCGGGTACATCAGCAGCTGGGAGCAGCACGGCGAGCGGCTCATCGCCTATTGGATTGGCAGGGAGCACTGGGGCCGCGGCATCGCGACCCGCGCGCTCTCGGAGTTCCTGACGGTGGAGCCGACACGTCCGCTGCACGCGTGCGTCGCCGTCCACAACGTCGGCTCCGTCCGCGTCCTCGAGAAGTGTGGCTTCCGCGCGGAGCCCCAGGACCAACCGCAGGTCGTGGACGGCATCGCCGAGCTCTTCATGACCCTGAGCCCGTAGCCACGACGTTTCCAGACAGCCCTTCGTCCGAGGTCCTCGTTCGACCTCGGACACGCGCGCGCCACACCCCGCGAGGCTGTCCGCGCAGCAACGCTCAACTCCTGAGAATCCCTGTCACGCCCGTGCGCGGTGCCTACCGTCGTCGTCCGCTCGGCTCTCGCCCCATTCCTGGCGCGAGTCGCTCCGGAGGGCGGCATCGGCCCATGTCGCCCCGTCATCTCCCGACGAGGAGGACCCATGTCGTCGCACGGCCTCAACCGCTTCGCCCTTCCCTTCCTGTTCATCCTCGCGTCCGCCCTGCTGTTCCCGTCGCCGGGCCAGGGCGCGGAAACGCGCTACGCCTCCCGCAAGCCCGCCCCCTGTGGCGTCAACCGCGAGCTGTACCTGGGCACCTACAAGGGGCGCGTGTTCAAGGAATGGCAGACACCTCTCACCGACGCGCAGCTCAAGGACCCGCTGGTCCGCATGGCCAATGACGCCCTGCTCAAGAACAACTACACGCTCACCGTGCGCTTCCACCGCGATGACCAGGGCGCCTACTGGGCGGACACCCACGTGCAGTTCGACAGCCTGACCCCGGACACCGTGGGCCCCAGCCACAGGGACACCAGCGACTACGTGCTCGACCTGGAGCGCTCCCCCGCCAAGGTGGAGTTCATCGTCACCCGCCGCCCCGCCAAGTCCTACCCCGTCCGCCCCCAGGAGCCACCCCGCACCGTCGGAATCGAGAAGACCACCTCCCACTCCAAACCCCTCCAGCACACGCTCGTCTTCAAGGAGACACTCGCCCTGGAGGCCCTGGACTGCGACAGCACGGGCGTCCCCCAGCGACTGCTCTTCACCCGGACCGTGGGCGGCTATCAGCCCATCGTCGAGACGCGGGAGCTGTTCCGGGTGAAATAGCCTGGAAAGGTCCGGCGTTGAGGGGACGCGGCGCCTTTGGCCCTCTCAGTCCTGAAGGACGCTTTCGTCCCGGCCGACCCCCGTTTGACAGGGAGGGGAATCGACTGACAAAGAGACCTTCATGGACCTGTTCCCCTCCGCATGGCAGCTCTGGGTCGCCGCCGCCCTCGTCTTCGGGGTGCTGGAGCTGAAGCTGACCGGCTTCGGGCTCGTGTGGTTCTCGGCCGGGGCGCTCGTCGCCTCGCTCGCCGCGGGCCTGGGGCTGACCTTCATCGTCCAGCTCGCGCTCTTCAGCGCCGTGGCCATCGGGTTGATCACCGCCTCGCGCACCCTGTTCAAGAACGTTTTCATGCGGGATGCCTCGCACTTGAAGACGGGCATCGAGGCCATGGTCGGTCAGGAGGCCGTGGTGACGGAGGCCATCGACGCGCCCCACGGGGGCACGGTGCGCATCAACGGCGAGCTGTGGATGGCCCGCTCGCTGACGGGCGCCATCCTCGCGGGCGAGCTGGTCACCGTGGAGCAGGTCGAAGGACTCAAGCTTTGGGTGCGCCGCCCCTCGGCGACGCTGTCATCGGTTCCCCCCGGGGAACAGAACCAGGAGAAGCGCTGATGGACGCAGGGACGGTCGTACTTCTACTCGCCGTGGTGGGCGCGCTGGGCTTCCTGCTCTACACCTGCGTGCGCATCGTTCCCCAGGCCAAGGTCATGGTGGTGGAGCGTCTGGGCAAGTTCCACGATGTGGCCACCAGCGGGCTGAACATCCTCATCCCGTTCATCGACAGCCCCCGCCCCATCGAGATGCGCACGGGCAACCGCTACATGCGCAGCAACATGGTGGACCTGCGCGAGCAGGTCATGGGCTTCGAGACGGTGCAGGTCATCACCCACGACAACGTCAACATGGAGGTCGGCTCGGTCATCTACTACCAGATCGTCGACCCCGCGAAGGCGCTGTACCAGGTGGAGAACCTGGCGCTGGCGATCGAGCAGCTCACGATGACGAACCTGCGCAACGTCATGGGCGGCCTGACGCTGGACCAGACGCTGACCAGCCGCGAGACGGTGAACACGCGCCTGCGCATGGTGCTGGACGAGGCCACGGAGAAGTGGGGCGTGAAGGTGACGCGCGTGGAGCTGCGTGAGATCGAGCCGCCCCAGGCCATCAAGTCCGCCATGGCCAAGCAGATGACCGCCGAGCGCGAGCGCCGCGCCGAGGTGACCAAGGCCGAGGGCGACAAGGCCGCCGCCATCCTCCAGGCCGAGGGCGAGAAGATCTCCCGAATCCTGCGCGCGGAGGCCGAGCGCGACGCGGAGATTGCCCGCGCCGAGGGCCACAAGCGCGCCACCATGCTGGAGGCCGAGGGCAAGGCGGAGGCCACGCGCCTCACCTTCGAGGCCATCCACAACGGCCGCGCCACCCCCGAGGTGCTCGCGCTGCGCTACATGGAGACCCTCCAGGAGATGAGCAAGGGGGACAACAAGATGTTCATCCCCTACGAGGCCACCGCCACGCTCGGCGCCGTCTCCGCGCTCAAGGAGGTCTTCTTCAAGGACGAGGAGGCCGCCAAGGCGAAGGTCCCCGCGCAGCGGCAGGTGCCCACCGCCGCGGCCCTCAGCGCGCAGGCGATTGCCCGGGGCAACGTGCTCTCCGAGTCCGCCACGCTCGCCGGCGTCCCCGCCGTGCCGCCTCGGCGCCCTCGCCCGCCCACCGAGCAGGACGAGTAGCCGCCGCTGTCTGGAAGGCTTCACGCCCGCCGTCGGAGCTGGACGGCGGGCACGTCGGGGTTGCAATCCACCCCGGCGAGCGTCATAGATTGAAGGCACGCATCCACCGGAGGGCCTGACAACCCCTCCCTACGCGAGGTCGATTCACCCTTGAGGCAGAGCCGCTGAGTCCCAGGTCGTTCGAGTCGTCATCGCGCTGAGCCGCCTCGTGCGTGCTCGCGCCCTGGATTCAGGAGTTCGCCTCATATGTCATCCCTCCGCGCGCATCGCGTGTCGTACGCCTATTCCGACGCTGTCACCGTCCTCTCCGAAGTCGACTTCCACCTGCCCGCGGGCTGGACGGGCCTGGTGGGCGCCAATGGCGCCGGCAAGTCCACGCTCCTCCGCCTGCTGGCCGGAGAGCTGACGCCCACCGAGGGGCACCTCCAGTTCGAGCCGCCCTCCCCCACCCTGCGGCTGTGCCGTCAGGAGGTCGAGGCGCTCACGCCCGACATCACCGAGTTCGCCGAGTCGTGGGACTCGCTCGCGCGGCGGCTGCATGGACAGCTGGGCCTGGACGTCTCCGCGCTGGAGCGCTGGTCCACGCTGTCACCGGGAGAGCGCAAGCGCTGGCAGGTGGGCGCGGCGCTCGCGGCCGAGCCGCACGTGCTGCTGCTCGACGAGCCCACCAACCACCTGGACGCCGAGGCCCGGGCCTGGCTCGTCTCCGCGCTCAAGCGCTTCAAGGGCGTGGGCGTGGTGGTGTCGCATGACCGGCCGCTGCTCGAGTCACTCACCACGAACACCCTGCGCGTGCACGGCGGCGACGCGCGGCTGTGGCCCGGGGCCTACCTGGCGGCGAAGCAGCACTGGGAGGCCGAGCGTGAAGCCGAGCTGGGCGCCTATCAGCAGGCCAGAGCGGAGCAGAAGCGCACGGCCCGGATGCTGGACCAGGCCCGGCGCGAGCAGGCCTCCGCGGACGCGGCGCGCAGCACCCGCAAGCGGCTCAAGGACAAGAACGACAACGACGCGCGCTCCATGGGCGCGTCCGTCGTCGCGGGCTGGGCGGAGAACCACGCGGGCCGCCGCGTGGGCATCCTCCGTCGGGAGCTGGAGCGGGTCAGCGACGCGGTGGGCGAGTTCCACGCGGACAAGACGATGGGCCGCTCCGTCTTCGTCGACTACGTGCGCTCGCCCAACCCGTGGCTCATCACGCTGGACGTGCCGGAGCTGCGCGTGGGGGACGTGCCGCTGCTGGGTCCGGTGAAGCTGTCGGTGGGCCGCGAGGCGCGCGTGCGAATCGAGGGCCCCAATGGCGCGGGCAAGAGCACCCTGGTGCGCGCGCTGCTGGAGAACACCCGCGTGCCGCGCGAGCGCATCCTGTACCTGCCGCAGGACGTGGGCGCCGAGGAGGCCCGGGCCACCCTGGACGCGGTGCGCGCGCTGCCTCCCGAGGAGAAGGGCCGCGTGCTGTCCCTCGTCGCCGCGCTCGGCGTGGACCCGGAGCGACTGCTCGGCTCGGAGCAGCCGTCCCCGGGCGAGGTGCGCAAGCTGCTCATCGCGCGGGGCCTGGGTCAGCACGCCTGGGCGCTGGTGCTCGACGAGCCCACCAACCACCTGGACCTGCCCTCCATCGAGCGACTGGAGGCGGCCCTGCGCGAGTACCCCGGCGCGCTGCTGCTGGTGAGCCACGACTCCACCTTCGCGCGCGCTTGCACCAGTGAGTGCTGGCGCGTGGAGCACGGACAGGTGGAGGTGACGAGCGGGTGAGCCTCAGGGCGGCGAGAGGATGCCGACCCACGTCTCGTTGGACTTCGCGCGGCTCCCGGGCCCCCCCGTGGTCCGGGAGCCGTCGATGCCGAACGCGAACACCACCGAGTCCCCCACGCCTTGTCTGGCGATGAGGACGTGCACGGCCTCTTCTCGCCGAAGCTGGAACAGGCCCTGCTGCTGGCCGCTCGCGTCCACCGTGAGCAGGAAGCCCTTGCTCTTGCGCTGCTCGGGGTCCGTGGAGTCCTGCGCGAAGCCCGTGTCGCCCGCGAAGCAGTAACGCGCCTGACCGCAGGCGACGAAGGACACGGGCATGTCGTCGCGCTCGACGTCGAGGGCGCGCACGAGGTCGTCCTCCGCGGCGCCGTCGAGGCGTCCGGAGGCGAAGTACAGGTCCGGGGAGAGGGTCCTGCCGCCCACCAGCGCCCGCTCGCTGGCGCCGAGCGCGAAGGTGCCGGCCCGCACCACCAGGCCGACGATCTCCTGGGGCTCGGGCGCGGACACGGCGCGCGCGGAGACGAACGCGCCCGTGGGCGAGAAGGAGGACAGGAGGAAGGCGCGTCCCGTCGCGCCCCTGGGCTCGCGCTCGAAGGACTCCTCGTAGGCGCGCCGCTGGAGGTCCATCAGCGGCGTGGCGACGTGGACCTGGTGCTGCTCGTCCACGTCCAGGCCCCAGCCGACCCAGGGGGCGCCCACGGCCTCCATCTGCTCCCAGGTGGAGAAGTCCTTCAGGGCCACCGAGGGCGCCACGGGGCTGAGCCACAGGGTCTCCAGGCGCGCGTCGAGCCGCCCCACGCGGATGCCGTCGAGCGCCAGGAGGAGGACGGCCTCCTCTCCATCCGCCCGCGCCAGCATGATGGCGGCGTTGCGCTCGGAGTCCGGGAGCTGCGCCCGTCCCAGGGCGCCGTTCGGCAGGGCGATGAAGTCCATGCGCGCCTCCGGAGGAATCGCGTGGGTGAAGCGCCGCTGCGCGACGACGGTTCCATCCGGTCGGATGCGGCGCACCTGGATGGCGAGCGGGTCCTCCTCGCGCTCCCAGCCGAAGACGGTGAGCTCTCCGCTGGGATGAACCACATGGTGGTGGACGAAGTCCGGCAGCGACAGCTCGCCCCGCCACCCGCCCTCCGCGTCCACCTGCGACAGGCGCTTGACGGGCGGGAAGAAGAAGGTGTCCTCGCCCCGGTCCTCGTACTCGCCGCGGCGGAGCCAGGTGGTGCCATCCGCCCCCACGGCCAGCTCGCTCACGCCGCTCTGGAAACCGCAGTCGACGCGCCGCGCCCGGAGGTGATCATCGAGGAAGTCCGCGGGGGCGAAGGCCGCCTGGGAGTCACGGACGCAAGGCTCGCGGGAGTCCGAGCAGGCGCCGAGCAGCGGCAGCAGCGCGAAGAAGGTGAGACGCAAGCGCACGCGATGATTGCGGGACATGACGACACTCCTCCTGGAGGACCAGGAGCCTCGAGCGGGAAGCAGGCCACCTGCCGGCCCGGGTGACGAAGGCACGGACGCTAGCTCAGGGGACGGAGTGCTCGCGCGCCCAGGTCACGAGCGCCGCGAGCCCTTCGTCCACGGACACGCGGGGGCGAAAGCCCGTCTCGCGCTCCAGGGCCGCGGGGTCCGCCCAGGTCGAGTCCATCTCCCCGGCCTGCGCGGGCAGGAGCCGCAGCACGGCCCGGGTCTCCAGGAGCCGCTCCAGCACGGCGACGAAGTCCCGCACGGAGACGGGCTCCCCGCGTCCCACGTTGAGCAGTCGATACGGAGGGCTCCCCACGGGAGGACGGTCCAGGACGCGCAGCACCGCCTCCGCCACGTCCTCCACGAAGGTGAAGTCGCGCAGCATGCGTCCCTCGCCGTACAGGTCGATGGGGCGCCCTGCTCTCAAGGCGCGCAGGAAGCGCAGCGGCGCCATGTCCGGGCGTCCCCAGGGTCCGTACACGGTGAAGAAGCGCAGACCCGTGGTGGGCAGGCCGTGGAGGTGGCTGTACGTGTGGGCCAGCAGCTCTCCGGCGCGCTTGGTCGCGGAGTAGACATTGAGGGGATGGTCGGCGGAGGCGCTCTCGTGGAAGGGCGGCGGCGTGTCCGCGCCGTACACGGAGCTGGAGGACGCGTAGACCAGGTGCGAGACGCCCGCGGCGCGGCCCTGCTCCAGGAGCTGGAGCCAGCCCACGATGTTCGCGTCCACGTAGGACGAAGCGGAGGCTCCGGCCTCTCGCACGCCGACCCGCGCGGCCAGATGGACGATTCGCTCGGGGTGCTCCCGTTGGAAGATTCCCGCGAGCGCGGGAGCGTCGGTGATGTCCGCCTCGTGACAGGTGAAGCGCTCCGCGCCGGGAAGCGAGCGGAGTCGGGCCAGTCGGGCGCGCTTGAGGGCGACGTCTCCGGACGGGTCCAGGTTGTCCACGCCGATGACGGTGTCACCTCGGGCGAGCAGCTTCGCGCTGACGTGGTGACCGATGAAGCCCGCTGCGCCCGTGACGAGGACCCGCATGAAGCGTGAGGGTTTCATGCCCTCGGGTCGGAAGCCATGCTGGTGATGTGGCGATGAGGGGGCCTGGCGGGCACTGTCACACGACTTCCCGTGGCCCCCGCTTGGACGTAGGGTGGGAGGCATGGTGTCCGTGAACCAGCTCCGTCCCTTCGCCTCGGCCTCGCTGGAGGCCTTCCGCGCCGCGTCCGGTCCGGTGGCGCTCATCCAGCAGCCCGTGGATCCCGTCTTCCGGAACGTCGCCCAGCAGCTGACGGGCGCTCGCACGGTGGGCATGGCGCACCGCTCGCGCATGACGGAGCGGCTGCTCGCGATGCTCCGCGACTTCGACAACCTGGAGGTGCACTTCCTGAACCCCAAGGTGGATGGGGAGGAGCTCACCGTGGGGCGCTCGGACTGCGACCTGGTGGTGCCGGACCCGTCCGTGTCGCAGCACCACGCGACGCTGCGCTGGAACGCGACCACGGGTGGCTTCCAGGTGCGGGACGCGCAGTCGATGAACGGCACGTGGATCAACGGCGCGCCGCTGGGCTTCCGCGCGCAGGTGACGCTCAACGACGGGGACACGCTGGCGTTCGGCGACGCGCAGTTCCTCTACCTCCGCGCGGAGACGGTGCACGAGCACCTTCGGCTGGCGAGCCCCCAGCCGAAGCCCTGAGGGGGCTCAGGGCACTTCCTTGACGGCGTCGATGACGGCCTTGCGCAGGTAGGAGCTGTAGTCCGTCTGCGACTGGTACATGCTGATGGACGAGACGGTGCGGGAGTCCTTGCGCCACAGCAGGTCGCCGTTCGGCGACACGAGGCCCGCCTCCAGGAAGACCTCGGCGCGGCCCATGGCGCGGATGGAGGACACGTCCACCCAGTTGAGCACGACGATGACGGCGGCCTCGGCCTTGTTCTCGCGGATGAGGGCGACGACCTCGCCGGTGGAGGGGGATGGTGCGTCGGAGATGCGCGAGCCGACCACCTCGAAGCCGCGCTCACGCAGCACCGCTTGCGTCTGGCCGATGAGGACGGATCGTGGATTGCCTTCCCCCAGCATGTCCTCGCGATAGGTCGCCACGGGCAGCGAGTCCACGCGCGTGCCGATCACGACGACCACCTTGCGGATGGCCCCCGGAGGCCGGACCTGCGGCGCGGAACACGCGGTGGCGAGCAGCGACAGCAGGAGGAGTGAGAGGGCGCGCATGGTCACCATGCATAGCTCAGTCGAACAACCCCTGCAGGTAGAAGCGGCCGTCGCGCATGTCCTGGAACACCCAGGCGGGCCCCAGTCCCTCGAAGTGCACCCGGTAGTAATCGCGCTGGAAGGGCGTCTCGGCCCACCACTCGCCGCCCAGGCGCTCGGGGCCCGTCACCGCCGTCACCCGGTGACGCCGTCCGCCGACTCGCGCGGCGAGCAACCGACCGGTATCCCCCAGCTCCGCGTCCAGCCACGCGGGCTCCGCCAACAAACGTGACGGCCGCTCCCGCAGCCCACCGTCCCTCCGCTCCACCGGCGTCAGCGCCTCCCCCCACCCCTTGCGAGCCTCGGGGGGGCGGAACGCCCGTGTCCCCTGCGCGCCCTCCGGCCGATGCACCGGCTCCAACCCCGCCGAGCACAGCGACTCCTCTCCCAACGTCGTCGCCAGCCGCGACAACACCACCTCCAGCGCCGCGTCCCCCTCCGGCGCGTCCCCCAACGAGAGCTGCTGCCCCCGGTCCTCGGAGAACTCGTCCACCCGCGCGGACACCTCCGCCACCGGGTTCTCCAACCGCAGCTCCTCCAGCCGGTGCCGCGCCAGGTCCAACAACAACTTCGCCGCCGCCGTGGGCCTCGCCAGCGACAACGTCACCCGCTGCTGCCCCGTGGGGTCCAGCTTCAACGTGAAGGTGATGCGCACCGCCGCCCGCCCCCGCCCCACCAGCCGCGCCCCCAACCGGTCCAACAACATCTTCAGCGCGAAGCCCAACGGCTCGAACGACTCCGCCGGCCACTCCAACACCCGCCGCTCCTCCAGCACCTCGTCCAGCACCTCCGCCACGAAGGGCGTCTCATCCCTCCCGCCACACCACGCATGCGCCCGCGCCCCCATCACCCCACCCCGCGCCGCCACCGCCCCCGGCGGCAGCTGGGCCACCTCTCCCAACGTGCTCAGCCCCAACGCGGAGAACGGCGCGGACTCCCGCCCCTCCAGCGCCGCCAACGGCAACGGCGCCAGCGCCTGGGCCGACGCCCCCGGCGCCACCACCTCCACCCGCCGCGCTCCGAAGCGCGCCAGCGCTCGCGAGGTGAACGCCTCCGACGCCACCACCACGTGCGCCCGGTACCCCAGCCCCTCGCACAACGCCAACGCCCGAGAGCACAGCCCCGCCTCACCTCCCGACAGGTGCGCGGCCCCCGCGTCGAGCCACAGTCCATCTGGGGCGGAGAGCTGGAAGCCCGGCCCCAGGCTCAGCAGCGCCTCCCCCAGCGCCACCAGTGCCCGCTTCTCCTCCTCCAACCGGTAGGGGAAGTGCCGCAGCCCCGGCTCCAGCGCCGTCGCCGCGGTGAGCGTCACCCCGGGCCGCACGCCCGCCTTCAGCGCGGACGTGGACGCCGCCACCACCCGTCGCTGGCCGCGAGCCTCCTCCACCAGCACGAAGGGCCGGCCCGCCAGCTCCGGACACTCGATGACCTTGCGCTGCACCGGGAAGCGCGTGAAATGCAGATAGGCCCTGCGCATGGCTCCCTCAGTTGTGCGCCGCCGAGGCCACGTCCGACGCCACCCGCAGCGAGGGCATCACCCCATCCCGCCCGGACCGCTGCCCCTGGTGCCCCAGCCCGTTGCGCGCCACCCACGGCGTCTCCCGCAGGAAGTCCGGCGTCGCGTCCGCGTCCACCGGCCCCACGTCCAGCACCCGCCCCCCCTCCTCGAGCCCCAGCTCCGGGTACAGCGCGCTCCACGGCAGCACCGCCCGCGTCCCCGTGCCGCCGCGCCTGCTGCGCACCACCTCCACCGCCCAGCCCTCCGCGCCCTGGGACTCCGTGCGCAGCCGCGTCACCCCATCCGCCGGAGCCTCCGGCGAGGTCAGCAGCAGCAGCAGCCCGCCGCCACGCTCCGCCGCGTCCGCCAGCTTCCGCGCCTCGGCCAGCCCCACCCGCGGCGGCCTCCCCGTCGCGCCCACCCCTCGCGTCAGGTCGAGCACCACGCACGCGAAGGCCCCACTCCGGGCCAGCTGAACCGCCGCCCACACCCGCTGCTCGGGCGCCTTGGGCCGCACGAGCAGCAGCCGCTCCAGGTCCACGCCCTGCGCCGCCGCCGCCGGGGCATACAGCTCGCGCGGTCCATCCACCCACGCGCACAGCCGCGCCTCCCTATGCGCGGACGCCACCGCGCTCAGCGCCAGGCTCGTCCTGCCGGTGGCCGCCTCACCACACAGCTCCACCGCCTGCCCCAGCGGGAAGCCGCCCGAGGGCAGCAGCGCGTCCACCGCCTCCATCCCCGTGCGCAACACCGCCAGGTAGCTGCGCGGCGCCGCCTGCAACTGGCGGATGCGCTCGCGAAGCTGCTCGACCACCGCGCCGCCACTGCGCTGCTCCGCCACCGCGCTCATCTCGCCTCCTCGCCAGGACCCGACACACCGAACGCACGCCTGCACGACGGTTCAGTATGCTCAAGGGTCTGACGTGCGCCCGCACAGGACGCACGGCGACGGGCCCGGCGACACGACGTGATGGCTTGGATCCACCGGGGCGACGCCAGGGTTTTCGAGCCCCTGGGCGTCACCCCTCCGGCGGACCTAACCGGCGCAGATGACCTTCACCTCGACCTTCTGATCATCCGCGCGGCGCAGGCAGCTGCCGCCGAAGTAGATCCGCGCGGGGCGGTCCTCCCCGGACGGCTCGTAGCTCAGGTCGCCCGCGGCCACCGAGCAGCGCTCCACCGTGCCCCCGGCGCGGGTGATCTCCACCTGCGCCAGGCGCGGATCCGGCAGGTTCACCACGTCCAGGCTCTGCGCCACCGCCGCCAGCTCCGCGATGCGCAGCAGCGTGTCGCGGTAGCTCTCCCGACAGATGGAATCCAGGTTGTCGAGCGCCGAGTCGAACTTCTCCGACATCGCCCGGTGACGGAAGCCCGGCCCATAGGACGTGGGGCAGTCCGCGTTGCGCACATACGTGCCCTGCGGCGACTCATCGAGGAAGAACTCCGCCCGCTTGTCGCTCAGCGCCACCGGGCCCACCGTCGCCCACAGCACCTCCCGACGTCCGCCCTTGGAGTCGCGCAGGCTCTTGAAGACCTCCGCGTACTCGTCCACCGACGTCAGCAGCCCCGCGCCCTCGTGGCACTTGTCCACCGACGTGTCGTCCGTGACGATGACCGGCGGCGGCCGCGCGGTGGAGCTGCAGTCCTCCTCGTCCGTCACCACCACGACGAGCAGCCGCGCCCCGTCCCGCAGGAAGCCTCCGTTCCCACCCTCGGCGATGGAGGTGGTGGTCAGGGGCTCGGAGACCGCCAGTCGGGCGGCCTCGAAGGGGGACTCCTGCCCGCTGCCACTCGTCCCCTGCTTCACCAGCAAGCGGAAGCGCTCCAGCAGGTCCGGATCCGAGCTCTCGACGAAGCGGTCCTCCGACGCGCTCCCGTTCGCCATCGGCACCTGCTGCAGGAGGCCGGATTCCCTCGGATACTCCGAGTAGAACTCCCGGCCCTGGGTGAAGACGCGGCGGTACACGGAGGTGGTGATCACCCCCACGCGGAAGTCCTGGGTGACGCCGCCGCCCTCCCGCAGGCCCTGGATGAAGGCGGGCAGCTCGGTGGCGATTCCGGCCTGCTCCTCGGCCATGGAGCCGGAGTTGTCGATGACGAAGAGGATGTCCGTCTTCTGCGGGGCCACCACCGGGGATTCGCTCTGACACTTGCCCGGCAGGGTGGATCCGGCCTCGTCGACGGGCGACGTGCAGGACGCCACCCAGAGGGCCGGCAACAGGAGCAGGGGGGCTCGGGTTCTGGATTTCATGGCGTCCTCCTGAGGGGGAAGGCGGCGCACCCGGGCGGTGCGTCGCAGCGAGGCTGGGGGGGCGAGCATGCCCCACCCCCGGCCTGGACGCGAGACAAGGACGCAGCGTCTGGCATCCGACTTGAGCGTGGAAAATCGCACACGGCGTTTGCCACGGGCGTTTTGGTTGTTACGTTGGTTCATCTGCCGCAGAAAACCGACAGATGTTCACCGGTCCGGTCGCAGGGAGGGCCGGGCTTGAAGAAGGAAGAGGCCGAACTTCATGTCCGATGAGAAGAAGAAGGGCACCGCCGCGAGCGCAATGCCCACCGCGATGGCCCCTCCGGGGCTCATCAACAAGGAAGACATTCCCCAGGTGCTGCCGATCCTGCCCCTGCGGAACAGCGTCTTCTTTCCCGGCGGCGTGCTCCCGCTGGCCGTCGGCCGTCAGAAGACCATTGCCCTGATCAAGGACGCGGTGCGCGACGACCAGGTCATCGGTGTCGTCACGCAGCGCCGCGCCGAGGAAGAGGATCCGGGCGCCGCCGACCTCTACACCATGGGGACGGTGGCCCGTATCGTGAAGCTTCTGAAGATGGGCGAGGACAACTACTCGCTCGTCGTCCAGGGACTCGCCCGCTTCCGTGTCGTG
The DNA here is from genome assembly GCF_020037055.1 of Myxococcus sp. AS-1-15. Taxonomy (NCBI): domain Bacteria; kingdom Pseudomonadati; phylum Myxococcota; class Myxococcia; order Myxococcales; family Myxococcaceae; genus Myxococcus; species Myxococcus sp. AS-1-15. The sequence continues at coordinate 9,133 of NZ_JAIQDF010000005.1, read as the reverse complement.
GAGCTGGTGCAGGAGGCCCCGTACCTCAAGGCCCGCGTCGACGCGGTGGAGGACAAGACCTCCGCGGAGAACGTCGAGGTGGAGGCCCTGGGCATCAACCTCAAGAAGCTGGCGCGCGAGGTCATCGAGCTGATGCCCGAGCTGCCGGCCGCCGCCACGGAGCTGGTGGAGAGCATCACCCACCCCGGTCACCTGGCCGACCTCATCGCCGCCAACGTGGACGTGCCGATCGAGGAGAAGCAGGCCGTCCTGGAGACGGTGGACCTCAAGGCGCGGATGAAGCTCGTGCTCGAGCTGCTCAACCGCAAGCGTGAGATCCTCAAGCTCTCCAACAAGATCGACTCCGCCGTGAAGGGCGAGATGTCGAAGACCCAGCGCGAGTACTACCTGCGCCAGCAGCTCAAGGCGATCAAGGAAGAGCTCGGCGAGATGGGCGAGGAGGAGGAGGAGCTCGACGAGCTCCAGGAGCGCCTGAAGAAGGCCGCCCTGCCTCCCGAGGTGGAGAAGGTCGCGAACAAGGAGCTCAACCGCCTGAAGACGATTCCGGCGGCGTCGAGCGAGTACACCGTCGCGCGCACCTACCTGGATTGGATCGCCGACCTGCCGTGGTCGAAGCTGTCCGAGGACAACCTCGACATCGAGAACGCGCGCCAGCAGCTCGACAAGGATCACTTCGGCATCAAGAAGGTGAAGAAGCGCATCCTGGAGTACCTGGCCGTCCGCAAGCTGAAGAACGACATGCGCGGGCCCATCCTGTGCCTCGTCGGTCCTCCGGGCGTCGGCAAGACGTCGCTGGGTCAGAGCGTGGCCAAGGCCACGGGCCGCAAGTTCGTGCGCCTGTCGCTGGGCGGCGTGCGTGACGAGGCGGAGATCCGCGGCCACCGGCGCACCTACGTCGGCGCGCTGCCCGGCCGCTTCATCCAGAGCATGAAGAAGGCCGGCACGAAGAACCCGGTCATGATGCTCGACGAGATCGACAAGCTCGGCGCCGACTTCCGTGGCGACCCGAGCGCGGCGCTCCTCGAGGTGCTGGACCCGGAGCAGAACAACACGTTCAGCGACCACTACCTCGACGTGCCGTTCGACCTGTCGAAGGTGATGTTCGTCGCCACGGCGAACCAGCTGGATCCCATCCCCGGGCCGCTCCGCGACCGCATGGAGATCATCGAGCTGTCGGGCTACACCTTCGAGGAGAAGCAGAGCATCGCGCGCATCCACCTGGTGCCCAAGCAGCTCAAGGAGCACGGGCTCAACCCGGACCACATCGAGATCACCGATGAGGCGCTGCTGACGCTGACCACCTCGTACACCCGCGAGGCGGGCGTGCGTAACCTCGAGCGGCGCATCGCGGACATCTGCCGCGCGGTGGCGGTGGAGGTCGCGGGTGGGAAGCTGGAGAAGCAGACCATCAACGCCGAGCGCGTGAAGGAGATCCTCGGGCCCGAGATGTTCTACTCGGAGGTCGCGGAGCGCACGGAGGTTCCGGGCGTGGCCACGGGTCTGGCCTGGACGGCGGCCGGCGGCGATCTGCTCTTCATCGAGGCGACGAAGATGGCGGGCAAGGGCGGCATGACGCTCACCGGCCAGCTCGGCGACGTGATGAAGGAGAGCGCGACGGCGGCGCTGAGCTACCTGCGCAGCAAGTCCGAGCAGTTGGGCATCAGCTCCAACTTCCTGGAGAAGACGGACATCCACCTGCACTTCCCGGCGGGCTCCATCCCCAAGGATGGTCCTTCCGCGGGCGTCACCATCCTGACGGCGCTCACCAGCCTGCTCACGGGCATCCGGGTGCGGCACGACACGGCGATGACGGGCGAGGCCACGCTGCGTGGCCTGGTGCTGCCGGTTGGCGGCATCAAGGAGAAGGTGCTGGCGGCCCACCGCGCGGGCATCAAGCGGGTCATCCTGCCCGAGCGTTGCCGCAAGGACCTGGTGGACGTGCCGGACCAGGCGAAGAACGAGCTGGAGTTCATCTTCGTCAGCCAGATGGACGAGGTCCTGAAGGCCGCGCTGGAGACGTCGCCGTTCAAGTCGTCGGCGGGGACTCCGGGTGGCGAGCCGGGCAAGGAGGCCTCGCTGCCTCCTGCGTCCACCGAGCCCGGGTCGCCCGAGGTCCGCGCGTAAAGCGCGGGCTTCAGCGACTCGAAGCCTGACGCGGGCAGGTTCCTCACCGAGGGACCTGCCCGTTGTCTTTGCGGGGCTCCCCTGCCCCGCTTCAGTGCCGCGTCCGGGGGACTTCCTCCTCGTCGGGGCCCCCAAGGCGCTGGGACAAGAGGCCAAGCAGCTCCTTCGTGGAGAGCCGCCCGGCGCCGTCCTTGCCCTCGAGCACGTCCGCGACGAGCGCGCGCTTGTGCTCGTGGAGCGACAGCATCTGCTCCTCGATGGTGCCTCGCGCCACCAGCCGGTAGACGGTGACGGGGCGCTCCTGGCCGATGCGATGCGCGCGGTCCGACGCCTGATCCTCCACGGCGGGGTTCCACCACGGGTCCAGGTGGATGACGGTGTTGGCGGCGGTGAGGTTGAGGCCGAAGCCGCCGGCCTTGAGCGAGATGAGGAACAGGGGCGCGCTGCCCTCCTGGAAGGAGCGCACGGCCTGCTCTCGGGCCTTGGGGGTGGAGGAGCCGTCCAGGTAGTCGTAGCGGATGCCCCGCGCGTCCAGCACCTCGCGCACCAGGGCCAGGTGCGAGGTGAACTGGCTGAAGACGAGCGCGCGGTGGCCCTCGGCGCGAAGCTCCTCGACCAGCTCCATGAAGCGCTCCAGCTTGGAGGACTCCACGCGGGACTCGGCGTCGTAGAGGCGCGGGTGCGAGGCCAACAGGCGCAGCCGGGTGAGCGCGGCGAGCACCTCGAAGCGGCGCTCCAGCTCACGTGACTGCCGCTCGCGCATCACCTCCGGCGCGGACTCCAGCGCTGAGAGGGCCGCCAGCCGCGCGTCCTCGTACATGGTCCACTCCTGGGTGGAGAGGACGACGGGCACGCGGATGTCCGTGCGCGGCGGCAGCTGCGCCTCCACCTGGGCCTTGGTGCGGCGCAGGAGGAAGGGTTGCAGCACCCTGGCCAGGGCGGGCGCCGCGGTGGGGTCCACCCTGCGCTCGATGGGAATCGCGAAGCGGGTGCGGAAGGCGTCGTGGCTGCCGAGCAGCCCGGGGAAGACGAGCGAGAAGACGCTCCACAGCTCGCCCAGGTGGTTCTCCAATGGTGTGCCGGAGAGGGCGAACTTGAAGTCCGCCTGCAGCGCCCGCGCGGCGCGGAAGCGGTGGGTGCCCGCGTTCTTCAAGGCCTGGGCCTCGTCGAAGACGAGCGTGGCGAAGCGCAGCTCGGACAGCCGGCCGATGTCGCGCGTCAGGAGGCCATAGCTCAGCACGAGCACATCGCGGGGACCCAGACGTTCGAGCAGCCCGCCCCGGTCCGCGGCCTCGGAGAACAGCCGCATCTTCAGCGACGGCGCGAAGCGCTTCGCCTCGTCCATCCAGTTGAAGGCCACGGAGGTGGGCGCGAGCACCAGCGCGGGCCCCAGCTTCGAGCGCTCCAGCAACACGGCCAGCGCCTGCACCGTCTTGCCCAGCCCCATGTCGTCCGCGAGCACCGCGCCCGCGCCCCACGAGGCCAGCCGGGTGAGCCAGCGGAAGCCCTCGACCTGGTAGTCGCGCAGGTCCGTCTTCAGCGTGGCGGGGACCTTCGGCTTCAGCTCCCGTGCGGCGAAGATGCGCTCGACGAGCCCCCTCCACGTCGCGTCCGCGTCCAGCGTCGCGCCCGCGCTGCCCAGGGCGGACAGCGACTCCGCCGCGGCCGGACCCACCTCCAAGCCGTGGCGCGAAAGGTGGGCGTGGTCCGCCAGTCGCTCCAGGTGCTGGCGCAGCGCCTCCTCGACCTCCACGTAGGTCTGGTCCTTCACCTGGACGAAGCGCTCCTTGCGACGCGCGGCGTCCAACAGCCGCGCCATCTCCACGCGCTCGCCCTGCACCGCCAGCCCTCCGAGCACGCCGAACCAGTCGCGCTTGCGCTCCACCGTGATTCGCAGCGCGCTCGCCCCGCGAGAGCCCACGAGGCGAAGTGGAGAGCCACCCCACTCCAGCTCCGGCGGCGACTCCAGCGACTGACACGCGGACAAGAGCCCGAGCGCGCCCTGGACGTTGGGGAACGAGAAGCTGAACGGCAGCGCCTGCGCCTCCGCGGTGGCCAGGGGCAGGCTCGCCTGGAGCGCGTGGACCACGGCGAGCTCCTTCACGAAGTCGCGCACCGTGTGCACGGGCTCCAGGCCCCGGCGCAGGTACACGTCCCGAGGCCCCTCGCCCGGGATGAAGCTGATGCTGTCCGGGAGCGCCCGCACGCGCAGCTCCACGCGCACCGCGCTGCCGGGCTCCAGCTCGAAGCGCAGCACCGGGAGCTGGAGCGAGGGCAGCTTCTCGCCCATGACACCGCGAGGCATGGCCACGGGCAGCCGCACCGAGAGCTTCGCCAGCTTCTCCAGCAGCACGCCGTGGCTCTCGGGAGGGAAGACATTGCCGTGACGCTGGAGCACGGAGACGAGCGCGCGGACCTCCGGTCCCGCGTCCAGCACGGTGAGCCTGCGCGAGCCCTCGTCCCAGAGGAAGAGGGCCTCCTCCGGCTTCGAGCGGCGCACGCGGTCCACCATGGACGCGGGCAGGCTCGCGCCGTCCACGCCCGCGGAGACGACGACAGCGCCGCCCCGCTCAGAGGCGACGATGCCCACCTTGGCGCGATCCACCTGGACCAGCAGGTCCTGCGTCCCCTCCTGATAGAGCCGGGGATGGTCCACCAGCTCCAGCAGCAGCGCGCGCGAGGCGGGTGCGTCGCCATCCGGCAGCAGCGACGCGAGGCGCGCGTCGAGCGAGGAGAGCTGCGAGCCATGCTCCTGGAGCAGCTTGCGGCGACTCACCTTGGCTCCGGTGGAGCGCTGGCCCTTCTTGTTGCGCCGGTGCACGTACGGGTGGACCTCCACGCCGTAGCCCTCGATGACGTCGACGCGCCAGGAGACCTCCACCGCCGCGCCGCTGCCCGTGCCCTCATCGAGCGCGCGCTCCAGCGCCCTCAACGTGCGGTCCCACCCCGGTCGCACCAGCTCGTCGAGCGTCTCGCCGAAGCGCTCCGTCCACGGCTGGTTCAGCCACAACAGCACCGTGTCGATGGCGGCGACCAGGTGGACACACGGCGGCGCGCCACAGGTGCAGTCGCCCTGCACCACGGAGGGCGTGAAGGTCAGCCGGGCCTCGGGGAGGATGAAGCCCATCTGCGCGCCGTAGGGCAGCTCCGAGCAGCGCGTCTCGCGGAAGCGGAAGCCAGGGAGCTCGGCGTCGTGCTGGAGCGACTCCAGCTGCAGCGCGTGCAAGGGCCGCGTGGCCACGGTGGCGGGCGCGCGGGAGCGCAGGTCCAGCAACAGGCCATGGACACGGTGGGTGCGCGGGTCCTCGGGCGGCGCCAGTCGCGCGGCGAGCGTGGCGCGGGTCTCCTCCGCCTGCTTGCGCTCCTCCTCGACGAAGCGCCACGCGAGCCGGGGCAGGAGGTCCTTCATCTTCGGCGACGGCAGGGACTCCTGCGTCCAGCGCGTACGGCCCTCCTCGCTGAGCATCTCCACCAGCCTGCGGCGGGCCATCGCGGGGCGGGACTGAGGCAGCAGCGCGGGGTCCACGAAGGGCGACAGCACCGTGAGGCTCAGGCGGGACAGGTGCTCGACGCCGTGCTCGCGCAGCCAGGCGCGCAGGGCTCCTTCCGTGGCGAAGAGTGGGACAGCGGAGGAATCGGGCTGCGGGCGCTCCACGGACATGGCTCCCCGCTTCTTCGCGATGCGCGACGGAAACGCAAGCGCGACGACAGGGCGTCCGGGCAGGCGGGCTCCCCGGGCCGGCTTCCGCTTCCCCGTCATTCCGGGCCACACTGCGGAACGACGCCCGCTCGACAGGCGTCGAACCTGACATGCCGACATCCGCCGCTGGAGTGTGGGGACTGGGAGTCTTGCTGCTCACGGGCACCGCCTGCGTGCGCGCCTCGAGCGAGGTGTCTCCTGATGCCTCGACACACCTGTCCCAGGCGGCGCGGCCGGGCTCGCTCCCCGTCGACCCGAGCGCCGTCCGTGGGTCCGTGGAAGGCACACGGGGCTCCCTTCCCCACAGGCCGATGCGCGCGGCGGAGACGGTCGTCGAGCCGCCTGTCGTGGCCAGGTGGCCCGCGCCGGGAGCCACGCTGACGCACGTCCCCGCGAACGTGCCCGAGGGCTTCGCGCGACGTCGGGTGTACCTGGACGCGGGACACGGCGCCGAGGGGAACACGGGCAACCGCTCCGTCACGTGCGAGGACGAGGAGGTCTTCACGTTGCGCGTGGCGCAGGACCTGGCGCGGCGGTTGGTGGCCACGGGGCACTTCGAGGTGCGCATCAGCCGTGAGCCGGGACAGCGGGTGCCGTATACGAGTCGGCTCGCCGATGCGGAGCGCTGGGGCGCGCACGTGTTCGTGAGCCTGCACTCGGACTCGCGAGGCACGTCGCAGCCGTGGGCGCCCGCGGAGGGACATTCGTGCAACCGCCAGGACACGACGCCCGGCTTCAGCGTGCTCTGGTCCGAGGATGCGCCCGCCCCCCTCCAGGGTCGCCGCGCGGAGCTGGCGCGAGCGCTGGCGCGGAACCTGTCGCGCGGCGGGTTCCTCCACTACGACGGCGTGGACTACGTGGGCCTCTACGCCACCGACACCGCGCAGCCCGGCGTCTTCGTGTCCCGCGAGCCGTCACACCGGCAGATCTTCGTCCTGCGCAAGCCGACGATGCCCTCGGTCATCGTGGAGACGCACCACGCGCTCGACTTCGAGGAGGCCGCGCGCTGGCGCGAGGAGCGCACGCTGGAGGTCTTCGCCACCGCGATGACCCAGGGACTCGTGGAGGCCTTCGCGCCGCCTCCGCCCCCGCGCGTTTCGACGCAGCAGCCCTGAACCGCACAGCGAACGCTCGACGCGATTCGCGCTTGCTTTTCATTTAACCAATTGGTTATTTTAACAGAAGGTTAATCAAGCCATGCCGAGCGACCCACTCAGCGCCACCTTTGCCGCACTCGCCGACCCGACCCGGCGCGCGATCCTCGCGCGGCTCTCGAAGGGGGAGACCTCCGTCACGGAGCTCGCCCAACCCTTCGACATGAGCCTCCCCGCCGTGACGAAGCACCTCAAGGTGCTCGAGCGCGCGGGGCTGATCACGCGGAGCCGCGAAGCCCAGTGGCGCCCCTGCAGACTCGCGCCGGAGCCGCTGAAGGACGCGACCGACTGGCTCGAGGACTATCGCGAGTTCTGGGAGGCCAGCCTCGACCGGCTCGAGGACTATCTCGCCGACGTCCAGGGGCAGAAGCGCCCGGCGCGCGGCCGCAAGATTCCAACCCCGAAGAAGAAGGACCGAGGAGCCCCCCCATGAACGCAGCGCTCGACCTCAACGAACTCGCGAAGCGTCAGCTGGAACTGTCGCGGCTCATCAGCGCCCCACGCGCGCTGGTCTTCCAGGCGTTCACCGACGCGGAGATGATCTCCCACTGGTGGGGGCCGAACGGCTTCCGCACGACCACGGTGAGCAAGGACGTGCGGCCGGGGGGCGCGTGGAAGTTCACCATGCACGGACCCGATGGCACCGACTACGCGAACCACATCGTCTACACGAAGGTCGTCCCCAACGAGCGGCTCGAGTGGGATCACGGCACGAAGGAAGGCGAGGTGCTGTTCAAGGCCGTCGTCACCTTCCAGGACGAGGCGGGAAAGACGCGCGTCACGATGCAGCACACGCTGCCCACCGTCGAAGCGCGCGAGCAGGCGGCGAAGTACGCCATCGAAGGTGGCCAGCAGACGCTCGCGCGGCTCGACCAGCACCTCGCGACGCGGCAGTAGGCACTCGTCGCGCGAGTGCCCACGTCGGGGCGAGGCGCCGGGGAGTCCTCAGGCGCCCTCGTTCCGTTCGTCGTCCTGCCGCAGGAAGGGCTCGGAGACGTGCTTCACGATTCGCGCGGCCAGGGCCTGGACGTGCGGAGCGTGCAGCAGGGTGTAGTGGGTGCCCGGGACGTCCTCGACCTCGAGCTGCTCCGGGTCCACGTAGCGAGACCATCCGTGGGTCGGCTCCACGGATCGCTCCCGCTTCGCGTCCTTCGCGCGCAGCAGCAACACGGGGCCTCCGTAGGCGCCTGGACGGAACGTGGACAGGACCCGCAGGTTCGCGCGGGTCACGTCGCGCCAGGCCCGGAGGTCCGAGTCCTGGACCTCGGGGGGAAGCCACCCGGACTCCCGTGCATACGCGATGACCCGAGCGAGCTGCTCATCTTCGGAGAGCCCCGCGAGAGACTCGGGCCGGAGCGTCGACTCGACACCCGCGGTCCGCGCGAGGTCCATCGCCATCCCCGCGAGGAGCAGCGCGTCGTCGGGTCCTTGCGTGAGCAGCTCGTCCGTGGACGCGAAGCTGTCGAGGAGGATGAGCTGTTCGACGCGCTGTCCCTGCCGCTCCAGCTCGCGCGCCATCTCGAAGGCCACGACACCGCCCATGGACCAGCCCCCGAGCACGTACGGGCCTTCGGGTCGTACGGCGCGCAGCGCGGCCACGTAACGCCGCACGAGCGCGTCCATGTGTTCGAGTGGAGCCTCCGTGCCGTCTATCCCCGGCGACTGGAAGGCGTAGACCGGTCGGTCCGTCCCCATCCACCGCGAGAGCAGCCGATAGGGCCCCACCGCTCCGCCGACCGCGTGAACGAAGAACACCGGCGTGCCCGTACCCTCGGCCTGCAACGTCACGCAGTCTCGGGCCGGGCTGTCACCACGGGACACTTCGAGCCACGACGCGAGCTGTTCGACCGAGGGGGCCTCGAAGAGGGCACGCAGTGGGAGGTCGATACCGGTGAGTGCACGCACTCGCGCCACCACCTGCGTCGCCAGCAGCGAGTGCCCTCCCAGCTCGAAGAAGTCGTCCTTCCTCCCGACTCGCTTCGCTCCCAGCACTTCGCTGAACACCTCCGCCAGCTTCGCTTCCAGTCCCTCTCGTGGTGCTTCGTAGGCGTCTTCCGGTGACGTCACCGCCTCCGGCGCCGGCAGCTCCCTGCGGTCCACCTTCCCGTTCGCCGTCAGCGGCAGCGCCTCCAGCACCACCACCACCGTCGGCACC